>NZ_JBFAGK010000009.1:0-359732 GCF_040660135.1 Streptomyces sp. NPDC050997
TACCTGAGCGAACTGTCCGGCGAGGCGGCCTCCTACATGCGGCCCAACTTCTTCGCCAACACCCCCGACATCCTGCACGAGTACCTCCAGCACGGCGGCCGGCCCGCCTTCGAGGTCCGCGCCGTCCTCGCCGCCACCCTCTCCCCCACCTGGGGCATCTACAGCGGCTACGAACTCTGCGAGAACACCCCCCTCAAACCCGGCAGCGAGGAATACCTCGACTCCGAGAAGTACCAGCTCAAACCCCGCGACTGGGACACGGCCGAACACGAGGGACGCAGCCTCTCCCCCCTCATCACCCGGCTCAACACCATCCGACGCCGGCACACCGCGCTGCACCGGCTCAGGAACATCCACTTCCACCGCACCGACAACGACGCCCTGATCGCCTACAGCAAGCGAACGGGCCAGGACACGGTTCTGGTGGTCGTCAATCTCGATCCGCACCGCGCCCAGGAGGCCACGGTCTCGTTGGACATGCCGCAACTCGGCCTGGAATGGCACGAGTCCGTGTCCGTGCACGACGAACTGGCGGGTGAGACCTATCGCTGGCGCAGGAACAACTACGTGCGGCTGGCGCCCGGTCGGGCGCCCGCGCATGTGTTCCACGTCCAGCGAACGGCCACCTCGCCACAGATCGGAGGGTCCCCCGCGTCATGACCGTCAACGAGCCCGTCCACGACACCTTCGAGGACACCCCCGCCAAGGACCGGGACCCCGAGTGGTTCAAGCGTGCCGTCTTCTACGAGGTCCTCGTCCGCTCCTTCCAGGACAGCAACGGCGACGGGGTGGGCGACCTCAAAGGCCTGACCGCGAAACTCGACTACCTGCAGTGGCTGGGCGTCGACTGCCTGTGGCTGCCGCCGTTCTTCAAGTCACCCCTGAGGGACGGCGGTTACGACGTCTCGGACTACACCGCCGTACTGCCCGAGTTCGGCGACCTCGCCGACTTCGTGGAGTTCGTGGACGCCGCCCACCAGCGCGGCATGCGCGTCATCATCGACTTCGTCATGAACCACACCAGCGACCAGCACCCGTGGTTCCAGGAATCCCGCAACAACCCCGACGGCCCCTACGGCGACTACTACATGTGGGCCGACGACGACAAGCAGTACCAGGACGCCCGGATCATCTTCGTCGACACCGAGGCCTCCAACTGGACCTTCGACCCCGTCCGGCAGCAGTACTTCTTCCACCGCTTCTTCTCCCACCAGCCGGACCTCAACTACGAGAACCCCGCGGTCCAGGAGGAGATCCTGGCCGCCCTCCGGTTCTGGCTGGACCTGGGCATCGACGGCTTCCGCCTCGACGCCGTGCCCTACCTCTACGCGGAGGAGGGCACCGACTGCGAGAACCTGCCCGCCACCCACGAGTTCCTCCGGCGGGTCCGCAGCGACATCGACGCGATGTATCCGGACACGGTGCTGCTGGCGGAGGCGAACCAGTGGCCGGAGGACGTCGTCGACTATTTCGGCGACTTCCGGTCCGGCGGCGACGAATGCCACATGGCATTCCACTTCCCGGTCATGCCTCGCATCTTCATGGCGGTCCGCCGGGAATCCCGCTATCCCGTCTCGGAAATCCTCGCCAAGACCCCGGCCATTCCGTCGAACTGCCAATGGGGCGTCTTCCTGCGCAACCACGACGAGCTGACCCTGGAAATGGTCACCGACGAGGAACGCGACTACATGTGGGCGGAATACGCCAAGGATCCCCGCATGCGCGCCAACATCGGCATCCGCCGGCGCCTGGCCCCCCTCCTCGACAACGACCGCAACCAGATCGAACTGTTCACCGCCCTGCTGCTGTCGCTGCCGGGCTCGCCGATCCTCTACTACGGCGACGAGATCGGCATGGGCGACAACATCTGGCTCGGCGACCGGGACGCCGTACGGACCCCGATGCAGTGGACCCCGGACCGCAACGCAGGCTTCTCCACGGCCGACCCCGGCCGACTCTGCCTGCCGACCATCATGGACCCGGTCTACGGCCACCAGGTCACCAACGTCGAGGCGTCGATGGCCTCGCCGTCCTCGCTGCTGCACTGGACCCGCCGCATGATCGAGATCCGCAAGCAGAACCCCGCCTTCGGCCTCGGCTCCTTCACCGAGCTCCCGTCCTCCAACCCGGCGGTGCTGGCCTTCCTGCGGGAGGCCCCCTCGACAGAGGGAAACGGGGACGACCTGGTCCTGTGTGTGAACAACTTCGCCCGGTTCGCGCAGCCGACCGAGCTCGATCTGCGGGAGTTCGCCGGCCGGCACCCCGTCGAACTGTTCGGCGGCGTCCGTTTCCCGGCCATCGGTGAACTGCCGTATCTGCTCACCCTCGGCGGCCACGGCTTCTACTGGTTCCGGCTCTCCCGAGTGGCATCCCGCATCGGCCGACGACTTTGAGCGTGTGCCGACGAAAGGACGCGTCACCATGCCGAAGACCGCATTCCTCCGCCCCATACGTACGGTCGTCGCCGACCCGATGCTGTCGCTCGGCGACCTGCTGCGGGACTGGCTGCCCCGGCAGCGCTGGTTCGCGGGCAAGGACCGGCCCGTCACGGAACTCGGTCTGCTGTCGATGACCGAACTGTTCCCGGGCTGTCTGCACCTGCTAGTGCAGACCGCTCGCTCGGCGGTACCGATACCCGGCGGCGCCCACGACAGCGACTGCTACCAGCTGCTGCTCGGCATACGCAAGCACGTGTCGCCGCGCCTGGGCCGGGCACTCATCGGCCGGGCGGAGCAGGGGCCGTTCGCGGGCATGACGGTCTACGACGCCCTGCACGACCCCCGGTCGGCGCAGTTGCTCCTGGAACGGCTGCGGCACCCGGGATCGGCCGGTCCGCTGCGCTTCGAGGGCGACCCGTCCGTGCCGGTGCCGGGCGGGCTGCCGCCGCGGCTGCTGGACGCCGAGCAGTCCAACTCCTCGCTGGTGTACGGCGACGAGTTCATCCTGAAGATCTTCCGTCGCGTCCAGCCCGGCATCAACCCCGACCTGGAGGTGCCGGGCGCGCTCACCGGACAGGGCTGCCGCCGGGTTCCCGCCCCGGTGGCCTGGTTCCGGACCACGCATCCGCAGGAGGTGACGCTGGGCGTGCTCCAGCCGTACCTGCGGGAAGCCTCCGACGGCTGGACGCTGGCCCTGCGCGCGCTCGCCACCGGTGACGACTTCACCGTGCAGGCGCACCAGTTGGGGCAGGCCACCGCGGAGGTGCACCTCGCGCTGGCCTCGGCCTTCCCGACCGGTGTCCACGACGAGAGCCGCCGGACGGCGGCGGCGATGACCGAGCGGCTGGACTCGGCCGCGCACTGTGTCCCGGCCCTCAAGCCGTTCGTCCCCGGGCTGCGGGGCGCCTTCGGCGCGCTGGTCGCCTGCGATCCCGGGCCGCCCGCCCAGCGCATCCACGGCGATCTGCATCTGGGGCAGGTACTGCGGGCCGGTCGCGAATGGTTCGTGATCGACTTCGAGGGCGAGCCGTCCCGCCCGCTCGCCGAGCGGCGCAGCGTCCAGTCCCCGGTACGGGACATCGCCGGGATGCTGCGCTCCTTCGACTACGCGGCCCGCCAGCGCCGCCCGTGGCGTCCGCAGTGGGCGCGTCGTTGCCGGGAGGCGTTCTGCGGGGGCTACGCCGCCCGCGCCGGATGGGATCCGCGCAAGAAACACGGACTGCTGCGTGCCTACGAGACCGACCGAGCTGTGTACGAAGTCCTTTACGAAGCCAGGCACCGCCCGGACTGGCTCCCGGTACCCATGGCGGCGATCGAGCGTCTCGCCGTGAGAGGAGACTGACCCGTGGCCCTGCGCGACGACACCTCGCTGCCCGAGCCCTCCGGACCCGCCCGGTGCGGTACGGCCCCGCCCCTGGACCCCGCCGAGCGCGGGCGTCTGCTGTCGGGCGCCCATCACGACCCGCACGCGCTGCTGGGCGCCCACCCCGCCCCGGACGGGATCGTCTTCCGCGCGCTGCGCCCGTTCGCCCGCTCGGTGAGCGTCGTGATCGACGGCGAGCGCGGCCGGCTGGCCTCGGAGGGCGACGGACTCTTCTCCGGCGTCCTGCCGCTCGCCGCGATCCCCGCGTACACGCTGCTGGTGGAGTACGCGGACGGGGAACAGGAGGTGCACGACCCGTACCGCTTCCTGCCCGCCCTCGGCGAGAGGGACCTCCACCTCATCCGTGAGGGCCGGCACGAGCAGCTGTGGAAGGCGCTGGGTGCCGAGCCGATGGCCCACGAGGGCGTCGCCGGGACCCGGTTCACGGTGTGGGCGCCGAACGCGCGAGGGGTGCGGGTCGCGAGCGAGTTCACGTTCTGGGACGGGCAGGCGTTCCCGATGCGGTCCCTCGGCGCGTCCGGTGTGTGGGAGCTGTTCCTGCCGGGCATCGGCGAGGGCGCGCGGTACAAGTTCGAGATCACCTCCCGGTACGGCGGCCGGTTCCTGAAGGCCGACCCGATGGCCCGCCGCACGGAGGTGCCGCCCGACACGGCGTCCATCGTGACCTCGTCGCGGTACGAGTGGGGTGACGGGGAGTGGCTGGCCGGGCGTGGGGACGTCCCCGTGCACGAGGCGCCGTTCTCGGTGTACGAGGTCCATCTGCCGTCCTGGCGCCCCGGCCTGACGTACCGTCAACTCGCCGAGCAGCTACCGGCGTACGTGAAGGACCTGGGCTTCACGCATGTGGAGCTGATGCCGGTCGCCGAGCATCCCTTCGGCGGGTCCTGGGGCTACCAGGTCACCGGCTTCTACGCCCCCACCGCCCGGCTCGGCACCCCGGACGACTTCAGGTACCTCGTCGACGCCCTGCACCGGGCCGGAATCGGCGTGATCATGGACTGGGTGCCGGCGCACTTCCCCAAGGACGACTGGGCGCTGGCCCGGTTCGACGGGGACCCGCTGTACGAGCCGGGAGACGACCGGCGGGCGGAGCATCCGGACTGGGGGACCTACGAGTTCGACTTCGGCCGGGTCGAGGTGCGCAACTTCCTGGTCGCCAACGCCGTGTACTGGTGCGAGGAGTTCCACATCGACGGCCTGCGGGTGGACGCCGTCGCCTCCATGCTCTACCTCGACTACTCGCGCGACTCGGGACAGTGGACGCCCAATGTGTTCGGCGGCCGGGAGGACCTGGACGCCATGGCGTTCCTCCAGGAGATGAACGCGACCGTGTACCGGCGGGCACCCGGGGTGGTGACGATCGCCGAGGAGTCCACCGCGTGGGGCGGGGTGACCCGGCCGACCGACAGCGGCGGGCTGGGATTCGGGCTGAAGTGGAACATGGGCTGGATGCACGACTCGCTGCAGTACATCGGCAAGGAGCCGGTGCACCGCAAGTACCACCACAACGAGATGACGTTCTCGATGGTGTACGCCTACAGCGAGAACTTCGTCCTGCCCGTCTCGCACGACGAGGTCGTCCACGGCAAGCAGGCCCTCGTGTCGAAGGTGCCGGGCGACTGGTGGCAGCGGCGCGCCACCCACCGCGCCTACCTGGGCTTCATGTGGGCGCACCCCGGCAAGCAGCTCCTCTTCATGGGCCAGGAGTTCGCGCAGGGCGCGGAGTGGTCCGAGGAGCACGGCCCGGACTGGTGGCTGCTGGACCCGGCGTACGGGGCGGAGCCCGACCACCGAGGCGTCCGTGACCTGGTCCGCGATCTCAACACCGTCTACCGCCACACCCCGGCGCTGTGGCAGCGCGACACCGACCCCGCCGGATTCCGGTGGGTCGTGGGTGACGCCGCCGAGGACAACGTCTTCGCCTTCCTGAGGTTCGACTCCGAGGGCTCCCCCCTGCTGGCGGTCTCCCACTTCTCCCCCGTGGTGCGCCACGACTACCGACTGACCGTCCCGGACGACGTGGACGCCTGGTACGAGGTGCTCAACACCGATGCCGGACGGTACGGCGGCGGCGATGTCACACACCCCGAGCCGCTCAAGCCCGAGGACGGGGCCGTCCGGCTGACTCTGCCGCCCCTCGCGACGGTCTGGCTGACACCGCGCGCTTGGTGAGGCCCGTACGGCGACGGCAGGTGTTCGAACGGCTCCGCAGGGGCAGTCGGGGTCGTACGACCGGACCAGGCTGGTCGTCGCCGCCGCCGAGAGACCAGAGAAGGGGTGCATCACGTGCGCACCGTCGGAGTGGAGGAGGAACTCCTCCTGGTCGACCCGGAGACGGGCGAACCGCAGGCACTGTCGGCCGCGGTCCTCGCCAGTGCCGCGCAGAACGGCACCGAGCAGGACGTCTTCGAGAAGGAACTGCACAACCAGATGGTCGAGTTCGCGACACATCCGCAGTCCGGCATGGACGAACTACGCGCGGAGATCGTCCGGTGCCGCAAGGAGGCGGCCCGGCACGCCGGGGGAAGCGGCTGTGCCGTCGCCGCGCTGGCCACGTCACCGCTGCCCGTCAGTCCCTCCGTGGCCACGGGCCGCAGGTACCAGTGGATGGCGGAGCAGTACGGGATCGCCACCCAGGAACAAATGGTCATGGGCTGCCATGTGCATGTGTCCGTGGAGTCCGACGAGGAGGGCGTCGCGGTCATCGACCGGATCCAGCCCTGGCTGTCGGTGCTGTCCGCGCTGAGCGCCAACTCCCCGTTCTGGCAGGGCACGGACACGCTCTACAGCAGCTATCGGAGCCGGGTGTGGCAGCGATGGCCGTCGGCCGGTCCGACCGAGCCCTTCCGGTCGGCCGAGCGCTATCACCGCAGGGTCTCGGAAATGGTGGCCACCGGGGTCATCCTCGACGAGGGCATGATCTACTTCGACGCCCGGCTCTCCCGGAGCTACCCGACCGTGGAGATCCGGGTGTCGGACGTCTGTCTGCGGGCCGACACCGCGGTACTCGTCGCCACCCTCGCGCGCGGGCTCGTCGAGACCGCCGCACGGGAGTGGCGGGCGGGCGTGGACCCGGCCGGGCACAGCGTGAGCCTGCTGCGGCTGGCGTCCTGGCGTGCCGCGCGCTCCGGCCTCACCGACGAGCTGCTGCATCCCTCGACCATGCGGCGGATGCCCGCGGAGACGGTGGTCCGGGCCCTGCTGGAGCATGTCGAGGATGCCCTCGCCGACAGCGGGGACCTGGACCGGGCCCGCGAGACCTGCGCCGAGCTGCTGCGCGGGCGCGCCGGCGACCGGGTGCAGCGCGAGCTGATGGAACGGGCCGGCAGCCTGCGGGACGTGGTCACCGAATGCGTGCGCCAGACCCAGGCGTGAGCCCCGCCCGTACACCCTTCGACGCTTCCGCGGCAGCGGCACGAGGGCGTACGCCAGGAAGAACGCGGCGGTGACGACGGCCAGGACGAGGATGACGCCCAGGACTCGCGGAGATCACAGACGCCTGGCCAGTTGTTCAATCCCGGCACCCAGCGCTGTCACCTCGGCTACATTCGAGCACCGCAGATAACCGTGCTCATCGGCGGAGTCACACCCCGTACACGTCAGGACCAGCATGCGCGACGTCGTCCCCCCACTCTCGCCCGCCCCGCCGCCGACCGGCGGGCTCGCCGACAGCGTTTTCGACACGGCGGTCACCGACCCGACCCGGCCGGTGCTGGCGCGCCGGCCCGACGCCGCCTCCTCCGGTTGGGACAAGGTGACCGCCGTAGAAATGCGGGACGAGGTCGTCGGCCTGGCCAAGGGGCTGATCGCGTCCGGGATCTCGCCGGGCCACCGCGTCGCGATCATGGCGCGCACCCGGTACGAGTGGACGGTCGTCTGCTACGCGTTGTGGGCCGTCGGCGCCGAGGTCGTCCCGATCTATCCGACGTCCTCGCGCGACCAGGTCGAGTGGATCCTCCGGGACGCGGACTGCGTCGCCGTACTCGTCGAGGACGAGCAGGCGGTCATGACGGTGGGCTCGGTGTGCGCGTCCCTGCCCCGGCTGCGGCACGTCTGGCAGCTGGACGCGGGGGCGCTGGAGGAGCTGACGGCGCGGGGCGAGTTCATCCCGCTGGCCACGGTCGACTCGCTGCGCCGCATCGTGCTGCCGGACTCCACCGCGGTCGTCGCCTACACCTCCGGCACGTCGGGCCGTCCCCTGGGCTGCGCGCTCAGCCACCGCGGTCTGGCGAGCGTCTGCGACACCCTGGTGGCGGGCTGGGGCCACACGACCGCGCCTCCCGGGGAACAGGGGTCCGTGCTGGCCTTCCTGCCGTTCTCCCATGTGTACGGCCTCATGATCCAGGGCGTGTGCCTGCGCGGTGGCCTGCTGATGGGGCACGAGCCCGAGCTGAGCGGGGAGTCCCTGGCGACGGCGCTGCAGTCGTTTCGCCCCACCTACTTCTACGCCGTGCCGTCGGTCTTCGAGAAGATCTACAAGAACTTCCTGCGCACGGCCCAGCAGTCGGGCCGCGGCGCGCTGTTCGAGCGGGCGGCGGAGACGGCCCGGGACTTCGCCGCGGCGTGCGAGCGGCAGCGGCTCGGCGAGGGGCCGGGCCCCGGCTTCGACCTTCGGCTGCAGCACGCCCTGTACGAGCGGACGGTGTACCGCAGGCTGCGTGGCACGCTCGGCGGCCGGGTACGGCGTGCCACCTCGGGCGGCTCTCCCCTGAACCGCGAGCTCTCCATGTTCTACGAAGGCATCGGCATCTACGTCCACGACGGGTACGGCCTCACCGAGACCAGTGGCGGGGTCACGATGCAGCCGCTGGGCCGGGAGAAGTCCGGGACCGTCGGGCAGGCCCTGCCGGGCACCGACATCCGGGTCGCGGAGGACGGGGAGATCCTGGTGCGCGGGCCGTCGCTGTTCCAGGGCTACGTGGGCGACGCGCCGGCGTCCCGCGCCGCGCTGTACGGCGGCTGGCTGGCCACCGGGGATCTCGGGCGGCTGGATCCCGAGGGCTATCTGACGATCACCGGCCGCAAGAAGGACGTCATCATCACCAGCAGCGGCAAGAGCGTCGCCCCGGCCGCGCTGGAACACCGGCTGCGGATGCACCCGCTGATCCACCAGGCGGTCGTCGTGGGCGACAACCTGCCCTGCGTGGGGGCGCTGATCACGCTGGACCCGGACTTCCTCGCGCACTGGCGGGCCGCCCTGACCCTGCAGAGCGACATACCGAGCCGGGAGGCCCGGGAGGAGAACGCGCTGCGGGAGGAGATCACGCGGGCGGTGGCGGCGGCCAACAGCGCGGTGTCGCGGCCGGAGTCCATTCGGGTCTTCCGGGTGCTCCCGGAGCCCTTCGGCGTGGCCAGCGGGTTACTGACGCCGTCGATGAAGCTGCGCCGGGACCTCATCGCGCAGACGTACGCCTTGGAGATCGACGCGATGTACCAGGCGCGCTCGCGGGCCGGACGCGCCCGGGTGCCGGACGAGTTGTCGTCCTGGGACGACGTGGACGACGTGTTCCGCTGAGGATCATCCCGGTCGCCGGACCTGCCGCGGTACGGGCATACCGAAGGGCGCATGCCCGTACCGCGCATGCGCCCTTCGGCCCGGCAGGGAGCCGGGGTCAGCCGCCGATGTACCAGGTGGCGCTGCCGTTCGACGCGGCCAGCGCGAGCAGGACTCCGAAGACGACCAGGTCGACAATGCCGAGAACGATGCCGGCCTTGGCCATTCCCGCCCCGCCCTTGGCCGGCGCCTGACGCAGTCCCACGGCGCCCAGCACGATCGCCACCGGGCCGAGAACCACGTTGAAGAAGATCAGTCCGATAATTCCGCAGATGAGGCTCGCGACAGCCAGACCATTGGTGCGTGACCTGGAGGAGGCGGCCGAGGAACTGCCGTAACTCGTCATCACATTCTCCCGCTCTCCGGTGTGTGGATTACTGTCCGAGTTCCCTTCAACACGCCTTGCACACCGGGGAGTTGCCCTGACGTTCAGGAGCGTGATTTCCTGCGGGAAAACCAGTCCACGCACGATTCCGACATTCCTGGTTCCACTTTTTCAGCGCCTGCGGCCGCGTGCCGCCCAGGAGGTGCCCACACCGGCGAGGTGCAGGGCCAGCACGGTGAGGCCGAGGAGCATGACGTTCGTCGACGTGAAGACGTCGTTGGTCGAGATCTCTGCCGCGTTGATCAGGAACGCGATGAAGAACAGTACTGCCGCTGCTATGGCGAGCACGGGTCACCCTCCGTTCGTCGTGTCCTACAAGCTGTTTGCGTCCCTCTGCCCCGGATTCGCGGGGTCAGGCCCGACGGCGGACAGGCTTCGCCAGTCTGATCGCGCATGGCGCGCGTAGGCTCTCTCCGCCTGGGAACTAGCAAACGGTGGGGGCGCAAGGGAAGGACTACAGCCCTGCAGACGCCGGGCCGGGAAGGCGAGATGGCAAGCGAGCCGTTTAGGGACGACACACTGGCTTCCAAGGAGATCCCAAGCCGCAGCAGCCGGTTCTCCGGCGAGCTGCGCAATGTGACGGGCGCACGCCTCGAAGCGGAAAAGTTCCTCTCCGATCTGGCACGTACCGCGCCGCCGGCCACGCCGGAGTACTGGGACGACATTCTCCTGGTGGTCACAGAGCTGGCCGCCAACGCGGTCCAGTACGCACCAGGGCCTTTCGAGCTGTCCATGCGCCGGACGTTCGACGGCGTCCATGTGGTCATGGAGGACACGAACACGACGCCACCGGCACCCCGCCCCTTCCACCCCAGCACGGGTGGGGGCGGCATCGGATGGCACCTGATCCACACACTGTGCGACCAGGTCAGCGTCATCACCAGCGGCCGCGGCAAGGAGATCCACGTCTTCCTCCCCTGGTGAGACGCCTCTCAGCCGGTCTCAGCCGGTCACCTCACGCAACGGCACGAACACGCTGACCGTCTTGCCGCCCTCGGGTCGCCTCTCGACGCCGATCTCACGGGCGAGACGAATGATCAAGGGCCAGCCATAGCCGTTGCCGTGGTGCCCGACGGGCAGGGCGCCCGATCCGTAGGCGACATCGGGGACCGTCGCACTGTGGTCGTGGACATCCAGCCGAACCCCGTCGGACGTGGGCGAGACGTCGAACCCGGCCAGTCCGTCACCGTGCCGGATGGCGTTCGTGACCAGTTCCGACACGACCAGCAGCAGGTCGATGACATCCTCCTCCCGCACCGTGCGGGATCGCGCGCCCCACTCCTCGCGCACCACCGCCTGCGCGTACGCGCGTGCCGCCGCCGCGGTCTCCACCCTGGGCTCCGTCCGGGCCTCGGCCGGCGTGCGGTCCGCCGCCCTCACGACTTCGTCACTGCCGGAAGCGCCTCCGTCACGCTCTCGACCACGGTCTCGACGTCATCGGCCAGGATGAAGAGCCCTGCCGTTCCTGTCACCTCGATCAGCCTTTCCGTCCTTCTCGTGCCCACCTCCGCCGCCGCGCGAGCCCCACCGTTCGTCCGGTGGGCCCGCCGGGCCGTGTGGGCCCGTCCGGCCGGTCGAAGTCCCTGCGGCCGCCGACCGCACGGACTGGTGCGACGACGGCCCCAGGAGGGCTTCGGCGGGGCACGCGTGACGCGGGCCCCCGCTCGGGGCATCGGTGGTTTCTCCCGATCGATGCCGGTGTGTGCTCTGCAGGGCCTTCGGTCGTCCCGGGTCAGGTGGTGGTCGTCTCGCGCGGCGGCAGCCGGTGGTAGTAGTCGCCGACGCTCGTCAGATAGGCCGCGTCCATGGTCTCGCTGTCCGTCCGGAACCTGGGCGCCGCCTTCACCTCGCCCCGTGTGCAGGACAGGGATATCTTCCGGCCCTCGATGTCGACGCCCGTCACGACGCCGACCGGGACCAGGACGCTTCGGCCGAAGACCCACACCCCGGTGTCCACGACCAGGTGCCGCATCCCGAAGTGGTCGGCCTGTCGGTCCACATGACCGATCGTGCCGTCGGTCGCCGCCACGAGATAACCCGTGAGCTCCTGCCCCTGCGCATATCCGCTGTCCGCTGAGTACGACCAGATGATGTCGGTGGACACACCGCTCCTTCCTCCCCGTGCCGATGACGGGTCATGAGCCCGCACGCGGACGGCGCGCCCGCCCGCTTCACAGCAGCAGTTACCCTCCAGCCGCGCTCGCATTCTGAGCATCGCGCCACAACCGCCGAACTGCCGAACTCCGGCCCGGTCCCGACAGGGAAATCGACCCCAGTACCCCTACCGCGCGCGTGCATGCACACTTCGCCCGACTTTCCGTACCGTGGGTACAAGTTGACGCGACACTTTTGTCCACCGCTCGGCACCTGGGTTAGCCTGCGTCGTCTTTCTCATCGAGCGGATCCGTGAACTGCGGAAACGCATGTATGACTTGCGGAGGGCCGTCCGAAACGGCCCGACTTGGTTCCGAGTCCTCGGCCGCGGGGACTCTTGGGGAGCGGAACGAGGGTGCGCATGACCACCAACACCACCGAGGTCGCTGATGCGGTCCCGGGAGATCACGAGCTGAGACAGCTCCTCGCGGGGCTGACGGCGGTCCGGGACGGGGACTTCGGTACCCGCCTGCCGGACGACGGCGAGGGCCTCATGGGCGACATCGCCACCGTGTTCAACGGCATGGTCGACCAGTTGTCCGTGTTCACCTCCGAGGTCACTCGGGTGGCCCGCGAAGTGGGAACCGAGGGGACACTCGGCGGACAGGCGGAGGTCCCGGGTGTCTCGGGAACCTGGGCCGATCTCACGGACTCCGTCAACGCGATGGCGGGCAACCTGACGACACAGGTGCGCGACATCGCCCAGGTGGCGACGGCGGTGGCGAAGGGCGACCTCTCCCAGAAGATCGACGTCCCCGCGCGCGGCGAGATCCTCCAGCTGAAGGAGACCGTCAACACGATGGTCGACCAGCTCTCCGCCTTCGCCGACGAGGTCACCCGCGTCGCCCGCGAGGTCGGCAGCGAGGGACGCCTCGGCGGACAGGCGCAGGTGCCGGGGGTCGCCGGCGTCTGGCGGGACCTCACCGACTCGGTGAACCTGATGGCGGGCAATCTCACCGCGCAGGTCCGCAATGTCGCCCAGGTGACGACGGCGGTGGCCCAGGGTGATCTCTCCCAGAAGATCACCGTCGACGCCCGCGGCGAGATCCTCGAACTCAAGAACACCATCAACACGATGGTCGACCAGCTCTCCGCCTTCGCCGACGAGGTCACCCGCGTCGCCCGCGAAGTGGGAACCGAGGGACGCCTCGGCGGACAGGCGGACGTCAAGGGCGTCAAGGGCACCTGGCGCGACCTCACCGACTCGGTGAACTTCATGGGGGGCAACCTCACCGCGCAGGTCCGCAACGTCGCCCAGGTGGCCACGGCGGTGGCGAAGGGCGACCTCTCCCAGAAGATCACCGTCGACGCCCGCGGCGAGATCCTCGAACTCAAGAACACCATCAACACGATGGTCGACCAGCTCTCCGCCTTCGCCGACGAGGTCACCCGCGTCGCCCGCGAGGTCGGCACCGCCGGAAACCTCGGCGGACAGGCGCAGGTCCGAGGGGTCTCGGGCACCTGGAAGGACCTCACGGACAACGTCAACGTGATGGCGTCCAACCTGACCGGCCAGGTCCGTTCGATCGCCCAGGTGGCGACCGCCGTGGCCCGGGGCGATCTGTCGCAGAAGATCACGGTCGAGGCCAAGGGCGAGGTCGCGGCCCTGGCGGACGTCATCAACACGATGGTCGACACGCTGTCCGCGTTCGCCGACGAGGTCACCCGCGTCGCCCGCGAGGTCGGCACCGAGGGACGGCTCGGCGGACAGGCACACGTACCGAACGTGGCCGGCACGTGGAAGGACCTGACCGACAACGTCAACTCGATGGCGAACAACCTCACCGGTCAGGTGCGCAACATCGCGCTGGTGACGACCGCGGTGGCCAAGGGCGACCTGTCGAAGAAGATCGACGTCGACGCCCGCGGCGAGATCCTCGAACTCAAGACGACGATCAACACGATGGTCGACCAGCTCTCCGCCTTCGCCGACGAGGTCACCCGCGTCGCCCGCGAAGTGGGAACGGAGGGACGCCTCGGCGGACAGGCCGAGGTGGAGGGCGTCTCGGGCACCTGGAAGCGCCTCACGGAGAACGTGAACGAACTCGCGGGCAACCTGACCCGACAGGTACGCGCGATCGCCGAGGTGGCGAGCGCGGTCGCCGAGGGCGACCTGACGCGCTCGATCACGGTGGAGGCGTCCGGCGAGGTCGCCGAACTCAAGGACAACATCAACTCCATGGTCGGCTCGCTGCGCGAGACCACCCGGGCCAACCAGGAGCAGGACTGGCTCAAGACGAACCTCGCCCGGATCTCCAGCCTGATGCAGGGCCACCGCGACCTGCCCGTCGTCGCCGAACTGATCATGGACGAGCTGGTACCGCTGGTGTCGGCCCAGTACGGCGCCTTCTACCTCGCCGAGGACACTGACGACGGCCCCGAACTCCGGCTCGTCGGCTCCTACGGCTATCCCGACGGCGACAGCAAGCCCACCCGGGTCGCCTTCGGCCGCACTCTGGTCGGTCAGGCCGCGCGCAGCCGCCGCACGATCACGGTGGACGAACTGCCGCCCGACTACGTGACCATCTCCTCGGGGCTCGGTCAGGTGGTGCCGACCGCGCTCGTCCTGCTTCCCATCGTGGTGGAGGGCCAGGTCCTCGGTGTGATCGAGCTGGCCTCGGTCACCGCCTTCACACAGATCCACCAGGACTTCCTGGAACAGCTGATGGAGACCATCGGCGTCAACCTGAACACGATCGTCGCCAACGCCCGCACCGACGAGCTCCTGGGCGAGTCGCAACGTCTCACGGCCGAACTCCAGGCCAGGTCGGCGGAGTTGCAGGAGCAGCAGGAGGAACTGCAGCACTCCAACGCGGAGCTGGAGGAGAAGGCCTCCCTGCTGGTGGCGCAGAACCGGGACATCGAGGCGAAGAACCTGCAGATCGAGCAGGCCCGGCAGGAACTGGAGGCCCGTGCGCAGCAGTTGTCGCTGGCCTCGAAGTACAAGTCGGAGTTCCTGGCGAACATGAGCCATGAGCTGCGCACCCCGCTCAACAGTCTCCTGATCCTGGCCCAGTTGCTGGCCCAGAACCCCTCGCGCAACCTCACGCCGAAGCAGGTCGAGTACGCGGGCATCATCCACTCCGCGGGGTCGGACCTGCTCCAGCTGATCAACGACATCCTCGATCTGTCGAAGGTCGAGGCCGGAAAGATGGACGTGGCGCCGGAGGTCGTCTCCCTGCGTCAGCTCATCGACTACGTCGAGGCCACCTTCCGGCCGATGACGACGCAGAAGAGCCTGGACTTCACGGTGACCACGGCCCCCGGCGCGCCCGCGGACCTGCTGACCGACGAGTCCCGGTTGCGTCAGGTACTGCGCAACCTGCTGTCCAACGCGGTCAAGTTCACCGAACAGGGCAGCGTGGAGCTGCGCATCGAGCCCGCGGCCGACGACGGGGTGCCCCAGGGCGTGCTGCGGGGCGGCACCCTCGTGGCCTTCCGGGTGAAGGACACCGGCATCGGCATCCCGGAGCAGCAGCTGGAGACGATCTTCGGTGCGTTCCAGCAGGCGGACGGCACGACGAGCCGCAAGTACGGAGGCACCGGCCTCGGCCTGTCGATCACCCGGGAGCTCGCCCATCTCCTCGGTGGCGCGGTCACGGTGGACAGCACGCCCGGTCAGGGCAGCACGTTCACCCTGTTCCTCCCGGTGGCGCGTCCCGACTTCGAGGAGTTGCTGAGCAATGGCCCGGCGCTGGAGAAGGCGCCGGACACCGGGGTCGACCGGGACGCCCTGAGAGGTCGTCAGGCGGTGGCCGGTCTCCCGGCCGGGACCGGGCAGCGCCGACGCCGTCTGCTCGTGGTGGAGGAGCGCTCTCGCGGGCTGCTGACCCTCGTCGCCGAAAGCGTGGTCGCGGACGTGGCGCACGGCCGGGGCGGCAGCGGGCCGGGAGCGGCGGTCGACATCATCACCGCCGTCGGGGCCCAGGAGGCCGCGGGGGCCCTGGCGGACGAGCCGTGCCACTGCGTCGTCCTCGAAATGGGCATGCCGGACGGTGAGGCCTCCCGGTTCCTGGAGGCCCTCCAGGGGGACTCCGCGCTGGCGAGTGTTCCGGTGCTGGTGCACAACGGTCACCGTGCCGACCTGGCCATGGAGGAGACGCTGCAGTCCCGCGCGGCGGGCGGGGCGCTGGAGTTCCTGTCCAGCCTGGACGAGTTGCGCGAGCGCATCGCGCTGCATCTCTCGGCCGAGGAACCCGGGGACGTGCTGTCCCTGGTGCGTCCCGAGGAACCACAGCAGTTGACGCCCCATGCGGTCGACGACTCGTTCGCCGGCCGTACCGTGCTCGTCGTCGACGACGACGCGCGCAACCTGTTCGCGCTCAGCGGGATCCTCGAACTGCACGGCTTCCGGGTCCTGCACGCGGACAACGGCCGCAAGGGTATCGAGGCCCTGGTGAACAACCCCGACATCGCGCTCGTTCTGATGGACGTGATGATGCCGGAGATGGACGGGTACACGGCCACGGCCGAGATCCGCAGAATGCCGCAGTACATCGGGCTGCCCATCATCGCCGTCACCGCGAAGGCGATGCCCGGCGACCGGGAGAAGTCCCTCGCCTCGGGCGCCAGCGACTACGTCACCAAGCCCGTCGACACCCGGGACCTGATCGCCTGCGTCCGCCGGTGGCTGTCCGCATGAGGCCACCGAGTTCCGAGCATCCGCACGAGCACGGCGACGCGGAGGCACCTCACGGATCCGCCACGCCTGCCCCGCCTCGTCCCGAGGGCCGGCCCGCCGACACCGAGGGGGCCGTCCCCTCGGCCTCCCCCGTGGGCAGGCTGGCCGCTACCGTCGAGCGGCTGCGCAGCGAGGTGCGGGCGGCCCAGGCGGAGGCCGAGGGGCGGGCTCTGATCGAGCTCGCCAAGGGCATCCTGGTCGAACGTCTGCAGTGCGGCCCCGCGCAGGCCTCCCGTCAGCTCGTGGAGCTGGCCGAGCAGGCGAAGGTGACGCCGCTGGAGTTGGCGGTCGAGGTCATCAACCAGTCCGCCCGGGACCGGATGTCGGAGGTGACGGACGCCTTCCTCGCCGCCACCTCAGAACCGGAGGGCGACTCGCCCGCCGTACGGCTGCGGGCCGCCGAGAGCGGTGCGCTGGCCGCGAACGACACCCAGGCCGTCGCGGACTCCCTGCTGCAGCAGGCCCTGCAGCCGTTAGGAGCGGTGGCCGTGGCGATCTGGGCGGCGGGCCCCGACGGCTCCCTCACCCTGGCGGGCAGCGCCGGGTTCTCCCCGGCCGAGGCCGCGCGCTGGCGCTATGTGCCCCCGGACGTGGCGACGGTGGCGCGGCGCGGCCTCACCGAACGCTCGGGGCACTGGATCACCTCCCTCGCCAAGACCGGTCTGCCCAGCATCGGCCGGCACCACCATCCGGACGGCGGCCGGGCCGCGCTGCCCGCCGGGACCGGCGGGCGCGTGCACGGCGTCCTGGAGATCGCCTGGCCCACGCCGCTGGCGCCACAACCGCAGCGGATAGTGCGTCAGGTGGAGGCCCTCGCCGAGTTGTGCGCGCACACGCTGGAGACGTACACCGTGATCCACGGCTCCGCGCCGGAGCCCCGGGTGCTGCCGGACGCCGCGGAGCTGATGGACCTGGCCGACGGACTGCACGATCCCGCCCTGGTCCTGGTGCCGCACCTCGACAGCTCCGGTCACCTGGTGGACTTCCGTATCCAGCATGCGAACAGCCGGTTCCTCGATCCGGCGGGCCGGCCGCGTGCCGTCGTGAACGGCGCGCTGCTGCTGGAGGCCTACCCGATGGCGGCCGGGGAGAGCGAGCTCTTCCAGCGGGTGGAGCGGGTGTACGCGACGGGCGAGGCCTTCCGCGCGCACCGGATGAACCTCACCGCCCTCGTCGACCAGGTCCCGCTCTCGGCGGTCGCCGACATCAGCGTCAGCCGGCACGGCAGCGCCGTCCTGCTGCTGTGGCGTATCGAGGACGAGACCGCCCGGCTGGCGAGCCTGTTGCAGCACGCCCAACGGCTCGGACGGATCGGCGGCTTCGAGGAGATCCTGCTGACCGGCGAGATCACCTGGAACGGCCAGCTCTTCGACCTGTACGGGCTCTCCTCGTCGAGCACCCCCGTACCGCTGGAGGAGCTCGCGGCCCACGCCCACCCGGACGACACCGCGGCCATCCGCAGGTTCCTGCGGGCGCTGCTGCACGGACGGCGGTCGGCGTCCACCGCGTTCCGGCTGCAGCGGCCCGACGGGGTGACCCGGCACATCCGGGTGGTCGCCGAACCGGTGCTGGACACGGAGGGCAGGCTGTTCGCCGTCCGCGGGGCCTACCAGGACATCTCGGCGCAGCACTGGACGGAGGTCGCGCTCGCGGCCACCCGCGACCAGCTCGCGCACAGCGAGCAGCAGGCCAGCGAACGGGACCGGTTGACCCTGCAGTTGCAGCACGCCATCATGCCGCCCACCCAGACTCCGTTGCAGGTGCCCGATCTCCAGGTGGCGGTCCGGTACCGACCCGCGGAGACCGAGCAGCTCGTGGGCGGCGACTGGTACGACGCCGTGGTGCTGCCGTCCGGGATGGTGCTGGTGTGCGTCGGTGACGTGGCGGGGCACGGGATAGGGGCGGCCACCAGCATGGTCGTGCTGCGCAACGCGCTGCGCGGTCTGGCCGTCACCGGTGCCGGGCCGGGGCAACTGCTGTCGTGGCTCAACATCGTGGCGCACCATCTCACCGGCGCCGTCACCGCCACGGCGATCTGCGGACTGTACGACCCCTCCCGGCACACCCTGCGCTGGGCGCGAGCGGGCCATCTCCCGCCGGTGCTCATGCGGGCGGCGGAAGCCGCGCCCCTGCCCCTCGTCAAGGGCATGCTGCTCGGTGCCGTTCCGGAGGCGGTCTACGAGGAGACCGAGCTCCAACTGGAGGCCGGGGACACCCTGTTGATGTACACCGACGGTCTGATCGAGCGCCGGGACCGTTCCATGGAGGAGTCGCTGCGCCATCTGCTGACCACCGCTCGCACGGTGGTGCCGAGGACACTCGACCAGCAGTTGGACCGACTGCTCACCTACAGCCGCTCGGACACCGACGACGACACCTGTCTCGTCGGCATCCGGGTCGGCTGACGGTCGTGACCGGAAGGGGGGTCCGCGGGGTTCAACAGGCCTGCAGGTAGCTGTCCCAGTGGGCCTCGGGCCAGAGGTCCGCGGCGTGCCGAAGCAATCTGCGGGGCTGGCCGGTCAGGCCGGCCACGCGCAGCCGTCCGCCGTTGCGGTCGACGGCCCGCTGCATGTCGCGGATCACGTGCAGGACCGAACTGTCCACGAAGACCACGTGGCCCAGGTCCAGGGTGAGGTCGCGGACGGTGGCGGGCAGATCGTCGGCTGCGGACTCGAGTTGTGGGCGGGACTGGGCGTCGATGTCCGTGTCGACCGTCACCAGGGCCGAAGTGCCGTCGCGGCACAGTGAGATGTACGCACCCATCGTCTTCTTGCCCCCTCTCGTCGGGGCTTGGTGGCCCGATTCCGGACCGGGTGGGCACCAACCACCGTGTCACACGTGTGGTGTCCCGTCGAAGCCCCTGGTGAGGTGTCCGTCGAAGGGCCCGCACAGCTCGCCCGCATACGGTGTGGATTCGGGGGTAAACGCGGGGCGCGGTGAAAGTACGACGACCGACTTCGAAAGGCGGACGATGAGACGCGGCTATCGCGGAACGTGGCGGGGGCCTGTGAACGGGGCTTCCCGCCGCCCGCCGGACCGATGAGAGTTTGATCACCGGACACCGCCGGAATCGGTGTGCATCGAAGCCGCACACAGGGGTAACCAGCCCTGGCCGTAAGCATTTGTGGAGGTACTCGTGTCCAATGCCCAGAACCCCTTGTCCGTCGAGGTCACCCTGCCCCGGGAGGACGTCGCCCTGATCTCGGTCGAGGGCTACTTGGACGTAGACACCGCGACGGAGTTCCAGCATCACCTGGCCAATCAACTCCACCACGGCCGACGGCATTTCCTACTGGACCTGTCGTCCGTCCCGTTCATGGACTCGTCCGGCATGAACATCATCCTGCGGGTGTACCAGGAGGCCCGCGGCATACCGGGGAGCGTGCACATCATCTCCCCCACGCCCGCGGTACGGCGGATCCTGGACCTGACCGGCGTGAGCATCACGGTTCCGGTGTCCGAGAGCCTCGACGAGGCGCTCTCCCGGGCCGACGCCTACCAGCCTGACGAGGACGTGCGGGTCGAGCAGAGCGGGCGACAGACCTGATCCGAAGGGCAGTCCACGGGCCGTCGACACGCTTGTCGACCCACCTGACCGCTTGTCCCGGGACGAGGTGTCATACGAGGTGGGGGCATGGTTACAGTGGTCGCCCGGCAGGGTCACCACGCCGTCTCGTCGCCTCCAGCGGGTTCGGTTCGACAACACGACGACGAGCACTCCGAGGAGCAATACAGGTGCCGGAGCACGAAACGGTAGGACAGCACGGATCGCCGTCGCGGGAGGTGGGGGACTTCCTGCGTCTTCGCACCGAGCAGATCGCCCAGCGGTGGGCCGACGAACCCCTCTTCCGGACGGTGTTCACCGTCTCCCGGGACGAGGCGGTGGAAGCGGGCAGGATCGTCATCGAGGCGCTGGCGCAGGTCGCCGACACGGACCAGGTGCACGATCCCGACGCTGCTGGATTCACCGTGGTGCGCGAGCAGTTGTCGCGGATGGGCGCGGCCCGCTCCCGGGCCGGTTTCACCACCGCGCAGGTGTCGAACGACGTCAACGCGCTGCGTCCGCCGGTCGAGAACCTGCTGCTCGCCGACCTCCCCGAGGAGGACTCCGACCGGGTCCGGGAGTGCACCACCGCGCTGACCGTGCTGATGGGCACCCTGCGGCTGGTGGTGCTGGAGACGGCGCTGAGCGAGGGGCAGGCCCTGATCGAGCGACAGCAGTTGCAGCTGATGGAGGTGGCCACGCCGGTCATCAAACTGTGGGACGGCATCGTGGCCGTGCCGCTGATCGGAACCCTCGACAGTGCCCGCAGCCAAGTGGTCATGGAGACGCTGCTGGAGGCCATCGTCGACCAGCACGCCCGGTTCGCGATCCTCGACATCACCGGTGTGCCCACGGTCGACTCGCTGGTGGCCCAGCACCTGATGAAGACGGTCGCGGCCGCCCGGCTGATGGGCGCGGAATGTGTCGTCTCCGGGATCCGTCCGGCGATCGCGCAGACCATGGTCCATCTGGGCCTGGACCTGGGCAACGTGATCACCCGCGCGAGCCTGGCCGACGCCCTGGCGTACACCCTGCACAAGCTGGGTGCCGACATCGTCGACGCGACGCCCGGCGGTGCGGGTTCACGGTGAGCCACGACTTCTCCCGCCCCGTCACGGGGCATGTGCCGGTCCTGCGGCTCGGTGACATCCTCCTGGTCACTCTCCAGGGGGATCTGTACGACAGCACGGCACAGCAGTTGCAGCAGGACATCGGCGAGACCATCGTCAGCACCGGGGTGACCGGGGTGGTCATCGACATCTCCGGGGTGGAGATCGTCGACTCGTTCCTCGGGCGAGTGCTGGCCGAGATCGCGGCGAACGCCCGGCTGCTGGCCGCGCGGACCGTCGTGGCCGGTATGCGGCCGGCGGTCGCGATCACGCTGGTGGAGCTGGGGCTGACGCTGCCGGGGCTGCGCACCGCGCTCACCACCGAGGCCGCGATGAACCTCCTCACCGGGCTCGATCCGGACACCCGCTCCGGCGGCCTGCGTCGGGAGAGCCGGTGATGCAGACCGCCGCGGGCGTCGAGGCCTGCCTGCCGATCCGTTCGGACATGGATCTGGTGTGGGTGCGACAGCATGTGCGGCAGGCGGCCGGCCTGCTGGGCTTCGGTCTTGTGGAGCAGACCAAGGTGGTCACCGCGGCCAGTGAACTGGCCCGCAACACCCTCGTGCACGGCGGGGGCGGACAGCTGGACACCGCTCCCGTCACCAGCGGGCGGGGCCGCGGGCTGCGGCTGATCTTCTCCGACGAGGGACCGGGCATCCCGGACCTGGAGCGGGCGCTGAGCGACGGCTACACCTCCGGCGGCGGCCTGGGGATGGGGCTGGGCGGCGCGCGGCGGCTGGTGCACGAGTTCGCCGTCGACAGCACTCCGGGGGTCGGCACCAAGGTCACGGTGGTCTCCTGGGCGGCGGTACCGCGACCGCGTGAGGAGCACTGATGCCGCGCGTGTGGGACATCCCGGTGCATGACTCGACCCGGGTGCGTGACGTGAGGGTGGCCGCGGAGCACGCGGCCGTCCGGGCGGGTCTCGACGAGCCTCGTACGGCTGCCGCCGCCCTGGTGGCGACCGAGCTGGCGACCAACCTGCTCAAGCACGCCGAGGGCGGGCAGGTCCTCATCGACGTCGTGGACCCGCCGCTGCCCGGCAGCCGCGCCCCGATGGTGCAGATCGCCGCGATCGACCACGGGCAGGGCATGGCCGACGTCCGAGCCGCCCTGCGCGACGGTTACTCGACGGCGCGTTCCCTGGGCGCCGGGCTCGGCACGTGCCGCCGTATAGCGGACGACTTCGGCCTGTACAGCCTGCCGGGACGGGGCACGGTGGCGCTGGCCCGGGTCGGTACCCGCGCGAAGGAGGACGCGCCCGCCGCCGCGGTGCGGGTCGGCGCGGTGAACATCCCTTTCGCCGGGGCGGAGTACTCGGGCGACGCCTGGGCGTGGGCCCGGTCGGGCGACCGGCTGACCCTGATGCTGGCCGACGGACTGGGACACGGTCCCGACGCGGCCCGAGCGTCGACGGCCGCGACGCGGGCCCTGCACGGCTCGGCCCACCTCCCGCCCGCCGAGGTGCTGGTCCACCTGGACTCGGCGCTGCGCGGCACCAGGGGGGCGGCCGTCGCGGTGGCCCAGGTCGACACCCGCGCGGGGGTGCTGCGGTTCGCCGGCCTCGGCAACATCGGGGCGCGGCTTCGCGAGGGCGGCACCTGGCGTTCGCTGCTGTCACGGCCCGGGATCGTGGGCGTCCACCGGCACGCCACGCTGCGTGAGGACCGTATGCCCTGGGCGGCCGACCGGCTGCTGATCCTGCACAGCGACGGCCTGCCCAGCCGCTGGACACCCCCGTCCGACCCGGACCTGCTGACGGCCGACCCCGCCGTCGTGGCCGCGGTGACACTACGTGACGCGAGCAGTTCCGCCCGGCCGGTGCGGGACGACACCGCCGTGGCGGTGCTGGCTCCGGCCCCGTCGGAGGTTCCATGACGCACAGTCTGCAGATCAGCACCGCCGTCGAGGCGGCCCGGGCCCGGATCGCCACCGCCCGGCTGGCCGCCGCGTACGGGGTGTCCGCTCTCGACCGCACCCGCCTGACCAGCGCGCTCAGCGCGCAACTGCGGCAGTGCCTCACCAAGGGCGGCACCTGGCGGCTCACCCTGGACGCCACGGCCGCGCCCGCCGAGGACGGGCTCCTGCACGCGCTGGTGACCCCGGCCGACGGCACGGGTGCCGCCGCCGCGCAGCCTCCGTGGCGGATGACGGTCCACTGCCCCGGCGCGATGGACGCGGCCGACGCCGCCACGGTCGCCGACGACCCCACGGTCCTGGCGGAGGCCCTGCTCGGCGCCGACGAGGACACCGCGCTGGTGCTGGAGAAACTCACCGAGCAGGAGGACCTGGTCGCCTTCCACCGGGAGGAACTGCACCAGACGAACCAGGGCGTGCTCGCCCTGCACGCCGAACTGGACGCCGCGGGACGCGCCCAGCGGGAGGCCTTCGCCGCCGAACGCAAGGCGCGCAACGAGGCGGAGAGCGCCCGGCGCCGGCTGACGTTCCTGGCGGACGCCAGCGCGGTGCTGACGGCGTCCCTCAACCATGACGAGATCGTGCGCCGGCTGCCCGACCTGCTGGTGCCCGAGTACGCCCGCAGCGTCGACGTCTGGCTGTTCGACGGCGACGACGACCGGCACCGGCCCACCTCGCACCCGGCGGCCGCCGTGCGCGCCGCCCGCACCGGGCGCCCCCAGTACGCCGCCGACCACCCGGGAGGACTGCTCGGCGTCGACGACCAGCCGCCCTCGGCGCTGGACCCCGCCCGGCCCCTGCTGTGCGTCCCGCTGTCGACGCGTCGCGCGCCGTGGGGCGTGCTGGTCCTGTCCCCGCCGGGCGAGAGCTGGGACCCGGACGACGCCGTGATGCTGATCGAGCTCACCAGACGGGCCAGCATCGCCATCGAGAACGCCCGGCGCTTCGAGCACAACCGGGACATCGCCGAGACACTGCAGCGCGCCCTGCTCACGGACCTGCCGACCACGCCGGGCCTCAGCCTGGCCGCCCGCTACCTTCCGGCCACGCACGGGCTCAACATCGGCGGCGACTGGTACGACGCCTTCCGGCAGCCCGACGGCAGCCTGATCACCGTCATCGGCGACGTCACCGGACATGGTCTGCACGCGGCCGTGATGATGAGCCAGTTGCGTACCGCGCTGCGCGCCCATGCCGTGGACGGCGGCAGCCCCGGCCAGTTGCTGACCCGGCTGCACGTGTTCCTGCACCACCTGCAGCCCGATCTGTACGCCACCGCGGTCATCGCCCGGTTCCGGCCCGGCGACCCCACCCTGACCTGGGCGGCGGCGGGCCATCCGCCGCCGGTGCTGCGTACCCCCGACGGGCAGGTGCACACGCTGGACGCCAAACCCGGCGCGATGCTCGGCATCCCGCTGCGGCAGGAGATCGCCGACCACACCGCGCCGCTGGTGCCCGGCTCCACGCTGGCGTTGTACACCGATGGCCTGGTGGAGCGGCGCGCACAGGGCATAGACCCGGGCATCGAGCGCCTGGCGGACGCGCTCGGGACGTTCAGCTCGGCGGAGCTGGACGCGGACCTGGACACCGCGGCGGACCGGATTCTCACGCCGCTGCTGAGCGACTCCGAGCGCGACGACGACGTGTGTCTGCTGCTCTGTCACCTGGCCGCCTGAGGTCGCGTCCGCGAAATTCCCCCTTCTTCTTTCCGTCCCGCCCCGGTGCGCTTCGGCGGCCGGGCGGGCATGGTGGTGATCGACGCGTTCGTCTGTCTGCCGTTGTCGGCGGGGACGGTCGGCACCCGGCGGGATCAATGAGGTGCGAAGCAGCGATCCTCGGGCAGGCGAATGGCGTTCGAGGCAGACCGCCTGGAGCCGCAGAAAGGGATGAACACCGTGACACGACCCAGGATCCTGGTGGTTGGCGCAGGCTTCGCCGGCGTGGAGTGCGTTCGCCGTCTGGAACGGAAACTCTCCCCCGACGAAGCCGACGTCACGCTGGTGACACCGTTCGCCTACCAGCTCTACCTTCCGCTGCTCCCCCAGGTCGCCTCCGGCGTGCTGACGCCGCAGTCGATCGCCGTCTCGCTGCGCCGCAGCAAGAAGTACCGCACCCGGATCATTCCGGGCGGCGCGATCGGCGTGGACCTGGAGGCGAAGGTCTGCGTCATCCGCACCATCACCGACAAGATTGTCGACGAGCCGTACGACTACATCGTGCTGGCCCCCGGCAGCATCACCCGCACCTTCGACATCCCCGGCCTCACCGATCACGCCTTCGGCATGAAGACCCTCGCCGAGGCCGCCTACGTCCGCGACCACGTCATCTCCCAGCTCGACCTGGCCGACGCCAGCCAGGACCCGGCGGAGCGGGCCTCCCGGCTGCAGTTCGTGGTGGTCGGGGGCGGCTACGCGGGCACCGAGACCGCGGCCTGCCTGCAGCGTCTGACGCACGCCGCCGTCAAGCGCTACCCCCGCCTGGACCCGGGGCTGATCAAGTGGCATCTGATCGACATCGCCCCGAAGCTGATGCCGGAACTGGGCGACAAGCTCGGCAGCAGCGCGCAGGAGATCCTGCGCAGGCGCGGCATCGAGATCTCGCTGGGTGTCTCCATCGCCAAGGCGGGCCCGGAGGAGGTCACCTTCACCGACGGGCGGGTGATACCCACCCGCACCCTCATCTGGACCGCCGGGGTGGTCGCCAGTCCCCTCATCGCCACGCTCGGCGCGGAGACCGTGCGGGGGCGGCTCGCGGTCACCACCGACATGAACCTGCCGGGTCACGACGGGGTGTTCGCGCTCGGCGACGCCGCCGCGGTGCCCGACGAGGCCAAGGGCGAGGAGGGCGCGATGTGCCCGCCCACCGCACAGCACGCGATGCGGCAGGGCAAGCACGTCGCCGACAACGTCATCGCGGCCCTGCGCGACCAGCCGTTGCGCCCGTACGTGCACAAGGACCTCGGTCTGGTCGTCGACCTCGGCGGCAAGGACGCCGTGTCCAAGCCCCTCGGCATCGAGCTGCGCGGCATGCCCGCGCAGGCCGTGGCGCGCGGCTACCACTGGCAGGCGTTGCGCACCGGTGTCGCCAAGACCCGGGTGATGACGAACTGGGTGCTCAACGCGATCGCCGGCGACGATTTCGTCCGCACCGGCTTCCAGGCCCGCAAGCCCGCCAAGCTGAAGGACTTCGAGTACACCGACTCGTATCTGAAGCCGGAACAGGTGCGGGCCCATGTCGAGGGCTCGGCACGGCTGGAGCAGTGACGCTCCGGGCCGCATGACCTGGAGGATTCCAGACCGCCGATCGTTTCCTGACGGTCGGCGGTCAGTCGCCGGTCGGTCGGCGGTAAGGGGAGCGACAAGGCCGGGGGCAGGCGATCCGCCCTGTCATGACATGCTGATCCGGAGATCATGACGTGACACGGGAATGAGTACGGCGGCGTGAAGGCAGCGGGACGGTCGGTCCGGGCACGACTACGGGACGGCGTCGCGGCGTCCGATCCCGGACTGCTGCGACTGGCCGCCGGCCTCAGAACGGTGGGCGCCATCGCCCTCACGATCACGGTGCTCGGCCTGCTCGGCTCCGACATCACGCATCTGGTGGCGGGGGCCATGTCCGCCATGGTCGCGACCTTCGCCATCCGGGAGAAGCAGCGCGGGCCACAGGCCGTGACCCTCGCGCTCGGGCTGCCCGTCGCGCTGACGTCCGTGACGCTGGGCGCGGTTCTCAGCTCCCGGGTGGTGGGCGGCGACGCCTTCTTCGTCGTCCTCATCTTCTGCGCGGTCTACGGCCGCCGGTTCGGCGACCGCGGCACGGCGCTCGGCCTGATCGGCTTCCAGGTCTACTTCCTGTCCCTGTTCGTCGGCGCCTCCGTCTCCGGCCTGCCGGAGCTGTACGGCGCCATCGCCATCGCCTTCGCGAGCAGCGCGCTGGTGCGTTTCGTGCTCGTTCCCGAGACCCCCGCGGGCATCCTGGAGCGGCTGCGCGAGGCGTTCCGGGCCCGGCTGGCCCAGTTGGTGTCCGCGCAGATCGATCTGCTCGACGCCGGTCCCGACGAGCTGGAGAAGGCCCTGGCGGACGTGCGCGGCGGCACCGCCCGACTGCACGAGTCGGCGATGATGATCCAGGGTCGGCTGGAGGACGGCACCGCCGACAAGGCCACGGCCCGGCTGCTGCAACGCCGGATCGCGGACGCCGAGATCGCCGCGGAGCGGCTGGGCCTGCTGGTGCTGACCGCGCGCAGCGCCGAGCGGGCCGACACCCTGACCATGCACCTGCCGGGCGCCCCCGTCCCGGCGGGCGCTCCCCTGCCGGCCCGCGACGAGGCGACCGCCACCTTGCGCCGGGATCTGGACGCACTGCGGATGCTGGTGCTGCGGCCGGTGTCCGAGAACGGGACCGCGCTGTCCCATGTCCGCAACCGGCTGCTCGGCTACCGCGACGAGGACAACCTGCCGGCCGCCCCGACGGTCGTCCAGGACGTGTTCCGGGGCATCGGCGAGGCCGCCCGCGCGGTGCTGGGGCTGCGGATCGCGCTGGGCGGAGCACAGGACGAGTCGGACGACACCCCTGCGACGGCCCGCTCGCGGGAGGAGCTGGACGCCGAGGACGCGGCGATCGACGCGGGCGAGGACGAGGTCCGCGAGGACGAGGAGGCCACCGGGCTGCGCCGGCCCACCACCCGGGCGGCCGTCCAGGTCGCGGTGGGGTCCTCGCTCGCCATCGTCGGCGGTGAGTTCCTCTCCAGCCAGCGCTGGTACTGGGCGGTGCTGACCTGCTGGATCGTCTTCATCAACACCGCGTCCACGGGCGAGATCCTGGTCAAGGGCTACCGTCGGCTGCTGGGCACCGTGCTGGGCGTGGTGGCGGGCATCGTGCTGGCGGGCCTGGTCGGCCATCACACCTGGACGGCGTTCGCGCTGGTGCTGGTGTTCATCTTCGCGATGTTCTACACCGCGCCCCTGTCGTACACGTTGATGTCCTTCTTCGTCACCGCGGCGCTGGGGCTGCTGTACACCCTCCTGCACACCTACACCTTCTCGGTGCTCGTGCTGCGCGTGGAGGAGACGGCGCTCGGCGCGGCCTGCGGGATCGTGGCGGCGGCGTTCGTGCTGCCGGTGCACACCGACCGCCGTACGAACGACCTGCTGGTCACCGTTCTGGACCGGCTCGGGGACGTCACCGAGACGGCGGTCGACCAGCTCAGCGGCGGGCCTCCGGTCGATCTGCTCGACCAGGCGCGCGAGCTGGACCAGGCGCTGGCCGATCTACGGGCGGCCACCCATCCGCTCACCCACCCCGTCACCCCGCTGCGGGCCCGGCGCGACACCGCCCGGTACGTCGTCGCGCTCCTGGAGACCTGCGCGTATCACGCGCGTTCGCTGGCCGCGACGGCCGAGCTGCTGCCCACGCATCCGTCGATAGCGGCTGATCCGAGGCTGCGCCGGGCCGGGCGGCGCATCACGCACAACATCGGGGCGATCGCCGCGCGTC
Source organism: Streptomyces sp. NPDC050997 (assembly GCF_040660135.1). Classification (NCBI taxonomy): domain Bacteria; kingdom Bacillati; phylum Actinomycetota; class Actinomycetes; order Kitasatosporales; family Streptomycetaceae; genus Streptomyces; species Streptomyces sp. NPDC050997. The sequence goes on from NZ_JBFAGK010000009.1 coordinate 28,660, forward strand.
TCGCCGACGAGCATGCGGCGGTCGAGATCGAGACCGGGCCGAGCATCGCCTCACTGCTGGAGCCGGACGTGCCGGGCACACCGAGGTACGGCAGGATCACCGACCGGGTGCTGCGGCATCTGCAGCGTCTGGACGAGACGCTGGCCGGTCTGGCCCGGCCACTGGGCGTTCCGGTGGCCGAGCCACGGCGGTGACGACGGGACATGCTTCGGGCACCCGGGATCCGGCCCCGGGTTCGTCAGATGTCCGTGGGCAGGTCGCTGGCTTCGGCGATGCCCCGCAGCTCGTCGTTCATCTGCTGGCGCTCGCGGATGTAGTCGGCGATCTCGCCCAGGCGCACCGGATCGGACGCGGTGGCCGCGTCGGTGACCACCCGGACCGGTCCCGTGTCGTCGATGTCCAGCTCGACGACCTCGTTGTCCAGCCGGCCGGTCACCGCGGTGGCGATGACCAGGGCGGCCTCGTCGCGGACCTCCTGGGGCAGCCCGCCGGGCCGGTCCTCGTCGAGCGCGAAGTCGAGCGCGGGCATGCGTTCTTCCTCGATGTCCCTGAGGACCGGTTCGACCACGCTGAGCAGCAGGTCGTAGTCCTCGGTGTCCATGCGGATGCGCAGCAGGCCGAGGTAGACGTCCACGGGCCGGCCGTCGGGCGGAAGCTCGGGTTCGTTCATCCTGTGCGGGTTCCCCGGGTAGGGCGGTTTCAGACCCTGCGCCAGCGTGCCATCGCGAACGAGAACAGTCCGAACAGCACGAGACCGGCTGCGACGCAGACCAGAAGCCATGGTCCGAGCGGGGTCCCGGCGAGCGAGCGGATGGTGTCGTCCAGCCCCTTGGCCTTGTCAGGTTCGTAGTCGACCGCGGCGCGTACGGCGTAGCCGCCGGCGGCGGCGAACACCACACCGCGGGCCGCGCCGCCGCCCACGCCCGTCACGTCCACCAGCCGGCGGGTGCGCGGGGACATCTCCCCGAGCTTCAGCTTGTCGTGGTACTTGCGCAGTATCGCGCGGCCGGCGATCCACACACCGGCGACGACGATCCCGACGGCGGCCGCGCCCACCAGCCACTGCCCGGCGGGTGCCTGGAGCGCCCGGGCGGTGACGTCCTTGGACTGTTTGTCGCTGGATCCGCCGCCGCCCGAGCCCGCGGCGAAGGACAGCACCGAGTAGGCGACGAACGAGTAGAAGACGCAGCGCACGGCTGACAGCAGGCGTTTCGTGGCCTTGCGGCCGTCCGGCCCGAGCGACCCGAAGACGACTTCGGACAGTCGCCACAGGGCCATGCCGACCAGGCCGACGCCGAGGGCCCACAGCAGAACGGCCCCCAAGGGTTTCTCGGAGATCTCGGCGAGGGCGCCGCCGCGGTCGGCCTGCTGCTCGCCGTCACCGAAGGCGATCTGCAGTGCGAGGACGCCGACGAGCAGGTAGATGACGCCCCGCGCGGTCAGTCCCGCCCGCGCGGCGCTCTCCGTCGCCGAGCCCTTCGCCATCCTGCGGGCGCCCATCCGACCGGTGCGCACCGTGGCACTCGTGTTCATGTGGTCCTCCTGAAGGCCGGTTGCCCCGGCCATGGGCGGGGACACCCGGCGCATGGGGTGGTGTTCGAGGTGGTGTTCCGGGTCCGGGTCCGCGCGGGCTCACGACCGTCGCGTCCTCGGGCCGCGTGTACCGCCCCCTGGGGCATGCCGCGGCCCGGGTCGGTGAGCGGGCGACCGCGGGCCGAGGTGCGCACCTCACGCACCTCGGCCCGCAGCCGCTCCGGCTCACTCAGAACGGCGACTTCGTCGCCCGCGAATTCCCGTCAGCGGATTCCCGTCATTCGGCCGATCGAGCCCGCTGGGGCTCCGGCACGGCCGCGAGCAGACGGCGCGCGGCCTTCAGCGCGACTCTCACGTCACGCGTGCCGGTGGACACGCACAGCGCGTAGGCGAGGTCACGCGCCCTCGGGCTCGGTTCGCTCACCCGGGCGGCCTCCTCTGCCGACAGAGCCTCGTACTCGTCGACGATCGCACGCAGGAATCCGGGATGGGGCATCAGCATCCGTCTGGCTCCTCGTCCACTCAGACGGCCCGCCCCCCGGAGCCGCGACCGTTGGCCCGCTGCCCCAGCGCCTCGTCGCGCACCCGGGCGCAACTGCGGGTGATGAGGCGGGAGACGTGCATCTGGGAGATGCCGAGCTGGTCGGCGATGCGGCTTTGCGTCATGTCCTCGAAGAAGCGCATGTAGAGGATGGCGCGCTCCCGCTCGGGCAGCCTGCGCAGGCCCTCCTTGGCTGACTCGCGGTCGACGACGGTGTCGTACGAGTCGTCCGAGGCACCCAGGGTGTCCGAGAGGCTGTAGCCGTCCTCGCCGGCCGAGAGTTCGGCGTCCAGCGACAGGGTGCTGAAGCTTTCGAGGGCCTCCATCCCGGCGGCGACCTCGTCCTCGGTCAACCCGGTGTGGGCGGCGACTTCGGAGTTCGAGGGCTCGGCGGAGCCCGGGTTCTGGGTCAGTTCGCGGCGCGCCACTCGTACCTTGTTGCGCAGTTCCTGCACGCGGCGGGGCACGCGCAGCGCCCACATCCGGTCCCGGAAATGCCTCTTCACCTCGCCGGTGATGGTGGGCACGGCGTAGCTCTCGAAGGCGCCGCGGTCAGGTTCGAAGCGGTCGATCGCCTTCACCAGTCCGAGGGCGGCCACCTGGCGCAGGTCCTCGACCGACTCGCCGCGGTCGCGGAAGCGGCCGGCGATCCGGTGGGCCATGGGCAGCCAGGCGGTGACGAGTTCGTCGCGGACGGCGTCCCGTTCGGGACCGTCCTCCAAAGTGGCCATCCGCATGAAGAGGGCGGCCGTGTCAGGGGCGTCGTCGTGACGGCGCCGATTCGGGGAGGTCGGCTGAGCGGGCGTGCCGGGACGGGTGGTCGAAGTATCGATGAGCATGCGGAATCGCTCCTGAAGCGGTCGGTTCAGGGAATTGCCGCGGGAAGGTCGTCGCCACGTCCGGATGACCAGGAAGGGCCCCGGAGCAGCTACACCGCTCCCGCTGGCGCGCCTCCGGTCCGAAGCACGAATGTGCGTCTGCCCTGCGCCCCTCGGGCCAAACTCCGATCCCTGAAAGGTGTTCAGGACAGGGGAACCACGGCGGTGATGCACTTCCCGCCGGAGGGCAGGTCGGTCACCCGGACGTCGTGTGCCAGCCGACAGATGATGGGCCAGCCGTGGCCACCGACGCGCCAACGCCCCTGCGGGTCAGTCGGCGGGGCGACCACCGGCAGCCGGTCACTGCGGTCGCTCACCGACACGCGTACGCCGGGCCCCGCCACGTCGACGTGGAAGTCCGTGATTCCGCCGCCGTGCAGGATCGCGTTGGTGGTGAGTTCCGAGACGACGAGCAGGGCGTCGGAGAGGGCGTCCGCGTCGCACGGGCAGTCGGTGACACGGCAGCGTTCGACGACGGCCCGCTCCACGGCCCTGCGCGCCTCTGCCGGTTTGCAGGGTCCAGCACGGCCCCGCCGTTCGGCGGCGAACGGTTCGAGGACGAACTCGGTCCTGTGCTGCTCGCACATCCCTTTCACTCCCTGATCGCTGAAGGTATGAGGTCGGGTCCGGTCACGCCGGTGACGTCTCGCCCAGGGACGGCGCCCGCGGGACCACGGCGGCTCCTGCGACCCCCGCCCCAGCGGTTTCGTCCCCTCGCCGGGAGGGTTCCCGCAGATCCCACTACTTCGGCTCACCTGTACCTGGCGTGCCAAACCTCTGGTCTCGGGAGGACCAGGGCCATTCAGGCGACGGAAGCTGGGTAGGCGATCACCATGAGCGATGTGGTGGATTCAGGCGAACTGTTGCGGCGCATCCAGCGCGCCCGGGCCTGCGCCGAGGAGGAGGAGCGGGCGTGGCGGACCCGCCGTGAGGACCTTCGCATGACCGATCCGGACGGGGCCCGCGAGGCGGCCGTGCGGACCGTGGTCTACGAGAGTCTGCTCAGGGTGCTGGACGAGATCCTGACGCCCGGCAGGTCCCCCGAAGAGAAGGGAAGTGACGTTCAGCCCGGGCCCGCATGGCAACCGACGAGGCCGCGGGGAGGGTCGTGGCCGAGATGATCACTCCGTATCCGCCCGGGATCCCCGCCGTGCTGCCCGGCGAGCGGCTGACGGAGCCGGTGCTGCGATACCTGCGTACCGGACTGGACGCGGGCATGTACCTCCCCGACGCGACCGACTCCGCACTGGAGACGATCAGGGTGGTTGCCCGGGGCGACGAGTGAGAGTCGAGTGAAACCGGTCACCTGACCCGCATTCGGCTTCGCGTAACCACCTGGATGGTTTACGGTTCATTAATAGGTGGCCATGGAGTCGACGTACCGTCCTCCTGCCCATCGATTAACGGCCCTGGCTGGTCTCCCCCGTCCAGCCAGGGCTTTTTAATGCCCCGGGGCCCGGCCACCGCACAAGCCGTGCTCGATTCTCGCCTCCGCCGAGGTGCCCGGGTCGCCGCGAGCCGCTGAAATGGGCGTAGGGAAGAACCGGAATCCGTCGCCGGCGAGGAGCCCCGTGCCATGACCAAAGCGATCAAACTACTGACCGCCCTTCCGCCGCCGCAGCGCGAGCGCCTGATGGCCCTGGCCCGGGAGGTCTTCTTCCCCGAGGACATGCGGATCTTCGAGGCGGGCGGCACGGCCGACCGTTTCTGGGTCATCCGCTCGGGCGCGGTCTCGCTGACCCAGCAGGTGACGTCCCAGCAGCGCGTGACGGTCGCCACTCTCGGCGCGGGCGACCTGCTCGGCTGGTCCTGGCTGTTCCCGCCGTACCGGTGGGACTTCGGCGGGGAGGCCTTCAGCACGGTGCGCGCGTACGAGTTCGACGCGGCGGCGGTGCTCCGACTGTGCGAGGAGGACCGGCAGCTCGGGATGATCCTGGTGCGGTCCGTGGCCGAGATCCTGGCGCATCGGCTGGAGACGACCCGGGGCAAGCTGATGGAGCAGTACGCGTTGAAGCGCCGGAGCGGCCTGTAGGGCGTCGGTCTCAGATCCGGTAGCGGCGGAGCGCCGGGACCGCGAAGGCCAGGCTCAGCATGACGACGACCACCAGGAGACCGCCGCCCGCGACCGCCGTGCGTGCGCCGAACGCCGAACCCGCCGCACCGTGCAGGACGTCCGCCAGGCGCGGACCGCCCGCGACGACGACGGTGAAGACACCCTGCATCCGGCCGCGCATCTCGTCGGTCGCGGCGGACAGCAGGATCGCCCCGCGAAAGACCATGGAGACCATGTCGGCGACGCCGGCCACGGCGAGGAACACCACGGCGAGCCACAGGCTGTCGCTCAGGCCGAAGCCGGTGATGGCCGCACCCCAGACCACGACCGCGCCGATGACCATCCAGCCGTGCCGACGGGCCCGGGAGAACGTGCCGGAGAACAGCCCGCCGACCACCGCGCCGATGGGGATCGCCGCGAACAGGAGACCGAGCGCGAGTCCTTCGCCGTAGGGGGCGTACGTCTGGGAGGCGAGCTGGGGGAACAGGGCCCGGGGCATGCCGAAGACCATCGCGACGATGTCGGCGAGGAAGGACAGCAACAGCACCTTGTGGGCGGAGATGTAGCGGAACCCGGCCACGATCTCCCGCACTCCCGCCCGGCGCGCCGAGGCCGACGCCAGCGGCGGCAGGGGAGGCAGCCGGTAGACCGCCCACACCGTGACGCACAACGCCAGGGCGTCGACGAGATACAGCTCCGGCAGGCCGATGACGGGGATCAGGACACCGGCGAGCAACGGTCCGACGACCTGTCCGGTCTGCATGACGGTGGAGCCGAGGGCACTGGCGGCGGGCAGCTGGTCCTCGGGCACCAGGCGGGCGATGGAGGCGTTGCGGGCCGGGGCGTTCAGTCCCCAGAACGCCTGCTGCACCGCGAGCAGCACCATCAGGACGGCCACCGAGTCGAGCCCGGAGACGGCCTGGAGCCAGAACAGGACCGAGGTGACGGCGATACCGCTGTTGGTGATCAGGAGCAGCTTGCGCCGGTCCATGGTGTCGGCGACCGCCCCGCCCCACAGGGCGAACACGATCAGAGGCAGCAGTCCGGCGAAGCTCGCGGCGCCCACCCAGGCCGAGGACCCGGTGATGTCGTAGACCTGCTTCGGTACGGCGACGGCGGTGAGCTGGCTGCCGACGGCCGTGACGATCGTCGAGGACCACAGTCTGCGGTAGGCGGGTATGCGCAGTGGGCGGGTGTCCATGCCCCAGCGACGCCAGCCACTCCGGGGCCGCTTCGCCTCGTCCGCGGCGGCCGTCTGTGGTTCGGTGCTGCTGCTCTCGCTGGTGTCCACGGGCTTCCTGGTTGCTTGTTACACCTATCGGGTCCGGGGTTCACTATCGCAGCATCGTCCGAGAGTTCGGGATGCGATATCTCAGGTCGTGGACAACAGGCCCTGCCGGCTGTGGACTTCACGCCGCTCGACGTGCCTCGACGTGCCTCGACATCTGGGCTTCACGTCCCCGCGACGAGCGTGACGCCGAGGGCGATCATCGTCGCGGCGATCAGTCCGTCCAGGATCCGCCAGGCGGCCGGCCGGGCCAGGAAGCGGCCCAGCAGCCGGGATCCGAAGCCGAGCGCGGCGAACCAGCACAGGCTGGCCAGGGCGGCTCCGAACCCGAACGTCCAGCGCAGCGGGCCACGGTCGGCGGCGACCGAACCGAGCAGGAAGACCGTGTCGAGGTAGACGTGCGGGTTCAGCCAGGTCATCGCCAGACAGGTGAGCACCGCGCGCCGGACCGAGCCCTCCGGCTCCCCCTCCGTACGCAGGGTGCCGCCGGGCCGGAACACCCGATGCGCGGCCAGGGCGCCGTAGCCGAGCAGGAACGCGCCGCCGATCCAGCCGATCGCGGTCAGCGCCCCCGGCCAGGCCACCACCACCGCGCCGACCCCTCCGACGCCGAGGGCGATCAGGAAGGCGTCGGACAGGGCGCAGATGCCGACGACGGCGAGGACAGCGTGGCGACGGACCCCCTGACGCAGCACGAAGGCGTTCTGGGCGCCGATGGCGACGATCAGCGAGAGGCCGGTGCCGAAGCCGGCGGCCGCGGCGGTGAGTGAAGCGGTCATGGCGTCGACGCTAGGGAAGCGATCACCGCGTGTACAGCTAATGATTCTTACGTACCATTAGCTGTCATGATGATGACCGAGCTGCCTGTCGACCAGGTACGGACGCTTCTCGCGGTGGTGGACGAGGGCACGTTCGACGCGGCGGCCGCCGCCCTGCATGTGACCCCCTCGGCGGTGAGCCAGCGGGTGAAGGCCCTGGAGCAGCGCACGGGGCGGGTGTTGCTGGTGCGCACGAAGCCGGTGCGGCCGACCGAGTCCGGCGAGGTGGTCGTGCGGTTCGCCCGGCAGTTGGCCCGGCTGGAGCGGGACGCGTCCGCCGAGCTCGGCATGAGCGGTGCCTCGGGGCCCACCCGGGTCACGATCGCGGTGAACGCGGACTCCCTGGCGACCTGGTTCTTGCAGGCGCTCACGCGGGTCCCCCAGGAACCGCGGCTCTGTTTCGAACTGCGCCGCGAGGACGAGACCCGCACGTCGGAACTGCTGCGGGAGGGTCTGGTGATGGCCGCCGTCACCTCGTCACCCGATCCCGTGGCGGGTTGTTCGGTGCGGGCGCTGGGCCGGATGCGCTACGTGGCCGCCGCGAACCCGGACTTCGCCGCACAGCATCTCGGCGGACCGCCGGCGGACGCGCTCGCGTCGGCGCCGGTGCTGGTCTTCGACCGCGACGACGACCTCCAGGACGCGTTCGTGCGCGGGCTGCGCGGCGACCGGCACGGCGCGAGTCAGGTACGGCACCACGTCCCCGCCTCCGAGGGCTTCGTCGAGGCCGTGGTGGCCGGTCTCGGCTGGGGCCTGGTGCCCGAGGCACAGGCACGGCCCCTGCTGCGCTCGGGCCGCCTCGTCCCCCTGGCGCCGGAGCGCGTGGTCGACGTACCGCTGTACTGGCAGCAGTGGAAGCTCGACTCACCGGCACTGGCCGCGGTCGCGAGGGCGGTGGCGACGACCGCGGCGGAGGCGCTGCGCGGCTAGCGGTCACCGGCCTGCGACCTGACGGCCTGTTGGCTGTTGGCTGTTTCGCCCTTGACTGATGGCTGATGGCCGACAACGCGCCCGGGCTGCCAGCCACCGCCCTGAACCGCGAAGGTGCGCGGCCGGCCGCGATCCTGTGCGCCCCCTCCCCTTGTCAGCTGTCAGCCTTGTCAGCCCCCGCCTTCACCGCAAAACGGCGTGCCGTCGGCGATTCACGATCTCCGGCCGGGATGCTGGGCGTGCGGCGCTGGACCCTCTTCGCCCGGCCGCGGCCGGGTCTTCAGCGCCGTCAGTCTGGCCTCCGCGCTCTCCAGGAGCATCTCCAGGGCCGTCGGATACGCGCTGGTCACCATGCGGGTGGCCAGGAGAGGGGCCGCTTCGGCGATGCGGGGGTGGGTGGCGCGAGGCAGGCGGGCGTACGTCGAGCGCCACATCTCCTCGTCGGCGTGCTGGAAGGCACTCGGCAGGGTCAGCGAGGCCGCGTCCAGGGCGGCGAAGGCGAGGGTCTGGTCGATGAAGGCGTGGTACACGCGCACGGTGTCCGGCAGTGGGAAGCCCGCGGTTCTGAGGACGTCCAGGACGGCCTCGTCGGCGGCGAGTTCGTTCGCCCGGCCGGTGACCCGGTTCGTGGTCAGCAGGGCGGCCTGCGGGTGCGCCAGGTACGCGGCGTGGATGCGCGACCCGACGGTCCGCAGGTCCGACCGCCACTCCCCCGTCGGCTCCCAGCCCTCGAGGGCCTGGCCGATGAGCGCGTCACCGATCGCCAGCGTCAGGTCGTCCATGCCGCGGAAGTACCGGTAGAGCGTGGACGGGTCGGCGTCCAGGGCCAGGCCGAGGCGGCGCGCGGTGAGTCCGGCGCTGCCGTGCTCGCGCAGCATGCGCAGCGCGGTCTCGACGATCAGTCGCTCCGACAGCACGGTGCCGCTCCTGGTGGGCCGGCGCCGGCGCCGTCTCTCCTCGGGGACCACGGGTTTCGGCGCCACGGCCGGCCTCCCTCTCTTATGCCAACCCTTATGCCAACGGCATTGACCTTGTGTGAGCGTACGGCGTTGTATCTGCGCGTATCCACGCCAGGGCCCGGCACATCAGCGATGCATCGACGACACATCAGCGACATTCGAACCGGCAGGGAGTTCTTGTCATGCGTGTACTGCTCGTAGGCGCCGGCGGTGTGGGCACCGCCATCACCCGGATCGCTGCCCGGCGGCCGTTCTTCGAGGCGATGGTGGTCGCCGACCACGACCCGACGCGGGCGGAGACGGCCGTAGCGGCGCTCGGGGACGACGGAACCCGGTTCCTGGCCGAGCGCGTGGACGCCGGCGACGAGGCCGCCGTGGCGGCGCTGTTGGTGCGCCACAGCTGTGACGTCCTCGTCAACGCGACCGACCCACGGTTCGTGATGCCGCTGTTCCGGGCGGCGCGTACCGCCGACGCGACCTATGTCGACATGGCGATGTCGCTGTCCCGGCCGCACCCCGAGCGCCCTTACGAGGAGTGCGGGGTCAAGCTCGGCGACGAGCAGTTCACGCGGGCGCCGGAGTGGGAGGTCGCGGGCGCGCTGGCTCTGGTCGGGATGGGCGTGGAGCCGGGTCTGTCGGACGTCTTCGCCCGGTACGCGGCCGACGAACTCTTCGACGAGATCGAGGAGATCGGTGTCCGCGACGGCGCGAACCTCACCGTCGACGGCTACGAGTTCGCCCCGTCCTTCAGCATCTGGACCACGATCGAGGAGTGCCTGAACCCTCCGGTCGTCTACGAGGCCGACCGAGGCTGGTTCACCACCGAGCCGTTCAGCGAGCCCGAGGTGTTCGACTTCCCCGATGGCATCGGTCCGGTCGAGTGCGTGAACGTGGAGCACGAGGAGGTGCTGCTGGTGCCGCGCTGGGTGGACGCCCGCCGGGTGACCTTCAAGTACGGGCTGGGCGAGGAGTTCATCCGGACGCTGCGGACACTGCGCCTGCTGGGTCTGGACCGCACCGACCCGGTGACGGTGCCGGGCCCCGCCGGGCCGGTCGCGGTCTCGCCCCGGGACGTCGTCGCCGCCTGTCTGCCGGACCCGGCGACGCTGGGCGAGCGGATGCACGGCAAGACCTGTGCGGGCACCTGGGTGCGGGGCGTCAAGGACGGGGCGCCACGCGAGGTGTACCTGTACCACGTGGTCGACAACCAGTGGTCCATGGCGGAGTACGGCTGTCAGGCGGTGGTGTGGCAGACCGCCGTCAATCCGGTCGTCGCCCTCGAACTGCTCGCCACGGGCACCTGGACCGGCACCGGCGTCCTCGGCCCGGAGGCCCTCCCTGCCCGCCCCTTCCTCGACCTTCTCACCGCGTACGGCTCCCCCTGGGGCATCCGCGAGCAGTGAACCCCCGCCATATCTTCACGAGGTCGCACAGGACTCGGTTGTTTCCCAACGCATCGACAGGTGACCCGCAAACGAGTAATGCATCCCCGAGGGCACGTTCGACTTCGATCGCAGGTGACTTTTCATGGAGAACTGGCGCGAACACGCCGCGTGCAGCCACGAGGACCCCGATCTCTTCTTCCCGATCGGCACCACGGGCCCTGCGCTGGTGCAGGAGGAGCAGGCGAAGGCGGTCTGCCGAGGCTGCCCGGTACAGGAACAGTGCCTGCAGTGGGCGCTGGACACCGGACAGACGATCGGCGTCTGGGGCGGAACCAGCGAGAACGAACGCCGTGCGCTCAAGCGGCGTACGGCGGCCCGCAGGCGCTCCGGATGACGCGGTGAGGTCAGGCGCACGAAGGGGCCCGGTGTCGTACGACACCGGGCCCTCGCGTCAGCCGCCACTTCGGCACATCCGTGCTGAACAGGTCGGCGAGACCGGGCCGCGGGCCCCGTGACCGGCGGACGGACCGCTACCGCGGTGAACCGTCCGGCAGCCGCAGGGTGAAGACGCTCCCGGAACCGGGCTCGCTCGCCGCCTCGACGCTGCCGCCGTGCGCGGCGACCAGGTGGCGGACGATGGGCAGGCCGAGACCGCTGCCGCCGGTGCGGCGGCTGCGGGACTTCTCCGCGCGCCAGAACCGGTCGAAGACGTGCGGCAGGTCGTCGGCCTCGATTCCGGTGCCGGTGTCGGTGACTTCCAGCAGGACGTCGCCGTCGGCGCGGCGCGCGGCCAGGGTGACGGTGCCGCCGACGGGCGTGTGCCGCAGCGCGTTGGAGACCAGGTTGCCCAGCGCCTGCCGCATCCGCACCGCGTCGGCGTCCAGCCACGGCGTGCCGTCCACGGTGGTGCGCAGCAAGACGCCGGCCGCGTCGGCCGCGACGCGGTGGGCCGCCGCCACCTGGTCGAGGAGTTCGTCGCAGCGCACCGGCTCCGGGTGCAGGCGCAACGCGTCGGCGTCGGCGTCGGCGAGGTCGCGCAGATCGTCGATGACCCGCTGCAGGACGAGGGCCTCGTCGTGCAGGGCGGCCAGCAGGGCCGGGTCCGGGTCGACGACGCCGTCGCGGGTCACCTCCAGCCAGCCGCGGATGTTGGTGAGCGGGCTGCGCAGTTCGTGGGCGATGTCGCTGACCATCGCCTTGCGTTGGGCCTCCAGACGTTCGCGGCGCTCGGTCAGCTCGTTGAAGGCGGCGGCCAGGATGCCGGTCTCGTCCCGGGTGGTGACCGGGACCCGCACATACCGTTCCGGCGACTGCTGGGCCGCCTCGGTCAGCGCCCGCAACGGCCGGACGAGCCGGGTGGCGACCACCGCCGTCACGGCCACGGTGACGGCGAGGACGAGCCCTGCGGCGCCGACGATCTTGGCCTTGTTGTCCGGGGACATGTCGAACCGTACGGCGGGAGTGTCTCCGTCGCCGCCCAGGAACAGCTGGGCCGCGGGAGCGACGTACGGGTCCAACTGCACGCGACGGGCGTCGTCGAGGCAGGCCTGGGCCGCGCGCGCGACCTTGGACCCCACCTTGGCGAACGCGGGCGCGTAGGTCGGGGCCCGCAGGGTCGGGCCGGTGTCGCTCCCCTCGAGGGACAGCGGGGCCCCGGAGTCCAGGCCGGCCCGGGTCAGGCAGCCGCGGGCGCCCTTCTGAAGTGCCGTCAGCGCCTTCTCCTCGGTGGGGGTCGGCGTGTTGAACAGACCGTCGGCGCACGCGTCCGGCACGTAGCCGGGTTCGGTGGTGCCGTCCGTCACGGTGAGGACGGCGCGGCCGCTCGGCGCGTGGCTGAGGCTGAGGTCGATGCCGTAGCGAGCGAAGCAGCGCTGCCGTGCCCGGGCCAGGGCGTCGACCTTGGTGCGCTCGACCGTCGTGAGCCGGTAGGGGCCCACCACGCGGGGGTCGGTGCCGCTGAGCTGGGCGCCGCGCTCGCTGAACGTGTCGGTGCGCAGCGGGTCGACGGTGGCGGCGGCGCTCACCGGCAGTGCGGTACCGCGTGGTGCGGAGTCGGCGATGGGGGTGCGGTCGGCGGTGGTCAGGGCGATGCGCCGCCCCGTCCGGGCGGACAGCTCCCGTACGGTCGTCCCGACGCCCCGCCAGTCGGGGTGGGTCGCGGCGTACCCGCTGAGCCGGGCGAGGACGTCCATGTCGTCGGCGAGGACCTGCCCCTGCTCCTCCCGCAGGGCGCGGGTGGTGGTCTCCACCGCCAGCCAGGCCGTCGCCGCGACGGAGCACACCGCGATGAGGCCGGAGGCGATGAGCAGCCGCACCAGCAGGCGCTTGCGCAGCGGTATCCAGCCGCTCATCCGCGGCCGCCGCTGAGCTTGTAGCCGACCCCGAAGACGGTCAACAGCCGGGCGGGCCGGCGTGGGTCCGCCTCTATCTTCCGGCGCAGGTTCATGACGTGGACGTCGACGGCCCGTTCGGTGGAGGCCCGGTCGGTCCCCCGGGTGACCTCCAGCAACTGCCGCCGGGAGAACACCCGTTCCGGTTCGCCCGCCATCGCCAGCAGGATCTCGAACTCGGCCGGCGTGCACTCCACGGGGACGTCCTCGCAGCGCACCTCGTGCCGTACCGGATCGACCGTGACCGCCCCGGCCCGTACGGCTGGCTCGTCCCGCCGCTCGGCGGGCGCGCGCCCGCTGCGCCGCAGGACCGTGCGGATGCGGGCCATCAGTTCGCGCGGACTGTACGGCTTGGTCATGTAGTCGTCCGCGCCGAGTTCCAGGCCCAGCAGGACGTCGTCCTCGGCGGTGCGGGCGGTGAGCATCAGGACCGGGATGTCGTCGTCCCGGCGCAGCACCCGGCACACCCCGAAGCCGTCGATCACCGGCAGCATCAGGTCCAGGACGACGAGGTCCGGCCGGAGCCGGCGGGCCGCTTCGAGGGCGGCCCGGCCGTCGTGGACCACGGTGGCGGTGTGTCCCTCCGCCAGCAGGGACCGGCGGATGAGTTCGGCCTGCATCTCGTCGTCCTCGGCGACCAGCACATGTGCGCACACGCGGCGGATCCTAAGCGGTTCGGGAGACCTCGGCGGACTCAGCGGGCCAGGGAGTCGGCGTCGCCCATGACGACGACGGGGTGGCGGTCGGGATCGAGCGCCCGCAGCAGTTCCTTCATGTGCTGTTCGGCGATGCTCACGCAGCCGTGGGTGGGGCCGCCGTGGTCGACATGCAACCAGATGCCGCCGCCGCGGCCCGCGCCGAGGGGCCGGGTCCAGTCCAGCGGGGTCGTGCCGGGCTTCCGGTTGTAGTTGATGGCGATCACGTAGTCGAAGGACCCGGCGAGCGGCTCGCCCTCGAAGCCCGTGCCGGTCGCGGTGAAGCCGCTCCCCTGGTCGTACGGCAGCCGGGTACCCGGGTCGCGGAGCCGGCCGCCGGCGTCGGTGAGGGTGAAGACGCCGATGGGTGAGCGCAGGTCACCGGCCTGGTGGTGGTCGGTCCAGCCCTTGAGCGCGTTGTGCGCGGGCCGGCTCTCGCCGGCCTGCCAGCCGGCCGCGGTGCGCTCGTACAGGACGACCGTGGACATCGGGGAGTTGACGCCCCGTCCGGTCACTACGACGGCCTGGCGTGCGTTGGAGGGGACCTCGGACAGCGTCTTCGGCCCCAGCCCGGGCACCTGCCGCGGGGCGGCCTCGACGGAGGTCTCGGGCGACGACGGGAGCGGCGAGGACCGGCCGGGGGCCTGCGGCGTGCTCGACGCCGGGGCGGTGCCCGGCCGGTGGTCCTGAACCGCCGCCGCGCCCCCGCCGCATCCGGTGAGCAGCAGGGACGCGGCCAGCAGCGCCGCTGAAGGACTGCGTCTGATCATGGTTCGACCTTGGCCGACACTTGTGAGGAACTCGTCAGGATCGCAATCCCGTTCACGCTACGGCTTGTTCGGCTTCCCGGCCGTGTACAGCCAGGTGTGGAACAGCGCGTCCAGGCTCTTGCCCGACAGTCGTTCCGCGAGGTGCTCGAACTGGGCGGTCGTGCCGTGTCCGTAGCGGTGTTCCGTGGCCCAGGCGCGCAGGATCCGGAAGAACGTCCGGTCGCCGACGGCCGTGCGCAGGACCTGCAGGGTCATGGCGCCGCGGGCGTAGACGGGGGCGCCGAAGATGTTGGCGCCGCTGCCCGGATCGGCGGGCGGGAAGGCCCACAGGTCGTCGCTCGCCGGAAGCTCGTAGAGCTCGTCGAAGCTGTCCTGTGCGCTCTGGCCGCCGTGCTGCTCGCTGTACAGCCACTCCGCGTAGGTCGCGAAACCCTCGTTGAGCCAGATCTCCTTCCAGGAGGTGAGGGAGACGGAGTCGCCGAACCACTGGTGGGCGCTCTCGTGGACGAGGGTGCTCAGGTCGGGGGCTCTGTCGTACACCGGCCGGGTCTGGGTCTCCAGGGCGTAGCCGACGTTCGGGGCGTGGTCGACGATGGAACCGGCGGCCCGGTAGGGGTACGGCCCGAACAGCTTGCTCTCCCACTCCAGCACCGAGGGCAGCTTGTTCAGCACGGGCTTCGCGGCGGCGGCCTCCCGCGGGTCCACGGCGTCGTAGACCTTGATGCCGTCGCGGGTCGTGTACTGCTTGACCTGGAACTTTCCTACGGTCGCGGTGGCGAGGTAGGCGGCCATGGGTTCCTTCTGGCGCCAACGGAAGGTGGTTCTGCCGTTCTTGGTGCTCTGTCCGAGCAGGACGCCGTTGGCGACGGCGGTGCGGTCCTTGGGGACGGTGATCGTGAAGTCGTACGACGACTTGTCCTTGGGGTGGTTGTTGCCCGGGAACCAGGTCATGGCGCCCTGCGGTTCACCGACGACGAAGGCGCCGTCGTCGGTGGGGATCCAGCCGTCGAGCGAGCCGTCCGGGTCGGTGACCGGCGCCGGTTCGCCGGCGTAGGTGACCTTGACCTGGAACCGCTCGCCCTTGCGCAGGGTGTGGCGCGGAGTGACGATGAGTTCCTGGCCGTAGCGCCGGTACTCCGCCTTGGCGTGGTCGACCGTGAGGCCGGTGACCTTCAGCCCGTTGAGGTCGAGGTCGAAGCGGCTGAGCCGTTGGGTGGCGCGAGCGGTGAGCACCGCTTTGCCGTCGAGGTGCCGGCTGCCCGGGTCGTAACGGAGCGTCAGGTCGTAGTGGGCGACGTGGTAGCCGCCGTTGCCGGCCAGCGGGAAGTAGGGGTCGCCGACGCCGGGCGCGCCGAAGGTGCTCGCCGAAGCGGGTCCGGCGGCCACGACCAGTGCCGCGAGGGCGACGGGGACGGTGGCGAGCACGGCCTCTCGGCGGAGGACGGCGGGGCGTCTGACAGGCGGTCTCACGCGGGCTCCTACGGGTGGGGGGTGCCGACGGCCTCAGAGTAGGGGCCGCCTCTCCCCGTCTCGACCTTGATCGGGTCAAGTCCCGTCGCGCCCACCCATCCGGACCGGAACACGGCGATACGCTGCCGAAAACCGCCCGCCGCCCGAGAAAGGCCCGCCCGTGAGCGTCCGTGTCCGTCGCGTCTACGAACCGCCCGAGCCGGACGACGGGGTACGTGTCCTGGTCGACCGGCTGTGGCCGCGCGGCCTGTCGAAGGACGCGGCGCGCGTCGACGAGTGGCCGAAGGCCCTCACCCCGTCGACCGAGCTGCGCCGCTGGTACCACTCCGACGAGGGGTCCTACGAGGAGTTCAGCGAGCGCTACGAGGCGGAGCTGGTCGCTCCCGAGGCGGCCGAACTCCTCGATCACGTACGTGAGTTGACCGGCCGGGGTGCCGTCACGCTGCTGACCGCCGCCAAGGCCCCCGAACAGAGCCACGCGGCGGTGCTGGCCCGTCTCCTGACGGTGTGAGGAGACGGGCCGTGCGCGGTCAGGCGGTCTGCTGGGCGGCCGCCCGCCCCGCCGCCCGCCCCGAGAAGAGGCAGCCGCCGAGGAAGGTGCCCTCCAACGCGTTGTAGCCGTGGACGCCCCCGCCGCCGAAGCCGGCGACCTCGCCCGCCGCGTACAGACCGTCCAGGGGCTTTCCGTCGGTGCCCAGGGCGCGGGAGTCGAGGTCGGTCTGGATGCCGCCGAGGGTCTTGCGGGTGAGAGTGTGCAGCCTGACGCCGATCAGGGGGCCGGCCGCCGGGTCGAGGATGCGGTGCGGGGTGGCGACCCGGCCGAGCCGGTCGCCGATGTAGCGGCGGGCGTTGCGGATGCCCTGCACCTGGGCGTCCTTGCTGTAGGCGTTGGCGATCTGCAGGTCGCGGGCCTCGATCTGGCGTCGGATCCCGGTCGCGTCGAGGAGCGCCTTGTCCGTCAGATCGTTCATCTTCTCGACGAGTTGCTCCAGGTTGGGGGCGGTCACGAAGTCCGCGCCCTTGCGCAGGAAGGCGTCGACCGGCCCCGGCGCGCCCTTGCCGAGCACGCGCTCCTTCAGGAAGCCGGCGCGGTCCTTGGCGGTGATGTCGGGGTTCTGCTCGGAGCCCGACAGGGCGAACTCCTTCTCGATGATCTTCTGGGTGAGGATGAACCAGGAGTGGTCGTATCCGGCGATGTCCTCGGTGGTGCGCAGGTACTCGAGGGTGCTGAGGGTGTCGTAGCCGGGCAGGCAGGGGGCGGGCAATCGGCGGCCGAGGGCGTCGAACCACATCGAGGACGGGCCGGGCAGGATGCGGATGCCGTGACCGGGCCAGATCGGGTCCCAGTTCCGCAGGCCCTCGGTGTAGTGCCACATGCGGTCGCGGTTGACCAGCCGTACGCCCGCGCCGGCACTGATGTCGAGCATCCGGCCGTCGACGTAGGCGGGTACGCCGGTGACCATCTCGGCGGGCGGGGTGCCGAGGCGCTCGGGCCAGTAGCGGCGGACGATGTCGTGGTTGGCGCCGATGCCGCCGGTGGTGACGACGACGGCCTGCGCGGTGAGTTCGAAGTCGCCGACGCGCTCTCGGCTGGAGGCGACGCCCCTGGGCGAGTGGTCCTCGGCCAGCACGGTGCCGCGCACCCCGTTCGCCGCGCCCTGCTCGATGACCAGTTCGTCGACCTGGTGGCGGTGATAGAAGGTGAGCAGCCCGTCGCGCGCGGCCTGCTTGGCGTGGTCGACGAAGGGTTCCACGACACCCGTTCCGGTGCCCCAGGCGACATGGAAGCGGGGTACGGAGTTGCCGTGTCCGTGGGCCGTCAGGTCGCCGCGCTCGGCCCAGCCGACGGTGGGCAGGAACGAGATGCCGTGTCCCTGGAGCCAGGACCGTTTCTCCCCCGCCGCGAACTCGACGTAGGCGCGCGCCCAGCGCACCGCCCAGGAGTCCTCGTCGTCGAGGCGGTCGAACCGCGCGCTGCCCTGCCAGTCGTTCCAGGCGAGGTCGAAGGAGTCCTTGACGCCCAGGCGCCGCTGTTCCGGGGAGCCGACGAGGAACAGCCCGCCGAAGGACCAGAAGGCCTGCCCGCCGAGGTTGGCGGCGTTCTCCTGGTCGACCAGCGCGACCCGGCGGCCCCGGCTGGTCAGCTCGTGTGCCGCGACCAGGCCCGCGAGTCCGGCTCCGACGACGATGACGTCCGCATCCATGGCGACCGTTGCCTTTCTCATGGGGTGTCCTGCGGGGCTTCGGGGGTGTCTTCGGGGGGTGTCATGCGGGTGTTCCGCTGTCGTCGGTCAACAGCGCGGTGAGCAACTGTCCCAGCCAGACGCGGGCGCGCTCGACGTCCTTGTCCAACAGCAGTTGGGTGGTGACTCCGTCGTACGCGGCGACGACCGCGCGGGCCGCGCCGTCGACGTCGCCGAGCGCGGCGGGCAGGGCGGTGGGTCCGGTGGCCCGGGCGAGCCGTTCCTCGATCGCCAGCCGCAGCCGTTCCCGGTGTTCCAGCAGGGTCTGGGCGACGGCCGGATCGCGGGCGGCGTGGACGAGGAAGTCGGTCTTCACCAGCAGCCAGTCCACGTCGAGCAGGAGCACCTCCAGGACCCGGTCCACCGAGGCGGCCACGTCGAGTTCGGGCCCGTCGAGCGCCAGCGCCCGTGCCACCTGCTCGGCGATCAGGTCGGCCCGCTGCCGGTAGAGGGCGAAGAACAGCTCGTCCAGGCTGTCGAAGTTGGAGTAGAAGGCACCCCGGCTGTACCCGGCCGCCTCGCAGACCTCCTCGATGGAGACCCGCCCGAACCCCTTGGCGGCGAAGACCGCGAAGGCCGCGTCCAGGAGGTTGGCCCGGGTGCGGACACGGCGTTTGGTCACGCGTCCGGTCGTCTCCCGCACCGCCATGTCCGGCCCTCCGTCCCGTTCGATACGGGAATGTATCCGATACATCAATGTATCGAAAGCATTCCTGTCGAACATCCGAACATCCCGGCGTCCCTGTCGAACGCCGACCCGGAGTACCGGAAACGTCGTGGGAACAGATTTTCGAATAAGGAGTACGCTGGTTTCATGACCACGCATCTCCAGGCCTCCCTCTTCGACCAGGGCGACCGGCTGTGCCTCGGCCCCCTCGACGGGATCCGCCGGACCGGGCTCGGCGCGGGTGCCTGGATCGACGTACTCCCCGGATGGCTGAGCGGCTCCGACGTCCTGTTCGAGCAACTGGCCGCCGAGGTGCCGTGGCGCGCGGAGCGCCGGAAGATGTACGACCACGTCGTCGACGTACCGCGCCTGCTGGCGTTCTACGGCGCGGACGACACGCTGCCGCACCCCCTGCTGACGCAGGCCCGCGAGGCACTGTCCGCGCACTACGCCGAGGAACTGGGTGAGCCCTTCACCACGGCCGGGCTGTGCTACTACCGCGACGGGCGGGACAGCGTCGCCTGGCACGGCGACCGGATCGGACGCGGCGCGCACCAGGACACCATGGTCGCGATCCTCTCCGTGGGCACGCCCCGTGACCTGCTGCTGCGGCCGATGCGGGGCGGCGACACGGTCCGCCGGCCACTGGGACACGGCGACCTGATCGTGATGGGCGGCTCCTGCCAGCGGACCTGGGAGCACTCCATACCGAAGACCACGCGCGCCGCGGGACCGCGCATCAGCGTCCAGTTCCGCCCGCACGACGTCCACTGACGCGCGGGACGGCGCGGGACGGCGCGCGCCGGGCGGAGAGGCGGCCGCTCGAGCCGCGCGCGGGGGCTGCCTCCGGCGGACGGTGCCGGGGGCGGCCTCGCTCCCGAGGATTCCTGTCCCCTTCGCCCATCTCCCGTTCGCGCCCTTCCTGTTCGCCCTCCTCCCGTTCGCGCTGCTCCCGTTCGGCATACGACCGGACCCGCCGACTCCGCCTGCCTCCTGGTCTGCTTTGCTGTCCGAGTCGAGCAGGGACCTCACACGCGGGACGATGATGCGCGCAGATGTGCAGCAAGTAGCCGACGGCGCCTATCTGGTGCACGGCAGCAACACCAACTGGGTGATCCTCACCGAGGGGGACGCCGTGACGCTGGTCGACACCGGCTACCCCGGTGACCGGGAGCAACTCCTCGCGTCTCTCGCGGAGTTGGGCAGTTCACCGGAGGCCGTCGAGGCCGTGCTGATCACCCACGCCCACAACGACCACCTGGGCTCCGCCGAGTACCTGCGCGGCGGCTACGGCATGCCCGTGTATCTGCACGAGGCCGAAGTACCGCACGCGCGGCGGGAGTTCCTGCACCAGGTCAGCGTCGGGACGGTGGTGAGGAACGGCTGGCGGCCCGGTGTCCTGCCGTGGGCCGTGCACGCGATCCGTTCGGGCGGCACCGCCCATGTCCCGGTCGCCTCCCCCCAGTCGTTCCCGGCGCCGGGCGCGCTCGACCTGCCCGGCCGGCCCGTCCCCGTGCACACGCCCGGCCACACGAACGGGCACGCCGCCTTCCACCTCCCGGACCGGGGTGTGCTGATCTCCGGCGACGCCCTGGTGAGCGGCCACCCGACGTCCCGGGCGAAGGGCCCGCAAATGCTGCCCGCCATGTTCCACCACGATCGGCCCCGGGCCGTGGCGTCGCTGGACGTGCTCGCGGCGCTGGAGGCCGACGTGGTGCTGCCCGGGCACGGTCCCGTGCACCGCGGTCCGGTCCGTGAAGCGGCACTGCAGGCCCGGGAGCTCGCGCTCTAAGGTGAGGTGAGATCACCGGCGAAGCAAGGACAGTCGACCCATGGCCCTGCAGATCAGCGCGACCAACCCGGAGCATCCCGCGCTCCTGCTCGAACTGCCCTGGCACCTCCCCCTGGAGGAGTGGCCCGAGGAGTACCTCGTACCGCTGCCGCGCGGTATCTCCCGCCACGTCGTGCGCTACGCCCGCGCCGGCGACGAGGTGATCGCGGTCAAGGAGCTCGCCGAACGTCCGGCGCTGCGCGAGTACGAGCTGCTGCGCGACCTGGACCGGCTCGGCATCCCCGCCGTGGACCCGCTGGCCGTGGTCACCGGACGCACCGCCTCCGACGACGTACCGCTGGAGTCGGTGCTGGTCACCCGGCATCTGGGCGGCTCCATGCCGTACCGGTCGATGTTCGAGACCACCATGCGGCCCGCGACCATGCACCGCCTGATGGACGCCCTGGCCGTGCTTCTGGTGCGGCTGCACCTCGCCGGGTTCGCCTGGGGCGACTGCTCGCTGTCCAACACGCTGTTCAGGCGGGACGCGGGCGCGTACGCCGCCTACCTGGTCGACGCGGAGACCGGCGATCTGCACCCGCAGCTCAGCAGTGGCCAGCGCGACTACGACCTGGACCTCGCCCGGGTGAACATCAGCGGCGAACTGCTCGACCTGGAGGCGTCCGGGGCCCTGCACCCGTCCGTGGACCCGATCGAGTTCGGCATGGAGATCTGCGCCCGCTACGGCAGCCTGTGGGAGGAGCTGACCCGCAGGTCCGTCTATCCGGCCGGCAAGTACCACTTCATCGAGCGCCGGATCCGCCGTCTGAACGACCTCGGGTTCGACGTGGCCGAGATGCAGATCGAGCACTCCTCGAACGGCGACTCGGTCACGTTCGTGCCCAAGGTCGTGGACGCGGGCCACCATCAGCGCCAGCTGCTGCGGCTGACCGGCCTGGACGCCGAGGAGAACCAGGCCCGCCGGCTCCTGACCGATCTGGAGAGCTGGATGGCCACCCAGGACGACTACGCCCCGGGCGACCCCCTCGCGGCCCGTCCGGAGGTGCTCGCCCACCGCTGGGTGCGGGACGTCTTCCGCCCCACCGTGCGGGCCGTGCCGCTCGAAATGCGCGGCGCGATGGACGCGGCCGAGATCTATCACGAGCTGCTGGAACACCGCTGGTACCTGTCCGAGCGCGCGCAGCACGACCTCGGGCTGGACACGGCCGTGGCGGACTACATCAAGAACATCCTCCCCAAGGCCCGGGAGACTCTCCAGCCCAGCCCCGCCGCGGACTGACTCAGGCCTGCGGCACCACGGCCACCGGGCAGCCCGCGTGGTGCAGCACGCCATGGGCCACCGATCCGATCCGGGCGCCCACGGCCGTACGGTGGGCGCGGCGCCCGACGACCATCAGCTGGGCCCCGGTGGCCATCGACAGCAGCACCTGCCCGGCGCTGCCCATCTCCACGTGCTCGGTCACCGGAACGTCGGGGAAGCGTTCCCGCCATGGCTGCAGCGCCGCCGTGAGGGCCTTCCTCTCGTACGGCTCCATGCCGCCGGCCTCGTCGAGGAGCTTGAGCGAGCCCGGGCTGTAGGCGAAGAGCGGCGGCAGGGTCCAGGCCCGTACCGCGCGCACCGTGGCACCGCGCGCGGCGGCGGTCTCGAACGCGAACCGCAGCGCTTCGGCGCCGTCCTCCGGCTCGCCCTGCTGGCCCACCACGATCTCGCGGCCCGCCGCCTCGCTCGCGGCCTCGTCCCCGGCACGCACCAGGACGACCGGCCGCGCCGACTCCACGATCACCTGCTGGCCGACCGAGCCGACCAGGAAGCCGACGACCCGGCTGTGCCCGCGTGAGCCGAGGACCAGCATCTCGGCCTCCGCCGCGGCGGCGACCAGCGAGTCCACGCTGTCGCCCTCCAGCACGTCGGTGGACACCTCCAGCTCCGGGTACCGTTCGGTGACGGTCCGGGCGGCCTCGCCCACCGCCTCCCGGGCCCACCCGACCTGCACCTCGGGGTCCGCCGCCTCGATCGCCTCGAGCGCCTCGTGCGTCTGGTACCGCCACGCGTGCACCACCCGCAACGCCAGCTTGCGGCGGACCGCCTCCCTGGCCGCCCAGGCCAGCGCGGCCAGGCTCTCCTCGGTTCCGTCGACCCCTGCCGTGATCGGGCACGTCATGCTGTCGGCCTCCCTGCGTCGTATTCCATGTGACCGGCTACCCACTCTTCACTACGCTGACGACATGGCACTGGAATGGGAGCAGGTCATCGTGGACTCGGCCGATCCGACGGCGTTGGGTCGGTGGTGGGCCGAGGCGCTCGGGTGGGTGATCGTGGGCGAGTACCCCGACGAGTACGAGATCCGACCGGAGAAGGACCGCGTGCCGGGACTGCTGTTCGTGCCGGTGCCGGAGAGCAAGACCGTCAAGAACCGTCTTCACCTCGACTTCCGGCCCGAGGACCAGGAGGCCGAGGTGGCCCGTCTGATCGCTCTCGGCGCGCGGCACGCGGATGTCGGGCAGGGCGAGCAGTCGTGGGTGACGCTCCTGGACCCCGAGGGCAACGAGTTCTGCGTGCTCGGCGCGCGACACGGCTGAATCCCCCGTTGACTCCCCGCGCCCGGCCCTGTGCCCGGCGCGCACCGGTCCCGGTGTCCCGGAGCACACCGGGACGATCGAACATACGATGGCATGGAGTCGGCGCGGTGACCGAAGGTCACGTGGACCGCCGCGCCGTCGGTCCGACCTCGGGGTGGGAGGCGTATGGCACAGGCCGCGGACACAGCGCGGACCGTCATCTTGACCGTGGACGACGATCCGGGGGTCTCCCGAGCCGTCGCCCGCGACCTGCGGCGACGCTACGGCGAGTCGTACCGGATCGTGCGCGCGGAGTCCGGCGAGTCGGCGCTGGAGGCGCTGCGCGAGCTGAAGCTGCGCGGTGATCTGGTGGCGGTGATCCTGGCGGACTACCGGATGCCGCAGATGAACGGCATCGAGTTCCTTGAGCAGGCCCTGGACGTGTATCCGGGGGCTCGGCGGGTGCTGCTGACCGCGTACGCGGACACGAACGCGGCGATCGACGCCATCAACGTCGTCGACCTCGACCACTACCTGCTCAAGCCCTGGGACCCGCCCGAGGAGAAGCTGTACCCGGTTGTGGACGACCTCCTGGAGGCGTGGCGGTCCAGCGACTTCCGGCCGGTGCCCGCCACCAAGGTGGTCGGACACCGCTGGTCGGCGCGTTCGTCGGCCGTGCGGGAGTTCCTCGCGCGCAACCAGGTGCCCTACCGCTGGTACTCGGCGGACGAGCCGGAGGGGCGGCGGCTGCTGGCGGCGGCCGGACAGGACGCGCAGCGGCTACCGCTGGTGATCACCCCCGACGGCACGCCGCTGGTCGAGCCGGAGGCACCCGAGCTGGCCGCGCGGGTCGGTCTGGCGACGACACCCGAGGCGGACTTCTACGACCTGGTCGTCATCGGCGGCGGCCCGGCCGGGCTCGGCGCCGCCGTGTACGGGGCCTCGGAAGGGCTGCGGACGGTGCTCGTGGAACGGTCGGCGACCGGCGGGCAGGCCGGGCAGAGCTCCCGCATCGAGAACTACCTCGGCTTCCCGGACGGCGTGTCGGGGGCGCAGCTCACCGACCGGGCCCGGCGGCAGGCGTCGAAGTTCGGTGCCGAGATCCTCACCGCGCGCCAGGTGACGGGACTGGAGATCAACGGCGCCGCGCGGGTCGTACGGTTCTCGGACGGCTCCGCCATCGCCGCGCACAGCGTGATCCTGGCGACCGGTGTGTCGTACCGGCAGCTGCGGGCGCCGGGCACCTCCGACCTGACCGGTTGCGGGGTGTTCTACGGCTCGGCACTGACCGAGGCGGCCTCCTGCCAGGGCCAGGACGTGTACATCGTGGGCGGCGCCAACTCCGCCGGACAGGCCGCGATGTACCTGGCGCGGGGCGCGAAGTCGGTGATCCTGCTGGTGCGCGGGGCGTCGCTGTCGGCGTCGATGTCGTACTACCTGATCCAGCAGATCGAGGAGTCGCCGAACATCTCGGTGCGCTGCGGGACGGTCGTGGAGGCCGCGCACGGCTCCGAGCACCTGGAGCAGCTCACGCTGCGCGACGTGGAGAGCGGGCGGACCGAACTCGTCGACGCGCAGTGGATGTTCGTGTTCATCGGCGCGGCCCCACTGACCGACTGGCTGGACGGCGCGGTGCTTCGCGACGAGCACGGGTTCATCCTGGCCGGTCCCGATCTGACCCCCGACGGGCGGCCACCGGCCGACTGGGAGCTGGACCGGCCCCCGTATCACCTGGAGACCAACATTCCGGGCGTGTTCGTCGCGGGCGACGCCCGAGCCGAGTCCGCGAAGCGGGTCGCGTCCGCCGTCGGAGAGGGAGCCATGGCCGTGATGCTCGTCCACCGGTATCTGGAGCAGTCGTGAGCGGGCAGCCGATGCCATGCAGCCCGCAGGAGGTCGGGTCGCTGTTCCTGTTCGAGAAGCTGTCCCCCGAGCAGCTCGGGCAGCTGTGCAGCGAAGGGCGGGTGGAGAGGTTCGAGCCCGGCCCGGTCTACACCGAGGGCGAGCCCGCCACCTGCTTCTACGTGATGATCGAGGGCACCGTCGTGCTCTCCCGGCGGGTCGGCGCGGACGACGTGGAGGTCACCCGGACCTCCCAGCGCGGGGTCTACGCGGGGTCCATGCAGGCGTACCTGGGTGACCGGGTGCAGCAGGTGTACAACAACTCGATGCGGGTCACCGAGCCGACGCGGTTCTTCGTGCTGCCCGCGGACGCGTTCGCGGACTTCATGCAGGAGTGGTTCCCGATGGCGGTGCATCTGCTGGAGGGACTGTTCTTCGGGACGAAGAGCACCCAACGGGCCATCGGACAGCGCGAACGGCTGCTGGCACTGGGCTCGTTGTCCGCGGGACTCACGCACGAGCTCAACAACCCCGCCGCGGCGGCCGTACGGGCGACCGCGACCCTGCGCGAACGCGTGGGCAAGATGCGGCACAAGCTCGCCGTCATCGCCCAGGGCTCCTACTCCCCCGAGGTCATGTCGAACCTCATCGACATCCAGGAACGCACCGCCGAACGCGTCGCCAAGGCCCCCACGTTGAGCCCGCTGGAGGCCTCCGACCGGGAGGACACCCTCACGGACTGGCTCGACGACCACGGCATCGCGGACGGCTGGCGGATCGCGCCCACCTTCGTACAGGCCGGTCTCGACGCGGACTGGCTGGACCGGGTAGCGGCCGCCGTCGACGAGGAGATCCTGCCGAACGCGATCGGCTGGCTCAACTACACCGTGGAGACCGAGCTGTTGATGGACGAGATCAACGACTCCACCAACCGCATCTCCCATCTCGTCGACGCCGCCAAGCAGTACTCGCAGCTGGACCGGGCCCCCTACCAGGTCGCCGACGTGCACGAACTCCTCGACAGCACCCTGCTGATGCTGTCGGGCAAGATCGGCCCGCGGATCAAGCTGGTCAAGGAGTACGACCGTACGGTCCCGAAGGTGCCGGCGTACCCGGCGGAGCTCAACCAGGTGTGGACCAACCTGATCGACAACGCGGTCCACGCCATCAACAGCGCTGGCGGAGAAGGGACGTTGACCGTGCGGACGGCGCTGGACAACGACCGGCTGCTGGTGGAGTTCCGCGACACCGGGCCCGGTGTGCCCAAGGAGATCCGCGGCCGCATCTTCGACCCGTTCTTCACCACCAAGCCGGTGGGCGACGGCACCGGGCTGGGCCTGGACATCTCCTGGCGGATCATCGTCAACAAGCACCACGGCTCCCTCCAGGTCGAGTCCGAACCCGGCGACACCCGCTTCCAGGTCCTGCTTCCGCTCACCGCCGCGGACCCCGACACACCCTCCGAGGAGCCCGTATGACCAGCGACAACGGAATCGACGGAATCGCCCCGGACGTCGCGCCGAGCGGCGCCGGATGCGTGGAGTGCGACGCGGCCGGCGGCTGGTGGTTCCATCTCCGGCGCTGCGCGCAGTGTGGGCACATCGGCTGCTGCGACTCGTCCCCCGCCCAGCACGCGACCGGCCACTACAAGAGCACCGGGCATCCCCTGGTGCAGAGCTTCGAGCCCGGCGAGGGCTGGTACTGGAACTACGCGACCAACGAGCTGTACGAGTCGGGGCCGGAACTCGCGCCGCCGGCAAGCCATCCGGCGGACCAGCCCACGCCGGGCCCCGCGGGACGGGTGCCGGCCGACTGGGCCCGGACGTTGCGGCAGTGAGCCCCCGGCCCCGCGCCCTCGCCGCTCCGCGCGGTCGCCGCCGCCCACAGCAGCTCTGTCAGTGCCGCCTGCCAGGATGGATCCGTGCCGACGATCTCAAGTACCGCACCGCTCATCGGCCGGGAGGACGAACTCGCCCGCCTCGCCGGTGTGCTGGAGCGCGCCCGGGGCGGTGAGGCCCGGGCGGTGCTGATCGCCGGGGACGCGGGCGTCGGCAAGACCCGGATGCTGGACGAGGTCGCCGCTGTGGCCGCCCGGGCCGGGACGACGGTGCTCACCGGGCACTGCGTCGACCTCGGTGACGTGGGTCTGCCGTATCTGCCGTTCACTGAGGTCCTGGGGCTGCTCGCGGCCGACGAACGGTTCACGGACGTCCTCGCCGCGCATCCGGTGGTGGACCGGCTGCTGGGCGGCGGCACGGACACGGCTCGGGACACCGGCGACCGGCTGCGACTGTTCGAGGGCATCGCGGGACTGCTGGCCGGCCTCTCGGACATCGCCCCGCTGCTGCTCGTCCTGGAGGACCTGCACTGGGCGGACCAGTCCTCCCGGGACCTGCTGCGGTTCCTGCTCAGCCGGGGCATCCTCCAGCGGTCGGCGGGCGGTGCGCCCACCCACCGGCTGGCGCTGTTCGCCTCCTACCGGGCGGACGACCTGCACCGCCGTCACCCGCTGCGTCCGCTGCTGGCCGAGCTGGTGCGGCTGCCCGCCGTGGACCGGCTGGAGCTGCGGCCCATGACCGATCCCGAAGTGGCCCGTCTGGTGCGCGCGTTGCGGGCCGGTCCGCTGCCGGATGCCACGGTCCGGCGGATCGTCGAGCGCGCCGAGGGCAACGCCTTCTACGCGGAGGAGCTGCTCGCGGCCACCGACACCGAGGCCGGGGGCGTTCCCAGCGGCCTCGCGGACGTCCTGCTGATCCGCTTCGAGCAGCTCTCCGACACCGCCCAGCAGGTGCTGCGCACGGCCGCGGTGGCCGGGCGCAAGGTCGAGCACGACCTGCTGCGGGACGCGGTCGGGCTCCCCGAGGACGAGCTGGAGTCGGCTCTCCGGGAGGCCATCGGGCGGCAGCTGCTGGTCTCCGGCCACAGCGACACGTACGCCTTCCGGCACGCCCTGGCCCGCGAGGCGGTCTACGCCGATCTGCTCCCCGGTGAACGGGCCCGGCTGCACGGCGCGTTCGCCCGGCTGCTCACCGGGCGGGGCCGTCCTGCCGAGAGCGCGGCGGAGCGGGCCCACCACTTCCGGGCGAGCCATGACCTGACCCAGGCGCTGGCGGCCTCGTTGGAGGCGGCCGGACACGCCCAGTCGCTCGGCGCGCCCGCCGAGGAACTGCGGCACCTCGAAGCCGCCCTGGACCTGTGGTCGGCTGTGGAGCCGTCCGCGCGGCCCACGGGCGAGGGCACCGACCGGGTGACGCTCACCCTGCGCGCCTCGGCGGCGGCCGCGCACGCCGGCCAGGCGCACCGGGCGGTCTCCCTCACCCGCGCCGCGCTCGCGGACATCGGCCAGGACGCGGACTCCGAGCTGGCCGCCCGGGTCCGGTACACGCTCGCCGGGAACCTGATCGGCGTCGACAGCCTGACGGCGGCGTTCGCGTACAGCAGCGAGGCGCTCGCCATGATCCCGGCCGAGCCCCCGTCGCGGACCTGGGTGTGGGCGGCGGCCACCCATGTGCTGGCGGCACGCCAGGTCGGGGAGTACGACACGGCGCTGCGGATCGCCCGGCAGGCTCTGAGCGTCGCGGAACGGCTGGACGTGACCGACGCACGGGCCGATCTGCTGATCTCGCTGGCAAGCCTGGAAGGCGGTGGCCGCCGGACGCCGGAGGGCCGGGAGCGGCTGCGGGGGGCCCGCGATCTCGCGCGCGGCTCGGGCAACGCGCCGGTGGAACTGCGCGCTCTGTTCAATCTGGCCGTCGGCTGCTTCGAGTCCGGTGACCTCGACGAGTGCCTGCCGTGGCTCACCGAGGGGCTGGACCGGGCCCGCCGCGCGGGCCTGCTGTCCTCGCCGTATCCGTTGGAGATGCGTTACCTCCGGCTGCTGGTGTTGTACACGCTGGGCCGCTGGGAGGAGTGCGTGCGGGCGGCGACCGCGGACGCCGACGTGCTTGTGGCAGCCGGCGGGTTCACGGTCGGGCCCGCGCTGTACGCGGCGCTGGCGCGCGGTGATCTGACGGCCGCCGACCGGGCCCGCACGCTCCTGGAGGGTCCGTTCGACTGGATGGGCACGCTGGTCGCGGCCATCGTGCTGACCGACGCGGCGGCACAACGGGGTGAGCCGGAGGCCGCCGTGGAGCGGATGCGCTCCTCGGTGGCGGCCCTCACCGACGACGCGGGCACTCCGCCGGACGTCACGGTCCGGCTGGCCGCCCTCGCCCTGTCCGCGGTCGCCGACCGGGCCGCCACGCTGCGCTTGACCGGCGACGAGGCCGAGACACGCCGCTGGACGGACACCGCGACCGAACTGCGCGACCTCGCCCGGCTCTCATCCGTGCACGGCGAGAACGGCACACCGCAGGGGCCGGAGGGGCAGGCGTGGCTGGCCCGGGCCGAGGCGGAGTGGGCGCGGGCGGTGTCCGGGCCCGACGCGGCTGCCTGGGGCAGGGCGGTCGCCGCGTTCGACTTCGGTGACGTGTACGAGCGGGCGCGCTGCCAAGTGCGGTTCGCCGAGGCCCTGTTGACGGGCGAGCGGCGCGAGGAGGCGGGCGTCGCGGCCCGCGAGGCCCGGGCGACGGCCGTCCGGCTGGGCGCCACACCTCTGCTGCAGCAGGTGGACGCCCTGATCCGTCGCGGACGTCTGGCTCGGACTCCGGCCGCCGACGCCCGCACCACGATCCTCACGGCCCGCGAACAGGACGTACTGCGACTCCTCACCCTCGGCCGCAGCAACCGGCAGATCGGCGAGGACCTGTTCATCAGCGCCAAGACAGCGAGCGTCCACGTCTCCAACATCCTCGCCAAGCTGGGCGCGGCGAGCCGCACGGAGGCGGTGGCGGTCGCCCATCGGCAGGGGCTGGTCAGTCCGGAGCCGAGCGGATCCGGGCACGGACGGTCCTGAGCCACTGGGCCACGGCTTCCTGCCGTTACGGGGCCGGGGCACCGACCCGTTTTCGAGTCACGGCTCGGTGCCCGGGCCCGGGCCGGCGCAGTCGAGGCTCTTCAGGTCGACGGCGTCGGCCATCGCCTGCATTCCCTTGTCGTTGGGGTGAATATGGTCGCCGCCGTCGAAGACGGGCAGCATCCGTGCGGGGTCGTAGGGACTGCGCAGGATGCGGTCGAAGTCGGTGACCGCGTCGAACTCGCCACTGGTCCTGATGAAGGTGTTGACCTCCTGGCGTACGGCTTCGGCGTCCTGGTCCCATTCGGACCAGCCCTTGAAGGGCCCGACGGTGGCTCCGACGACGCACTTGCCGGCCGCGTGCGCGCGCTCGACGAGCTCCTGGTAGCCACCGATCAGGTCCTCGGCGGTGACTCCGGTGTGGGCCTTGATGTCGTTGACGCCCTCGAAGAGGAACACGGTCCGTACGCCGGGCTGGGAGAGCACGTCGCGGTCCAGTCGGTTCAGCGCGCTCTGACCGGCGCCGTCGGCGACGACCTTGTTGCCCGCGATGCCCTCGTTGGCGACGCCTTTGATGCCGGTGTCCGCCCGTTGCAGGCGGCGGGCGAGGTAGTCGGGCCAGCGGCGGTTCATGTCGGCGGTCGACTGCCAGCCGTCCGTGATGGAGTCGCCGAGGGCCACGACGGCTCCGGTGCCGGGGCTCGCCCGCACGGAGACCGCGTCGAGGTAGAACCAGGAGCCGGTGGTCTCCGCCCAGGAGGCGCCGCTCTCCTCGGCGGTGTGGTCGCCCGAGCCGGCGTAGGACGTCTGCATGGCCATCCAGTGGCCGGTCACCGGGCCGGCCGCGTCGGGCGTGTGGATGCTGACCGCCAGGTCGCTCGCGGCCGGCAGGCTGCCGGGCAGCGGATCGCTGAGTACGGTCTCCCCGGCGGGGACGGTGACCGAGCGCGCCCCGTCGAAGGTCAGCCGGCGGTTGCTGCCGCGGACCAGTTCGGCGCCCTTCTTGCGCAGGCCGGCGTAGACGCTGTCGAAGGTCACGGGCCGGTCCCCGAAGGCGTTGGAGAGCCGGATCCGGGCGCCCTGGCCCGCGACGCTGGTGTGCACGACGAGCCGGTAGCCGCGGTCGGCGGTGGCGTCCCCGACGCGATCGGCGCTCGAGCCCCAGGTGATCACGCCGGCCGGGGCGTCGATCGCTCCGGTCCGCGTGGACGTGGACTGGCAGGCGCAGGCGAACAGCAGCATCCCGGCCACCAGGCCCAGGCTCGCGGGGAACCGGGCCGTCATCGTGTGAGGTCCTTCAGTGTGACGGACTCTCCGGGCTGCAGACTCACGGTCCGGACCCTACCGCCGTACGCCACCGTCGTGGTCCGGCCACCCACGCTGCGGATCCGTGCCCAGGTCGGCCTGCCGTCCTGCCAGCGCAGGTCGACGACGAAGCCGCCCCGGGCGCCCGCTCCGGCGAGGGAGCCGGAGGCGGCCCAGGCGTCCGGAAGGGCGGGCAGCAGTTCCAGGTGGCCCGGGCGGGAGTTCAGGAGCATCTCGGTCACGGCGGCAGGTGTACCGAAGTTGGCCTCGATCTGGAAGATGCCGTTGCCCTGGCTCACTTCGTAGATGTCGAAAAGGTTGGGGGCGGTGCCGTTGCCGCCGTCGGTCGACGGGCGGAGGTTGTTGACGATCAGCTGGTAGGCGTTCTCGGCGTTCTTGAGGCGAGCCCAGCACAGGCTGCGCCAGGCGTTGGCCCAGCCGAAGCTGTTCATACCGCGCGCGGTGAGCAGGGCGGTGGCGCCGGCCACGATGTCGGCCGGGGTGGAGCCGTCGGGGCGGATGCGGTCGCCGGGGAACAGGTTGATGAGCGGGGACAGGTGACGGTGGGTGGTCTCGCCGAGGTTGTCGGGCGACATCCACTCCTCCAGCCAGCCGGTCTTCGGGCTCACCTCGGGCAGATACAGACGCTTGCGCAAACCGGAGATCGTCTCGGCGTATCCGCTGTCCTTCTTCAACTCGGCGGAGGCGACACAGTAGTTGCCGAAGAGGGTCCACAGCAGTTCCTGGGCGTAGGTATTGCCCTTGGCGTCCTGCGGCCCATGCTCCGGCGACCAGTCATGGTCCGCGATCAGCACCTCCCTCCCGTTGTCGAGGGTGGTGGTGAGCAGCCGCGCCTCCCAGAACTGGCAGGCGCCCTTGAGGAGGGGGTAGATCTTCTCCAGGTGGGTGCGGGAGTGCGTGAACTCGTAGTGCTCCCAGAGGCTGGCGCACAGCCAGGCGTTGCCCGCCGGGTGCCACCACCAGCCGAGTCCGCCATAGGGGTTGGTGGAGAAGGCGACGGTCCAGCCGGCGACCTTCCCCGTGGAGTTGCGGTAGCGGTTGCGGGAGTCCTGGAACAGCCGGTGGGTGAGGTCGGTCCAGGACGGGAGCTGATCGACGCAGTAGTCGGTGAAGGCGTCGAAGCACTGCGACAGGCCCAGCCGGTCGGCCATCCAGTAGTTCATCTGGATGTTGATGTCGGTGTGGTAGTCGCCCATCCAGTCCGGGTCGTTGCCGTCGAGCCACAGCCCCTGCAGTCCCATCGGGAGGCTGCCGCGCGACGCGGAGATCATCAGATAGCGGCCGAACTGCACATAGGCCGCTTCGAGTTCGGGGTCGGGTTCCCCGTCGCGGGCCCGCGCCTGGATCCGCTCCCAGGTGTCGAGGGAGCGCTGCCCCTCGGACGACGTGCCGAGCGAGAGCCCGAACTGCCCGAACAGCGCACGGTAGTCGGCGACATGCGTGCGCAGCAGGGTGCCCGCCGAGTGGGCGGCGGCGTCGCGGACCTTCGTGCGGGCGAGCTTGCGCGGATCGAGCGACGGGGCGCGGTAGCCCTTGGCCGCGTCCGGCGCGTAATTGGTGCCGCCGCTCACCACCACGGTGAGGTCCTTGCAGCCGGAGAAGGAGATGTGCGAGCCGCTGACGGTGACGCGGCCGCCGCTGCCGTACGCGGTGACGGCGGCGCCGTACTTCAGCCCGTTCGGGAACGCGGCGCCGAAGGACACGCCGGCGCCCTCACCGTGCGTGCCCTCCAGCGTGACGGTGCCGGTGTAGCGGCCTCCCCCGCTCTGCGTGAAGTGCAGCACGATCACGTCGTCCGGACGGCTGGCGAAGATCTCCCGCCGGTAGGTCACTTGGGAGCGGACGTACGACGTCGTCACCACGCCCCGGTCGAGGTCGAGGGTGCGCCGGTAGCCGGAGACGGCGGACAGGTCGTGGTCGGGGATGTCGACGGTGAGCCGGCCGAGCAGGGTGAGGGAGCCGAAGTCCTCACGGCCGTAGGGGAACTGGCCGTCGGCGTCGAGGGAGTCGTTGAGGCCGCCGGTCCACATCGTGGCGTCGGTGATCAGCAGGACCTCACGGCCGGGGTCGTTGCTCGCGAGGGCGCCGAGACGGCCGTTGCCGACCGGCAGGCCCTGTTCGATCATCGACCGGTCGTCGGCGGGGGCCTGCCACCACAGACGGTGGCGCGGGTCGCTCGTGAACGCCGGTGCGGTGGCGGGCCGTCCGGGCGCGGCGGTGGCGGTGAACGCGGGCAGGCCGGCGAGGGCCGCGGTCGTCGCGGCGAGGGCGAGAAGGTTTCGTCTGGGCAGCGGTGCGGGGTCGGTGTCCATGCGGGCTCCCGGAGAGTCGGTCAGGAAAGTCGGGGGACGTCGATCCGGTCGATGTCCGGGGCGTAGCTCGTGCCGCTGTCGAAGGTGATCGTGTTGGTGCCGGCCTTCAACGTGACGGGCACACTGACGGTCCCGACGGTTCCCCAGTCGCCGGTGGACGGGAGCTTGTGGCGGGTGGTGCCGCCGCTGCCCGCGGACACGTCGACGGAGCGGGCGTCACCGCTGATGTAGGCGACCTTGACCCAGTACGTGCCCGCCTTGCCGACGACGACGTCGTTGAAGCGGATCTTGCCGCCGAGGTAGAGGTTGCCGACCTTCTTGCCGCCGGAGCAGGTGGCGCAGTCGCCGACGGAGGCGTTGCCGCCGAGGGTGTTCGCCGGGGCCTCGGCCTCGTAGCCCTTCCAGTCGAGGCGGCCGCCGGGCGGGGTGACGGTGAACAGGCGGGAGCCGTGGGCGGGCAGGGCCTCGGTGATCTTGTTCTTGTGGGTGCCGAGGTTCTC
Organism: Streptomyces sp. NPDC050997; assembly: GCF_040660135.1. Classification (NCBI taxonomy): domain Bacteria; kingdom Bacillati; phylum Actinomycetota; class Actinomycetes; order Kitasatosporales; family Streptomycetaceae; genus Streptomyces; species Streptomyces sp. NPDC050997. Next base: position 62,505 of record NZ_JBFAGK010000009.1, read on the forward strand.
GTGGTTCCACAGGTCGCGGACGGCGGCCTTGCCGGTGAAGCCGAGGGTGGACCAGTCGGCGGTGACGGCGGCGGGCGCGTCGGCGAGGTTGAACAGGGCGACGGTGTAGGTGCCGTTCGGGTTCTTCGCGGCCCACACCTGCTGGGGGTCGGAGGCGGTCACCGGTCGGGCGGGCGGGGCGGCACCCTGGTTGAGGGCGATGACCTCGCGGTTGGTCAGCAGGGACAGACCGTAGGAGTCGAGGCGGGTGAGGTCGTCGCCGGTGTAGAGCGGGGACTTGGCGATGGCCCACAGGGTGGCGTAGCTCTGCCGTTCGGCCTTGGTGAGGCCGTCCATCTCGCCGTTGCCGACGTCCAGGGAGTCGAGGTCGTTCCAGCCGCCGGGGCCCGCGTGCCGAGTCCAGCCGGGAGTGTCGTCCCAGCGGTCGTCGACGGAGTTCTCCCAGCTGACGAGGGTGTTGCAGTAGCACTCGACGTCGGTGTCGACGCGCCAGCCGTTGGAGTACTTCTTCCAGTCGGCGGCGTGTCCGATGTCGAGGGACCAGGACAGTTCGAAGTGGATCGGGCGGCCGGTGGCGGCGATGGCCTGGTTCCAGGCGGCCACGTCGGCAACGTTGTCGTACTGGTCGCCGCTCTTGCCGGAGCCGGGTCCGACACCGTCGAGTTTGAAGAAGTCGTAGCCCCAGTCGGCGATGAGTTGTGCCTGCGAGTCGATGTACTTCTGGGTGCAGGGGCGGGAGAAGTCGAGCTTGTAGGAGCTGTCCCAGCCGTTGGTGGTGCGCAGGTCGCCGTAGACGATGTCGGCGGTCGTGCAGCCCTGAGCGTTCCAGACGGGGACCTTGCCGTCGCCGTACGCCTCCTTCTCCAGGCCGGCGGGCAGATAGATCCCGGCCTTGAGGCCCTTGGCGTGGATGCGGTCGGCGACGGCCTTCATGCCGCTGGGGAAGCGGTCGGGGTCGGCCTTCTGCCGTGCGTACTGGTCGAACTGTGGCTTCCAGCTGTTGTCGCGCCACCAGCCGGCGTCGATGTTGACGTACTCGTAGCCGTACTTCTTCAGCTTGGCGGCCATGGCGTCGGTCTGTTTGAGGACGTTCGCCTCGGTCAGGTAGCTGTAGTCGCCGTCCGGGTTGAGGCCCGGGTACTTGGACGACTGCATGCTCCAACTCGACCAGCCCATATAGGGCTTGGCCGCCGGGGCGGGCGCGGTGGTCTCGGCGTGGGCCGCTGGGGCGACGGTGACGGCTCCGGCGGCGAGGGCCAGGACCACCGCGGCTCTCAGGGCGCGTGCGGGCAGGACGGCGTACGAGGATGACCGCATGGGTCGTACCTCCCGGGTCGGCTCAGCAGGGGAACTGCCTGTTGGGGGGGAACTGCCGGTAGGGGGGAACTGCCGGTAGGGGATGGCTAGATGTCGGCTCGGATGAAGGACTGGATGGCTGTGGCCGCGGCCCCGCGCGCCCATTCCTCGAAGGTCAGCGGGCGGGTCTGGACGTCGCACTGGGCGGCGGAGCCGAAGGCGGCCGCGGCCAGGGCGTCGCGGATCTGCTCGGCGAACAGGTCGTAGGCGGCCAGGCCCTCTCCGGAGATGATCACGCGTTCGGGACCGAGCAGGTTGGCGACGGTGGCGATGCCGCGGCCGATGGCCTCGCCCGCACGCGCGTACGCCTCCCGTGCCGCGGCGACCCCGAGGTGGGCGAGGCGCACCGCCTCGGCGGTGTCGGGGACCTCGAGGCCGGTGGCCTCGCGGATCCGCCGGAGGATCGCGGCGTCGCCCGCGATCGCCTCGACGCAGCCCCGGTTGCCGCAGTGGCAGGGCGGTCCGGACGGGTCGACGGTCACATGGCCGATCTCGCCGGCCACCCCGTGGGCGCCGGCGACCACCCGGCCGTGCACGACGAGACCGCAGCCGATACCCGCGCCGACGGTCACCACGGCGAAGTCGGACAGCCCGGCCCCGGCGCCGAACCACTGCTCGGCGACGGTCAGGGCGCGCACGTCGTTGTCGACGGTGACCGGCAACCCCGTGATCGTGGCGGCGAGTTCGGCGAGGGGCACGTCACGCCACTCCAGGAACGGCGAGTAGCGGACGGTCCCTTCGCCCCGGTCCACGTCGCCGGAGACCGCGATGCCGACGCCGAGCACGGGCGCCCCCGACTCGTCCGCCTCGGTGCGCAGTTCCTGGACCACGTCCGCGACGGCCGCCAGCGCCGCCGTGAGGTCACGGCTGGTCAGCGGCGCGTGGCGAGCGACGCGGATCCGGCAGCACAGGTCGGTGAGCACGCCGATGATCTCGTCGCCGGTCACCTTGACCCCGACGAACAGGGCCCGTCCGCCGTCGACCCGCACAAGGTTCGCCGGCCGCCCCAGCGCGGGCTGGGCCTGCGCGTCCGCGTCCTCCACCAGGTAGCCCGCCTCGATCAGGGGCCGAACCGCCTTGGTGACGGCGGCCGGGGACAGCCCGGCACGCCGGGCCACCTCCAGGCGGGTGAGGGGCCCTTGGGACAGCACGGTGGTGAAGATCTGTGAGGCAGCAGGCGTGTTGACCGGAAACCTCTCGGCCCGGGGTGTCGGGAGCATGCTCGGGAACCTAGGGGTCTTCTTTTCCACCGTCAATAAAAGAAACAGGATCCGACGTCCGAGATCTGCGCCCGGGCCGTTCGGACCGGGTGAACTCCCAGCGGGAATCGCCGACTTCATACCGGTTCGCGGACTCACTCACCCGGCTCTTCGGCGCCTGGTGCCACGACCTTGGCGGAGGGGATCCCTCCGGGCCACCATGCCCCCATGAAGAGCGATCTCTTTTCCAGCGAGCACATGGTCCAGCCGGCCACACAGGCGGGCATGACGGTCGAGAACTCCAAGTGCGTCCGCTACACGGTGAACGGCGAGATGCTCGCCCGCCAGGGCGCGATGATCGCCTACCGCGGCAACCTCCAGTTCGAACGCAAGGGCCAGGGCGTGGGCGGCATGCTCAAGCGCGCGGTCACCGGTGAGGGCCTGCCGCTGATGGCCGTACGCGGGCAGGGCGAGGCCTGGTTCGCGCACGAGGCGCAGAACTGCTTCGTCGTGGACGTCGAGCCGGGCGACGAGTTCACCGTCAACGGCCGCAACGTCCTGTGCTTCGACGCCACGTTGGCGTACCGGATCGCGACCGTGAAGGGCGCCGGCATCGCCGGCGGCGGCCTGTTCAACAGTGTCTTCACCGGGCAGGGCCGACTGGGCCTGGCGTGTGAGGGCAATCCGCTGGTCATCCCGGTCTCCGCGCAGTACCCGGTGTACGTCGACACGGACGCGATCGTCGGCTGGACGGCGGGCCTGGCGACCTCGTTGCACCGTTCGCAGTCCATAGGGTCGATGCTGCGCGGCGGTTCCGGCGAGGCGGTGCAGTTGATGCTGCAGGGCGAGGGCTACGCCGTCGTACGGCCGAGCGAGGCGACACCTCAGAAGGCTCAGCAGCACTGACGTGATCTACGCCTCACGGGCAACCTCGACGGCTGTCCCGACGTCTTGACCGCCAACAGATGACGCCCCGGCCCAGTGGGCCGGGGCAGGTTTCCGACGCGCTATACACATGATGTATACACCACGTGTAGACATGCCGTGTATATCGACCGAGAGGCAGGCATGTACGACAAGGCATTCGCCCCGGAGTACCAGGGCGCCCTCACCACCCTGTCCGTGAACTCCTCGCTGACCGACGTACTGGCCGCCGGCACCGAGCAGTTGCGGGCCGCCGAACAGGCGGGCCGGCACGGGGAGGCCGCACGATCCGGGCTCGCGGTCGCCGAGGCACACCGCCGGCTGGGCCGGATCGGGGAGGCCGACCGGGCGTGGAAGGCGAGCTATCGCGCGGCCCGGGAGGCCGGGGACATCGCGGCGATGGCCTGGGCGCTGTGGAGCGGCGGCACCCTGGCCCGGCAGCGCGGCGCGTTCCCCCTGGCCCGGCGCCTGCTGGAGTTGGCGGCCGAACTCGGCGAACGCGGCGGCGACATCGTCGTCCGCGGCTACTCGCTGGCGGGACTCGCCGAGACCGGACGCATCCAGGGCGACTACGAGGCGGTGGGCCGGCTGCACGAGCAGCTGCTGGCCGAGGCCCGGCGGCGGGGCGAGGCGCGGCACACCGTGTGGGCGCTGGAGGGTATAGCGCAGATCCACCGCAACACCGGCTCCTACGACACGGCGTACGCCCTGTTCGAGGAGGCGGCCCAGATAGCCTCCGACGCCGACGACCGGCGTGGGCACGCCTGGGCCCTGCGCGGGCTCGCCGACGTGGTCTCCGTGCGCGACGGGGACACGGAGCGCGCGCTGGTCCTGCTGTCCGAGGCGGAGGAGACCTGCCGTGCGATGAAGCTGTCCAGCGCGCTGGCGTACAACCACAAGATGCGCGGCAACGTCCTGTACCGCGCCGGGCGTTACGCGAAGGCGCGGGACTGCTACGAGCAGGCGCTCGCGGAGTTCCGTGACATGAGCGAGCCGCGCGGCACCGCCCTGGCGCGGCTCGGGCTGGCCAAGTCCCGGGCCCGACTGGGCGACGACCGCGCCGAGACCGCCGCCGAACTGGCCGATCTGGCCCGCACCCTGGACCGGCTCGGGCTGCGGCACGCCAGGGAGATGGTGGCGCGGGCCCAGGAGGAGTTCGGCATCCGGGCGGACGCACCGGAGCACTCGCCGCAGGCGTCACGGCGGCAGCCGCGGGAAGCGTTCGACACGCGGACGGAGGCCGTACGGTGACGGCGTTGACGTCGGCGGTCGCCGCCCCCGAAGTCCTGGACCGTTGCCGCGGATTGGTGCTGCCCGCGCTCCAGGAGGCGGTCGGGCGCCTGCATCCGTGGGTGGGCGAGATGGCCGGATACGCGTTCGGCTGGTGCGAGGTCGGAGGCGCGCCCACCACGGCGACCGGCGGCAAGGGGGTGCGCCAGGCGCTGGCCGTACTCGGAGCCGAGGCCGCCGGCGCGCCCGGACGGGCCGGGGTGCCCGCGGCGGTCGCGGTGGAACTGGTGCACACCTTCTCGCTGTTGCACGACGACATCATGGACGGTGACGCGGCCCGGCGACGCCGCCCCACCGTGTGGAAGGCGTACGGCACGGGCCCGGCGGTCCTCGCGGGCGACGCGCTGTTCGCGCTGGCCGTCGAGACCCTCGCCGGCTCATCGGCGGGCCCCGAGGCCCTGCGCCTGCTGTCCGTGGCGCTGGGCGACCTGGTGCGCGGCCAGGCCGACGACCTCCTGCTCGCCGCGCGCCCGTGGGTGGGGCCGCGCCGGGTGCGGCCGGTCGAGTACCGCACGACGGCCGAGCACAAGACCGGTGCGTTGCTGGGCTGCGCGGCCGCGCTGGGCGCCCTGCTCGGCGGCGCGCCGCCCAGCGTGGTCGCCGCGCTCGACCGGGCCGGACGGCATCTCGGGGTCGCGTTCCAGATCGTCGACGACGTGCTGGGCATCTGGGGCGACCCGGCCGTCACCGGCAAGCCCGTGCACGGCGACCTGCGGGAACGGAAGAAGACGTTCCCCGTCCTGTCCGCACTCGACTCCCCCTCCCCCGTGGCCGGCCGGCTGGCCGCACTCCTGGAGTCCGACGCGGAGCCCGCGCGAGCCGCCGCGCTGATCGAGGAGGCGGGCGGCAGGTCGGCCGCGCTGGCCGAGGCCCGGCGGCACATCACCGCCGTGGAGGCGCTGCTGGCCGAAGTGCCACTGGAACCGGCGGCCGGGGGCGATCTGCGGTCCCTGCTGGACTTCCTGGTGCGACGCGATCTCTGAGAGCGGGGCGCCGCCGACCCGGTCCGAGCCGGGAGCGCGTCAACCCGCGCAGGGCCCGCTCAGTTCCACCGGCCTGTGGAACAACTGTCGAACAGCTGTCGAACAAAAGGGAAGCAGTGCTCATCAGTTGCGAATTCATTGAACGCACCCCGTCCTGGTCCGCGTACCTCTGGGAAAGGTGAGAGCCAGGGGTTCAGCGAGGGATGACATGGTCAAGGCGCACGTGTCCACACAGGAGTTGGTCGCCGGAAGGTACCGGCTCCTGGAGATCCTCCACCGCGAAACCAACCGTACCTGCTGGTACGGCGAGGACCTCGGGGCCGGGCGACCCCGTCTCCTCACCCAGATCGGGCTGCCGGCCGACCTGGACGGGGAGAGTTCGCGCCGGGCCACCGCCCGTGTCATCCGGATGGCCGAGACCATGGGACGGGTGTGTCCGGGCCGGGTCGCGGAGGTGCTCGACGCCGTCGAGGAGCACGGCGTCCTGTGGATCGTCACCGAATGGATCGACGGCCTGCCCCTGACGGAACTCCTCGCCCAGCAGGGCACGTTCAGTTACGTCCGGGCGGCGCGCATCGGCCTGGAGGTGCTCGACGTGCTGGAGACCGCGCACGGCGAGGGCATCACGCACGGCGAGCTCAGTCCCGGCCAGGTGTTCGTGGGAAACCAGGGCTCCGTCGTCCTCACCGGCTTCGGCCTGACCGGCGCGACCCTGGCACCCCGGGTCACCGCACCGTCGTACGCCTCGCCCGAGCAGGCCCGCGACGAACGCATCGGGCCGGCCGCCGACCTCTGGGCGCTCGGGGCGATGCTGTACACGATGGTCGAGGGCCGGCCGCCGTTCCGCGACCGGGACCGGCCGGAGGCCACTTTGCGCGGGGTGGACCGGCTTCCGCTGCGCAGTCCCGTGCACGCCGGGCCGCTCGCCCAGACCGTGCAGGGGCTGCTGCGCAAGAACTCCCGGGAACGGCTGACCCGCCCGGTGGTTCGCGAGGCTCTCACCCGGGTCCTGAACGAGGAGCCGGAGGACGCTCTGCGGGCGCTGCCCAAGCCCCGTCTGCGCGGCCTGTACCAGACGGGCCCGGTGTGGAGCCGACGGACCATGGTCGCCGGGACCGCCCTGGCCGTCGTCACGGTGTCCGTCGCGGTCCTCGCGGCGACCCGTCAACTGCCGGGTACCGACTCCGGCTCCAGCTCCAGCTCCAGCGGTGCGGCATCCCGGCCGAGCGCCTCGACCCCGGTCACCGACGGACAGGCCTCCTCCCCGCCCGGGACGCCGACGCCGACACCCCCCACTCCGGCACCCACCACCGCGAAGCCCTCCGCCACACCGACACCCACGCCGACACCGTCCCCTTCCGGCGACGCGCTCCCCGCCGGATTCCGTGTGTACAAGTCACCGGAGGGCTTCTCCGTGGCTCTCCCGGCCGGCTGGAAGGCGCTGAACACCTCGCGCACGGGCGACCTCTCGTCTCGCGTGACCTTCGGAAAGGACGACGACCCGCGCACGCTCGCCGTCACCTACAGCGAACGCGTGGGCGCGGACCCCGTCGCCGTCTGGCGCGACGACGTCGAACCCGGTCTGAAGCGGGCGGACATCGGCTTCCAGCGGATCGGTGAGATCCGCGCGACGACGTACCAGGGGCGTGAGGCCGCCGACATGGAGTGGCTCGCCGACGACTCCCACGGCACCCGGTCGCGCACGTTCGGCCGCGGCTTCCTCATCGGGGAGGGCCGGGGTTTCTCGCTGCGCTGGACCACGCCGGCCGCGGACTGGAACGACTCCGCGAACCGGGAGGCCCTGGACACCTTCCTGAAAACGTTCCGGCAGACCTCGGACTGAGCCGCGCGGCTCCGCCCAGCCGGGCGTCCTCTCCCGATCGGCGCCGTGATCGAAGGGACCGCGATCGGTCCGTTTCCCCCACCGCTGACCGGGGACTCAGCCGTTATGGTGCAAATCGGATACACGATGATGACTGAACAAGCCGGCCCCCGTGACCTGGTCGACCACGTGGTCGGGGCCGAGAACGCGGGTTTCGACTTCTCGGTGACCTCGGACCACTACTTCCCGTGGCTGCGTACGCAGGGTCACTCGCCGTACGCGTGGAGTGTGCTGGGAGCCGCCGCCCAGGCGACCTCCCGCATTCCGCTGATGACGTACGTGACGTGTCCGAGCTTCCGCTACCACCCGGCTGTGGTGGCGCAGAAGGCGGCGACGATGCAGCTGCTGTCCGAGGGCCGGTTCCGGCTGGGGCTCGGCTCCGGGGAGAACCTCAACGAGCACGTGGTGGGCGGCGGTTGGCCGGCCGTCGACGTACGGCACGAGATGCTCGAAGAGGCGGTGGAGATCATCCGCGAGCTCTTCGAGGGCCGCCATGTGAACCGTCGCGGTACACACTTCGACGTCGAGTCGGCCCGCCTGTGGGACCTGCCGGACCAGCCGCCGCCGATCGGTATCGCCGTCTCCGGCGAGCAGTCCTGCTCCCTCGCGGGCCGGCTGGCCGACCTGGTGATCGCCACCGAGCCCAAGGCGGGCCTCCTGGACGCCTTCGACCGGCACGGCGGCCAGGGCAAGCCGCGGGTGGGCCAGCTGCCGGTGTGCTACGACACCGACCGGGACGCGGCCGTCAAGCGCGCCCACTCCCAGTTCCGCTGGTTCGGCAACGGCTGGAAGGTCAACTCCGAGCTGCCGCACCCGGATTCGTTCGACTCGGCCACCCAGTTCGTCACGCCCGACGATGTCGCCCGCTCGATCCCGTGCGGCGACGACCCGGAGGACTTCGTCGAGGCGGTACGGCCGTACGCCGAGGCGGGGTTCACCGAGATCGCCCTGGTGCAGATCGGCGGCGAGTCCCAGCCCGAGTACCTGGACTGGTCGGCGAAGACGCTGCTGCCCGCGCTGCACGACGCGCTGGACTGACGGCACGGGGGCCGCCCGGGCGCCACCGCTGGGTGCAATAGGCTTCCGAACCGCACCAGGAACCGCACCAGCGCAGTTCGACCAGCCTGCCCAGGAGAGTCACCCGTGACACTGTCGATCGTCCCGTCCGAGGCGCCCCCCGTGCCCCTGTCCGACCTCGTGGCGCGGGACGCGCGCGAGTTCGGCGTCTACGCGCGCACCGGAGGATGGGCCTTCGGCCTGATGGTGGCGCGCAGCGTGCGGCCCGGCGGCCAGGGCGCGGACGAGACGCCGAAGGTGTCGGCGAAGGAGTTCGCCGAACTGGCCGGCTGCTCGCCGGAGCGTGTCATGCGCTACTACAAGGCGTGGGACCGGGCCGCCGACGACGGTCTCGTCCCGCAGTTCGAGGCGCTGACGCCTGGCCAGGAGGTGGAGCTGCCGGACGCCGACGTGTGGCTCGGTTACTACGTCTCCCGCAACAGCGCCACCTCCGAGCGGGGCACCGCCATCACGGAGGCGGCCGAGGCCGAGGGCATCCGGCCGACCAAGGCGCTGGAGGTCGCCGAGAACCCGACCGCGCTGCGCGCCGCGATCCTCGCCGACCCCTCCACCGCCCGGGCGGCCCGCCAGGCCCTGCTGGACCGGGTCCGCGAAGACCCCGAGCTGCAGGCAGAGTTGGCCCGGGACGTGGTCCGCACCGACGACCTGAAGAAGGCCGTCGCCACCGAGAGCAGGTCCGCCGACCGGATCGGATACGTCCGCCAGATCGCCGAGTCGGGCCAGGTCAAGACCCCCGCGGGGCAGACCATCGACGCGCCCGTCGACGTCCGCCAGGAGGCCGAACGACACCTGTCCCTCCTCGACGAACTGGAGGAGGACGAGGACACCGGCGAGTGGGCCACGGAGGCCTACGACACGATGAAGTCGCTCGTCTTCGAGGCGGTGGAGTCCGATCCCGAGCTGCGCGTCCAGGAACGGCGGACGAAGTTCTACAGCAGCCTGCAGCGGGCGACCAAGGTGTTCGAGGAGCTCACCTTCGACGACGCCCAGGAGTTCTACGAGGACGACATGGTCCAGCAGCTGGAGGAACTCCAGCAGGCCATCGCCTCCTGCATCACCTCGCTGCGCGGAGCTCGCGGGAATCACCCGGAAGGCTGAGCATCTTGCGCGCGATGGGGGTACTAGAGGGCTCTACGACTGTTCTCCCCGGAGGCCCTCCCGTGAACTCGTTCGTCCACAAGACGCTTGTCGTGCAGCTTCAGGCGGGTGCCGCCGAGCGCTGCCCGGTGCTCGCCCACCTCAGCTACGACGCGGCGGACCCGTTCGCCGTCACCGCGCTGTTCAGCCATGACGGCCGGGTGCTCGCGCGGTGGCGGCTGGACCGGGAGATGCTCACCGAGGGCCTGCGGCAGCCGGTCGGGGTGGGGGACGTGCGGATGCGGCCGGCGTCGACCGGCATGTGGGAGGAACTGCGCGTCGAGTTCCTCGGCGACACCCGCCCCGACGGCGGCCGCCAGCGCGCCGTGGTGTTCGCGTGGGCTCCGGCGATCGCGGCCTTCCTGCGGGAGACCCGGGAGGTCGTGACGCCCGGCCGGGAGCAGGTCCGGATCGACGACTTCCTCCAGGACGTCCTCGCGGGCGGCTGACGCGCGGCGCGGGTCAATGGCCGTCCTGCTCGTGCCGGAGGGGCGTCCGTGGTGATCGGTGGCCAGGCGGCGGACCCTTCCTGGCCACCCGGACCGACTGCTGCCCGGCCGGCCGCCCGCACGCCCGTCGGCTCGACGCACTCGGAGTCACTTCGTCGTATGGCGCTGCCGGACCAGCAACGGCACGAAGAACCAGCACAGCAGGTACCAGGCGACCACTCCGGTGACCAGCCACGGCACGTAGTCGTCGTGCGTGGCCACCCGAAGGACCAGCAGCAGCGCCGACGTCATGGTGGCGAGCAGCAGCACCAGGCCGACGAAGGTCAACCGTGAAGCCCACTCCACCGACTGCGGCTTGACCCGCCGACCGGACACCAGACGGTGCAGGGACACGGGACCGATCAGCGCGCCGGTGGCGCAGGCGCCCAGCACGACCGTCACGATGTAGATGGCCTTGTCCGGGTCGGCCAGGCTCGCGTACTTCGGTGTGAACACGACGGTCAGCAGGAAGCCGAACAGGATCTGCACGCCCGTCTGGGCGACCCTGACCTCCTGGATGAGCTCTCCCCACTTGCGGTCGGCTCTCTCCTCCTCCGTCTCGTCGCGTCCCGTGTTGGTGGTGCCCACTTCTTTCCCGCTGGCCGACAACTTTCCTCCCCGCTCGATCGAACCTCGCTTCGTTCTTGTGCACCGGGTTCCCTCTTTTACGCCTTCTTGACCTGTTACACCTTCTTGACCGATCGTGAGGGCCGCAGAAAGGCTGTGTGACGGAACGTGTTTGCGACGGAGGCGAACGGCAAACCGGTTCCCATGACGGAATCGGACAAGGAAACGACCAAGAAGACCGCCGCCATCACCGCCGCCAAGGCCCGGCAGAGCACGGACCAGGCGACGGCCCCGGCGACACGGACCGCGCGGACAGCCGCATCCAAGACCGACGAGGCGGCCTCGGCCGCGAAGGCGGGCGCACAGCGGGCGGCAGACGCGACCAGCACGGCCGCGCACACCGCGGCCAAGAGCGTGGAGGTGGGGCGCCAGGCGATCGTCTCGGCCTCGGGCCAGGTGGCCGCGGGCGCGAAGACGGCATGGACGGTGCTCAGCCACCGCAAGCTCGTCGCAGCGGGCCTCGGCGCCGGTCTGACCGCACTGGGCGCCGTGTCCTTCGCGGCGGGCCGCCGCACCGAGCGCCACACCCAGGGGCCGGTCACCCGCCTGACCGGCGGCCGCTTCTGAGCGGTGGGCCTCGGCCGGCCGGGCGACTGTTTCAGCGATCAACGGACGGTTACACGGACCGCGGGACGGATGGCGTGGCGGCTCAGGCCGGCACGCCTCCGCCCGTCCGACGCCGACCATCCGAGGAGTCCCGTTGACCATGTCCGACACCGAGCTCACTGTCACACTCAGCGGCGGCAGCACCGCCGACGCACGGGCGGTCGTGCGGGCCCTGGAGCCCGCCTTCGGCTCCGCGCGGGAACTGCCCGCCGACAAGAACGCCACGGTCCACACGGCCACGTTCGACAGCGATACGGCCGACGGGTCGGCCCCGGTCGCACCGGGCACCGCCGATCACCTGTCCGCGCCGGTGACCGTCACCGTGCAGGGCACACCGCAGGCCGTGGAGAAGGCGAGCAGCACACTGGCCCAGGTCTTCCCCACGCGCGACCAGGGGTCGGCCTCGGGCGACCAGGAGCAGGAGAGGCAGCTGCTGCTGGAGCCCTGAGCCCTGGACCGCCGGGGCCGTCCAGGCGTCCTACCAGCGGGCTTCCACCTGCTCCTTGATCCTCCGGTCGTAGAGGTCGCCGATCGCGGTGAGCGTCGCCTCGGACAGCTCGGGCAGCTTGGCGGCCCTCGCGTTGGCGCGGGCCTGCTCGGGCGAGCGGGCGCCGGGGATCACGCTGGTGACACCCGGCTGCTGGATGATCCAGCGCAGCGCCAGCTGGGCCGGGGTGTATCCCTCCGGGGCGAGCGCGGCGAACTCTGCGGCGGCCTCGACGCCCGTCGCGTAGTCCACGCCGGCGAAGGTCTCCCCCACGTCGAAGGCCTCGCCGTGCCGGTTGTAGGCGCGGTGGTCGTTCTCGGGGAACACCGTGTCCTTGGTGTACTTGCCCGACAGCAGGCCCGAGGCCAGCGGGACCCTGGCGATGACGCCGACGCCGGCCTGCCGGGCCGCGGGAAGCACCTGGCGCAGGGGCTTCACGCGGAACGGGTTCAGGATGATCTGCACGCTCGCCACACCCGGCCGCGCGATGGCGGTCAGAGCGTCCGCACAGGTCTCCACGCTGACGCCGTACGCGGCGACGCGCTCCTCCTCGACCAGGGTGTCGAGGGCGTCGAAGACCTCGTCGGTGGAGTAGACGGACGTCGGCGGGCAGTGCAGCTGCACCAGGTCGATACGGTCGACGCCGAGGTTGCGGCGTGAACGGTCGTTCCAGGCACGGAAGTTGTCGAGGACGTAGTTCTCCGGGATCTGGTCGGCACGGCGGCCCATCTTCGTCGCGACCAGCACATGCAGGTCGGGGCGTCCGCCCAGGAAGGCGGCGATGGACTGCTCACTGCGTCCGTCGCCGTACACGTCGGCCGTGTCGAAGAAGGTCACCCCCGACTCGGCCGCCGCCTCCAGCACCGCCACGGCTTCCTTGTCGTCGACGTCTCCCCAGTCGGCGCCGAGTTGCCAGGTGCCGAGGCCGACGACGGATGCGTGCTGTTGCGACCTACCGAATGTGCGCTCGTCCATGGCGCCAGTCTGTCATCCGTCAGGAAGGCCCACGGAACGGGTCGCTCCGACCGGTGACACCTGAGCCTTTCACCCACACGAGTGAATCACCTGGACATGGGGCATGCACGCGTCAACGGACACCTAGCGTGAGTCCGTGACTGATCGTTCAATGAGCGTGCCCTGGACCCGCCGCGGTTTCCTGCGGTCCGCCGCCGCCCTGGCCGCCGTACCCGTGCTGGTGGCGGCGGACCCGGCACAGGCCGCCCAGGAGCTGCCGGACTTCCCGGCCGGGGTCGCCCTGTACCACTCGGCGTACCGGAACTGGGTCGGCGAGATCACCGCCGACGGACTGTGGGCCTGTGCGCCGACCGGCCCGGGCCAGGCGGTCGCCGTCGTCAACTGGGCCTGGCGGCACGGCTGGACGGTACGCCCCCGGGGTTCCTCGCACGGCTGGTCCCCGCTGACGATCACGGAGGGGACGGCGTCGGACGCGCCCGTCCTCCTGGTCGACACCGCCTCCCATCTCACCGGCCTGTCCCTGGAGTCCGGGACCTCCGTACGCGCCGGCACCGGTGTCACGCTGGAGGCACTGCTCACCTATCTGGAGGAGCACGGCCTCGGGGTCACCGCCGCGCCCGCTCCCGGGGACCTCACCCTGGGCGGGGCGCTGGCGATCGACGCGCACGGCACCGCCGTACCGGCCCACGGCGAACGGCGGCCGCCCGGGCACACGTACGGCTCGCTCAGCAATCTCGTGCTGTCGCTGACCGCCGTGGTGTGGGACGCGGACAGCGACGCGTACGTCCTGCGTACCTTCCGCCGCGACGAGGCGGACTGCGCGGCGCTGGTCACCCACCTCGGCCGGGCCCTGGTCACCGAGGTGGTGCTGCGCGTGGGCGCGAACACCAACCTGCGGTGCGTGAGCCGTACGGACATCCCGGCCGGCGAGCTGTTCGCCGCGCCCGGCAGCGACGGCCGTACCCTCGCCCGCTACCTGGAGGAGGCCGGGCGCATCGAGGCGATCTGGTTCGCCTTCACCGAGTTCCCGTGGCTGAAGGTGTGGAGCGTGGCACCGACACGGCCGTTGACCTCACGGCGGGTGACGTCGCCGTACAACTACCCGTTCTCCGACACCATTCCGACGCCGGTGGCGGAGCTGGCCGGGCGGATGGTCTCGGACGGGGCCTGGTATCTGGCGCCGGTGCTCGGCAACGCGCAGTACGACGCGGCCGCGCTGGGGCTCGTGGCGACGCTGTCCGCCGACATCTGGGGGCCGTCCAAGAACACGCTGCTCTACGTCAGACCCACCACGCTGCGGGTGACCGCGAACGGCTACGCGGTGCTCACGACCAGGGGTCAGGTGCAGCGTGTCGTCGCCGAGTTCACCTCCTTCTACCGGGAGCGGCTCGCGGCGTACGCGGCCCAGGGGCGTTTCCCGGTCAACGGCACGGTCGAGATCCGGGTGACCGGTCTGGACGATCCGGCCGACACGGAGCTGGACGGAGCCCGGGCCCCGCTGCTGTCGGCGCTGCGGCCCAGCGAGGAGCATCCCGAGTGGGACACCGCCCTCTGGCTGGACGTGCTGACCCTGCCGGGCACACCGCACGCGGAGGCGTTCCTGCGCGAACTGGAACGGTTCCTGTTGCGGACGTACGACGGCGGGCACGCCCTCACCCGGGTCGAGTGGTCCAAGGGCTGGGCGTACACCGACGAGGGGGTGTGGGACGACGACGAGGTGATCGGTACGTCGGTGCCCGCCTCGTTCGGCGAGGCGGTGTGGGGGCAGGCGGCCGGGACGCTGGACCGGCTCGACCCGCACCGTGTCTTCGACAACGCCTTCCTGGACCGCCTGTTCCGATGAGATCCATCCGAGACCGGGAGAGTCACTTGCGGGAGGCCAGTGCCCGCGCGTGCACGGTCCGCGCCACCTTCGGCCCCAGCCAGCGCTTGAACCGGCGCAACGTCTCCAGCTGCCCGGCGACCCTGTCCATCCGGTAGTACAGCTGCGGCGCGACGTACGGCAGCAGGGGCGAGTGGCGCTGGCCGAGCAGGGCGAACATCTGGTCCGGGGGCAGCCGGATGTAGCGGGGCAGGTTCTCGTACCACTGGGCGCTGTAGCGGGCCGCGCTCTGGATGGGGAGGAGGGCCTGCTTGCGTTCCCGCTCGTAGTGGGCGAGGGCCTGCGGGAGGGCGGCGTGCTCGTGCAGCGCTCCGGCCAGGGCGATCGCGTCCTCCAGGGCGAGGGTGGTTCCGGCGCCGACGGAGTAGTGCGTGGTGTGGGCCGCGTCGCCGAGCAGGACGAGGTTGTCGTGGTGCCAGGTCCGGTTGGTGAGGGTACGGAAGTTCAGCCACTGGGCGCCCCCCTGGCCCGAGGAGCGGCCGATCAGGGCGTGCCCGTCGAGCACGTCGGCGAAGAGCTTCTCCAGGAGGGCGAGTCCGTCGGCCTCGTCGGCCCGGTCCAGCCCGAGTCCGGCCCAGGTCTCGGGGGCGCACTCCACCACGCAGGTGCTGCGCTCGGGGCTGAAGGCGTAGCCGTAGCACCAGATCCAACCGTGGTCGGTCTCGACGAAGGCGAAGGTGAAGGCGTCGAAGACCTTGGTGGTGCCGAGCCAGATGTACTGGTCGCGGCCGGCCCTGATCTCCTCGCCGAAGCGGTCGGCGTGTCCGGTGCGCAGCGCGCTGCGCACACCGTCGGCCGCCACCACCAGATCGGCTTCGGGAAGGTTCCGGTCCGTCACCTCGTGCTCGAACTCCAGCCGTACGCCGAGGGACCGGGCTCGTCCGGCGAGGATCTCCAGCAGACGGTGCCGGCCGATGCCGAAGCCCTCGTCGCCCGGGTGTCGCGTGGCGGTGTCCCGGACATGGGCGACGCCGTGGTTCCAGCGCACCGAGTGTTCCTCGACGGCGCGGGCCGACTCGGGGTCGTGCGTGTGCAGTTTGTCGAGCAGTCCGCGCCAGTAGGTCACGCCCCAGCCGTAGGTCGATCCCTCCGGGTCGCGTTCGTGGACCGTGATGTCGTGGGAGGGATCCTGCCGCTTCAGCAGGATCGACAGATACAGCCCGGCGGGCCCGCCACCGACACAGGCGACCTTCACGCGCACCCCTACTTCTCGTCTCGATTACCCAATGCGGTCGATCGGCAACGCAGGGTAGCAGGAGAAGAATCGGGACGTGGGCTCGCGGACGATCACCGCCGGACGATCTCCGGTTGGTTTGCACCGCAGGTCACGGGTACCCGCGCTGGACCATCCGACGAGACGAAGGAGGCGATGACCTGTGTCGCAGGTCGAGGAATCCATCGAGGTCGGTGTCCCCGTGCACACGGCCTACAACCAGTGGACCCAGTTCGAGTCGTTCCCCGAGTTCATGGACGGGGTGGAGCGCATCGAGCAGCGTACGGACACACTCACGCACTGGGTGACCAGCGTGAACGGGGTGCACCGGGAGTTCGACGCGGAGATCACGGAGCAGGTCCCGGACGAGCGGGTCGCCTGGACCACGATCGCGGGCGAGGCCCGGCAGGCGGGTGCGGTGACGTTCCACCGGCTCGACGAGCAGCACACCAAGGTGATGCTGCAGATGGACTTCCATCCCGACAGCGTCACCGAGAAGGTCGGTGACAAGCTCGGGTTCGTGAAGCGTCAGACCAAGGGAGACCTGGAACGCTTCAAGAAGTTCATCGAGGAGCGCGGCCGGGAGACCGGGGAGTGGCGCGGCGTGGTGGTGTAACCGCCGAGCGCTATCCGGCGGCCGCCGTACGGCACTCCGGATGGCCCCAGCCCTGATCGTTCTTGGCGATGGGTTCCCCGGCCGCGTACGGGCGTCCACAGACGCAGCGGCCGGGGAACTTCGCGTTGATGGTCCGTGCGGAGCCACCGCGCCCGCCGGACGCCGTGGTTCCGGCCTTGGCTCCACCCGATCGTGCCCGCGGGGCGCGGGCCGCGGGCTTGTCCGGTGCGGCCGGCGGCTGAGGCGAACCGAGGCCGCTGCCCGCGGGTTCCTGCACGATCGCGGCGTGGCTCGCGGCGCGGTCCGCGAAGTCGTTGAGCCGGTCCCCGTCGACCTGGTGGGCGGGCACGTAACGGAACTCGACGGAGCGTCCGTCGAGCAGTTCGTCGATGCGGACCACCAGGTCCTGGTTGGCGACCGGTTTACCGGCGGACGTCTTCCAGCCGTTGCGCTTCCAGCCGGGCAGCCAGGTGGTGACGGCCTTCATCGCGTACTGGGAGTCCATCCGGACCTCCAGCGGCACATCCGGGTCGGTCGACGCCAACAGCCGTTCCAGAGCGGTCAGTTCGGCCACGTTGTTGGTGGCCTTGCCGAGCGGCCCCGCCTCCCACCGGGTCGGGCTCTCCGACTCGTCGGCGACCACCCAGGCCCAGGCCGCCGGCCCGGGGTTTCCCTTCGAAGCCCCGTCACACGCGGCCACCACACGTTCATGCATGCGCCCGATCATGCCATGGCCGCGCGAGGCGTCCGGACGTCCGTCAGGAGACGTCCGCGATCTTTGGCATCTCCCCGGCCGTCGTCGTGACGTCGATCACCGAGAAGCTCGCGCCCTGCGGGTCGCTGAGGGCGGCGAAGCGGCCGAACGGGGTGTCCATCGGGCCGAACCGGAGGACACCGCCGAGCTTGGTGGCGCGGGCGACGGCGTCGTCGCAGTTGTCGACGCTGAAGTAGACGTTGACGTACGGCGGCACCTCCGGCGGGAAATCCTCCGTCATCTTCATACGGCCGAGGACCGTGTTGCCCTCGATCTCGAACATGTGGAAGTCCACCGCGTCGTCCTGCATCCGCTTCGCGGTGTAGGGGAAGACGGCCGGGAAGAACGCGTCCGACTTCTCGGGCTGCCGGGTGAAGACCTCGGCCCAGCAGTACGCGCCGGGCTGCTCGGGCGGCGCCTCGAACCCCTCGTGGGTCCCCGCCTGCCATACGCCGAAGACGACGCCACTGGGGTCGCGGGCCAGGCACATGGTGCCGAAGTCGCCCACCTGCATCGGCTCCATCAGGACCTCGCCGCCGTTCTCACGGATCTTGCGGGCGGTGGCCGTCGCGTCGGGGGACGCGAGATACAGGCACCACTGCGACTGCCCTTCCTGGCCCGGCATCGGCGGTACGACAGCGGCGACCGCCTTTCCGTCGACGTACGCCTGGGTGTAGTTGCCGAACTCCGACGACGCCTCGCCGAAGGTCCAGCCGAGGACGTCACCGTAGAAGCTCTTCGCTCCCTCGACGTCGCTGAACATCGCATCGGCCCAACAGGGGGTTCCCTCAGGTTGTACGGCCATGACCACGGCCCTCTCCCGATCGGTGAATGGTCCGGTTTCTCACGCTAGTCATCCGCCCGCCGGGCCGCGCGCCGAACGAGTCGGTTCGCCGCGCTCTTCCTCCCGGGACCCGGCTGTGCTTGCCTGGGGAGCCGTTTCGCCGGCCGGGACGGGAGTGGTCGCATGCGCGGGGCGTGGATCGTGGGGGTACTGCTCACCGGGCTGCTGCTCGGCGCGTGCACGGACCCGGCGTCCGGCCCGGAGGTACCGCCGCCCTCCCCGGACCTGCCGTCGACGGCCACCGAGCACCGACGGCCGGCCGTCACCCCGCGCCCCACCTCCCGCGCCCCCGCGCACACGCCCACCGTGCTGTACCTCGGCGACTCGCTGGCGATGGAGAACCAGCGGGTCCTCGGCCAGGAGTTACGGAGGGACCTGGGCGCGAGATACACCAGCGCGCCCTATTCGGGGACCACGTTGTGCGACTACCTGGAGGGCACCGGGGCGCGTTCCCTGGTGCCGGACCGGGACAAGGCGGCCGCCCTGGTCCGCGCGTCGCACCCGGACTTCGTGGTCCTGCAGTTCTGGGGCAACGCGTGGGGCTACACCTGGTGCATGGACGGCATCACGTACGCGGATTCCCGCACCGCGTACTTCGCGCGGTACGCGGCCGACGCCGAGCGGCTCACGAAACAGATCGCGGCGGCCGGCGGGGCGAAGCGGCCCCGGATCGTGTGGGTGTCGCAGGGCCCAGACCCGCTCACCCCCGACCGGGTCCGCCGGGTGAACACCCTCTACGAGCATCAGGCCGCGGCCTCGGGCGACCTCGTCGTCGACGCGGGCCGGGCGGTGAGCCCCGCCGGTGCCCGCCAGACCTGGGTCCAGTACCTGCCGTGCACCGAGTACGAGCACGACCACCCCGACTACTGCACCCAGCCCGACCGCGACCGCACCGCCCTTCATCTCGACAAGGACTACCTGCACTTCTGCCTGGCGCCCACCACGTCCACGCCCCGGCCGTGTCCGGTTCGTTCACCCGGCATCCTCCGCATCGCCCGCGAGATCACCCGGGCGATCGGAGAACGGGCCGGCGAGCCGTGAGCGCGGCGGCAAATCCCTTCGACACAGGGGCGGTCGATCCGCTGGGATGAGCCGCGTGTGTGCCATGAAGATGCGAGAGGGCGAGGCGGACATCGATGTCCCGCTCGTCCGACGGCTGATCGCCGAACAGTTTCCGCGGTGGGCGGGGCTGCCCGTCGAGCGCCTGGAGTCCTCGGGGACCGAGAACGCCATGTTCCGGCTCGGTGCGGACCTGGTCGTACGGCTCCCCCGGCATCCCGGCGCGGTCGAGGACGTGCGGCACGAGCAGCGCTGGCTGCCCCGGCTCGGCCCGCGGCTGCCCTTCGCCACGCCCGAACCGCTCGCCCTGGGCGGCCCCGGCACGGGGTTCGCGTGGCCCTGGTCCGTGTACCGCTGGCTGGAGGGCGGCAACCCGGTCGTCGGCGCCCTGACGGAGCCGGAGCTGCTCGCCAAGGACCTCGCAGCGTTCGTCGGTGCCCTGCGCCGGATCGATCCCGACGGCGGGCCGCCCGGCTATCGGGGTGCCCCGCTGGCGGCCCGGGACGAGGAGATGCGTGCGGCTCTGGCCCAGTTGGAGGGCAGGGTGGACACCGCGGCGGTGACGGCCCGGTGGGAGGAGGCACTGCGCGCCCCGGAGTACGCCGGGCCGCCCGTCTGGGCGCATGGCGACCTCATGGCCGGCAATCTCCTGGTCACGGGCGGGCGGCTGACCGGCGTGATCGATTTCGGCACCGTGGGTGTGGGTGATCCGGCCGTCGATCTGATCACCGCGTGGTGCCTGCTGCCGGCCACGGCCCGCGGCCTGTTCCGTGAGGCGGTGGACGTGGACGAGGCCGAGTGGGCGCGCGGTCGGGGCTGGGCACTGTCGATCGCGGCGATCGCGCTGCCGTACTACTGGCACACCAATCCGCCGGTGGCGGAGAACTCACGGCATGTGATCGGGGAGGTCCTGGCCGAGGCGGGCTGACGACATGTGGCCACGGTGCCCCCCGTGCACCGCGGCCACTCCCCCGCACCGGGACCTCACTCGCCCGCGTAGACCTTCTCCAGGGTGGCGATGTCGAACTTGCCCATCGCCATGAAGGCCTTGGTCGTACGGGCCGCCTTCTCCTGGTCCGGGTCGCTGATCATGTCGATCAGGTGCTCGGGGACGACCTGCCAGGACAGGCCGTACTTGTCCTTGAGCCAGCCGCAGGGACCGGGCTCGCCGCCGCCCTCGGTGAGCTTGGTCCAGTAGTAGTCGATCTCCTCCTGATCGGCGCAGAAGATCTGGAAGGAGACCGACTCGTTGAACTTGAACTGCGGGCCGCCGTTCAGCGCGACGAACTTCTGGCCGTTGGCCGTGAACTCCACGGCCAACACGGAGCCGGCCGGGCCCGCTCCTCCCTCGACGTTGCGGCCGACGCGTTCGATGCTGGAGTTCTTGAAGATCGACACGTAGTAGTGGGCGGCTTCCTCGGCCTGGCCGTCGAACCAGAGACACGTGGTGAATCCGTCGGTGGTCATGGGTCCTCCTGGGCGTGTGGAACACGGTCACCTGTGTCGACCGATCCTGGCCCCGGAACTCATCGGTCGCGCGGGCGATTAATCCAGGTGGCTGCTACACCGTTCGCAATTAGCATCGCGACCATGACGTTCTCGCCCGCCCACAGCGGCATACGGCCCTTCCGCATCGACATTCCGCAGAGCGAACTGGACGACCTGCACGACCGCCTCGACCGGAACCGGTGGCCGGACGAGCTGCCCGGGGTGGGCTGGGCGTACGGCGTTCCGTCTGGCTACCTGCGCGACCTGGTGCGGTACTGGCGACACGAGTACGACTGGCGGGCGGCCGAGGCGCGGCTGAACGAGTGGCCGCAGTTCACCACCGAGATCGACGGCGCGCAGGTGCACTTCGCGCACATCCGCTCGCCCGAGCCCGACGCCACCCCGCTGGTCATCACGCACGGCTGGCCGGGGTCGATCGTCGAGTTCCTCGACATCGTCGGCCCGCTGACGGACCCGGCCGCGCACGGCGGTGACCCCGCCGACGCCTTCCACCTCGTGCTGCCGAGCATTCCCGGCTTCGGGTTCTCCGGGCCCACCCGGGAAACAGGCTGGGAGGCGCGCCGGATCGCCGACGCGTGGGTCGAGCTGATGACGCGCCTCGGCTACGAGCGGTTCGGCGCCCAGGGCGGCGACTGGGGCGCGGGCATCTCCCGGGAACTGGGCCGGGTCCACCCCGACCGGGTCATCGGCATCCACCTCAACCTGCTGCCCGGCGCGCAGGCCGCCACCGAGCCGACACCCGAGGAACTGCGGGCGCTGAGCCCCGAGGAACGGGAGCGCACGCTCACCTCGTGGGGCCGGTGGGCCGAGTGGTTCCGGGACGGGACGGGCTACTTCCACGTGCAGTCCACCCGGCCGCAGACCCTGTCGTACGCGCTCACGGACTCGCCGGTCGGCCAACTCGCCTGGATCGTCGAGAAGTTCCAGGAGTGGACGGACTCCGAGGAGCTGCCCGAGGAGGCCGTCGACCGGGACCTGATGCTGACGAACGTGATGCTGTACTGGCTGACGGGCACGGCGGGTTCGTCCGCCCGCGTGTACTACGAGCGCGCCCACGCCCAGGGGGAACGGATCGCCGCTCCGACCGAGCCCTCGACCGCGCCGACCGCGGTGGCCTCCTTCCCCGGCGACCCTCAGATCCCCCTGCGCCACAAGGCGGAGCGGACGGAGAACATCGTGCGCTGGACGGAGCTCGACCGGGGCGGGCACTTCGCGGCGATGGAGGAGCCGGACCTGCTGGTGGGCGACGTACGGGCGTTCTTCCGGCAGCTGCGTGAGAAGGGCGTCGGCTGACGCGGTAGGGCCTCGGCGGTCCGCTCTGCCCGCAGCGAATCTGCCGCGGGCAGAGAATCCGTATGCGGGCACCGTCCGAGGTCAAGAGTGGAGTCGACGGCATCCCCGCCACCACGAGGAGAACCGATGACTTCACTCGCCACGCTCGCTCCGCGGGCCGAGGAGGGCGACACCCCTCCCTCCCGCTTCGACGACCACCTGGCCACCCAACTGCTCGGGCAGCGCATCGTCCTGCTGGGCACCCAGGTCGACGAGGTCTCCGCGAACCGGGTCTGCACCCAGCTGCTGATCCTGTCCGCGGAGGACCCGCGCACCGACATCAGCCTGTACGTCAACAGCCCGGGCGGCTCGGTGCACGCGGGCCTGGCCATCTACGACACCATGCGGCTGATCCCGAACGACGTCTCCACGCTCGCCATGGGCTTCGCGGCGAGCATGGGCCAGTTCCTGCTCAGCGTCGGCGCCCCCGGCAAGCGCTACGCGCTCCCCAACGCGCGGATCATGATGCACCAGCCGTCGGCGGGCATCGGCGGCACCACCGCGGACATCGAGATCCAGGCGGAGAACCTGGAGCACACCAAGCGGACCATCGAGCGGATCACCGCGGAGCACACCGGTCAGAGCCCGGAGACCATCTCCCGGGACGGCGACCGCGACCGCTGGTTCACGGCCGAACAGGCCCGGGAGTACGGCATGGTGGACCGGGTCGTGGAGTCCCTCGCGGACGTCCGCCCGGCCGCCTCGAAGCGACGGATGGGGCTGTGACCATGGGGAGCTACACGATTCCGAACGTCGTCGAGCGGACCCCGCAGGGCGAGCGGTCGTACGACGTGTTCAGCAGGCTCCTGTCGGAGCGGATCATCTTCCTCGGCACCGAGATCGACGACGGCGTGTCGAACGTCGTCATCGCGCAGCTCCTCCATCTGGAGTCGTCGGCGCCGGAGAGCGAGATCGCGATCTACATCAACTCGCCCGGCGGATCGTTCACTTCACTGATGGCGATCTACGACACGATGACGTACGTCCAGGCGCCGATCTCGACGTTCTGCGTCGGACAGGCGGCCTCCACGGCGGCCGTCCTGCTGGCCGGAGGGGATCCCGGGCGGCGGTTCGTCCTTGAGCACGCGCGGGTGCTGCTCGGGCAGCCGGCCAGCGGCGGACGGCAGGGCACGGTGTCCGATCTCGCCCTCCAGGCCAAGGAGATGGTCCGGATCCGCGCCCAGGTCGAGGAGGTGCTGGCCCGCCACACGCACCACGACATCGCGACGCTGCGCGCGGACATGGACCGCGACAAGGTGTTCACAGCGCAGGAAGCCGTGGCATACGGGCTGGCCGACGAGGTGGTGAGCCGGCGCCTCGTCGGAGTCTGAGGCGCCGGCAGTCGCTCAGGCGGCCAGGCAGAGCCCGTTGTACGGCGTGCCCGACGCCCTGCGACCGGTGTGCCGCTGTCGGCTGAGCTCTCCGTGGGCCAGCGACAGCAGGTCGCCGAGCCCCAGGCCGAGAGCGTGGGCGGCGGCCGCGAGGACCTCCGAGGAGGCCTCCTTGCGGCCGCGCTCGACCTCCGAGAGGTACGGCATGGAGATCCGGGCCGCGTCGGCGACGTCCTTGAGGGTGCGGTCCTGGGCGAGGCGTTCGCGGCGCAGGACGTCACCGACCAGGTCGCGCCACAGGGGTTCCTTCGGCGCGCGGGGTTCGAGGGGAGCGGGGGCCGGCGGCGCCTGGCGGGGCGGGGACGCGGCGGGGCGTTCGGACGCGGGGCGGGCGTTCCCCGGGCGCGCGGCAGGCGGGCGCAGGGGAATCACGCGGGCTTGGTTCGGCGCTTGGTTGCTCACGTCTTCAGACTAGGTTTTCTGGACCACGCAGGGCCGGGCATTCCGCCCTGGGTGGAATCACGGCTCGGTGCGGCAGAGCCGAGGGACGCCCTCCTCGGCCCTCGCTCCGCGGAACCGGTACCGCTCCTTTTCAGCCAGATGGCGCAGCGGCCCCGGCAGTCAGAGACTCGACGGCGAGAGCGCGCGGCGGGCCGGCCCCTCGGCCTCCGGGCCCGCCCGCCTCATCTCCGAGGTGTTCCCACGGGATCGGTCACGCCGACAGGCATCCGCGCTCGCGGCCGCGGCTCGCCACCGATTTTCCGCCTGCGGCCACTCCATGGGCATGCGCCGTCACGGCCCGGGTAGGCGACAGACCGAAGGACCTGAACCTGTTCGTTGTTTCGCGGCCGACGGGCATACGTCCCTGTGATGGGGGTACCCGCAGGCCGCAACTTGGAGCAGGACCCGGGACAACCGAGGCCGAAGAGGCAGAGGTCGAGCTGTGACTTTCGTGGGAGAGGTAATGGACACCGCCGTGATCCGGCCGGAGGCACAGGTCGTGAGGCAGACCGCCGGGACCAGGACGACGGGTGACACGCCGCTGCCTGGAGTCGAGAACCCGCGGACCGTCGCGCCACGCGACGCGCGAGCGCTTTCCCGCCAGTTCTTCAAGCGCCTGACGGAGCTTGAGGAAGGCACGTACGAATACCAGTACGCGCGCAACACGCTGATCGAGATGAACATGTCCCTCGTGCGGTTCGCGGCAGGCCGGTTCCGCGGCCGCGGCGACGACATGGAGGACATCGTCCAGACCGGGATGATCGGCCTGATCAAGGCCATCGACCGCTTCGAACTGGCACGCGAGGTCGAGTTCACGTCGTTCGCGCTGCCCTACATCGTCGGCGAGATCAAGCGGTTCTTCCGTGACACCACCTGGGCCGTGCACGTGCCGAGGCGGTTGCAGGAGCTGCGCGTGGAGCTGGCCAAGGCCCGGGAGGAGCTCGCCAGCCGCCTGGACCGCGACCCGACCGTGCCCGAGCTCGCCACGCTGATGAACATCGCCGAGAAAGAGGTGGTCGAGGCCCAGATCGCCTCGAACGGCTACAACTCCTCGTCGCTGGACGCCGCGCTCACCGGTGACGGGCCCGAGGGCGGCGAGGCCGTCCTCGCCGACTTCCTCGGTGTCGAGGAGGACGGGCTGCGGCTCGTGGAGGACTTCCAGTCCCTCGCCCCGCTGATGGCCGAACTGAGCGAACGCGACCGGCAGATCATCCACCTGAGGTTCGTGGAGGAGGCCACCCAGGCGGAGATCGGCGAGCGCCTCGGCTGCTCGCAGATGCATGTGTCCCGACTGATCAAGCGGATCATCAGCCGACTGCGCCAGGGCATGCTGGGCGAGCTGGGCTGCGCCTGACCCACCCGAACCGTTCATCGATCGCGGGTGCCGCCCCCACGCGGAAGCAAGGGGGCGGCACCCGCGATCGCTGACCGAGGGCCTCCGTGGCCTCAGTCAGCGGTCAGCTGTCATTCCCCGCTCGGCCTCAGCGGTCAGCCTCAGTCCCATGACGACGCGTACCCGCTTGCCGACCGGCACCCGTTCGACAGCGATCTCGGCGGCCAGCGCGTGGACGATCTCGAGTCCGTGCCGGCCGATGCGTTGGGGATCCTTGGGGAAGCGCCGGGGCAGGGCGACACTGCTGTCGTAGACCACCACCGCCACCGAGGCGTCCGTGCCTTCCAGTTCCAGGATGTACGGACCTTTGCTGTGCCGGTCCGCGTTGGTGACCAGCTCGCTGACCACCAGGAGCAGGTCACCCTCCGTGCGACGGTCCACGTCAGCGCACCACTCGGTCCTGAGCTGCTCCAGGAAGCCCGCGGTGAAGGCCCGTGCCTCGGCTATGCATCCCGGTTCACCGGTGTAGTGCGCCGCCCGCCGTAGCGGTTCCACGGGTACGTCGAAACCAGTCGGTATCACTGCCCCGTCCAGGTGCTCGATCATGCGTTTCTCTCTCGAATGCCGGACTGGCCGGACGCTGCTGCACCAGTGCTCGTACCCCGAGCCGGGCAACGCAGTCCCCCCATCCTCGTGACGCCCCTTACGCCGGCCTGAGCTGATCGTCGTGCTCGGCACGAGGGGCGCGCCGTCACCGTACCGGTCGCGCCGGAGGAGCGGGGAGACTCGCAGGACGAGGGGGGCGAGGTGTCCGACGGCGGTGGCTCGTCGGTCGAGGGTTCGGTGGTCGGCGGCTCGAAGGGCCCGACAACGAGCCCCTCTTCCCCACGCGGGACACAGCGGCTTTCGATCCATTGCGCCGCTTATTTCCACAACGCCCCATTGTGTGCCCGGATTCGGCGTCGCCCGCAAGCCGACGCGGACGGCCCTCCCGGCGGGCGCGGGACGCGGCGGCTGCTTGGCGTGGCAGCGTGAGTCCGCCCGCGAGTCCGCCATTCCCTTCCGACCAGGCAGTCGCCGCCCGCCACGGCTGGGCGCAGGCCGCGGTCACGGTGGTGGGCGCGGTGATCGTCATGGGCGCGACCGCCGCGCTGGGACTGTGGGCGGCCGGCGCGGCGGACCTCCCCGACAACGCGTTCCCCCGTGTGGTCGCGGCCACCGTCGTGACGGCCGTGGGCGGCACGATCGAGCTGTCGGGAAACGCCGGGGACCTCGCCGACACCCGGGCGGTACTGACGGTGATTCCGCTGTCGGTCACGCTCGTGGGTGTCCTGGCGCTCGGCACGGGCTTCCTGCGTCCGCTGCGGCACCGGGCGGTCGCCCGAGCCACCGAACTGGCCGGCTGGGCGGCCCGGATCGTCGCGCTGTGGCTGGCGGCGCTCCTCGCTCTGGCCTACGCGGCGCGCCAGACCTTCGCGCTCTCCCTCGGGGACGACACGCTGACTGACCTCGGGGATCTGTTCGGCGTGGCGCCGAAGGTCGGCTTCACCACGGACGTGCCGCTGACCCTCGTCCTCGGCCTGCTGTGGCTCGCCGGTGTGCTGGCGCTGGCGCTGCTGGTGTCGCGTGGGGCTCCGCTGCCGCCGGGGCTGCTGCGCTTCCAGGAGTCGGTGCGCCCGGCCGCGCACGCCATGGTCGTGCTGCTGCTCGCGTGCGTGGTCCTGGGTGTCCTCATCGGACTCGTCGTCGCGGCGACCCGGGGCCACGCGGCGGACACCTGCGCGTTGATCCTGCTCGGCATGCCGAACCTGGCCTGGCTCACGCTCACGATCGGTCTGGGCGCCACCTGGAACGGCAGGGTGGAGGGACCGTTCGAACTGCCCATGCCGCATGTGCTCGACGAGGTGCTGCGCGGCCGGGACACCGCGTCGCTGAACCTCGGCACGATGGCCGAGTACGACAGCCGGGTGTGGTGGCTGGTGGCCGTCGACGCGGTTCTGCTGCTGGCCACCGCCTTCGTGATGGCGGCCAGGTCACCGGCCCGGACACGCGCCTGGCAGCACGCCCTGCACATGGCGGTGGCCCTGACGCTCACGGTGCTCATGATCTGCCTCGTCGGCCGGATCTCCTCGCACTACGGCCTGTCCCTGCTCGGCATCGGCGATCTCGGCGGCGACCTGGGCGGGGAGTTGTTCCTCAGGCCCGAGCTGTGGTCGGCGCTCGGACTGGCCTCGCTGTGGGGTCTGGTCGCCGGCTTGCTCGGCGGGCTGCTGGCGCGCCCGGTGCGACGGCGTGGCGCGGCCGCGAACGGCTGGCACCGGTGAGGCCGGGTATGGGGGCGTGCGACCTGTCGACGAAAGGGCAGGGCATGACACTACACTCGAAGACCGCCTGGCCGTCCGCGAGTTGATCGAGCTGTACGGGCACCTGGTCGACGCGGGGAACTGGACCGTTGTGGCAGCCGAGGTCGACGATCTCGTACGTCCCGTACGGCAGGGCACGCAGTTCGGCATGCCGACGGGAGACGACCAGGTCGTCGCACGGAAGTGGGCTGCCGGAAAGTGCCGGTGCGTGCGGGCATGGACCCGGCCCACGAGCGCCGCGGGACGGGCTCCGGAAGGGCGGCGAGGACCACGCGGGGGCCGTCGGACGGGTTTCCGAAGCGGATGACGCTGCCGGGGCCCACTCCCCACTCCTGCACCCGGCGGCCGTCGGCGTAGGTGCCGTTGGTGCTGTTGTCGTCCTGGAGGGTCCAGTGGCCGCCCTGAGGCCGCAGTACGGCGTAATGCCCGGAGACCCGGACGTCGTCGATGACGATCTCGCTCAACGGGTCGCGCCCGACGTGGTAGTCATGGCCCGGACTCATCACCGTGGAGCCGGTCTCGGTCTCCAGGACGAGTTCGGGCGGACGCCGCTCAGGCGACGGGCGCGAAGAGGGTCGCGGCGGTGCGCTGCATCCGCAGGGCGTCCACCGACTCCGCCAGCAGTTCATACTCGGTGGTGTCGTCGAAGGCGGCGATCCGCACCAGTCGCCCGGCGGCCAACTCGTAGGCGACCAGCTCCTGTTGGGCCGGGTTCGCGCACCAGGCGCGCAGTACGGCGGGCACGTCGGCCACCGTGTCGGCGACGGGAACGAGCGCACCGGTCGGTAAGTGCTCGGCCTCCGGCCGGGGGTCGAGCCGGTCGGCCATCCAGGAGGCGCGGTCGCGCAGCCACCACAGGGCGAGAGCGAGGGTGGGAGCGCGGTAGGTCCCCAGGGGTACGCCGATGCGCCGACCGCCACAGGTGCCGTACCCCGTGACGTGGCACAAGAACTCGTCGTGCACGATCCACTCCCCCCGTCGCTCTGCCGGCCTGCTGGCCGGGCCTCGCCTTCGGTGCGGCTCATGCGCTGTGCGTGACCGGCTCTTCGCTGGATGTGAAGTGCCCTAGCTGTTGAGTATGTTCACTACTGAAACACTGTCACCACAACTTTCCGGCCAGTCTCCTGGCATATTCACAGCCTTTCATGGCCGAAATGTCACGCGTGCCCGCCAAGGCCGTCATTACCTGAGGGGTAATCGACCCGCGGCGCCGATCCGGGCAGGGTTGCGGTACCGGATCGGCGAGAGCCCGGATCCGGCTTCCGACCAGTGGATACGTCCTCGATGGAGGCTGATCTCCCATGCCCGCGAACACCGACCGTCACGAGATTGCCGTCGCCCGCTACTTCGAGGCCTGGAATGCCCGGGAGCCCGAGGCGCGGGTCAAGGCGGTCGCCGCCGCCTGGACCGCGGACGGCAGTTACACCGACCCGCTCGCCGATGTGGGCGGCCACGAGCAGATCGCGGCGGTGATCGCGGGCGCCCATGCGCAGTTCCCGGGCTTCGCCTTCCGGCTGACCGGCGCGGTGGACGGGCACCACGACACCGCGCGCTTCTCCTGGGAGCTGGTCAGCGAGACCGACGGCTCGGCGCCGGTGGCCGGCTCCGACGTGATCACCCTGGACGCGGACGGCCGGATCAAGGCCGTGTTCGGTTTCCTGGACCGGGTGCCCGCGGGAGTGTGAGGGACGTCGTCGCGATGAGTTTTCGCGCTGCCGGTGGTCTTCTGAACGGGGAGTCTCCCTTGGGGAGACCACTGACAGCGGAGGGCGTCATGGCCACGACCGGAAGAGTGGACGCGGAATTCACCGCCGAGCTGAGCAAGAACGCGGAGAAAGGCAGCTGGACCTGTGTCCGCTGGCCCGCTTCCGTGGAGTTCTTCGGCACCCGGGGACTCGTCAAGGTCCGCGGCACCATCGACGGGCAGCCCTTCCAGAGCTCGTTCATGGCCCTCGGGGACGGCACGCACATGCTGCCGGTGAAGGCAGAGGTGCGCCGGGCCATCGGCAAGGAGGCGGGGGACACGGTGACCGTGCGGCTGGAAGAGCGGCTCGGCTGACCGCGGCCGGGTACCGACCCGGAGGTCGGCGCACGGCCGCTGCCGAGGGCGTGCGGATCATGACCCGCACGCCCTGGGGTCACGCCCCGCACACCATGGGGCTCACCGCTTCAAGATCGCGTCGATCCGGGCCAGCTCCTCCGCGTCGAAGTCCAGGTTGCGGATGGCGCCGACGCTGTCCTCGACCTGCTTCGGGCTGCTCGCGCCGACCAGGGCGGAGGTCACCCTGCCGCCCCGCAGCACCCAGGCCAGCGCCAGCTGGGCCAGGGTCTGGCCGCGGGACTCGGCGATGCCGTTCAGCTCGCGCAGCTGCCCTACCAGGTCCTCGGTGACCGCGTCCGAGTTCAGGAACGGGCTGTCGCTCGCCGCCCGCGAGTCCTCGGGGATGCCGTCGAGATAGCGGCCGGTCAGCAGGCCCTGCTCCAGCGGGGAGAAGACGATCGAGCCGACCTGGAGCTCGTCCAGCGCGTCGAGGACTCCCTGGTCCTCGGGGCGGCGGTCGAGCATCGAGTAGCGCGGCTGGTGGATGAGCAGCGGGGTGCCCAGCTCGCCCAGGATGCGGGCCGCCTCACGGGTCTGCTCGGCCGAGTAGTTGGAGATGCCGACGTACAGCGCCTTGCCCTGCTGGACGGCCGAGTGCAGCGCGCCCATCGTCTCCTCCAGGGGAGTCTCCGGGTCGGGGCGGTGCGAGTAGAAGATGTCGACGTAGTCCAGGCCCATCCGCTTCAGGCTCTGGTCCAGCGAGGACAGCAGGTACTTGCGCGAACCCCACTCGCCGTACGGACCGGACCACATCAGGTGGCCCGCCTTGGTCGAGACGACCAGTTCGTCGCGGTAGGAGGCGAAGTCTGTCTTCAGCGTCTCGCCGAAGGCGGACTCGGCGGAGCCGGGCGGCGGGCCGTAGTTGTTGGCCAGGTCGAAGTGGGTGACCCCGAGGTCGAAGGCACGGCGCAGGATGGCGCGCTGTGTCTCGACGGACCGGTCCGGGCCGAAGTTGTGCCACAGGCCGAGCGACAGCGCGGGAAGCTTCAGGCCGCTGCGTCCGGTGCGCCGGTAGGGCATGTCCGCGTAACGGTCGGGGTGTGCGGTGTACAACGCGACTCCAGAGGGGTTGGCACGGTGAACCTGGTTCCCTGTGAACCGATGCCCACTCTGTCGTGACGTGGGACAGTGGTCCAACAGGAGAATCCGATGGAATTCAGCGGATAGGCTTCTCAATCATGGAACTGCGCCATCTCCAGCACTTCGTCGCGGTCGCCGAGGACCAGCACTTCACCCGGGCCGCCGAACGGCTGATGGTGTCCCAGTCCGGCCTGTCGGCCTCCATCCGGGCGCTGGAGCGGGAGCTCCAGACCCCGCTGTTCGTGCGGACGACCCGCCGGGTGACGCTCACCGAGGCCGGGCGGGCGCTGCTGAGCGAGGCCGAACGGATCCTCGCACAGGTGCGGTCCGCGCACGAGGCCGTCGCCGCCGTGCAGGGCGTCCTGCGCGGCACCCTCGCACTGGGCACCGAGCAGTGCATCGCGGGCGTACACGTGGCACGGTTGCTGGCCGCGTTCCGGCGGCATCACCCGGACGTGGAGATCCGGCTGCGGCAGGCGGGGGCGGGCGCGCTCGCCGAGGAGGTCGCCGCCGGCCGTCTCGACCTGGCCTTCGCGGTACGCACCCGGGCCGACTCCGACCAGCTGCGTTCCGTAGCCCTGACCAGTGAGCCGATGACCGTGCTGTGCCATCCCGACCATCCGCTCGCGACCGTCGGCGCGGCGGTGACCCCGGAGGAGATCGGCGCCGAGGTCTTCGTGGACTTCCATCCGGACTGGGGGCCGCGTCGGATCACCGACGCCGCGTTCGCCGCGGCGGGCGTACGGCGGACGGTCGCGCTGGAGGTGAACGACGTGCACAGCCTCCTCGACCTGGTGGACGAGAACCTCGGTATCGCCGTCGTGCCCCGGCACTTCCGGCACAAGCGGGAGGGCCTCACCGCCCTCCCGCTCAAGGGCACCGACGACGCGGCGTACGAGACGGTCGCGCTGCTGCCGCCTCCGCAGGCGGCAAGTCCGGCCGCGCGGGCGCTGATGACACTTCTGGAGACAGAGGGCGCATGACGGACGAAGATGCGCGATGGTGGACCCTATGCATGCCAAGGACATCCTCATCGACGCGTACAGCCGCATCCAGGAAGAGGTCCACGCCGCCGTCGAGGGCCTCGACCCCGACGACCTCGCCGCCCGTCCGGCCCCCGACGCGAACTCCGTCTCCTGGCTCGTCTGGCACCTCACCCGGGTCCAGGACGACCATGTGGCCGGTGTCTCCGGTCTCGACCAGGTCTGGCTGACGCAGGGCTGGGAGAAACGGTTCGGCCTCGACCTCCCGCCCCACGACACCGGCTACGGGCACAGCCCCGCCAAGGTCGCCAAGGTGCGGGTCGACTCCGGTGAGCTGCTGACCGGGTACTACGACGCCGTGCACGAACAGACACTCGGGTATCTGCGCACCCTCACCGCCAAGGACTTCGAGCAGGTCGTGGACGAGCACTGGGATCCGCCGGTCACCCTGGGCGTACGCCTGATCAGCGTCCTGTCCGACGATCTCCAGCACGCCGGACAGGCCGCCTACGTCAGGGGGCTGCTTCAGAGCGCGGCTTCGTAGCCCGGCAGGACGACGTCCTCGATGAGGGCCGTGCGCTCGTCGAACGGAACGAACGCGCTCTTCAGGGCGTTCACCGTGACCGTGCGCAGGTCCTCGACCGTCCAGCCCGCCTCCTCGACCAGCAGGGACATCTCCCGGGTCATGGTGGTGCCCGACACCAGACGGTTGTCCGTGTTGAGGGTGACCCGGAAGCCGAGGGCCTTCAGCTCGGTGATCGGGTGCTCGGCGATCGAGGTGGCCGCGCCGGTCTGGAGGTTCGACGTCGGGCACATCTCCAGGGCGATACGACGATCGCGCACCCAGCCCGCGAGACGGCCGAGCTTGCCGTCCACGATGTCGTCGGTGATCCGGACACCGTGCCCGATGCGCTGGGCGCCGCACACCTGGAGCGCCTGGTGGATGCTGGGCAGACCGTGCGCCTCGCCGGCGTGGATGGTGAACGGGACGTTCTCGCGGCGCAGGTGCTCGAACGCGGCGAGGTGGTCGGCGGGCGGGAAACCGTCCTCGGCGCCCGCGATGTCGAAGCCGACGACACCGGCGTCCCGGAAGGCCACGGCCAGGTCGGCGGTCTCCCTGGTGCGGTCGAACATCCGCATCCCGCACAGCAGGGTGCCGACCCGCACCGGCGTCCCCGCGGCAGCCGCCTTCGCCATGCCCGCCGCCAGGCCCTCCTGCACGGTCTCGACGACCTCGGACAGGGCCAGCCCGCCCTTCAGCATCAGCTCGGGCGCGTAGCGCACCTCCCCGTAGACGACGCCGTCCGCGGCGAGATCGAGGACGTACTCCTCGGCCGTGCGCAGCAGGCCCTCCCGGGTCTGCAGCACGGCGAGGGTGTGCTCGAAGGTGGCTATGTAACGCACCAGGTCACCCGAGTCGGCGGCCTCGAAGTACCAGGCGGCGAGGGCGTCCGGGTCGGTGGTCGGCAGGGTGTGACCGACCGCGTCCGCGAGCTCCACCACGGTCGCGGGGCGCAGCCCGCCGTCGAAGTGGTCGTGCAGCACGGCCTTGGGCAGCCGGCGGAGGGTGTCGGTGTCGATGCGGGACGCGGTCATGTGCGTGGTGTTCTTTCTCGGGTCGGGCTCAGTTGGTGGGCTGGAGGAGGTCCCAGCGGTTTCCGTACAGGTCCTGGAAGACGGCGACCGAGCCGTAGGGCTCGTGACGCGGCTGCTCCAGGAAGGTCACGCCCGCGGCGAGCATCCGGGCGTGGTCGCGGGCGAAGTCGTCGGTGTGCAGGAAGAAGCCGACCCGCCCGCCGGTCTGGTCCCCGACGCGGGCCCGCTGGCTCTCGTCCTTGGCGCGGGCGAGCAGCAGATCGGTGGCGTCCTGGTGAGGGCCCGGCCGTACGACGACCCAGCGGGAGCCGTCCGGACGCGGGGTGTCCTCGACGAGGTGGAAGCCGAGAGCCTCGGTGTAGAAGCGGACCGCCTCGTCGTAGTCGTCGACGACGAGGGTGACCAGGGCGACGCGTCGCATCAGGACCTTTCGGAGCGGGTGATTTGACGGGTGAGGTTATACGTAAAACTTCGGGGGCGCCAGTCGGTCGGGGCAGGGAGCCAGGGGGTGTCCCGGCGGGGCCGTCCCGGCCCTGCCGGGACGGCCCCGCGGATGACGCAGGCCCTTCTTCAACGACGGCCGGCCGGTCTGTCACGCGGAGTCGGCCGCCCGCGCCGGGAGAGCACCGTGCCCTTCCCGCCGCAGCGGCCGACCTGAGCCACGCGTAGGCGGTCCTAGGCCGAAGCGCCCGGGTACAGAACGGCGAACAGCGACTGGACCTTGGCGTCGTCCGGTGTGCGCCACGAGCCGGCGACATGGCCGATCGCGCCCGGCGGGAGGGAGAACTCGCCGTCCGAGGCGGGCCGCGGGACCCGGTGCAGACGGAGCGTGGCCCCCTGCGGGAGGGACAGCTCGGTGCCCGCTTCGTCGTCGACAGCGTTGAGGGCGGTGGAAGGCAGCGGACCGTCCTGCGCGTAGGAGCGGGTGACGTCCAGGTCGGGGGTGTCGCTGACGCTCTGGGCCTGGGCCTGCGCGCCGCCCTCGACCAGGGCGAGCAACTGGGCGACAAGCACCGGGTCGTGGCAGCCGTCGTAGGCCCAGCGGGGCCCCAGCACGCCGTGCTCCATCGTGCCGACGAGGGCGTGCTCGGCCCCCTGGAGCGGGGCGCCTCGGTAGGTGAGCGGCACGAGGTACGCGGTCGGGTGGGCGCCGGAGGTGTCGGTGGCCACCAGGAACTCGATGCCGACCTCGCCCTGCGGATCGTCCAGTCGGAAGCCGCCCGCCTTGGACAGCTCAGGCTCGCCCGGTCCACCGGCGTACCAGGGCCGGGTGGGCAACCAGGCGGTCAGCAGCTCGAGCTTGGTCGGCTTGAGGGTGGTGCGGTGGATGACGGACATACCTCGGGTTCCCTTTCCGTTGAGCTGACTTGGAACATACGCGTGTCAGGGGCGGCCCGCCTCAATCGCCCTTCTGGTGCAGCGCGTCGAGCGTGCCCGCCTCCTCGTCGGTGAGACGGAGGGCGCCCGCGGCCACGTTCTCCACGAGGTGGTCGGGGTTGCCGGTGCCGGGGATGGCCAGGACGTGCGGGCCCTGTCGCAGGGTCCAGGCGAGCCGGACCTGGGTGGGTGTCGCGTCATGGGCCCGCGCGACGGCGAGGACCGCGTCGTCGTGGGTGGTGGCGGCCGCCCCCTGAGGGCCGCGGTCGCCGGCTATGGCGTAGAACGGCACGAAGGCGATGCCCTGTTGGCCGCAGATCCGCAGGAGTTCGTCGGCGGCGGGGTCGTACGAGTCGAGTCCGAACTGGTTCTGCACGCACACCACGGGGGCGATGGCCTGCGCCTCGGCGAGGTGGCGGGGCTCGACGTCGGAGATGCCCAGGTGCCGGATCAGGCCCTCCTCACGCAGTTCGGCGAGGGCGCCGAAGTGCTCGGCGATGGAGTCCTGCCGCATACGGCGGAGGTTGACGACGTCCAGGTGGTCGCGTCCGAGCTGGCGCAGGTTCTCCTCGACATGGCCGCGCAGGTCGTCGGGCCGGGCCGAAGTGGCCCACTCCCCCGAGTAGTTCCGGAACGGGCCGACCTTGGTGACGACGACCAGGTCGTCGGCGTACGGCGACAGCGCGCTGTTGATGATCTCGTTGGCCGAGCGCAGCGCGGAGAAGTAGAAGGCGGCCGTGTCGATGTGGTTCACACCGAGTTCGACCGCCTTGCGCAGCACGGAGATCGACCGCTCCCGGTCGCTCGGTGCCCCCAGGTGGAAGGCGGCGCTACCCGTCAACCGCATCGCGCCGAAGCCGACGCGGTTGACGGTGAGGTCACCGAGCTGCCAGGTGCCCGCGGCGTCCGCGGTGATCGCTTCGGAGGTCATCGGCGGATTCTGGCACACGCCCGCCCCGCCTCCGTACGCGTTTACGAACGCCTTGGCCACGCCTCAGCAGTACAGGTTGGCACCTGTCGACACCCCGAGGATCTGCGAGAACTGCTGGTACTTGGTCACCCGGCTCTGCACCTGCGCGGGGTTCTTGCCGTCGCACTCCAGGGAGCCGTTGATGCTGCGGATCGTCTGACCGAATCCGGCACTGTTCACCATGGCGTTGTGCGGGGTCATGGTGCCGGGCCCGGACTGGGTGTTCCAGTACCAAAGGCCCGTCTTCCAGGCGACGGCCGCGTCGTTCTGGACCAGCCAGGGGTTGCCCAGCAGGTCGATGCCGAGCGCGTCGCCCGCGGCCTTGTAGTTGAAGTTCCAGCTGAGCTGGATGGGACCGCGTCCGTAGTACGCGGACTGACCGGCCGGACAGCCGTACGGTTGGCTCCAGTCGCAGTAGTGCGGGTAGTTGGCGGTGTTCTGCTCGACCACGTACACCAGGCCGCCGGTCTCGTGGCTGACGTTGGCGAGGAAGGCGGCGGCCTCCTGTTTCCGCACCGTGTCGCTGCCGGTGTTGGTGAATCCGGGGTAGGCGCTGAGGGCGGAGGTGAGTCCGCTGTAGGTGTAGAAGGAGTTGCGGCCCGGGAACATCTGGTTGAACTGGGCCTCGCTCACCACGAAGGTGCCGACGGGGGTGCCGGAGCCGTCGCAGGCGTAGGGCTCCCAGTACCAGGTGCTGATCGTCGGGTCGTAGCCCGGGTTGTCGTGTTCGGCGATGTAGGCCTTGCCGTCGGTGTAGCGAACGATGTCGCCGGTGGCGTACGAGCGTCCCGCCACCCAGTTCGGATAGCTGGAGCACGCGGCGGCGGACGCGGGCGGGGCCGGCAGCAGGACCGGCACCGCGGCGCCGAGGACGAGAGCGGTGACCACGGCGGAGATACGGCGTCTCGACACAGGATCAACTCCTTTGTGGAGCACGGCCGCACCCGGACAAGGGCAGGGCGGAGCCGGGCCTTGTGCGCGCGTGCCGGCCGGACCGGTCACGGCGTGGGCGCGGCCGTGGTGGGGGGTGGTGGCAGCACACTCAACTCCTTTGGTCTGTACCAGTCAAGGGTGTAGACCAGTCAACTCGTCCGGGGCGCGCGCATCATGGGGCTCGGTGGCCTCCGGGGGCCGGGTCGAGGAAGGTGGTGGGGTGACCGGGCGACACGTCGACATGTGGACCGCCGGCGATGCCTACGAGCGGTACATGGGCCGCTGGAGCCGGCTGGTCGCGGACGGGTTCGTGAGGTGGCTCGGCTGCGAGGCCGGTCTGCGATGGCTGGACATCGGCTGCGGCCCGGGCGCGCTGACCTCGACGGTGGCCGCCCGCTGCCGCCCCCGGACGCTGCTGGGACTGGAGCGGTCCCCCGGGTTCGCGGCCACGGCCCGCGTCCGCGCGCCGGCGCACTTCGCCGTGGCCGACGCGCAGGCGCTGCCCGTGCCGGAGGACGCGTTCGACGTGGTCGTCACCGGGCTCGTCCTGAACTTCCTGCCCGAACCGGGTACCGCGCTGAGCGAGGCGGTGCGCGCGGTGCGGCCGGGCGGACTGGTCGCCGGGTACGTGTGGGGCTACGCAGACGGCATGGGGTTCCTGCGCCGCTTCTGGGATGCCGCGATCGAGGTGGATCCGTCGGCGGGGTCCCTGGACGAGGGCGCCCGCTTCCCCTGTGCGCTCCGGACCCGCTGCGCGTCCTGTGGACCGGGGCAGGGCTGACCGGGACGAGCGTCGCCCCGATCGATGTCACGACCCGTTTCGCGGGCTTCGCCGACCTGTGGGAGCCGTTCCTGGCGGGCCAGGGACCGGCTCCCGGCTATGTGGCGTCGCTGTCCCCGTCCGTGCGGGCCCGCTTGCGGGAGACGCTGCGCGAGGCTGGCGGCCACCGCCGGTCCGTGTGGCCCGGTGGCTCAGCTCAGCGGCTTCTCCAGTACCGCCTTGCGGTGGCTGAACGTGTCGATCGAGTAGCGGCCGTGGTAGCTGCCCATGCCGCTCTCCCCCACTCCGCCGAACGGCAGGTCGGAGACGGTGAGATGAGCCAGCGGAAGGCCGTAGCCGAGGCCGCCCGAGGAGGTCTCGTCGGCGATCCTGCGCCGCGTCTGTTCGGCCTCCGTGAAGACGTACAGGGCGAGCGGCTTGTCGCGGTCGTTGATGAAGTCGATCGCCTCGGACAGGCCGGGGACCGTGACGATCGGCAGGATCGGGCCGAAGATCTCCTCCCGCATGACGGGCGCCTCGGGGTCGACGTCGGCGAGAACGGTGGGCGCGATGTACTTGACCGTACGGTCGCTGTCGCCGCCCACCACGACCCGGCCCGAGTCGAGGAGTCCGGTCAGCCGGTCGAAGTGACGTTCGTTGACGATACGGCCGTACTCGCCGGAGGCCGCCGGGTCGGCCCCGTACAGGGACTCGACGGCGCGGACCAGAGCCGGCTCCAGGGCGGCGGCGGTCTCCGGGTCGGTCAGGACGTAGTCGGGGGCGACGCAGGTCTGCCCGGCGTTGAGGAACTTCCCGCGGGCCAGCCGGTCGGCGACGACGTCGAGATCCGTGTCGCGGTCGACGAACGCCGGGGACTTGCCGCCCAGTTCGAGGGCGACCGGCGTGAGGTGCTCGGCGG
Organism: Streptomyces sp. NPDC050997; assembly: GCF_040660135.1. NCBI lineage: Bacteria > Bacillati > Actinomycetota > Actinomycetes > Kitasatosporales > Streptomycetaceae > Streptomyces > Streptomyces sp. NPDC050997. The sequence continues at coordinate 100,992 of NZ_JBFAGK010000009.1, forward strand.
CGGCGCGCATCACGACACGGCCGACGGTGCCGTTGCCGGTGTAGAAGATGTGGTCGAAGCGCTCGGCCAGCAGGGCCGTGGTCTCGGGGATGCCGCCCTCGACGACGGCGACAGCGTCGGTGTCCAGGTAGGCCGGCAGCAGCCGGGCCAGCGCGGCGGAGGTGGCGGGCGCCAGCTCGCTCGGCTTGGCGACCACGGCGTTGCCCGCGGCGAGGGCGCCGACCACGGGGGCGAGCAGGAGCTGGACCGGGTAGTTCCAGGGCGCGATGACGAGGACGACACCCAGGGGGTCGTACCGCGTCCAGGCACTGGCGTCGTCACCGAGGTACGCCGGGACCGGGGCGGACTCGGGGCGCAGCCAGTCGGTGAGGTGGTCGAGGGTGTGGTCGATCTCGCGGACGGTGAAGTCGATCTCGGTGCGGTACGCCTCGGTGGCGCTCTTGCCCAGGTCGGCGTGGAGGGCCGCGGCGAGGTCGGCGCCGTTCTCCGTGAGCATCGCGCGCAGGCGGCTCAGCTGGTCGGTACGCCAGGCGACGGGCTTGGTGCGGCCGGTGCGGAAGGTGGCGCGCAGCCGGGCCACGGTGTCGGCGGGCTGCTCGGGGGTGCGGTCGTTCACGGTGCCTCGCTCGGGGTGCGCGGGCCTGTCGGTCGGCGACAGGGCTCTCGACAGTCGGATGTATATGCCAACCTTTCACACGCCCGCATACATTCCTGCGCCTGGGCACTACCTTCCGTGCGCCTCGGGTCGCGACCGGCCGAGTTCGCGTCGCCGGTGTTCCAGGTAGGCGCGTTCCGCCGGGTCGGCGGTCAGCCGGGCGGCCGACTCGTACGCTCGCGCGGCCTGCGTGGCACGGCCCAGGCGGCGCAGCAGTTCGGCGCGGACCGCGTGGAAGACGTGGTAGCCGTCGAGGTCCAGCGTGTCCACGAGGTCGAGGGCCGGTCCCGGGCCGGCGGTCTCGGCGACGGCGACCGCCCGGTTCAGAGCCACCACCGGGCTGGGCGCGAGGGACATGAGCTGGTCGTAGAGCTGAAGGATCTGTTCCCAGTCGGTGGCGTCGGGGCTCGGGGCGTCGCTGTGGACGGCCTGTACGGCGGCTTGGATCTGGTAGGGCCCGGGCTGGTTGCGGCGCAGGCAGCGGCGGACGAGTGACTGCCCCTCGGCGATCAGTTCGCGGTCCCACAGGCCGCGGTCCTGCTCGGGCAGCGGCACGAGCTCGCCGTGCGCGTCCTGCCAGGCGGACCGCCGGGACTCGACGAGCAGCATCAGCGCGAGCAGCCCGGTGGCCTCGGGCTCGTCCGGCATGAGGTCGGTCAGCAGGCGGCCGAGGCGGACGGCCTCCGCGCACAGCTCGGCCGAGCCGCCGTACCCCTCGTTGAAGATCAGGTAGATCACGGCCAGGACACCCTTGAGGCGGTCCGGGAGGTCGGCGTCGCGCGGCACGCGGTACGGGATCCGGGCGTCGCGGATCTTCGCCTTGGCCCGGACGAGGCGCTGGGCCATGGTCGGCTCGGGCACCAGGAAGGCGCGGGCGATCTGTCCGGTGGTGAGCCCGCCGAGCAGGCGCAGCGTGAGGGCGACCCGCACCTGCGGCGCGAGCGCGGGATGGCAACAGGTGAAGATCAGACGGAGCCGGTCGTCGCGCACGGGGCCCTCCTCGGACGGCGGGTCACCGGCGTGCAGCAGGGCCGCCTCGGCGTGGCGCTCGTCGCGCCGCGCCTCCCGGCGCAGCCGGTCGATGGCCCGGTTGCGGGCGGTGGTGATGATCCAGCCGGCCGGGCTCGGCGGCACCCCGGTCTCCGGCCAGCGCCGCACGGCCGTGGTGAAAGCCTCCTGGACCGCTTCCTCGGCGAGGTCGATGTCGCCGAGGAAGCGGACGAGGACGGAGACGGCGCGGCCGTACTCCGCGCGGAACACGGCCTCCACGTCGACATCGGCGTCGGCGGGGTGTGGCATCAGCCGTCCGCCTGGTGCATGAACGGGCGCACCTCGATGGGCAGGGTGGTGGCCCAGGTCGCCTTCTTGCCCCATTCCAGGGCCGCGTCCAGGTCGGGGGCCTTGATCAGGCAGATGCCGCCCAGGTACTCCTTGCCCTCCGCATACGGCCCGTCGGTGATCAGTACGTCGCCGTCCTGGGGGCGCAGCACGGTGGCCGTCTCGGGGCCGTGCAGTCCGCCGGCGAAGACCCATGCCCCGGCCTCGCGCAGCTCCGCGTGGAAGGTGTCGAGGTTGCGGACGATCTCCGCCATGGCCTCGGGCCCGGGCGGCGTGCCCCCGGTCGGTGTGATCACGCTGAGCAGGTAGTACTGCATGACGTCCTCCTTGGCGTCGTGTCGTTCTCTCACCTCCTACACGAACTGCACACTCCTGGATCGACACCGTGTGCCGCGACACCGGAAGAATCTTTTCCGCCGGACCGGAAGAATCCTCTCCATGACCGCACCGCACCCGCTCGTCACCCGCGCCCGCAACCTCGCGGACGACCTCCTGACACCCCACGCCGAGCGCGTCGACCAGGAGGGTGTGCCCGCGAGTCACATCGAGGAGATCAAACGGTCGGGTCTCCTCGGCGTGAGCGCGCCCCGGGAGTACGGCGGTACGGCGGCGCCGGCGTCCGTGGCCCGGGAGACGGCGGAGATCCTGGCCGGGGCGTGCTGCTCGACCTGGTTCGTGCAGACCCAGCACCACACTCCTGTGATGACCCTGGCCAACAGCGAAGGTCCCGTGCGGGAGCGGCTCCTTGGCCCGCTGGCCCGCGGCGAGCTGCTGTCCGGGGTGGCCTACGCCCACCTGCGGGCGTACCCCAGGACCCCGGTCCGGGTCACCCGGGAGAAGGGTGCCTGGCGCTTCGACGGCACTGTCCCCTGGTACACGGGCTGGGGCCTCAACGACGTGATGCTGCTCGCCGGGGTCACGGACACCGACGAGGCCCTCTTCGCCTTCACCGAGGCCCGCGAGCAACCGGGCCTGAGCGCGTCGGAGCCGCTGCGCCTCGCGGCGCTCACCGCGGCCCGCACGGTGTCCCTGGAGCTGGACGGCTTCCGGCTCCCCGAGGAGGCGGTGGCCCTGCGGAAACCGTACGCGCGATGGGCGGCGACGGACCGCGCGAAGACCGTCAACGCCTCCCCGGCGGTCTTCGGCATCGCCGAGACGGCACTCGCCCTGCTGGACGACACCACGTCCGCTCCGCTGCGCGCCCGTCTCGCCGACGTCCGCGACCGCGCCTACACCCTGGCCGACCACCCCGCCCCGGAGGACCACCGGGCGGAACGCCTGGCCCTGCGTACCGAGGCCTACGAGTTGATGCGCGCGGCCACCACGGCGGCGATGGTGGCCGGCGGCGGCAGAGCAATGGCCTTGACCCACAAGGCCCAGCGCCTGGCCAGAGAGTCCCTGTTCCTGTTGGTCCAGGGCCAGACACCGGAGTCGAGGCAGGCTCACCTGCGAGCCCTGGCCGGCTGAACCTCCTTGGGGGCGCGGGGAACCGCAACTCGTGCGACCAGCCACAACCAACCCGCACTCGCCGGACGGGAGAAACCACCCCCCTCAGCCGGCGAACGGCACCTGCGTCGACGGCACAGCCTGGTCACCGTGCGGATGACGCCACAACCCCTCCGCGGCCAGCCTCGGCAGCACCCCTTCCCCGAACCAGTACGCCTCCTCCAGATGCGGGTAGCCGGAGAAGACGAACTCGTCGATCCCCAGCGCGTGATACTCCTTGATCCGCTCGGCGACCTCCTCGTGGCTGCCGACCAGCGCCGTCCCCGCGCCGCCGCGCACCAGCCCGATCCCGGCCCACAGGTTGGGGTGGATCTCCAGCCCGTCCCGGTTGCCGCCCCCGTGCAGCGCGAGCATCCGCTGCTGTCCCTCGGACTCGCTGCGCGCCAGTCCCGCCTGCACGGACTTCACGGTCTGGGCGTCGAAGCCCGCCAGCAGCCGCTCCGCCTCCGCCCAGGCCTGCTCGGAGGTGTCGCGGGTGATGACGTGCAGCCGGATGCCGAAGCGGATGGTGCGGCCCGCTTTCGCCGCCAGTCCACGGATCCAGGCGATCTTCTGGGCGACCTGGGCGGGCGGTTCGCCCCAGGTGAGATACACGTCGACGTGCTGGGCCGCGATCTCCCCGGCGATGGGTGAGGAACCCCCGAAGTACACCTCGGGGACCGGGTCGGGCACCCGGGCCAGCTTCGCGTCCTCGACCTGGAGGTGCTCGCCGCGCAGATCGACGGTCTTGCCCTCCCACAGTCCCCGTACGATCTCCAGGAATTCACCGGTACGGCGATACCGGTCGTCCTTGTCCAGGAAGTCGCCGTACGCGCGCTGCTCATGGCTCTCGCCGCCGGTGACGACGTTCAGCAGGAGCCGTCCGCCACTCTGCCGCTGGAAGGTGGACGCCATCTGCGCGGCGAGCGTCGGCGAGACGAAACCGGGCCGGAAGGCGACCAGGAACTTCAGGCGCTCGCTCTGCTGGGCGACCATCGCGGTGGTCAGCCACGCGTCCTCGCACCAGGCGCCCGTGGGGGTGAGCGCGCCCACGAAACCCAGGTCCTCGGCGGCGCGGGCGATCTGGCTCAGGTAGGCGACCGTCGGCGGCCGGTCCCGTCCGAACGCGGTGGCCGGCGTGCCGTGGCCGCCGCCGACGACATGCCGGCTGTCGCCGTTGGTGGGGAGGAACCAGTGGAAGGTGAGGGACACGGGGGTCTCCGTTTCGGGGAAGGTCAGCTAGAGGAGGCCGTGGCGGGGCGGCCGCGTGCCGTTGAGGACGTATCTGCCGATGTGCTGGACCTTCCAGCGGGCCGGGTCGTGCAGGGTGTGAGTGCGGGCGTCGCGCCAGTGCCGGTGCAGATTCAGGGAGTTGAGTGCGGAGCGGGTGCCGGACACCTCGAACAGGGCGCTCGCGACCTCCACGGCGGTCTGCGCGGCGTGCGCCTTCGCGGCGGCGACCGCGATGGACGCCTCGGCCGCCGTGTCGTCGGTCAGGTCCGCGCGGGCCAGGTCCACCGCGCGGGCGGCTTCACGCAGCAGCGCCTCCGACGCCCGCACCTGGATGGCGAGTTCACCGAACCGCTGGATCAGCAGGGGATCCTCGGCGGCGGTCTCGGCTCCGCTCTCGAACCAGGGGCGGCTCTTCGTGCGGACGAACTCGGCGGCCTCGGCCAGCGCTCCCCCGGCGATACCCGCGTCGATGGCCGTGTGCAGCAACTGCGCGACCGCGCCGTGGAGTTGGGGCCCGTGGAAGGTGAGGTGGTGCGGGAGCACACGGTCGCCGGGAACCCTCACACCCGCCAGGCGGACGGTGCCGCTGGCGGTGGTCCGCTGGCCCAGACCGTCCCAGTCGTCGACCACGGTGAGCCCGGGGGCCTCCCGGGGGACGTACGCGACGTGCAGGTTGTCGTCCTCGGTGCGGGCCAGCACCGGGATCCAGTCGGCGAAGAGCGCACCGGTGGAGTAGTGCTTGACGCCGGTGAGCGTGTACGAGCCGTCGGGGCCGGGTTCCAGGCGGGTGCGGATGTCCTGGACGTGTCTCGTGCCCGCCTCCGACTGGGCGTTGCCGAAGCGGCGCCCGGCGAGCACCTCGCCGAAGAAGAACTCCCGCTGCTCCGGGGTGCCCTGACGGTGGATCACATTGACGTACACGAAGTGGCTCTGCGGGATCTGGGCGAGGCTCGCGTCCGCCGAGGCGAGCAGCCGGAAGATCTCGGCCAGGGTCTCCTGCCGTACATCCGCTCCCCCGTGCTCGGCGGGCACGGTGACCGCGAGCAGCCCGGACGCGGACAGGCGGTCCAACTCCTCGCGCGGCAAACGGCGTTCGGCGTCGCGTTCGGAGGCGCCGGCGCGGAACTCGTCGGCGAGGGCACTGGCCACCGTCAGGGCCTCGACGTCGTCGGCGATGACTTTCGCGGTCACGGTGTCAGCCCGCCGCGGCCAGCAGCGGGACGGGGCCCAGGGCCGTCGAGAACTGGTCGAGCACCTGGGTGAGAGCCTCGATCGCGGCCGGGGCGACGGTGAGGGAGCCGTCCTCGTGGGCGGTGATGTCCTTGTCGAGGGTGAACCAGCCCTGCACGATGTGCGCCGCGCCCATGGAGCTGAGCACCGGGCGCAAGGCGTAGTCGATGGCCAGGACATGGGCGGTGGTGCCGCCGGTGGCCAGCGGCAGGACGGTCTTGCCGGTCAGGGCGTACTGCGGGAGCAGGTCGAGGAGCGCCTTGAGGACACCGGAGTAGGCCGCCTTGTAGACGGGGGTGCCGATGACGACGCCGTCGGCGCGTTCGAAGAGCTCGGTGGCCTCGACGATCGCGGGGTGCCGGAAGTCGGCGCCGAGCAGCGCCTCGGCTGGGATGGTGCGGACGTCCAGCGGGATCACCTCGTGGCCCTGCCCGGCGAGGCGGGTGTCGAGGTGGCGCAGCAGCTTGCCGGTGCGGGAGGAGGCGGAGGGGCTGCCGGAGACGGACAGGATGGTGGCCATGGGGCTTCCTTCGGGCAGGAGGGGCGCCTTCGCGGAACGGAGGCTCCCCTGGGAAGTGGTCAGAAGTACCGGGTGGGTTCTGGCAGTTCGCCTTCGAGGACCCGGCGGCCGACCTCGGGCCGCTTGTGGGCGACGTGGTCGTGGAGGGTGTGGGTGCGGACGTTGCGCCAGGTCTGTGGGGCGAGGCTGTGTTGCGAGTCGGTGGGCGTGAGGGTGCTCATGGTGCGGTGACCTCTTTCGCAGAGCGGTGCGGGAGGCGCGGTGGTGGTCAGGCCTGGGCGGGGACGGACTCCGACTCGTCCGCCTCGGCGCCCGGGAGTTGGGCCTCCAGCTCGCGCACGAGCGGCAGCACCCGCTTGCCGAAGTACTCGACCTCCTCGTGGTAGTGCAGGAAGCCGAGGAGCAGGAGGTCGACGCCGAGCTTCTTGTAGGCGACGATGCGTTCGGCGATCTGCTCCGGGGTGCCGATCAGCCCCGTACGGAAGCCGTCGTTGTACTGGACGAGGTCCTCGAAGCTGGAGTCCTGCCACATGCCCTTGCCGTCGGCGGTGGCCTGGCCGGCCTGCTTCACGGCAGCGCCGAAGCCCTCGACGGCCTCGGTGTCGGCCTGGGCGACGATCTCGCGGAGGATGTCGCGGGCCTCCGCCTCGGTGTCGCGGGCGATGAGGAAGCCGTTGAGGCCGAACTTCGGTGCCCGGCGGCCGACTTCGGCGGCGGACCGGCGAACGTCCGCGATCTGCTCACTCACCCCGTCGAAGTCCTTGCCGTTGGAGAAGTACCAGTCGGAGACCCGGCCCGCCATGCCGCGGGCGGCGCTGGAGTTGCCGCCCTGGAAGATCTCGGGGTGCGGACGCTCGGCGGAGTTGAGCGGCTTGGGCTTGAGGGAGAAGTCACGCAACCGGTAGAAGTCACCGGCGAGTTCGGTGTGGTCCTCGGTCCAGATCTGGCGCAGGGCGCGGATGAACTCCTCGGAGCGGCGGATGGGGGTCCCCCCGGTTCGAGCGAAGCCGAGGACTGGGGGAGCTCGTCGTGTTCCAGCCAGGGCTCGCCGAGGGCGGTGAACTCGCCCTTGAACCAGCCGGAGACGACGTTGACGGCGAAGCGGCCGTTCGACAGGTGGTCGGCGGTGGCACCGAGCTTGGCGAGGACACCGGGGTGCCACAGGCCGGGGTGGACGGCGGCGATGACCTTCAGGCGCTGGGTGGCGAGGAGGAGGGCGAGGCTGAAGCTGGTCGACTCGTGCTGGAACTCGGCCCCGTAGCCGGCCATGTAGCGGACCTGGCTGAGCGCGTAGTCGAAGCCGTTGTTCTCGGCGAGGACGGCGAGTTCGCGGTTGTAGTCGTATCCCCAGTCGGTGCGCTGCTCGATCTTGCTGGTGACCAGGCCGCCGCTGACGTTGGGAACCCAATAGGCGAATTTCACGGGCGCTGTGGGCATGCGGAACTCCTGTTGCGGAACTCGGGGGTATTTCGGGAACGTCGAATCGAAAGGGCGCGACAGGCCAGGGGAAAACTGGCGGTGGTCGCTGGATTCAGACGGTCAGGGGAGAACGCGGCCGGTCCCTGTCCCGGTCAGGGCGACAGTGCGGGCGCGGAAAAGGGCGGCTGTCAGCCCGCGAGGCAACAGGAGGCGCTGGAAACGCGCGCGAGGTCGACGTGGCGTCGCCGCGTGAGGTCCAGTCGCATCTTCATGTCCTCGATGGTGGCAGTCGGCTCAGACGGCCGTCAAGGTAAACCCGACCGGTCTCGTATCGCGGACCATTGAATTTCACGAACGTGTGACAGGGAAACCCTTGAACAGGCCGTTGGATCCCCCGCATTCTGCTGCTGTGCGCACCGAACAGTTGGAATACATCGCGGCGGTCACACGGCTCGGTTCACTGCGCCGGGCCGCGGAGGAACTGCGGCTGTCGCAGCCCGCGTTGAGCGAGACCGTCAGAAACCTGGAGCGGGAGCTGGGAGTCGATCTCCTGGAACGCAAACGGTCCGGGGCGACGATGAGCGCGGAGGGCCGGGAGCTGCTGCCGTACATCGGCCATGTGCTGGAGGCGGTGGACCGGCTGCGGGTGGCGGCGGGCGAGCAGCATCGCATCAGCCGGATGGTTCGGGTCGGCACGGTGAACGCGGCGACCGTGCCGTTGCTCGTCCCGGCGGTCCGCGACTTCCGTGCGGTGCATCCGGTCACGCAGGTCGAGGTGGTCGGCGCGCAGCAGACGGAGATCCACCGGGCGCTGTCCGAGGGCGGTTTCGACCTCGGTCTGGTCAATCACCTCGACGGCGACGACGTGCCCGCCGGCTTCGAGTCGACCCAGCTGCTCCACGGGCGGCCGGTGGTGTGCGTGCGCCCCGACAGCCCGCTCGCGTCCCGGCCCACGGTGACGGTGGACGACCTGCTCGCCGAGCCTCTGATCGCGATGCGCTCGGGCTATGTCATGCACCGCTTCGTCCACCGGCTCCTGGACGGCCGCGCCCCGTCCTTCTCGTACTCCACCGACGGCGCCGAGATGGGGAAACTGATGGTCGCCGAGGGCCTCGGGGCGACGGTACTGCCGGACTTCAGTGTGGTCGGGGATCCGCTGGAGCGGCTCGGCACGATCACCTACCGGCCGATCGCGGACGACACCACCCGGGTACTGCTGATGCTGCAACGCCGGAAGGCCGAGTCGGTGTCACAGGCGGCGCAGGACCTGTACGACGTGTTCGTACGCCGGGCCCGGGAGATGGGCGGGACACTGAGCGACCGCCGAGCGATCGTTGAGCGACCGTAGGCGCGCACCTGTTCCGCCGGACGGGTCCCGGTCCGGTTCTCGTCCGGTTCTAGTCCTCGTCGTGCGCCGGGACCACCACGAGGAACGCGTCCGACTTCAGGTCCATGACCACCTGGGCCGGTTTACCCTCGGCTCGGCGCGCCGCCGCGTACTCCTCCGCCGGCCACGATCCGCGCGGAGCACCCGCAGGAAACCGCTCCAACACCTTCGCGCCCATAGCGGAAGCCACCTCCAGCTCGCCTTTCGGCTCTTCGAGTACCAACGTTCGTATGTTCCTCCTGCCCGCGAACGGCCCGGTCATGTGCCGCCGCGTGCCGCCTTCGGTAACCGGAGGGTGAACCTCCGTCGAATCCACCTCGAACAGCCGCATCCGATCCGCTCCGTCCCGTGGAAGAGATCAGTGGGGGAATCGGGGATCAGTGGGGGATCAGTGGAAGAGATCGCGGGAGCAAGCGAAACCGAGGGAACGAGGCCTGATGAGCACGGACGACTCCGGATCGGCCTCCGGACCGAGCTCCGGACCGGGGCTGCGCTGTCTGGTGACAGGAGCCACGGGGTACATCGGCGGCCGGCTCGTTCCGGAACTGCTCGCCGCGGGGCACCGGGTGCGCTGTCTGGCCCGCTCCCCCGGGAAACTGCGCGACCATCCGTGGGCGGGCGACGTGGAGGTGGTGCGCGGTGACGTCACCGATGCCGTGTCGGTCGCGGACGCTCTGCGGGACATCGACGTCGCCTACTACCTGGTGCACGCGCTGGGCACGGGCGGCGACTTCGAGGAGACCGACCGGGCGGCGGCACGCGTCTTCGGCGAACAGGCCCGGACCGCCGGAGTGCGGCGCATCGTCTATCTCGGCGGTCTCACGCCGGCGGGCGTGCCCGAGCGGGAGTTGTCGCCGCATCTGCGCTCCCGCGCCGAGGTGGGCCGCGTCCTGCTGGACTCGGGCGTCGCGACGACCGTACTGCGGGCCGCGGTGGTCATCGGCTCGGGCTCGGCGTCCTTCGAGATGCTGCGTCACCTCACCGAACGGCTGCCCGTGATGGTGACGCCGAGCTGGGTGCGCACCCGGATCCAGCCGGTGGCCGTACGGGACGTGCTGCGGGCGCTGGTCGGCAGCGCGCGCATGCCGGGCGAGGTGAACCGGGCCTTCGACATCGGGGGGCCGGACATCCTGACCTACCGGGACATGATGACCAGGTACGCCTCGGTCGCCGGGCTGCCGCGTCGCGTGATCGTCCCCGTCCCCGTCCTCACCCCCGGCCTCTCCAGCCTCTGGGTCGGGCTGGTGACCCCCGTGCCTCCGGGGATCGCGCGGCCGCTGACCGAGTCGCTGCGCCACGAAGTGGTATGCCACGAACACGACATCGAGCGGTATGTGCCCGATCCGCCCGGGCACCCCGTCGGCTTCGACGAGGCCGTCCGGCTGGCGCTACGGCGGGTCCAGGACGCCGAGGTGGCGACCCGGTGGTCGTCCGCGTCGGTTCCGGGCGCGCCGAGCGATCCACTGCCGACGGACCCCGACTGGGCAGGCGGCAGCCTGTACACGGACCGGCGGGAGCTGACCGTGGACGCCTCCCGGGACGCCCTGTGGCGGGTGATCGAGGGGATCGGCGAAGAGAACGGCTGGTACTCCTTCCCGCTCGCCTGGGCGGTGCGGGGTCGGCTGGACCGGCTGTTCGGCGGGGTCGGTCTGCGTCGGGGGCGCCGGGACGCGGCACGGCTGCGGGTGGGGGACTCGCTGGACTTCTGGCGGGTCGAGGAGATCGAGCGCGGCCGGCTGCTGCGGCTGCGGGCGGAGATGCGGCTGCCGGGTCTGGCCTGGCTGGAGATGTCCGTCGAGACGGATGACACCACCGGCGGCGAGGGCCCCACGCGCTACCGCCAGCGCGCCCTGTTCCATCCGCACGGCCTGCTGGGCCACCTCTACTGGTGGGGCGTCTCGCCCTTCCACGCGGTGGTGTTCGGCGGCATGGCCCGCAACATCGCGAAGGCGGCGGCCCGGGCACCGCTCACCCCGACGGGTGAACGTGCATCCGGCGGCTGATCACCACATCCGCGGAGGTCCTGGTCCTCAATCCTCGTCCTCGTCCTCGGCCTCATCCCCGGAGCACGCGTCATGAACGTCTCGGTCGTCCTGTTCACCTCCGATCTGCGGCTGTACGACCATCCGCCGCTGCGGGCGGCCGGCGTCGGGGGCCGCCAGGTGGTGCCCCTGTTCGTGCGTGACCGGGCCGTGGACCGGGCCGGGTTCGCCGCCGCCAACCGGCTGGCGTTCCTGGCCGACTGTCTGCGGGACCTCGACGCCGGTCTGCGCGAGCGGGGCGGCCGGCTCGTGGTCCGTTCCGGGGACGTCGTCGAGCAGGTGTGCGGGGTGGCCGCCGAGGCGGACGCCGACGAGGTCCACATGGCGGCCGACGTCAGCGGGTACGCGCGTCGGCGCGAGGAGCGGCTGCGTCTCGCCCTGGAGGCCGCGGGGCGCCGACTGCACGTCCACGACACGGTGACCACGGCCGTCGCACCGGGGGCGGTCACACCGGCGTCCTCCGACCACTTCGCCGTCTTCACGCCCTACTTCCGGCAGTGGTCCGGTCAGCATCTGCGTGACACCCTCGCCGCACCCGGCTCCGTACACGTTCCCGGCGGCATCGGCTCCGAGTCGCCGCCCGCGCGAAGCGACGTGTCGGGGGTGTCGGAGGGGCTGGCCCGGGGCGGCGAGCGGGAGGGCAGGAACCACCTGTCGGCATGGCTGCGCCGTGGTCTCACCGAGTACGGGGACCAGCACGACGACCTCGCCGGTGACGCCACCTCTCGGCTGTCGCCGCATCTGCACTTCGGCACCCTCTCCCCCGTCGAGCTGGTTCATCGGGTGCGCCGCGTCGAGGGCCCGGGCGCCGAGGCCTTCGTACGGCAGGTGGCCTGGCGCGACTTCCACCGTCAGGTCCTCGCCGCGCGGCCGGACGCCGCCACCGCCGACTACCGCACGAAGCACGACCGTTGGCGGTCCGGCCGCTCGGCGCAGGAGGACGTGGCGGCCTGGAAGGAGGGCCGCACCGGCTATCCGGTGATCGACGCGGGGATGCGCCAACTGCGCCATGAGGGCTGGATGCACAACCGCGCCCGGCTGCTGACCGCCTCCTTCCTCACCAAGACGCTCTACGTCGACTGGCGCGTCGGCGCCCGGCACTTCCTCGATCTGCTGGTCGACGGCGACATCGCCAACAACCAGCTCAACTGGCAGTGGGTGGCCGGAACCGGCACCGACACCCGCCCCAACCGGGTCCTCAACCCCGTCACCCAGGCCAAGCGCCATGACCCCGACGGTGCGTACGTACGGCGCTGGGTGACCGAACTCGCGGGCGTGCAGGACTCGTCGGTGCACGAGCCCTGGAAACTCGCAGGCCCGGACCGGGCGGCGCTGGACTACCCGGACCCGATCATCGACCTGGCTGACGGGCTGGCCCGCTTCAAGCGGGCCCGTGGTCGGGACTGAGGACCTCAGCCGGACGCGTTCTTCGGCGTCCGACCAATCCACCCGGCGTTCGGCACCGTATTACCTCCGGTAATGCCGCCCCCCGTAAGGACCCCTGTGAAAGAAGTTGTGCACTTCGGCAGACAACCGCGCTCACCCGTCCCCTCGGCACGGGCAAGACCCGGCCGCGCGACTGTCTGGCGGTGACGTGATCACCGCGGACCCGCACATCCTGACGGGTGCGTACGCCCTGCACGCCCTCGACGCCCACGAGCGCGAGGTGTTCGAACTGCACCTCGCGGACTGCGAAGCCTGTGGCCTGGAGGTCGCCGGCTTCGCCGCTGCCTCGGCCCGGCTCGGCCTCGCCGTGTCCGTGCCGCCCCGGCCCGTCGTCCGGGAGGAGGTGCTGCGCCGGATCACCGCGGTGCAGCAGGAGCCGGCCGGACACGCGGCCGCCGCCCTCCCGTCAGGCCGGGCGGTCCGGGCAGTCCGGGCAGTCCGGGCAGTCCGGGCAGTCCGGGCAGTCCGGCGGGGACGCCGCTTGTCGCACTGGGCGACGGCCGCTTGTCTGGCCGTGGCGGCCGTTCTCGGCGGGACCGTCGGGTGGCAGTACGACCGTGCCGAGGACGCCCGGGATCGGGCGCGGCGGGCCGAGCAGAGCACCGAGGCGCTGGCCGCCGTGCTCGCGGCTCCCGACGCGAAGGCCCGTACATCGCCCCTGGCGGGCGGCGCGCGGGGCACCGTCGTGGTCTCGGCCCGCCTGGACGTGGCCGTGTTCGTGGCGTCCGGGATGGCCGAGCCGCCCTCGGGCGAGGTCTACCAGCTGTGGTTCGACGACGACGGGCGGATGCGTCCCGCGGCTCTGCTGGACCCGCACCGGTCGAGTCAGTCCGTGAAGCTGACGGGCGCCGTCGACGGGGCCTCCGGCATCGGCATCACGGTCGAGCCGACAGGCGGTTCGGACGAGCCCTCCTCGGACCCGGTCGCCGTGCTGCGGCTCCCGGCCTGACACCGACGCGAGAGAGGGCGTACCCGGCCCCGACCTCTACACATAAGGACCAAATAAGCGCAGAATGAACCTACGCGGCGCTTACCGCATACCGCACCAGACGCGGTCAGGCCAGCAAGTCAAAGGAGACGAGTCATGGCCAACGTCTCGCATACCAGGGGTGACATCACCGCCCACCCTGATGCTTCGGAAATGCGGGAGCGCTACGCCCGCATGCTCGGCGGTCGCGATGTGGCCTTCGTGGACGGGCCGGTGTTCCTGCTTGGTCTGTACTGCGCGGTGTCCCCGTGGATACTCCACTACACGACGAGCCAGCCCGACCTCGTGACCCACAACCTGATCGTCGGCATAGCGATCGGTCTGCTGGCCCTCGGCTTCACCCAGACTCCGGAGCGCATGTACGGCCTGAGCTGGGCCATGTGCGCCCTGGGCGTGTGGATGATCGTCTCGCCGTGGATCGTCGGCGACAGCCCGGACGCCGGGGTCGTCTGGAACAACGTCATCATCGGCGCCCTCGCAGTGATCCTGGGGCTGATGTGCACCGTCACCGCGACGAGGAGCACCCCGAAGCCGTAGGGACCCACAGGAGACGAAAGCCAGGGAAGAAACACACGAGGGTCGGCCCGCGCACCGCGGGCCGACCCGTTCGCTTGCGCGGACGCCGGTCGCCCCATACCCCGGCCCGCCCGCCGCGGAGGCGTCAGCGCGGCGAGTCCTCCAACTCCTGCCGGTGCCCGGCGACCCACCTCCAGGCGCCGCGCACCTCGTCGACGGCCCCGGCCGTTCGCAACCGGACCATGGCCGGCTCGCCGCGGTCCGCTCCGGCCTCGATGCCCCGCCAACACCGGTCCTGCCACCACAGGATCGTGTCGACGAGGTCGTCTCTCCGGTCGAGGCCGTAGGCGTCGCAGATCAACCGCATCCGGCGGGCCGCCTCCGCCGGGGCGCCCGCCCCCGGGCCCAGATCCAGGTACTGCCAGCACACATGGGCGACATCGTGAATGCGCTCCCCCGGTGCGGCGAGGTCCCAGTCGATGAAGGCCAGCGGGCGCCACGCGTCGCCTTCCACGGCGTACACGGTGTTCTTCGGGGCGAGGTCGTTGTGACACACGACGTCCCGGTCGCCGGCGAGCGGGGTGTCGTGTGTGAGGTCGTGGAACGCGCGAACGAGCCGGGCCACCCGTACCAGGCAGGCGTCGGCGCGGGCGGCGTTGCGCTCCGGCGGCATCAGGGCCGCCCGTCCCTCGATGTGGGCGAACACCTCCCGTCCCCGCTCGTCGGTGCCGAGGTGGCGCGGGGCGCCCGTCCATCCCCGCCGCTCGAACAGCGTGAGCAGGTCCCTCACGTAGTCCCGCCGTGGGGACGGTGTGCGCCGCACGGTCCCGCCGACCCGCACCACCTCATTCACCGCACCGCCGCCGAGTACCGACTCCTCCACGTGATCCCCGCCTCTCCTCGTCGTCGCGCCTCGAAGGCTATGGGTGACGAGCGCCTCGCGGGGCCGGACTGTCCCCGGCTCCAGCGGGCATCCTCATGGATGCGGGGGCCTTGACAAGGAGGGGGCGGAGATGGAGATCGACGGCATCATCAGTGCCATCGTCATCGGCATCGTCATCGGTGTCCTGGGTCGGCTCGTGGTCCCGGGGCGCCAACGCATCGGAATCCTCTGGACGATTCTCGTCGGCATCGCCGCCGCGCTGATCGGCTCGGCGCTCGCCGGCGCGTTCGACGTGTCCGACACGAACGGCGTGGACTGGGTCGAGTGGCTCATTCAGATCGGCCTCGCCGCCCTGGGCGTGGCCGCACTGGACCGGTCGCGGGCTCGCCGCTGACGCCGTCCGGCGCGGGAACGGCGGAGACGGCCTGACGTACGCCGGACAGGCCATGAACGGCGTGGATTCCGCACGTACGCGTACGTGGCGTGGACTACGGCACGTACGTGTACGGCGTCGTCGTGGTGAGCGGCTGGAAGCCGAGGCGTTCGAGGATGGGGCGGCTCTGGCCGGAGGCGTCGACCTGGAGGTAGCGGTAGCCGCGGGACACTGCGGCGCGGGCCCGGTGGGCGACGAGCGCGCGGTAGATGCCCCGGCCACGCCAGGCCTCGACGGTGCCGCCACCCCACAGGCCCGCGAAGCGGGTGCCGGGGACGAGTTCCATACGGGCGGCGCTCACCGGTGTGTCACCGGCCAGCGCGACGACGGCGACGACCGTGTCCGGATCGTCCGTCAGCCGGGCGAGCAACTGGTGTCTCAGCCGGGAGCTGTCGGTGCCGAACGCCTTCTCGTGCACGTCCGCGACGAGATCGACGCCGGCCCGCTCGGTGACCGGCAGCAACCGGACGCCCTCGGGCGGGTCGACGTCCAGGGTCAGATCGGCGACCTCCGCGATCATCAGTGTCTCCTCGGGCTCGGGCGTGAACCCGGCGGCCCTGAGACGCTTACCGAGGTCCACCGGCAGGTCGTGGCCATAGAGCTTCCACTCGAACTCGTTCCCGATACCGGAGTAGTGGGCGATCTGCTCGGCGATCGCCGCGTCGGCGGACGCCTCGTCGAGGTCGGACCAGACGACACCGTTCCAGCCCTGGGCGGAGGCCACCTGGCGGACCACCCGCCCCACCCGCTCGATCCGGGTACCGGGACCGTCGGGCTGTGCGCCCTCGCGCATGTCCCGGTCGTACAGGGCGAGTACCGCGGTGTGATCCATGCGGTCACTCCACCATCAGGACGCGTTCACGGCAACGCCGTTTACGGCCGCGCACGGACCGCGGCCGCGGGCGAGGCGCAGAGCCGCGGCCCGCTGCCGGATCCACTGGTCGTGTTCCCGGCGCGGCGGGCCCGCCGATGCTTCCGTGGAGTGAGTGAGGCAGGTGGTCAGCGTGCCGCCTGCGGCCGATAGCGCCGGTACACGATCGCTCCGCCCAGGATGAGCGCGGCACTGCCGAGGACGGCGGGCGCGGTCCGGTCGGCTCCCGTGTGGGCGAGGGCGCCCGTGACGTGCTGCGGCGGGGCCGACCGCCGGCCGGGGTTCGCCTTCGGCGGGGGCGGCCTGTGCGCCGGCCGCACCGGGAGGTCGGGGCGGACGGGGCGGTCGGGCACCGTCGGGCTGTCTTCCTGGGTGTTCACGGACTCGTTGCCCACGGCCGCGTTGCCGACGCCGATCACGTTCACGCTGTTGCCGATGAGGTTCACGGGCAGCTCGACCGGGAGCTGGACGCCGCTTCCGGAGAGCACGCCCGACGAATCGATTCCGCCGCCGCTCGCACTCGCCCCGCCTCCATGCCTCCCCGCACCGCCATGCGTGTACGCACCGCCATGCCTCCCCGCACCACTGTGCGTGCCTGCACCGCCGTGCGCGCCCGCACCGCCGTGCGTACCCGCCCAGCCCCGTGACTCCGCGCCGCCGTGCGCTCCGGCCCAACCCCGCGCGTCCCTGCCGCCGGGCCCATACGCCGACCCGCCGCCGCTCCCGTTCCCGCACCTGTTGCCGGCTGCGGGGTTGAGCAGCCCCACCACGTTCACCGTGTTCCCGCACAGGTTCACCGGGGCGTGCACCGGGACCTGGACGGTGTTGCCGGAGATCAGCCCGGGCGAGCCCACCGCGGCGCCGTCCGCGGAGGCGCCAGGGGCCGCGAACGCGGCGGGCACCGGCGCGGCCACTGCCATCGCCCCCGAGGCGGCGGCGACGGCGATCATCCCGTTTCGGGTAACCCGTTTCATAGGGTCCCTGCCTTCCAGACATGGTCGCGGGCACTCACCCGCACCGGATAAAACGGCGGGTGAAGCAGCCGAGTTATGGCTTATCTGCCTTTCACCCCATCGAGCGTCATGGTTATCGAACGGGCGGCAAAGCCGTCGTATGCGCGCAGAAATGGCGCAGGGTAGGCCCGGCGCCGCGATCCCGCTCGCCCGGAGGCGCGCCCTGCGGGGTCCGCCTATCGTGATCGAGGGCGCCGCTCCCCGGTCCGCGACGGGCGCCCCTGGAGGCATCGATGCTGGCCAAGCTGTCGACGCGGTCCACGGTCCGGCGCTGCGCGATCACCTCGGCGGCCGGGCTGGCCCTGCTCGGCGCGGGGCTTCCGACGGGGTCGTCGGACACCTCCGCACCCGATCTGTCGCGGTTCTACCGCCAGAAGGTGGCGTGGGCGAAGTGCGAGGGCGTGGAGATACCCGAGGATCTCCAGTGCGGGAAGGTCACCGTCCCCCTCGACTACACCAAGCCGCGGGGCGCCACCCTCGATCTCGCGCTCGCCCGCTATCGGGCGACCGGCCCCTCACGTGGTTCGGTGCTGCTGAACTTCGGCGGGCCCGGTGGCGCGGGAGTCGCCGAACTCGCCGCCGGGGGCGACGACCTCATGGACCTGACGAAGGGCTACGACGTGGTGTCCTTCGACCCTCGCGGCGTCGGCAGGTCCTCACCGGTCAGCTGCGGCGACGCCACCGCGGACTCCGCCCTGGTGACGAACGAGGACACCGATGTCACCGACGATCCGAAGGCCGTGCTCGAACGTGCACGCGAGGCGGCCGTCGAGTGCGCGAAGCACTCCGGGCAGGTCCTCCCGTACATCGGCACGGTCAACGTCTCCCGCGACTTGGACGTGATACGCCAGGCCCTCGGTGACAAGAAGCTCAACTATCTGGGCTTCTCCTACGGAACGCGGCTCGGCGCGGTGTACGCGGCCCAGTTCCCCGAGAGGGTCGGCCGGTTGGTGCTCGACGGTGTGGACACGCTCACCGAGCCGCTGTCCGAGCAGGGCCTCGCGGGTGCCGCGGGACAGCAGCGAGCGCTGGAGGACTTCGTCAACTGGTGCGTGGGGGACATCGCCTGTCCCCTGGGCACCGATGCCCGCTCGGCCCGGGAGGAGGTCGTACGGCTTGTCGCGTCGCTCGACGAGAACCCGGTGCCGACGGACTTCGGCGAGGATTTCACCGGGCAGGATCTCGTCGGCGCGATCAGCCAGGGGCTCTACAGCGAGGAGTTGTGGCCCTCGTTGGAGCGGGCGCTCGCCTCCCTGGTCGAGGACGGGGACGCCCGGGCGCTCCTCGGGTTCTCCGGCGGCGGGTCCGGGTCCGGGTTCCGGGCGTCCGGCGTGCGGGTCCGCGCGGGGGCGGGCGGTGGTCTCGTCGACGAGGACGACGTGCCCGCCGACAATCTTCCCGCGGCGCTGATGGCGATCAACTGCGCGGACGATCCGGACCGCCCCGACGCCGACCGGATCACCCGGGACCTCGGCCGGTTGCGCGCCGAGTACGAGCAGGCCTCCGCGGTCTTCGGCCGCTACCGGCTCACCGAGTACCTCATGTGCTACGGCCGTCCCAAGGGCACCGACTACATCCGCGAGGAGGTCCGCGACGTACCCACCGCCAAGATGCTCCTCGTGGGTACCCGCGGCGACCCGGCGACGCCGTACCGCTGGACCGTGGAGACGGCTCAGCGGCTCGGCGACTCGGCCGTGGTGCTCGACAACAAGGGCGAGGGACACACGGGTTACGCGTCCTCCAAGTGTGTGCACCGAAAGGTCGTCGCGTTCCTGCTGTACGGCTTGCTCCCGCCGGACGGCAGCTCCTGCGGCCCCGAGGACGTCCGCGACTGACGTACGGCGGTGCGGTAGCCGTCGGCCACATACGACTCCGGGCGAGGGTGTGGGCCAGGTCCGGGCGTGGATCATCTCTCCGGGACTTCCGGCCTGATTGCCCCAAATGCCTGATCTTGTAATCGGTCCTATGGTGCTGATATGGAGCACGCACTCAGCACCGCGACCCTCACCGGACTGCGCCGCCCGCGCCCCTATCCCGCGGTGTCCGTGCTGACGCCCACGCATCGCCGCGAACCCGACAACGCCCAGGACCGGGTCCGGCTGCGCAACGTTGTGGCCGAGGCCAAGCGGCAAGTGGAGGCCGATCCGGCGGTTCCCCGGGAGCGGCGTATGGATGTCGCCCGGCAGCTCGACCAGGCCCTCGCCGAGGTGGATCTGGCGCACGCCGAGGACGGCCTGGTGATCTACGCCGCTCCGGGGGAGCACCAGGTGTGGTCGCTGGCCAGGCCCGTGCCTGAACGTGTGGTTCTCTCCGACACGTTCCTGACCCGCAACCTGGTCTCCGCGCAGGCCGCCGAGCGCCCTTTCTGGGTGCTCTCGGTCTCCGCCGACCGCGCCACCCTGTGGAACGGCGGCACGGACCGTGTCTCCGAGGCCCTCGCCGGTGACTTCCCCCTGGCCAGGAGCCGCGACAACTTCGACGCCGAACGCCAGGAACGGATCGGCGACCTGCCCAGCACCTTCCAGGACGAGGACACCCGCCATTTCCTGCGCGCGGTCGACACGGCGATGAGCGCGGTGCTGCGCGACGACGAACGGCCGCTGTACGTGACCGGTGAGCCCGCCGCGCTCTCCGTCCTGGACCAGGTCGGCAGCGTCATCAAGGAGGCCGTCCATCTGCCGCACGGCGGGCTCGCCCACGGCACCCCCGAGGCCGTGTGGCAGGCGGTCCGGCCGTCGGTCACCGCCGAGGCCCACAAGATCACCGACACAGTGGTACGCGCCCTCGAATCGGCACGGGGGCACCGGGCGTTCGCGGCCGGCGTCGACGAGCTGTGGCAGAGCGCCCGGGAGGGCCGCGTGCGCTTGCTGGCCGTCGAGGAGAATTTCCGGGTGACGGTGCGTGACGACAGCGGCGACCATCTGGTCCCAGCCGTGAGCGGCGACATCGACGCCCGCGAGGACGTCGTGGACGAGATCGTCGAACAGTGCCTGGAGACCGGCGCCGACGTGCGGTTCGTACCGGACGGCGCCCTGGGCGACGCCGACGGGATGGCGGCTGTCCTGCGGTACTGATCTCGCCCATGGTCAGACACCGTCGGAGTCGTGATCACGTGGCTGGGAAAAGGGTTGGACGCAGTGATGCGCGGGCTTGTAGCTTGCGGTGGAACGTGACACCGCCCGAGGAGGTGAGACCCATGAACGCTGTATCGATGTGGGTGCTCCCCCTTCCCGTCACGGTCGGGCGATTGACGTAGGTGTCGCCGGGAGTGCCTCGCCAACAAGGCACTCCCGAAAGGCAACACCTATGCATTCTCCACAGTTCACCGCCGAGCCGTCGTCGAACGACACGGCCGAGCGCGACGTCACCGTGGGCGACGTCCCCGGACTCCGGTCGTCGGCCTCCGGCGCCGATCGCGCGCCCCTCATGTTCGACGTGATCATTGCCGGGTGCGGGCCGACCGGCGCGATGCTGGCCGCCGAACTACGGCTGCATGATGTGCGGGTACTCGTTCTGGAGAAGGAAACCGAGCCCGTTTCGTTCGTCCGCATAGTCGGTCTGCATATTCGCAGTATCGAGCTGATGGCAATGCGCGGACTGCTGGATCGCATTCTCGAACACGGAAGGCAGCGTCCGGCCGGCGGATTCTTCGCCGCCATCAACAAACCCGCGCCCCAGGGCCTGGATTCCGCGCACGCCTATCTGCTGGGCATCCCGCAGCCGGTCATCGTTCAGCTGCTCGAAGAACATGCGACGCGACTGGGTGCGCAGGTCCTGCGCGGTCGTGCGGTGGCCGATTTCGAGCAGGACGACGAGGGCGTGACCGTCGAGCTGGCCGACGGCGAACAGCTGCGTTCGCGCTATCTCGTCGGCTGTGACGGCGGGCGCAGTACGGTACGCAAACTGCTCGGCGTCGGATTCCCCGGTGAGCCCTCGCGGACCGAGACGCTGATGGGCGAGATGGAAGTGGGTGTGCCGCGGGAGGAGATCGCCGCCAAGGTGACCGAAATCAGCGAGACCAATAAGCGATTCTGGCTCAGGCCCTTCGGCGAAGGTGCCTACAGCGTCGTCGTCCCCGCCGCGGGAGTCAGCGATCGCACGGAACCACCCACCCTCGAGGACTTCAAACAACAGCTGCGTACCATCGCCGGAACCGATTTCGGCGTGCACTCCCCGCGCTGGTTGTCCCGCTTCGGGGATGCCACCCGGCTCGCCGAACGCTATCGGGTCGGGCGGGTGCTGCTGGCCGGCGATGCGGCACACATCCATCCGCCCACCGGCGGACAGGGCCTCAACCTGGGGGTTCAGGACGCATTCAACCTCGGCTGGAAACTGGCCGCACAAATCCGCGGCTGGGCGCCAAGAACACTGCTGGACACCTACCAGGCCGAACGCCATCCGGTCGCCGAGGACGTGCTGGACAACACCCGCGCCCAGATGGAACTGCACTCCACCGAACCGGGCCCGCAGGCCGTGCGCAGGCTGCTCACCGAACTGATGGACTTCGACGAGGTGAACCGCTATCTGATCGAGAAGATCACCGCGATCGGCATCCGCTACGACTTCGGCGCAGGCCCCGACCTGCTCGGCCGCCGCCTGCCCGACATCGACGTGAAACACGGCCGCCTCTACGGTCTGCTGCATCGCGGACGCGGCCTGCTGCTGGACCGCACCGGACGCCTGACCGTCGGCGACTGGTCGGACCGGGTCGACCACCTCGCGGATCCCACTGCGGTACTGGATGCTCCGTGCGTCCTGCTACGCCCCGACGGCCACGTCGCCTGGATCGGCGACGATCAGCAGGACCTGGACGACCACCTCTCCCGCTGGTTCGGCAAGCCCGCCAACTGATTTCGCCTGAGCAACCGAATCCGCGTCATTCGCGCAGGTTGTACAGCGCCCGCCCGTCCGCCGTGATCAGTCGGCGCGGGCGGGCTGCTCCAGGATGACGATGTGACCTGAGTCACATCGAACGAGGGCGGTCCGGATCCGGGACCCCGTGCCACACTCCTTAGAACACAAGGTCGTCGAACACATAAATGAACGCCGTGGCAACCATCACGGTGATCCGTCAAGTCCCGTACGAAACCTACGACTTGACCCGCTCAGCGCCCTCCGTCAGGCGCAGGAGCCGACCACTCCGTGAAGACTGTGGCATATGCCAGAAGCACCACCGTATCGTGTGTTGCCAAATCCCTTACAGCGCGTCGCGGGCTGTGCAACAGTCGTAACCGGTCCTTCCGCCCGCCTTGGTCGTACCGTCCCGCATCGGAGTGCGTCATGCCGTCCCATCTCTCTGCGGACCGCCCAGCAGCCCAGCCGCCAGGACGCGGCTCGGTCGACGCGCTCATCTCGCAGACGCGGCGGCTCAAGGGCGACGTGGACGCCGTACGACGGGACACGCCGCCGGACGGCTCGGACCCGCAGGACCGGTGGCAGCGCGCGCTGTACGACCTGGCACTGCACCAACTCAACGACCTGGACGAGCACTTGGCGCAGCTACGGGACGGTCCGCCGCCCGTAGCCGCCGCACCCGCGCCGTCAGAGCCGGAGCCCGGCGCCCGAGCCGTGCCGCCCACTCCCCGGCGCGACTCGCTGCTCAGCCGGGTGGGCAGCGCGGAGTGGAACCTCCTTACGGACGAGGCCAGTTGGTCCGGCGAGCTCTACCAGATCCTGGGCCGTGACCCCGCCGCTCCCCCACTGACCCTCGACGAGCTGCCGTCCCTGGTGTGGGACGCGGACCGGCCGAAGCTGACGACGATGGTCACCAACTGCCTCGTCGACGCCAAGCCCATCGACGGGGAGTTCCGGGTCGTGCGCCCGGGCGGCGACATACGGACCGTGCACATGATGGGCGAGCCCGTGCTCGACCCTGACGGCAGTACCGCGTCGATGTGGGCGGTGCTGCGGGACGTCAGTGAACTGCGCCGTAGCCAGCGGGCGGTGAGCAAGACACGTGACTCGCTGCAACGCCACCGGCACCACGCGCAGACCGAGCACCGGCTCGCGGTCGAGCTGCAGGAAGCTGTGCTGCCGCCGTGGCGCGGCTCCCTGCGGCTCCCGCACCAGGGACCGGAGACACTCGACCTCGCGGCGCACTATCTGCCGTCGTCGACGAGTGCCCTGATCGGCGGTGACTGGTACGACGCGCTGGAACTCGCCGACGGCGAGACCCTGCTCAGCGTCGGTGACCTCACCGGCCACGGGGTCGCCGTGACCTCCGGCATGGCGACCCTGCTGGGTGCCGTCCGCGGAATGGCCGTGGCCGGCACCCAGCCAGGCCAACTGATGGCCTGGCTCAACCAGTTGCTCGACGCCACCGTGCAGCCGGCCCTCGGCAGCGCGGTCTGCTGCCGCTACCGGCCCCAGACCCGCACCCTGGTGTGGGCGCAGGCCGGACACCCCGCCCCGCTGCTGTTCCGCGACGGGCGGGGGCGCAGGCTGCGCGCACCGGCAGGCGTGCTGCTCGGTGCGACCTCCGGTGCCGTCTACGAGCAGGCCGAGGAAGCCCTACGACCGGGCGACCTGCTCCTGCTGCACACCGACGGGCTGGTGCCCGGGCGATGGGAGTCCCCCCACCCGGGCGAAGCCGAGAGCGGGAGAGGCGCGACGGCCGCGAACCGCCTCCTCGACCTGGCCCCGCGCTTCGGCGAGGCGCGCACCGCACAGGACTGCGTGCGGATGGTCGTGGAGGAGTTCGGCGAGGACGAACGCGCGGACGACGCCTGCGTGCTCGTCGCCAAGGTGATGTCGTAACCACCCCTCGGCAGGTGCTGTCGTAACCACCCCCTCGGCAGGTGGTGTCGTACCCACCGCCTCACCACGTGAGGTCGCCGGAGGGGCTCGGAACGCCACCGCCCTTACGCCGGTGCGCTGTTGCCGCCCCTGCCCTTCGGCCTGGGCAGGGCCAGCCTGATCTCCTCCCGCAGTTCGTTGATCTTCGGATAGCCGGAGTACTCGGCGGTGAGCCGGTACATCTGGCGCAGTCGGTCCCAGGTGCGGTGGGAGGAGTTGGAGCCCATCGACACCAGGGCGAGCCGTGCGTACCGGTCCGCCTGTTCGGGATCGTCGCCGATGAAGCAGGCGGACGCCATGGACAGGAAGTCGAAGATCTTCGACCGTTGGCGTCCGTCGACCCTGAGGGCCAGCGCCTTCTCCGCGTAGTGCTGGGCGTGCACGGCCGCGCCCGGCTCGTGCTCGGCCAGCGTGCGGTAGGCCAGGGCCTGCATGCCGTACAGATCCTCCTCCTTGAAGGTCTGCATCCAGCTCGGCGGTTCGTCACCCCGGTCGGAGACGAAGAGGTCCTCCGCCTGTCCGAGGGTGCGACGCATCGCCTGGCCCTTGCCCATCGACGCCTGCGCCCAGGCCTCGATGGTGTAGAGCATCGCCTTGGTCCGCGGCAACACCTCGTCGCCGGAGCCGGACTGGGCGAGCTTCATCAGGTCGAGCGCGTCGTCGGGCCGGCCCAGGTGCACCATCTGGCGAGCCGCTCGGGAGAGCGCCTCACCGGCGCGGGGCCGGTCGCCGCCCTCTCTCGCGGCATGGGCGGCGATGACGAAGTACTTCTGGGCCGTGGGCTCCAGGCCGACGTCGTGCGACATCCAGCCCGCGAGGACGGCGAGATTGGCGGCGACGCCCCACAGGCGCCGCTGGAGATGGTCGGGATGTCGGTAGGCGAGCATTCCGCCCACCTCGTTGAGCTGGCCCACGACTGCCTTGCGTTGCAACCCGCCGCCGCGGGCCGCGTCCCAGGCCCGGAACACCTCGACCGAGCTCTCCAGTTCCTCGATCTCCTGTGATCCGATGGGGGCGGCCTCGTAGCGGTCGAACCCAGCCGGATCGGCGTGCAGGGGGTCGTCGAACCGGGGGGCGTCGGCCCTCAGGGTCGGATCGGTGTGCAGCCAGTCGTACATGGCGCTGCTGAGTGCGGATCCCGCGGCGAGCGCGGCGCCCGCGCCCACCAAACCGCGTCGGTTGAGCATGAGGTCCATTCCCGTGAATTCGGTGAGGACCGCAGCAGTCCGCTCGGGCGCCCACGGCACTCCGTCGGGATGTTCCGCACTCCCGCCACCCTGCCGTCTCCCCGCACGCCCGTGCCGGACCAGACCGAGGTCCTCGATGGTCACGACACGGCCGAGACGCTCGGTGAACAGGACCGCCAGCACCCGCGGCACCGGATCGCGCGGGATCTCTCCCGTGTCGATCCATCGCCGCACCCGTGAGGTGTCGGTCGAC
Source organism: Streptomyces sp. NPDC050997 (assembly GCF_040660135.1). Taxonomy (NCBI): domain Bacteria; kingdom Bacillati; phylum Actinomycetota; class Actinomycetes; order Kitasatosporales; family Streptomycetaceae; genus Streptomyces; species Streptomyces sp. NPDC050997. Next base: position 126,686 of record NZ_JBFAGK010000009.1, read on the forward strand.
AGCTGAGGGTGGCCCATGGCCGCCGCCTGCTTGTTGACCAGTCTCGCGAGTTCGCCTTTGGACCAGCCGGCCAGGCCGAACAGGTCCGACAGGCGGGTGTTGGATTGTCCGCTCACGTCAAGCCCCCAGGTACTCGGCTGAGTTGACAGTAGCCCGGTGAGAGTTGCCGGGCGACTATTCGCCACGGTTCGCCAGGGTGCGCCAGATGGTGTGCCAGTGGGCATCGGGTGTCAGGTAGGAATGCGCCACCCCGACCCGGTCACCTTCTTGGAACAACGGACGCACTCCCCAGGGTGCACCCGGGGGACCGGGCCGGGCAGCGCACTGTTGTAGCAGGCACACGAAGGGATCTGTTCAGCCCATGTACGCAGCATCGTCCTCCGTGTCCGCCCCACCCCGGTCGCTGCACCCCCGCCCGGCGGGCGGCGGCCCCTACCTCGACCCCGCGCGTCCCACGGCCCCCGTGCTCGGTGCGGGCAGGGCACGGCGTGTTCCGGGGCTCGGCACCCAACCGCTCAGCGGGAGACTCGACTTGTCCGGCCCCCAGGGCGCCCAGCTGCGCACGGCGCTCGCGTCGGTGCACCGGATCTGCCCGGAGTTCGCCCCGGTGCAGGTGCTGCGCCGCAGCGGACGCTCCGTGCTCCTGGTCGGCACGACAGGGCGCAACACCGCCGTCGCCAAGTGTTTACTGGACCACTCCCCCGTGTGGGCCGAGCGGATCCGCCACGAGATAGCCGCATACCGCTCGTTCGTCCGGCACCGCCCCCCGGTGCGGGTGCCGAGACTGATCGCGGCGGACCCGGACAACTGCACCCTCGTCATCGAGCGGCTGCCCGGACGGGTGGCGGCCCTGCACCGGCACCCCGCCGAGGCCCCGCCCCGCGCGGACATCAGGGCGGCGCTCGGCGCGGTCTGCCGACTGAACTCCTGGCGGCCGCCGACGGGCACCTTCGACGCTCCGCTCGACTACGCGACCCGGATCAACCGGTACCACGAGCTGGGGCTGCTCACCGACCGGGATCTCGGTGACCTGCAGAAACTGCTGCACGGCATCGCGGCGACCGCGGGCCGCGGGGGCATGGGCCAGTTCTGTCACGGCGACGCACTCCTGTCCAACATCCTCCTGTCCCCGGCCGGTCCAGTGCTGGTGGACTGGGAGCACGCGGGCTGGTATCTGCCGGGGTACGACCTGGCGACGCTGTGGTCGGTTCTCGGGGACGCCCCGGTGGCCCGGCGGCAGATCAGCCAGATCGCCCAGTCGGCGGGGCCCGCCTCACGGGACGCGTTCCTGGTGAACCTGATGCTGGTACTGACCCGTGAGATCCGTACCTACGAGACGGCCGTGCAGCGTTCGATGCACGACACGACCCCGACGGCACCGGGAGTCGCCCAACCGGGTGCCGCGCCGTCCGGCGAGGAACAGCGGCTGCTGCTGAGGCGGCTGCACGACGACTGCCAGCTGGCCCGCCGGGCCGTGCGCGCGGCGGTCGGCACTCGCTGACGGGGACAAGGATCCGCGGTACGCCCGAAGCAGCGGGCGTACCGCGGATCCTCGTATGTCCGGGACGGGCAGTGTCGCAGACGCGCGACGTTGCGGACGGGCGACGCTGCGGACCATTGGTGGACACCACTGACGCCCGGCAGGCCCGCGGGCCTCCGCCACGAAACTCCCGTGGACCCAAGGTGACATGGCATATCACCTGCCCCTGGGCATGATTGACGGATCGTCGGGAAGCCGGTACCACTGACGCACGCCCGGCCCCGCACGGTTCATCGCCCGTCCGTCCCAGGAGGCTGCTTTGCGAGGATCCGTCACCGTCCCCCGTAGGACCGCCGGGCACAGAACCGCCCGAAGAACCGCCGGCTCGCTGGGCTCCGCCGCGCTGCTCCTGCCGTTGCTCGGCGCGGCTCCCTCCGAGGCGCAGAGCACCACGGACGGTCTCCGGTCGGCCTTCGTCTCCGCGGCCTCCGAATACCTGGTACCGCAGAGCGTTCTCCTGGGCGTCTCCTACCTCCAGTCCCGCTGGGACACCCACGGCGGGGCGCCGAGTGTCACCGGCGGCTACGGCCCGATGCACCTCACCGACGCCCGCGCCGCGCTCGCCGGCGCGCCGGCCCACCACAGCGAGGGCACGGAGGACGCACGGGGCGACGGCGCCCGCGCGCCGCTGCACCCCGAGACCAGGATCCCCGAGAGTTCCGCGCTCCCGGCCCGGCTCAGGACACTGTCGAGGGCGGCGGAGCTGACGGGTCTCAGTGCCGAGCGGCTGCGGACCGATCCCGCCTCGAACGTGGCCGGTGGTGCCGCGCTCCTCGCCGCGGCCCAGAAGGACCTGGGCGAACCGTTGAGCGAGGATCCGGCCGACTGGTACGGAGCCGTGGCCCGGTTCTCCGGCGCGGACGACAGCGCGACGGCCGCCGCGTACGCCGACGACGTGTACGACGTCCTGCGCACCGGCGAGGAGCGCACCACGGACACCGGTCGGCGGATCGCCCTGGCCGCCCAGCCCGACCTGGTCCCCGACACCGCGCAGCTCGCGCGGACGGGGCTGCGGACACTCGACCGGCGCGAGACGGAGTGCCCGAGGACGGTGTCCTGCGAGTGGATCCCCGCCCCCTACGAGGAGTTCGGCGAAGGCGACTACGGCAACCACGACCTGGGTGACCGGCCGGCGTCCCAGAGCATCGACTACATCGTCATCCACGACACCGAGGGCACCTGGGACACCGTTCTCGACCTGGTGCAAGACCCGACCTATGTGTCGTGGAACTACTCGCTGCGGTCGACGGACGGTCACATCGCCCAGCATGTGAAGGCGAAGGATGTGGCCTGGCACGCGGGCAACTGGTACGTCAACGCCAAGTCGATCGGTCTGGAGCACGAGGGCTTCCTGGCGAACCCGGACGCCTGGTACACGGAGGCGATGTACCGCTCGTCGGCGCGACTGGTGACGTACCTGGCCAGGAAGTACGACATCCCCCTGGACCGGCAGCACATCCTGGGCCACGACAACGTGCCCGGCCCGACCACGTCGACCGTCGCCGGCATGCACACCGATCCGGGCCCGTACTGGGACTGGCGCCACTACTTCGAGCTGCTCGGGCGTCCCTTCGCGCCCAGCGCGGGCAAGCACGGCGGGCTGGTTACCATCCGCCCCGACTACGCCGACAACCAGCCTGAGTACACGGGCTGCGTCACCCAGGGCAAGCCCTGCGCGGCCCACGGCTCCAGCGAGGTCCGGCTGTACTCCGACCACGACGAGAACTCCGCCCTGATCAAGGACGTCGGTCTGGGCACGGCCCCCACTCCCGGGGTGAACGACGTGTCCTCACGTGTCTCCACCGGCCAGCAGTACGCGGTCGCCGACCGCTACGGCGACTGGACGGCGATCTGGTATCTGGGCCAGAAGGCCTGGTTCAGGAACCCGGGGAAGAACCCGACCGCGGTGAACGCGAGGGGGCGTGTGGTGACACCGAGGGCCGGTCTGCAGAGCGTCCCGGTCTACGGTCGGGCCTACCCGGAGGCGGCGGCCTATCCGACGGGAGTGCCCGCCCAGGCGGTGTCGCCGCTGCCGTACCAGCTGCCGGCGGGGCAGAGGTACGTGGTCGGGGACAGGCTGCCGGGCGAGTACTACTACGCGGTCACCTTCAGCCCCGACTCGCACAGGGTCGTGATCGGCGAGGACGTGTACTACGAGATCCAGTTCGGTCACCGGGTGGCGTTCGTGCGGGCCGCCGACGTACGGGTGGTGCCGTCGGCCGGGTAGCCGCCTCAGCCCTGCTGGAAAAGCTCCGCCGGGAGCGGCTTCAGCAGGGCGTACAGGTCGTCGGTGATGGGGCGGTCCCAGGCGGCGATGGTCACCAGGACGTTGTCGCTGCGGTCGAACTGCACGCAGGAGATCCGGCTCTCGGAGAGCTTCAGTCGACGCACGATCAGGAGGTTGTCGCCCTGCATCACCGGCATGTCCTCGGTGCTGACGACACTCACCTCCTCGTCGTTCTCCAGGGCCAGCAGCAGCTCTGCCACCTCGAAGGGGATCTCGTCGTCGGCGATGTCGCGGGCCGGGGAGCCCTCCGGCAGATTGCCGATGATCATCGCGGGGCCGCGGCCGCCGAACAGGTCGTACCGCAGGTACAGGCCCTGGCAGCTGCCGTCGGGGGCGGGCAGCAGGCCGGCGTTCAGATTGCCGGGCCAGTCGCTCGGGTCCATGGCCAGGACGTCGAAGTCGGGCCCGGCGGGAGTGGCGCTGCGGCGGCGGAGGAACGACATGGGGCCATGGTACGTGGCCGAGCCCGGTCCGTGGCGCGTGGGCGGACCTAGACGCTCGTGCGATGACGTTCGTGACGGCGGGCCACCCGGGCCCGGTTTCCGCAGGACGGCTCGCACCACTCCTGGCGCGGGTGCCGTTCGAGGAAGTACCGCGCACAGCGCGGCGCGCGGCAGGCGCGCAGGCGTCGGCGGTCCGGTCCGGCGAGGAAGGCGATCGCGGTGTGCGCGAGCGCCGCGGCGAGGTCGCCGCCGCCCTGTACGGCGCGGTGCCGTACGTCGGGTTCGGCGTCGTCGGCCCAGTGCAGCACCGGCACGGTGGGGGTGCCGGCGGCGGCCGTGTTGAGGCGGTGCAGTGCCTCGGGCACGGGCAGGAGGCGGTCCGCGTCGGCGGGGCTCGGTTCGCCGGGACGCACGGCCCGGGCGAAGAGGGCACGGACGGCGGCGCGCAGATCGCGTACGGCGGTGAGGGCGGCCTCGTCCGCGGTGAAGTCGACGCCGCCCGGCAGGGCCTCGGGGTGGGCCCGGACCCAGGCGGTGAGGCCGGCGGGGTCGGTCAGGTCGTCGGCGATCCCGCCGTGTCCGTCGCGCCGGAGGGTGAGGGCGAGGTCCAGGACGAGCCGGGCGTCCCTGCTGAGCGAATCCTCCATGGAGTTAATGGTAGGGGCCGCTTCAACCATTACGACATGTGGCCGGTGCGGGGCGGCTCAGTTCTCCGGGGCGCCGACGGCACCCGGGCGACGGGTGCCGGCAGGCGCCGCCGGTGGCTGCCCACGACGACCAGGGTGGGTCGGTCGGCGATCAGGTGAGGTCGAACTCTCCTTCCCGCGCTCCCGACATGAACGCGCCCCACTCCGCGGGTGTGAAGATCAGGGAAGGGCTCTCCGCGCGGCCGCTGTTGCGCATCGCGATGAATCCCTCGACAAAGGCGATCTGGACATCCCCCAGGCCACGGCTGCTGGAGTGCCATTCGGCTTTGCTGAGGTCAAGCTCGGGCTTCTCCCAGCCCATGAGCGGCTGCTGCTGGATGGTGGTCTCGGCCACGTCCGTGCTCCTCCCGATTGCGTCGTCCGCGGCCAGCCTAGCGATCGGTTCCTGACGCCAACAGGCCACGTGAGGGGGACCTTTCAGGAGTCGGGTGGCCGCGACCCCACAAGCCACATCGAGAAGAACTGGGATCCGCCGCCGTAGGCGTGCCCGAGCACTCTGCGCGCCCCTTCCACCTGGTGTTCCCCGGCCTGGCCGCGCACCTGGAGTGCCGCCTCGGCGAAGCGGATCATGCCGGAGGCGCCGATGGGGTTGGTCGACAGGACACCGCCCGACATGTCGACGGGCAGGTCACCGTCGAGCTCGGTCACCCCGGACTCGGTGAGTTTCCAGCCCTCGCCCTCGTCGGCGAAGCCGAGGTTCTCCAGCCACATGGGCTCGTACCAGGAGAACGGTACGTACATCTCGACGGCGTCGATCTCCCGGCGCGGGTCGGCGATCCCGGCCTGCCGGTAGACGTCGGCCGCGCAGTCCTTGCCGGCCTGCGGCGACACGGCGTCCTTGCCGGCGAAGAGGGTGGGTTCGCTGCGCATCGCGCCGCCGTGCATCCAGGCCGGGGGCCGAGGCGCGCGGGCGGCTCCGGCGCGGTCGGTGAGGATCATCGCGCAGGCGCCGTCGGAGGAGGGGCAGGTCTCCGAGTAGCGGATGGGGTCCCAGAGCATGGGCGAGGCCTGGACCTTCTCCAGGGTGATGTCGTGCTCGTGGAGGTGTGCGTAGGGGTTCTTCAGCGCGTTGCGCCGGTTCTTGTAGGCGACGAGGGAACCGACTGTCTCGGGCGCGCCGCTGCGCCGCATGTACGCGCGCACATGTGGCGCGAAGAAGCCGCCGGCTCCGGCGAGCAGGGGCTGCTGGAAGGGGATCGGCAGGGACAGGCCCCACATGGCGTTCGACTCGGACTGCTTCTCGAAGGCGAGGGTGAGCACGGTGCCGTGGACGCGGGCCGCGACCAGGCTCGCGGCGACCAGCGCGGTGGACCCGCCGACGGACCCGGCGGTGTGCACCCGCAGCATCGGCTTGCCCACGGCGCCCAGGGCGTCGGCGAGGTAGAGCTCGGGCATCATGACGCCCTCGAAGAAGTCGGGCGCCTTGCCGATGACGACGGCGTCGACGTCCGCCCATGTCAGCTCGGCGTCGTCGAGGGCGCGCCGGGCGGCCTCCCGGACCAGCCCGGCGATCGACACGTCCCGGCGCGCCGCGACATGCTTGGTCTGGCCGATGCCTACGACGGCCACGGGCTCCTTGCTCATCGCGGATCCCCTTCGAGTACGGCGACCAGGTTCTGTTGCAGACACGGGCCGGAGGTGGCGTGGCCGAGGGCGCGGTCGGACTCGCCGCGGTGGACGCGGGCGGCGGCCTCGCCGATCCGGACGAGTCCGGCCGCCATGACGGGATGGGCGGCGAGCGCGCCTCCGGACGGGTTCACGCGCACGTCGTCGTGCAGCCGGAGTGCCTTGCGCAGGACGACCTCCTGCGAGGTGAAGGGCGCGTGCAGCTCGGCCGTGTCGACGGGCCTGTCGAAGGCGCCGGCCTTCTCGGCGGCCAGGCGGGTGGAGGGCGAGTCGGTCAGGTCCCGCACGCCCAGGCCGTGCGCCTCGATGCGGTGGTCGATGCCGCGGATCCAGGCGGGCCGTGCGCACACTTCCCGGGCGCGGTCCCCGGCCGCGAGGATCACGGCGGCGGCACCGTCGCCGATGGGCGGGCAGTCACCGGTGCGCAGGGGACGTACGACGTACTCCCCCTGCGGCACCGCACCTCTCAGCTGCGCGTGGGAGTTGGCCGACGCGTGCTCTCGGCTTCGGGCGGCGACGGCCGCCAGCTCGGGCTCGTCCGTGTCGCCCGCGTCGATGAGCGCCTGCGCCTGGAGGGCGGCGAGCGCGACGGAGTCGGGCCACAGAGGGGCCACGTAGTACGGGTCGAGTTGCCGGGTCAGCACGTCACGCACGGAGCCGGGCGACGACTTGCCGTAGGAGTACACGAGCGCGGTGTCGGCGTCGCCGGTGAGCAGCTTGGTCCACGCCTCGTACAGGGCCCACGCCCCGTCCATCTCGACATGCGACTCGGAGATCGGCGGCCAGGCGCCGACGCCGTCGAGGGCGAGGGTGAAGGAGAAGGCCCGCCCGGCGAGGTAGTCGCTGGAGCCGGAGCAGGTGAAACCGATGTCCGCGGTCTTCAGGCCGGTCTGCGCGAGGACGTCGTGCAGCACCGGCATCAGCATCTCGACCTCGGAGACGTCGTGCGAGGTACGCCGGTGGTCGGTCTGCGCGAAGGCGACGACCGCAATCTCTCGCGTCACAACAGCTCCCTGTAGGTGTCGTAGTCCGCGTCGGGTTCGCCGGTCGGTCGGTAGTGGTCGGGGTAGCGGGAGTCGTCCGTCCACACGGCTTCGACGCGCAGGCCCATACGCACCTGGTCGTAGGGAATGCCGCCGATCCGGCCGTGCAGGGCGAGGTCGGCGCCGTCGAGGGCGATGTGGGCGTAGACGTATGGCACCTCGATGTCGAGGTTCTTCGCCTTGATGTTGACGATGCAGTACGTGGTCACCGTGCCGCGCGGACCCACCTCGACCTGTTCCGATGTGGCGACACCACATGTGGGGCAGGCACCCCTCGGGGGCACGTACACCTTCTCGCAGGACGGGCAGCGCTCGCCGACCATGCGCCGGTCGCCCAGTGCGTGGATGTAGGCGGACTGGGCGCGGCCGGGCGAGTAGGTGTAGTCGAGGCGGGCGGCGGCGACGATGCCGGTGACCGGGTTCTCGAACTCGCCGCTGTGCGCCGCGGGTTCGCGCTGGGCGGCCTTGTCGTCGGCACCGTCGTACGGCTCGAAGCAGGCGATGTCCGTGATGGCGCCGGAGCGCTCGTCGGCCCAGCGGACCCGGACCCGCATGCCGGTGTGCACGGCGTCCGGGCCGGGGGCGTCGAGCGCGTGCAGGAGGGTGGTGTCCGCGCCGTCGAGCCGGACCAGGACCCAGGCGAACGGGGTGGCCAGTGGCTGGCCGCGGCGGGGCGCGTGATTCCAGGCCCAGGTGGTGACCGTGCCGGTGGAGGCTACTTCGACACAGCCGCCGAGGTCGATCTCCTCGGCGGTGACGGGGTCGTACTCGACGGGCGGGACGAGGACGCGGCCGTCGCCGGTGCGTACGCCGAGGACGACGCGTTCACGCAGGCCGGTCAGGAACGCGCTCTGGACGGGGCCGAGGGAGCGGGTGAAGGGGAACTCGACGACGAGCGGGGCTTGGAGGACTTCGGGCATCCCGGATGTCTCCTTCCGAGGGAGGGCGGGCGCGGTCCAGGCGGGGGGTCAGGCGCGCTTGTACTCGGGGAGTCGCTTCTCCGCGAAGGCGCGGGCGCCCTCCTTGGCGTCGGCGGTGTCGAAGACGGGCCAGCCGCGCTTGAGTTCGGCGGCGAGTCCGTCGGCCTCGGTCAGTTCCGCGGTCTCGTACACCGAGGCCTTGACGGCCTCGACCGCCAACGGGCCGCAGGCGTTGATCTGTTCGGCGATCTCCAACGCCTTGGCGAGCGCGCCGCCGTCGGGGACGACATGGCCGATCAGGCCGATGCCGGCGGCCTCGCGGGCGCTGTAGGGGCGGCCGGTGAGCAGCATCTCCAGGGCGTGGGTGCGTGGGATCTGGCGCTGCAGCCGGACCGTGGAGCCGCCGATCGGGAAGAGGCCGCGCCTGACCTCGAACAGGCCGAAGGTCGCGGAGTCGCCCGCGACCCGGATGTCGGTGCCCTGGAGGATCTCCGTGCCGCCGGCGACGCAGTGCCCCTCGACGGCGGCGATCACCGGCTTGCGGGGGCGGTGGTGGCGCAGCATCGCCTTCCAGTGCAGGTCCGGGTCGGCCTTCAGGCGGTCCCGGAGGTGCTCACCTGCCATGCCCTTTCCGGCGAGGGCCTTGAGGTCCATGCCCGCGCAGAACGCTCCGCCGGCGCCGGTGAGCACGATCGAGCGGATCTCGTCGTCGGCGTCGGCCTCGATCCAGCCGTCGTACAGACCGACCAGCATCGACAGCGAGAGCGCGTTCTTGGCGTCGGGCCTGTTGAGCGTGAGTACCAGTGTGGCGCCTTCGCGCCGCACGGTGAGGTGTTCCGTCCCAGCCATGGGCCATCTCCCCTCTGACAGAACGAGAACAGGTTGCAGTAGGCGCCGGGGCACTTCAAGGGTTTTCTGACACTCAGTCAGATTTCTTCGACGCGAGCCCTTCACAGTTGTGGCGCCCTTTGCTCTGATGACGGCGAACCGACCGATGCCAGGCACGCCCGGGGTCAGGAGGAGCGGTGGAGTACAACATTGCCGACCTGTTCGAGTCGGTCGTCGACGTGGTCCCGGACCGCGAGGCGCTCGTGTACGTCGACCACCCCGGCACGGGCGCGGAGCGCCGTCTGACGTACGCGGAGCTGGACGCGGCCGCCAACCGTGTCGGCCACCATCTCCTCGACGGTGGAGTGCGTCCCGGCGAGCACGTCGGGCTGCACCTGTACAACGGCGTCGAGTACCTGCAGACCGTGCTCGGCTGCCTGAAGGCGCGGATCGTGCCGGTCAACGTCAACTACCGCTATGTGGAAGAGGAGTTGGTCTATCTCTATCGGGACGCCGACCTGGCGGGCCTGGTCTTCGACGCGGAGTTCACGGACTTGGTGGCGGCTGCGCTGCCGCACACGGACGCGCTGCGGCACCTGGTGCGTGTCGGCGCGCCGGCACCGGCAGCGGCCGAGGTCGCGGCCGTCGCGTTCGCGGACGCCGAGGCGGGAGCGTCACCGCAGCGCGGGTTCGCGTCCCGCTCGGGGGACGACCAGTTCATCATCTACACGGGCGGCACGACCGGGATGCCCAAGGGCGTGATGTGGCGTCAGGAGGATCTCTTCTTCTCGGGGCTCGGCGGTGGCGCGCCGACCGGTGAGCCGGTGAAGAAGCCCGAGGAGCTGGCCGAGCGGGTCGCGGCCGGCGGGTCGGGGATCACCTTCCTGCCCGCTCCCCCCCTGATGCACGGCACCTCCACGCTGACCGCGTTCATCGGCTTCAACTTCGGCCAACGAGTGGTGCTGCACCGCAAGTTCGTGCCGGAGGAGGTGCTGCGGACGATCGAGAAGGAGAAGGTGACCAGCATGTCGCTGGTCGGTGACGCGATGCTGCGTCCGCTGATCGACGCGCTCGAAGGTCCGCTGAGGGGCGCCGACATGTCGTCGATGTTCAACGTGTCGTCATCGGGGGCGATCATGTCGGACACGGTGCGACGGCAGTTCCAGGCGCTCGTCCCGAACGTGATGCTGCTCAACAACTTCGGCTCCTCGGAGTCGGGCTTCAACGGCACGGCCACGGAGGACTCCGGCCCCGAGCGGGGCTTCCGGGTCCGCGTCAACTCCCGTACTCAGGTGGTGGATCCGGCGACGCGCGAGCCGGTCGCCGTGGGCGAGGTCGGGCGGATCGCACAGTGCGGTCATGTGCCGCTCGGCTACTACAACGATGCGCGCAAGACCGCCGAGACCTTCTTCGAGAAGGACGGCGAGCGGTGGGTGCTGCTCGGCGACATGGCCACCGTCGACGCGGAGGGTGTGGTCACCGTTCTCGGGCGGGGCTCGCAGTGCATCAACACGGGCGGGGAGAAGGTGTATCCGGAGGAGGTCGAGCAGGCGCTCAAGTCCCATCCGGACGTGTACGACGCGCTGGTGGCCGGGGTGCCGGACGCGATGTGGGGACACCAGGTCGCGGCCGTGGTGCAGTTGCGCGGCGGCGCCGCGCGGCTGTCCCTGGAGGAGATCCAGTCCCACTGCCGTTCCCGGCTGGCCGGCTACAAGATCCCGCGTCGGCTGGTGATCACGGAGACGCTCCGGCGGTCGCCCAGCGGCAAGGCGGACTACCGGTGGGCCCGGGAGGTGGCCGCGGCAGCGGACGGATGAATTCCGGGTCCGTCGGTTGAACCGAAGACTACGTGTGGACGTACTGGTGGTGGCAGGCTCGGCCCTCGGGCCCTGTTTGCCATGCCATTGCACGACTGCACGGAAGGACCGCCGAGTGTCGCTCTTCACTCGCCATCGTCAACTGCCCGACGCCGAGGGTGAGGCGGTCCCGGACGGCGGCAACACCGCCGCGACTGACGGGACGAGAGCGGACGGGGCCGGTGAGAAGGCGGGTGAGGACGCCGACACGGCTCGGGGGGCGGCCGTAGAGACGCAAGAAGCCGCACCGGCCGAGGACAAGACGGCCGGAGCACCGGCCGAAGAGGAGAAGGCAGCCGCACCGGCCGACGAGGAGAAGGAAGCCGCGCCGGCGAACGAGCAGAAGACAGCCGCGCCGGAGGAGTCGGACGAGACCGCCGACGAGTCGGCGGAAGCGGCGGCCGAAGACCGGTCCGCCCCCGGCGAGTCCCCTGGCTCCCCGAAACCCGGCTGGTTCGGATGGCGCCGCCGCTATCCCGGCGCCGCACGCGGTGTGGCCGTAGGAACGAGCGTGCTGGCCGGTGCGGTGGTGCTCGCGGCGCTGCTCATGCCCAACCGGCTCGACCGGCTTTCGCTGCTCTCCTTCTTCCGCGTGCCGGTCGAGGGGATCGTCCTGGCGTGCGTGCTGCTCGCGCTCCCTGGGAAGCCGCGGCGGATCACAGCCGTGGTCTCAGGCGTCTTCCTCGGGCTGTTCACCGTCCTGAAGTTCCTGGACATGGGCTTCAACCAGTTCCTGGCCAGGCCGTTCGACCTCGTCTTCGACTGGATCCTGCTGGACGACGCCGCGGACTTCGTCAGGGAGTCGTTCGGCCGCTCGGGCGAGGTGCTCGCGATAGCCGGGGTGATCGTCCTGCTGATCGCCGTCCTCGCACTGAGCACCCTCGCGGTGGTGCGGCTGACGAACGTCATGGCCCGGCACCATCGGACGGCCGTCCACACCACCCTCGTCCTCGGCACCGCGTGGGTCACCTGCTTCACCCTGGGCGCGCAGGTCGGCGGAGTCACGATCGCGACCAAGGGCAACACCGAGTTCCTGGCCAACCGTGTGGAGAGCGTGCGCAACGGCCTCGGCGACGCCAAGGTCTTCGAGAAGCAGGCCGCCGTCGACGCCTTCGCCGCCACCCCGCCGGACCAGTTGCTGACCGGGCTGCGCGGCAAGGACGTCTTGTTCACCTTCATAGAGAGCTACGGCCGTGTCGCCCTCGACGACCCGGCGATGGCGCCGAAGTTGGACGCGACCCTGACGGATGGCACGAGCCGGCTCAAGGCGGCCGGCTTCGAGTCGCGCAGCGCCTGGCTCAGGTCGCCGGTGGCTGGCGCCGGCAGCTGGCTCGCCCACTCGACGTTCCTGTCCGGCCTGTGGGTCAAGAACCAGCAGCGGTACCGGGCCCTGACCACCGGCGACCGCGCGACCCTCACCAGCTACTTCCAGAAGACCGGCGCCTGGCGCACGGTCGGCATCGTCCCTGGTGTGCGCAAGGCCTGGCCCGAGGGCAAGTACTTCGGCCTCGACAACATCTACGACTCCACACACCTCGGCTATCAGGGCCCGTACTTCAGCTGGACGCCCGTGCCGGACCAGTTCAGCCTGGAGGCCTTCGAACGCCTGGAGCACGGCAAGAAGAACCGCGATCCGATCATGGCGGAGATCATCCTGGCCTCCAGCCACAACCCCTGGTCCCCCATCGCCCGCATGACCGACTGGGACAAGCTCGGCGACGGCTCCGTCTTCGAGCAGATCAAGAAGGAGGGCACGGACCCCAAGGAGGTCTGGCAGGACCCGGAGCGCGTCCGCACCGAGTACCGGAAGGCCGTCCAGTACTCCCTGGACAGTCTGATCGAGTGGGTCCAGCGCTACGGCGACGAGAACACGGTCCTCGTCTTCCTCGGCGACCACCAGCCGGTCCCCACGGTCACCGCCGGCGACACCAGCAAGGACGTGCCGATCACGATCGTCGCCCACGACAAGAAGGTGCTGGACAGGATCTCCGACTGGGGCTGGACCGACGGGCTCAAGCCTGCCGAGAACGCGCCGGCATGGGGCATGGACAAGTTCCGCGACCGCTTCATGACGGCATACAAGCAATGACCGCTCACGCCGTCAGGAACTCCTCCAGGACGGCCAGGAACTCCTCCGGCCGGGTCTGGTGCACCAGATGTCCGGCGTCGACGGTCACCAGTCGGGTGTCGGGGATCAGTTCAGCGAGAACGGCGACCTGATCCTGCGGGATGAGGCTGGTGGCCCCGCCCCCGATCAGCAGTGTGGGCATGGTGATCCGCTCCATGTGGTCCCACCACACGGGATCGGGGGCGTTGCGCTGTTCGTCGGTGGCCCGCATCATCTCCCAGTCGAAGGGCAGGCCGCCGTCGGGGCGAGTGGCGGGCGGCCGGGGCGGATCGAGCGGTATCGGCGCGGGTACGTCCTCCAGGACGAGACGTCGTACGACCTCGGGTGCGCGTTGGGCGAGCAGGTAGCCGACGGCGCCTCCCAGTGAGTGGCCGATCACGTCGGCGCGGTCGATGCCGAGGGCGCCGAGGAAGGCCAGGACGTCGGCACTCATCGCCTCGTACGCATACGCCTCGGGGCCCGCGCCCGGTTCGGTGCCGGGCCAGTCGCTGCGGCCGTGGCCGCGCAGGTCGGGGGCGTACACACGGCGGGGCGGCACTCCCGCGGCCAGCCGCTCGGCGATCGGCGCCCAGTCCGTGCCGTCGGCGCCCCGGCAGTGCAGCAGAAGCAGGGGTGGCGCGTCCTGTGGACCCCAGGCGCGGTACGCGAGGGTGATGCCGTTCGCCTTGACGGTGCGTGGTGCGGTGTCCATGCCGGTGACCGTATCCACGGGGCCGGCGGGCCACCGGCCGCTCTGCCGAGGGCAGAGCCGGTGACCCGGGCACGCCCGCCGCGGCGGGGTCGCCTCAGGAAAGTGCGGGCTGTCCCCTTGCCTCGTCGGGGATCGCCTGGATTACTGATCCCGAACACCTCGACCGAATGATCGGTCGTCCGGATTGTGTGGTGCGGAGGGAGAGGTAGGTATGGCGGACGCGACGGACCTGCTGGACGTGGGGGAACGGCTCGACGCGCAGGCGCTGCGAACAGTGCAGCTGGAGCGGTTGCGGGCCTCGCTGCGGCACGCCTACGACCATGTGCCCTTCTACCGGGAGTCCTTCGACAAGGCCGGACTCCATCCGGACGACTGCCGCTCCCTGGCCGACCTGGCCCGTTTCCCCTTCACCACCAAGGCGGACCTGCGGGAGAACTATCCGTACGGGATGTTCGCCGTGCCCCAGGACCGCATCCGGCGCCTGCACGCGTCGAGCGGCACCACCGGACGCCCCACGGTCGTCGGCTACACGGACGGCGACCTCTCCCTGTGGTCCGACATGGTGGCGCGCTCCATCCGCGCGGCGGGCGGGCGGCCCGGTGACACGGTGCATGTGGCATACGGCTATGGGCTGTTCACCGGCGGACTCGGCGCGCACTACGGCGCGGAACGTCTCGGCTGTACGGTCATCCCCGCGTCCGGCGGCATGACGGCCCGCCAGGTCCAGCTGATCCAGGACCTCCGGCCCGAGATCATCATGGTGACGCCGTCGTACATGCTGACGATCCTCGACGAGTTCGAGCGTCAGGGCGTCGACCCGCGCGGCACCTCGCTACGGGTGGGTGTCTTCGGTGCCGAACCCTGGACCGAGCAGATGCGGCGGGAGATCGAGGAGCGGTTCGCGATCGACGCCGTCGACATATACGGGCTGTCGGAGGTGATCGGCCCCGGGGTCGCGCAGGAGTGCGTGGAGACCAAGGACGGGCTGCACATCTGGGAGGACCACTTCTTCCCCGAGGTCGTCGATCCGATCACCGGCGAGGTGCTGCCCGACGGCGAGCGGGGCGAGCTGGTCTTCACCTCGCTCACCAAGGAGGCCATGCCGGTCGTCCGTTACCGGACCCGGGACCTGACCCGCCTGCTGCCGGGCACGGCCCGTGTCTTCAGGCGTATGGAGAAGGTGACCGGCCGCAGCGACGACATGGTGATCCTGCGCGGGGTGAATCTCTTCCCCACCCAGGTCGAGGAGATCGTGCTGCGCACGCCGGGTGTCGCACCGCACTTCCAGCTCCGGCTCACCCGCGAGGGCCGCCTGGACGCCCTCACCGTCCGGGCGGAGGCCCGCCCCGACGCCACGCCCGAGGACCGGGACACGGCCGCGCGGGCCATCACGGCGGCTGTGAAGGACGGTATCGGCGTGTCGGTCTCCGTCGAGATCGTCGATCCGGAGTCGCTGGAGCGGTCCGTGGGCAAGATCCGCCGGATCGTGGACCTGCGTCCTGGCCGGTCCCGGGCATGAACCCAGTGCCGTGGCACTAGCTGCCGGAAAACCTGTCCCTGAGCTCCCGCTTGAGGATCTTCCCGCTCGCGTTGCGGGGCAGTTCGTCCACGAACACCACCCGCTTCGGTGCCTTGAAGTGGGCGAGCTTCTCGCGGGCGTGGGCGAGGAGGTCCTCCTGCGTGACCTCGCCGCGCGGGACGACCACCGCGGTGACGGCCTCGATCCACCGGTCGTCCGGCAGGCCGATCACCGCGACCTCGGCGACGGCGTCGTGCGTGTAGAGCACGTCCTCGACCTGGCGTGAAGCGACCAGGACACCACCGGAGTTGATGACGTCCTTCATCCGGTCGACGATGGTGAAGTAGCCGTGTGCGTCGCGCACCGCGAGGTCGCCGGAGTGGAACCAGCCGTCGCGGAAGGCCTCGGCGGTCTCCTCGGGCTTGTCCCAGTATCCCTCGCACAACTGCGGGGACCGGTAGATGACTTCGCCGGGGGTGCCGTCGGGCACGTCCTTGCCGTCCTCGTCGACCACGCGGGCGTCCACGAAGAGGACGGGCCGGCCGCAGGAGTCCATCCGGCCCTTGTGCTCGTCGGGTGCGAGGACGGTCGCCAGGGGGCCGATCTCGCTCTGGCCGAAGCAGTTGTAGAGGGCCAGCTTCGGGAGCCGTTCCCGCAGCCGTTCGAGGACGGGCACCGGCATGATCGACGCGCCGTAGTACGCCTTGCGCAGTCCGCCGAGGTCGCGGGTGGCGAAGTCGGGGCGTCCCGACAGGGCGATCCAGACCGTGGGCGGGGCGAACAGGCTGTCCGCGCGGCCGGCCTCGATCAGGTCGAACAGGCGGTCGCCGTCCGGCGCGTCGAGGATGGTGTTCGTGGCGCCGACCGCGAGGTACGGCAGCAGGAACACATGCATCTGGGCCGAGTGGTACAGCGGCAGCGAGTGCACCGGGCGGTCGCCCGCGCTGAGATCGAGGGCGGTGATCGCGCTCAGGTACTCGTGCACCAGGGCGCGGTGGGTCATCATCGCGCCCTTCGGCAGGGCCGTGGTGCCGGAGGTGTACAGCAACTGCACCAGGTCCTCGCCGCGCGGCTCCGGGCCGTCGTACGCGGGTGTCGAGGCCAGCCGCGCCAGCAGCGAGTCCTCGGTGTCGCGCAGCGGCAACGTCCGTACGCCGTCGGGTAGTTGACCGGCGAGGCCGGGATCGGCCAGCACCAGTGTGCTGCCCGACTGGCTCACGATGTACGCGAGGTCGTCGCCCGTCAGGTTCTGGTTGACCGGCACGTGCACCAGGCCCGCGCGGGCACAGGCGAGGAAACCGATCAGATACGCGTCCGAGTTGTGGCCGTACGCGCCGACCCGGTCACCGGGGACGAGTCCCTCGCCGAGGAGCAGTCCGGCCGCGCGCGAGACGGCCTGGTCCAGTTCGTCGTACGTCCAGGCACGGTCGGCGTACTCCACCGCCACGCGTGCCGGAGTGCGTCGGGCACTGCGGCGCAGCACCCCGTCAACGGTACTGCCACGTCCAGGCGTCATGACACATGATCCTCGGTCCGTCGCCGAAGGAGGTCAAGCACCGCCGAGCACCATGCCGCGGGGCCACATACCCGTTGATACGCTCAACCGCCCCTTCCCTCAACGACGTTGGGAGGCACGATGCGCACCCGCCTGAGACGGCTCGCCGTCACAGCCGTCGCCCTGCTCACCGCCACCACCGCACTGCCGGCAGCCACGGCACAGAGCCGGGAACGACAGGAACATCCGTCCCACGGCGGTCTGT
The DNA here is from genome assembly GCF_040660135.1 of Streptomyces sp. NPDC050997. NCBI lineage: Bacteria > Bacillati > Actinomycetota > Actinomycetes > Kitasatosporales > Streptomycetaceae > Streptomyces > Streptomyces sp. NPDC050997. The sequence continues at coordinate 144,034 of NZ_JBFAGK010000009.1, forward strand.
CCGCCGTGATCCGCTTCACCGAATACGGCATTCCGCACATCGTCGCGAAGGACTACGCGAACCTCGGTTTCGGCACCGGATGGGCGCAGGCCGCCGACCAGGTGTGCACGCTCGCCGACGGCTTCGTGACCGTGCGCGGCGAACGCTCGCGTTACTTCGGGCCCGACGCGGCGCCCGACATGTCGCTGTCCTCGGCCGCGAGGAACCTCTCCAGCGACCAGTACTTCCGCGGGGTGCGGGAGTCCGGCACGGTGCGGAAGCTGCTCGCCGAACCGGCGCCGCGCGGCCCGAGCCGTCAGGTGAAGGACCTGATGCGGGGCTTCGCGGCGGGCTACAACGCCTGGCTGGAGCAGAACCGGATCACGGACCCGGCGTGCCGGGACGCCGCCTGGGTGCGTCCGGTGACGTCCCTGGACGTCGCCGCGCACTCCTTCGCGATCGCGGTGCTCGGCGGGCAGGGCCGGGCGGTGGACGGGATCACCGCGGCGCAGCCGCCCACCTCGGCGACGGCGCCGACGGCCGCGCCCGACGCCCGCGACACCGCCCGGGCCGCGCGTGAACTCCTCGCCGCGGACTCCGCCGACATGGGGTCCAACGCGGTCGCCTTCAGTGGCGCCACGACGGCGAACGGACGCGGACTGCTGCTGGGCAATCCGCACTATCCCTGGCAGGGCGGGCGCCGCTTCTGGCAGTCGCAGCAGACCATCCCCGGCGAGCTGAACGTGGCCGGCGGCTCGCTGCTCGGCTCGCCCGCGGTGTCCATAGGTCACAACGCACATGTGGCCTGGAGCCACACCGTCGCGACCGGTGTCCCCCTCAACCTCCATCAGCTCGCCCTCGATCCGGCCGACCCCACCGCGTACCTCGTGGACGGCAAGCCGGAGAGGATGACGAAGCGCACCGTCACCGTCGAGGTCAAGGACGGCGCCCCGGTGACCCGGACCCAGTGGTGGACGCGGTACGGCCCCGTGGTCACCTCGCTCGGTTCCTCGCTGCCGCTGCCGTGGACGTCCACGACGGCGTACGCGCTGGGCGACCCCAACGCCGCCAACCTGCGTGGATCCGACACCTCGCTCGGCTTCGGCAGGGCCCGCAGCACGGCCGACGTGCTGGGCTCGCTCCGGGACACCCAGGGGTTGCCCTGGGTCAACACGATCGCCGCCGACTCGTCCGGCCACACACTGTTCACGCAGTCGCAGGTGCTCCCCCGGATCACCGACGAGCTGGCGCAGCGCTGCTCCACTCCCCTGGGCAAGGTCACCTATCCCGCGTCGGGGGTCGCGGTCCTCGACGGATCGCGCGGCGACTGCGCGCTGGGCAGCGACCCCGACGCCGTTCAACTGGGCGTCTTCGGGCCGGCGAAGATGCCGGTCCTGAAGGACGCCCCGTACGCGGAGAACTCCAACGACAGCGCGTGGCTGGCCAACGCGGACCAGCCGCTGACCGGGTACGAGCGGGTCTTCGGCACGATCGGCACGCCGCGTTCGCTGCGCACCCGGGGCGCGGTCGAGGACGTGGCGGCTCTGGCCGAGAAGGGCGCCCTGACCGTACGGGACCTCCAGGCCCAGCAGTTCGCCGACCGGGTGCCCGCGGGCGACCTGGCCGCGACGGACGCGGCGAAGGCGTGCGCCGCGCTGCCCGGCGGCACGGCGACCGGCGGCGACGGCACGTCCGTCGACGTGCGCGAGGCGTGCGGGGTGCTCGCGAGGTGGGACCGCTCCATGGACACCGACAGCCGGGGCGCGCTGCTCTTCGACCGGTTCTGGCGCAAGCTGACGGCGACCGTGCCGGCGGCCCGGTTGTGGAAGGTCCCGTTCTCGGCGGCCGATCCGGTGCACACCCCGAACACGCTCGACACGGCGGCACCGGGCTTCGCCACGGCACTCGCGGACACGGTGACCGAGCTGCGGGCGGCGGGCATCGCGCTCGACTCCCGGCTCGGGGAGCACCAGTTCGTCGTGCGGAACGGCCGGCGCATCCCCGTTCCGGGCGGCACCGAGTCGCTGGGCGTGTGGAACAAGGTGGAGCCCGTGTGGAACCCGGCGGTCGGCGGCTATACGGAGGTGACGACCGGGTCGAGCTACATCCAGGCCGTGGGCTGGGACGGCGGTCGCTGCCCGGTGGCCCGTACGCTGCTGACGTACTCCCAGTCCTCGAACCCGAAATCGCCGCACTTCGCTGACCAGACGCGGTTGTTCTCCGGGGAGAAGTGGGTGACGTCCCGGTTCTGTGAGAAGGACATCCTGTCCTCACCGGGACTGAAGATCGTCCGCGTACGCGAGCGCTGACGCGGTCGTCCGCGTACTCCCGTGCTGTGCTGTGGTCCCGTCACATGTGGCGGGACCACACTCTTCGCTAGGCCGGAACATGGCCGAGCTTGTCGGGGTTGAGTACCGCGTAGATGCCGTCGATCAGCCCGTCGCGCACGTCGATCGTGACGAGCTGGTCGTTGCCGTCGACCGTCAACGCCATCGCGGGCCGGCCGTTGACGTCCACGTGGCGGGGCGTCCCGAACGGTTGACGGACGAGCAGGCCCGCGACGAACAGGACGACCTGGTCCCGGCCCTCGATGGGCCGCAGGGCCGCTCTGACCTTGCCGCCACCGTCGTTCCAGGCGGCCACGTCATCGGTCAGGAGGTCGGTGAGGGTGGCCAGGTCCCCGCTCTGCGCGGCCTCCAGGAACCGTGTCAGCAGCTTGGCGTGCTCGTCCTCGGCGAGCGCGAACCGGTCGCGTCCGGCGGCGAGTCGGCGGGCGCTCCGCAGGTGCATCTGGCGGCAGTTGGTCTCGGTGGTGTCGATGACGCGCGCGATCTCGCCATACGACAGTTCGAAGGCCGCGCGCAGGACGAACACCGCCCGCTCGGGGGGTGACAGACGCTCCATCAGGTGGACGGTGGCATAGGCGACGGTGTTCCGCAGCTCCGGGGTGTCCAGCGGACCGAGCGCGTCGGTGGCCACGGGTTCGGGCAGCCAGGGCCCGGTGTACGCCTCCCGGGTCACCCGTGCCGACCCGAGCCGGTCCAGGGCGAGTCGCGAGAGGGTGGTGATGAGGAAGGCCCGTGGTTCGCGGATCCCGGTGCGATCGGTGCCGGTCCACCGCAGGTAGGCGTCCTGGACGAGGTCCTCGGCGTCCCACATGCTGCCGAGCAGCCGGTAGGCGAGCCCGAGCAGCAGGGGACGGTAGGTCTCGAACTGCTCGGTCGCCGGTTCCGGGGTTTCCAATGCCCGTGTCCTTCCCAGTCGTTCGATGCGCGGTGCGGGCGTGTGCGGTGGCCGCGTCCAGTGCGCCGTGGCCGCACCAGTCAACTCCGCCACGAACCCGTCGCGCCACCCGGCGTGGTCGCGGCGCCCGCGGCGCACGCGTCGCCCGCGCCGCGCGGTCCGGTCGCGAAGGCGCCGCCCCGACCGCCGACCGGGGGCCGGGCGGCACCCGGCGTGGTGGCGGCGCCGGTTCAGAGTGAGAGCGGCGCACACGTCGCCCGCGCCGCGCGGTCCGGTCGCGAAGGCGCCGCCCCGACCGCCGACCGGGGGCCGGGCGGCACCCGGCGTGGTCGCGGCGCCCGTTCAGAATGAGAGCGGCGCACACGTCGCCCGCGCCGCGCGATTCGATCGCGAAGGCGCCGCCCCGACCGCCGACCGCCGACCGCGGGCCGGGCGGCACCCGGCGTGGTCGCGGCGCCCGTTCAGAATGAGAGCGGCGCACACGTCGCCCGCGCCGCGCGATTCGGCCGCGAAGGCGCCGCCCCGACCGCCGACCGCGGGCCGGGCGAGCTCTGCGGGCGCCGCCTTCTTCGGCCGGGGCGCCTGGAGCATGCGGGCGAGTTCGGGCAGCCTCTCCGCAGCGGTACGGGGTCTCGTCGACGGTGTCGTCCCGTGGCCGGCCTCGGGGCCGGCGATCCGCGTCACCCCGTACGGTGACGCCCGCGTTCCGGGCGGCCTCGCGGACCGCCCGGCGCGGGGGCGGCACGGTCGACGGCGTCGCGCGCCACCCGAACCGGTCCCGGCGCGCCACCCGAACCGGTCCCGGCGCGCCACCCGAACCGGTCCCGGGGCGCCACCCGAACCGGTCCCGACGCGCCGGCCGACCTGGTCCCGGCGCGCAGGCCGTCGCGACGCCGCGAAGGCCCGCCAAAGGCCCCGCGCACCCGGCCGACGACCCCGGTCGCACCGCTCTGACGGCTCGCCCGGACGGCACTGGTCACACGGGTCGCGTACGGCCCTCCCAGTACGGGTCCCGCAGCCGTCGCTTGTACAGCTTGCCGTTGGGGTCGCGGGGCATCTCGGCGATGAAGTCGACGCTCTTGGGCCGCTTGTACCCGGCGAGTCGCTCGGCGCAGTGGTCCAGCAGTGCGGCGGCGAGGGCGGGGCCGGGCTCGTGGCCGGGCGCCGCCTCGACGACCGCCTTGACCTCCTCGCCCCAGTCGTCGTGCGGGATGCCGAAGGCGGCGGCGTCGGCGACCGCGGGGTGGGCGAGCAGGGCGGACTCGATCTCGGCGGGGTAGATGTTCACGCCGCCCGAGATGATCATGTCGATCTTGCGATCGCGGAGGAAGAGGTAGCCGTCCTCGTCGAGACAGCCGAGGTCGCCCACGGTGAAGAAGTCGCCGATGCGGTTCTTCCGCGTCTTGGCCTCGTCCTTGTGGTACGAGAAGCCGCCGGTGTTCATCTTCAGGTAGACGGTGCCGAGTTCGCCGGGCGGCAGCCGGTTGCCGTCGTCGTCGAAGATCGCGAGCTCGCTGATGGGCCAGGCCTTGCCGACCGTGCCGGGCTTCTTCAGCCAGTCCTCGGCGGTCGCGAAGGCTCCCCCGCCCTCGCTGGCCGCGTAGTACTCCTCCACGCAGTCGCCCCACCAGTCGATCATGGCCCGTTTGACGTGGTCGGGGCAGGGCGCGGCGCCGTGGATGGCGTGCCGCATGGCGGAGACGTCGTAGCGGGACCTGATGTCGCCCGGCAGGGCCAGCAGACGGTGGAACTGGGTCGGGACCATATGGGTGTGCGTGCACCGGTGGGTGTCGATCAGGCGGAGCATCTCCTCGGGTGTCCACTTGTCCATCAGGACCAGACGGTGGCCGATGTGCAGGGACGCGCCCGCGAACTGGAGTACGGCGGTGTGGTAGAGCGGCGAGCAGACGAGGTGCACGTTGTCGCCGAACGGACGGATGCCGAAGATGCCGAGGAAGCCGCCGAGGTACGCCTCCTCGGGCGGCTTGCCGGGCAGCGGGCGCCGGATGCCGCGCGGACGGCCGGTGGTGCCCGAGGTGTAGTTCATGACCCAGCCGAGGGTGCGGTCCGCGGGCGCCGACTCCGGTTGCCCGTCGAGGAGTTCGGCGTACGGCCGGAAGCCCTCGACCGTGCCGACCGCGTACCGGTGGGTGGCCGGGAGGCCGGCCTCGTCGGCGGCGTGGCGGGCGGGGCCGGCGAAGCGTTCGTGGGCGAGGAGGACCTTGGCGCCGGAGTCGGCGACGATCCAGGCGATCTCGGGACCGACGAGGTGGTGGTTGACGGGGACGAGGTAGAAGCCGGCCTGGCTGGCGGCCAGGTAGGCGGTGAAGAACTCCGGCCCGTTGGGCAGGACCACCGCGAAGGCGTCGCCGCGTTCCAGTCCGGCCGCGCGCAGGCCGTGCACGAGCCGGTTGGTGGCGGCGTGCAGGCGTCCGGCGGTCCACGGTTCGCCGTCGGGGGTGATGAGGACCGTGCGGTCCGGGTCCGCGGTGGCCTGGGCCCAGAAGCCGGTGGGGGGTGTGTTCGCGGTGGCGGCGGGGGAGGTGCTCACGACTGGCCGCTCCTTCCGGCGATGCGGTTGATGCGGTCGACGGCCCGTTCGAAGCCTCGGGTGAGGTCGTCGAAGACGGCCTGGACGCCGCGTTCGCTGGTCATCCGGCCGACGATCTGGCCGACGGGCGTGCCCAGCAGCGGTGCGACCTCGTACTTCTGGATGCGTGAGACGGCCTCGGCGACGAGGAGTCCCTGCAGGGGCATGGGGAGGGTGCCGGGCCCGTCGGGGTCGTCCCAGGCGTCGGTCCACTCGGTGCGCAGCTGGCGTGCGGGCTTGCCGGTGAGGGCGCGGGAGCGGACGGTGTCGCCGGAACCGGCGGCGAGTAGCTTCCGGGTCAGGGCGGGCGAGTGCATGTCTGCTTCTGTGGTGGTCAGCCATATGGAGCCCAGCCACACCCCCTGGGCGCCGAGTGCCAGCGCGGCCGCCACCTGCTGGCCGCTGCCGATTCCCCCGGCGGCCAGCACCGGCAGCGGGTCGACGGCCTCGACGACCTCGGGGGTGAGCACCATGGAGGCGATCTCGCCGGTGTGGCCGCCGGCCTCGTACCCCTGGGCGACCACGATGTCGATGCCCGCCTCCTGGTGCTTGCGGGCGTGCCGGGCACTGCCCGCGAGCGCGGCGACGAGCACGTCCTGGTCGTGGGCGCGGGCCACCACGTCGGCGGGCGGTGAGCCGAGGGCGTTGGCGAGCAGCCGTATCGGATAGTCGAAGGCGACGTCGAGTTGGGTGCGGGCGACCTGCTCCATCCAGCCGGTGATGCGCCAGCCGGAGACCTCGCCCGCGGCGAGTTCGGGTACGCCGTGCTTGGCGAGGGTGTCCTGGACGAACTGCCGGTGCGCCTCCGGGATCATCGCCTCGACGTCGGCCTCGGTCAGTGTGTGATTTCCGGGGGCTTCGACCTTCTTGGCGGGCATGACGACGTCGAGGCCGTACGGCTTGCCGTCGATGTGCGCCTCGATCCAGTCGAGGTCGCGTTTGAGGTCGTCGGGGGCGGTGTAGCGGACCGCGCCGAGCACTCCGAAGCCGCCGGCCCGGCTGATGGCCGCGGCGACGGCGGGGAACGGCGTGAAGCCGAAGACGGCGTGCTCGACTCCCAGTGTCTTGCTCAGCTCCGTCTGCATGGGCGCAGGATGCCGCAGTCCTCCGGACGACGGAAGAGGTTTTCTGATGCTCCGTCAGTTTTCTCGGCACCTCGCACGTCCCGTTGACACACCGCCCACCCAGGGATGACGCGACGGAAGCGGGCAGAGCGGCGACCGGGCGCGGACCGACCCGCCGTCAACTCGGGCGACGGGCACCGGCCGGGTCCGTCCGCCGCGACGGCCGTCAGCCGTCGTCGCCGTCCAGCACCGCCATCGCCGCGTTGTGCCCCGGGACCCCGCTCACGCCGCCCCCGCGTACCGCGCCCGCCCCGCACAGCAGCACGTTCGGGTGCCGGGTCTCCACGCCCCAGCGGCCGGTGCCCTCCTGGGCGTACGGCCAGGTGAGGTCGCGGTGGAAGATGTTGCCCCCGGGGAGGCGGAGGTCCCGCTCCAGGTCGAGCGGGGTCTTCGCCTCGATGCAGGGCCGTCCGTCGGCGTCGGTGGCCAGACAGTCGGCGAGCGGCTCGGCGAGGTGGGCGTCCAGTTGGGCGAGGGTCGACTTCAGGAGTTCGTCGCGTACGGCGTCGTTGTCCCGGTCGAAGAGCCGGGCCGGGGTGTGCAGCCCGAACAAGGTCAGGGTCTGGTAGCCCTGTTCGACGAGGTCCGGGCCGAGGATCGTCGGGTCGGTGAGCGAGTGGCAGTAGATCTCGGAGGGCGGGGCGGCGGGCAGTTCACCGGCCGCGGCCTGGGTGTGGGCGGCGGCCAGTTGCTCGTAGCCCTCGGCGATGTGGAAGGTGCCGGAGAACGCCTCGCGGGGATCGACACTGTCGTCGCGGAGCCTCGGCAGCCGTTCGAGGAGCATGTTCACCTTGAGCTGGGCGCCCTCGGCGGGGGCGGGGGCCCGGTCGCCGGTGAGGGTGGCCAGTTCCTGCGGGGAGGCGTTGACCAGGACGTGGCGGGCGGCGACCGTGCTCTCCCCGTCGGCGGTCCGGTAGGTCACCTCGGCGGTGCGTCCGTCCGTGTCGATACGGACGGCCTCGTGTCCGGTGGCCAGGACGGCGCCCGCCGCTCGTGCCGCCTGGGCCAGCGCGTCGGTGAGGGCGCCCATGCCGCCGACGGGTACGTCCCAGGCGCCGGTGCCGCCGCCGATGACGTGGTAGAGGAAGCAGCGGTTCTGTCGCAGGGAGGGGTCGTGGGCGTCGGCGAAGGTACCGATGAGGGCGTCGGTGAGGACCACACCCCGCACCAGGTCGTCGGCGAAGCGGTCCTCGATCGCCGCGCCGATCGGTTCCTCGAAGAGGGTCCGCCAGGCGTCCTCGTCGTCGATGCGGCGGCGCAGTTCGTCGCGGGTGGGCAGCGGCTCGGTGAGCGTCGGGAAGACCCGCTGGGCGACGCGGCCGGTCATGTCGTAGAACCGCTGCCAGGCCTGGTACTCGTGCTCCCCGCCGGTGAGCCGGGCGAACGCCTCCCGGGTGCGTCGTTCGCCGCCGCCGACCAGCAGTCCGGTCGGTCGGCCGTCCCGCTCGACGGGGGTGTACGACGACACGGTGCGGGTGCGGACGCGGAAGTCGAGCCCGAGGTCCCGCACGATCTTCTTCGGCAGCAGGCTGACCAGGTACGAGTAGCGTGACAGTCGCGCGTCCACGCCGGTGAACGGGCGGGTGGAGACGGCGGCGCCGCCGGTGCGCTCCAGCCGCTCCAGCACCAGCACGGAGCGTCCCGCCCGGGCCAGATAGGCGGCGGCGACGAGGCCGTTGTGGCCGCCGCCGATCACTACGGCGTCGTACGTCCGGTGTCCCTCGTGTGCAGGCATGCTTCTTCGTAACACGGGGTGATCCACATCGGCCAGAGATGGGCCGCGCCCGGGTCAGTGGCCGTCGGTTGTGCGCTGCTGCCGCAGCACGGCCACTTGGCGGTACAGCTCCACGGCTTCCGCGCCCCGCCCGAGCTGCTCCAGGCAGTGGGCCTCGTCGTTCCGGCTGGCGAGGGTGTCGGGGTGGTCGGCGCCGAGGACCCGCTCGCGGGCGGCGGCCACCCGGCGGTACTCGGTCAGCGCGTCCGGCCAGCGGCCCAGCCAGCCGAGGCCGACGGCGACCTCGCGACGGCTGACCAGGGTGTCCGGGTGGTCGGCGCCGAGGACCCGCTCGCGGATCGCGCACACGTCGCGGGACTCGGCGAGGGCCTCCTCCCAGCGGCCGAGGCGGCCGAGGTTGACGCCCAGGCCGTGGCGGGCGCGCAGGGTCTCGGGGTGGGCGGGGCCCTGGATCCGGGTGCGGTCGTCGATCAGGTCGCGGTAGAGCTGGAGCGCCTGAGTGCTGCGGCCGAGGCGGCCGAGGCTGATGCCGACCTCGTAGCGGGCGGCGAGGGTGTCGGCGTGGTCGGGGCCCAGGGCCTGGGCGCGGGCCCCGGCGACCTCGCGATAGGTCTGCAGGGCCTCCGGCCAGCGGCCCAACTGGCCGAGCGCGTAGGCGACCTCATAGCGGGTGACCAGGGTGTCGGGGTGGTGCGGGCCGAGCACGCGGGCGCGCGCGGCGGCCACGTCGCAGGCCATGGTGTACGAGTCCTCCAGGCGGCCGAGCCTGCTGAGGTTGAAGGCGAGGTTGTGGCGGCAGCGCAGGGTGTCCGGGTGGTCGGCGCCCATGGTGCTCTCACGGGCGGCGAGCACCGAGTTGTAGACCTGGTGGGCGTCGAAGTGACGGCCCAACTGGCCGAGGACGTAGGCCATTTCCTGGCGGGCGGAGAGGGTGTCGGGGTGGTCCGGGCCGAGCGCGATGCTCCGGGAGCGGGCGACGTGCTTGTACTCGCGCAGGGCGTCGGCGGCGCGGCCGGTGCGACTGTAGGTGAAGGCGACCTCATAGCGGCTGGCGAGGGTGTCGGCGTGGTCGGGGCCGAGGAGGTGCTCGCGTTCGGCGGCGACCGCGCGGTGCACCTCACCGGCCTCGGCCCAGCGGCCGAGCCGTCCCAGGCTGAGCCCGGCGTTGTGTCGTCCGGCGAGCGCGGTGACCGCCTCCGGGGAGGGGGCGGGCGGTGTGTCGTCGACCGGTTCCTCGGGGCGGCCGCCGGGCGGGCGCGGGATCCATTCGCCGGTGAGGCCGGCGCTCGCGTCGGGGGCCGCGGTGCGCAGTCCGGAGCCGGTGGCCTTGTGGCCGGTGGTCATGCCCCGGGTCCAGGACGGCAAGCGGGCTGCGCGGGAGGTGGCCGGCTCGGGCGGGCGCAGGTCCGGCTGCGGGGTCACGACGGTCGGTACGTACGTCGGTGTGGCGCGGCCGCTGCTGATCCGGCGGCCCAGCTCGCGGGCGTCGTTCGGGCGTTGCTCGGGGCGCTTGGCGAGCAGGTCGAGGATGACCTTCTCCAGGTAGGCGGGCAGGTCGGAGCGGTGGCTGCGCGGCGGCTGGGGCGGTGTGTCGCGGTGGCCGATGAGGATCGCCCAGGGGTCGTCGAGGTCGAACGGCGGGGCTCCGGTGGCGATCTCGTACAGCACGCAGCCCAGTGAGTACAGGTCGCTGCGCTGGTCGACCTCGACGCCGCTGATCTGCTCCGGCGACATGTAGTGCGGGGTGCCCATGGCGATGCCGGTGCCGGTGAGGCGGGAGGTGAAGCCGATGTCGTGGCCGAGGCGGGCGATGCCGAAGTCGCAGATCTTCACGGTGCCGTCGGTCAGCCGCACGATGTTCGCGGGCTTCAGATCGCGGTGCACGATGCCCTGTTGATGCGTGTAGGCGAGGGCTGCGGCGACCTGGTCGGCGATCTCGACGACATCGGGGACGGGCAGCGGGTGCTGTTTGTTGTCCTCCAGGAGCTGGCTGAGGTTGCGGCCCTCCAGGAGTTCCATGACGAGGTACAGGACGCCGTCCCACTCGCCGAAGTCGTGCACGACGGTCACGCCGCGGTGCTGGAGGGCGGCCGCCACCCGGGCCTCGCGCCGGAACCGCTCCCTGAGGACCCGGGTGAAGGCCTGGTCGTGGTGCCCGCCCAGCGGCTTGAGGCACTTCACGGCGACCTGCCGGCCCAGCGACTCGTCACGTGCCCGCCACACCTCGCCCATACCGCCCCGCCCGATCAGGTCGAGCAGCCGGTACCGGCCCTGGATCAGCTTGCTGTCCCCCATCTCCTGCGACCGCCCCCGTCGACTCCGGCCCCACCCACCCCTGGCTGGTCCAGTATGGCGAGCTATCGTCCGAGTTTGTACGGTGCAGGGCGAGCGCCCTCTCCGAGGCGGGCCATGGCACGCAGGATGTGTTTGGGCGGGAGTTGCCAGCGCAGACGTGCGGGAACGCAACGCAGCAGGGTGCCCGTGGCACGCAGTCGGCGGGTGACGGTCGCCGGTTCCGGGGCCGGCCTGCCGTACAACTCGTGGGCGTACGGCGGCAGGGCGGCGTACGCCAGATGTGCCACGCGCCGCCACAGCACCTCGCGCGCCGGGACGAGGAGGGGGTGCGTCGGAGGGCGGAGCAGGAAGTCGTCCACCACGCGTGCCTCTTCTCCGGCGGCGAGTTCCGGCCGCACCTTCTCGAAATAGGCCGTCATCTCCGCCTGGTCCCCCGGTACGGCGTCGGGGTCGAGGCCCACCAGACGGGCGCTGATCCGGTGTTCGCCGATGTAGCGGTCGGCCTGTTCGTCGGTGAGCGGGAAGCCGGAGCGGCGGGCGATGTGCAGATAGGAGTCGATCTCGGCGCAGTGCACCCACAGCAGCAGTTCGGGTTCGTCGACGCCGTAGCGCTCGCCGGTGTCGGGGTCGGTGGCTCCGAGCATGCTATGGATCTTGCGGACCCGGGTGCCCGCCCCTTCCGCGGCCTCGGTGGTGCCGTAGGTCGTGGTGCCGATGAAGTCGGCAATGCGCAGCAGCCGGCCCCACGCTTCGTTGCGGAAGTCGGAGTTCTGCATGACACCACGTACCGCGCGCGGGTGCAGCGCCTGGAGATAGAGGGCGCGTACACCCGCGACCCACATCATCGGGTCGCCGTGCACCTGCCAGGTGACGGAGGAGGGCCCGAACAGCCCCGGGTCGGCCTCGCTCATGCGCACCACCCTGCCACGGGCCGGGGGCCTGGTCGACACCGCCGGTCGGGCGGCTTCGTCGGGCGGATTCGTCGGGCGGCTAGAGCGTGTCTCTTTGGTGGGCTCGTCAGTTGATCGGATGTGTCTGTCCGGTTAGTGATCACTGATGCGATGTGGGACCGGATCGAGCCGCTCATGCCGGCCGATCCGGTCCGCGGACGGCGGTGGGCCGACCACCGCCGCACCCTCGAAGCAATTGCCTGGAAGTACCGCACCAACTCACCCTGGCGGGACCTCCCCGATGAACTCGGATCGTTCCAGACCGCCCACAAGCGGCTGATCAGATGGGCGGTGGACGGCACCTGGGAGATGATCCTCGCCGCCGTCCTGGCAGCGGCGGACGCTGACGACGACATCGACTGGACCGTGTCGGTGGACTCCACCGTCGTCCGGGCCCACCAGCATTCCGCCGGAGCACGTAAAAAAGGGGCGGTCCGCTCCGGCGAGCCCGCCGACCACGCGCTCAGACGCTCCCGCGGTGGGCTGAGCACCAAGGTCCATCTGGCCGCCGACGGCGGTGCGCACGCCCCCTGGCCTTCACCGTTACCGCAGGCCAGGCCGGTGACGCGCCCGTCTTCGAGACGGTGATGTCCCGCATCCGCGTGCCCCGAAGCGGCGCGGGCAGGCCACGCACCCGGCCCCTGGTTGTCCTGGCCGACCGGGCGTACTCCTCCCGCGCCATTCGCAGCCACCTCCGGCGCCGGGGCATCCGCGCGGTCATCCCGCAACCCTCCGACCAGATCGGCCACCGCCTACGGCGCGGCCGCCGAGGCGGACGCCCGCCCGGCTTCGACGCCGACGCCTACAAGCAGCGCAACACCGTCGAACGGTGCATCAACCGCCTCAAGCAGTGGTGCGGCCTGGCCACACGAAACGACAAACTCGCCATCGCCTACGAGGCCGCACTCCACCTCGCCGGCATCCTCATCTGGACCCGACGCTGACCAAAGAGACAGAACCTAGGCCGCGGACGAGCTGGTGATCAGGCTGCCCGAGCGGCGGCCACCGCATCATCCAGCCTTCTACAGCTCACGCAGATCGCTTGGACCCGCGACCATCCATTGCACCGAATGATGGATTACGGGGAGGCTGTATGACGTGAAGCTGATCCACGGAAGCACTCAGCACGGCTTGACCACCGACTCCCCGACCCTCCAGGAAGCGTTCCTCAAGACTACGATCTACGCCGGCGTCCCCGCCGCCCTGGGTCCTTCCGCGTCGCCGAACAGGTCATCCGCGAGGTGACCGGCGAAGAAAGAGAGCCGTCATGACCCTGCGCTGCGCCGTCCTCGACGACTACCAGGGCGCCGCCCTCACGCACGCGGACTGGACGGCCCTCGACGGCACGGTGGACGTGCACGTCCTGCGCGAGCACCTCACCGACCGGGAGCAACTGGCCGACGCCCTCTCGGGCTTCGACATCGTCGTGGTCATGCGGGAGCGGACGCCCTTCGACGCCGACCTGTTGCGTCGCCTGCCGCGCCTGCGGCTGATCGTGACCTCGGGCATGCGCAACGCCTCCATCGATCTCACGGCAGCGGCTGCCGCCGGGGTGACCGTCTGCGGCACGGCCAGCGCCAGCACCCCGCCGGTGGAGCTGACCTGGACACTGATCCTGGGTCTGGCCCGGCAGTTGACGGTCGAGAGCCGGTCCCTGCGGGAGGGCGGGCCGTGGCAGTCCACGGTGGGCCAGGACCTGCACGGCCGGACGCTGGGCCTGATCGGACTGGGCAAGACCGGCAGCCGCATGGCCCGCGTCGGCAGCGCCTTCGGCATGGAGGTCCTCGCCTGGAGCCCGCACCTCACCGCGGAACGGGCGGCGGCCGAGGGCGCCCAACTGGCCGACAGCAAGGAGGACTTGCTGCGGCGCAGTGACTTCGTGTCGATCCATCTCGTGCTGTCCGAGCGCACTCGCGGTCTGCTCGGCGAGACGGAGCTACGCGCCATGAAGCCGAGCGCCTATCTGGTCAACACCTCACGCGCCGGAATCGTCGATCGGGCCGCGTTGTTGAACGCCCTGCGCGAGAACCGGATCGCCGGGGCCGGGCTCGACGTCTTCGACACCGAGCCGCTGCCGGCCGACGACCCGCTGCGCTCCCTGCCGAACGTCCTGGCCACTCCGCACCTCGGCTATGTCACCGAGGCGAACTACCGCACCTACTACGGCGGAGCGGTGGAGGACATCGCCGCCTTCGTCGCCGGGGAACCGATCCGCCTGCTGCAGGTCGACTGAGGCCCCCTTCAACCGCGAGCACCGCGGCTGCGTCGGCCCCAGCGTCAGCGTCAGCGTCGGACCCTGGGCATCCCCAGGCCGATCCACGAGATGATCTCCCGCTGGATCTCGTTGTTGCCGCCGCCGAAGGTGAAGATCACCGCGGAGCGGTAGCCGCGTTCCAGCTCGCCGTGCAGCACCGCGCCAGCGGAGCCCTCCTTCAGCGCGCCCGCGGCGCCGACGATCTCCATCAGCCAGGCGTAGGCGTCCCGGCGCGCCTCGGAGCCGTACACCTTGACCGCGGAGGCGTCCTGCGGGGTGAGGGTGCCGTACTGGACGGCGTTCACCATGCGCCAGTTGAGGAGCTTGAGGGCGTCCAGCCGGGTGTGGGTGCGGGCGAGCAGGCGCCGTACCCAGGGCAGGTCGACGACGCGGCGGCCGTCGGCGAGCTTGGTCTCCATGGCCCAGCGCTGGACGTCGTGCAGGGCGCGGATCGCCATGGTGCCGTGGGCGGCGAGGGTGACGCGCTCGTGGTTGAGCTGGTTGGTGATCAGCCGCCAGCCCTGGTTCTCCTCGCCGACCCGGTGGGCGACGGGCACGCGGACGTTCTCGTAGTAGCTGGCCGTGGTGTCGTGCGAGGCCAGGGTGTTGATGACGGTGCAGGAGTAACCGGGGTCGGTGGTCGGCATCAGGAGCATGGTGATGCCCTTGTGCGGCGGCGCGGCCGGGTCGGTGCGGACCGCGAGCCAGACCCAGTCGGCGGTGTCGCCGTTGGTGGTCCAGATCTTCTGGCCGTTGACGACGTAGTCGTCGCCGTCCCGCACGGCTCGCGTCTTCAGGGATGCCAGATCGGTACCGGCGTCGGGCTCGCTGTAGCCGATCGCGAAGTCGATCTCCCCGGAGAGGATCCTCGGCAGGAAGGACGACTTCTGCTCGTCGCTGCCGTACCGCATGATCGTCGGGCCGACGGTGTTCAGCGCCATCAGCGGCAGCGGGACGCCGGCCTGGGCGGCCTCGTCGAAGAAGATGAACTGCTCCATCGCCGTCAGGCCCCGGCCGCCGTACTCCTCGGGCCAGCCCACGCCGAGCCAGCCGTCCGTGCCGAGCCGGCGGATCGTGTCCCGGTAGAAGCGCTTCTGCGTGGCGCGGTCGGTGAACCGGGCGTGCGCGTTGTCCGGCACCAACTCGGCGAAGTAGGCGCGGAGTTCGATGCGCAGCCGCTGCTGCTCGGGCGTGTGATCGAGGTGCACGGCGCCTCCAGGCTCCCAGGCCGGTCCTGATGGCGCACACCGTAGAACGTGTTCCAGAAATTGGGAATGGGCATGCGAGGCGGGGCAGGCGAAACCCATCCGCCGGGCGCGGTGCGGCCTCTCAGACGAGCGTGGCCATGAAGTCCGAACACGCCTGGGCGCACTCCCGGCACGACTTCGCGCTGTCCTCGGCTCCCGGGTACCGGTCGAAGACGTGCGCGCACTCCAGGCACACCGACCGGCACCATTCCAGCTGCTGGCGGATGCTTTCCTCGTCGAGCCGGTTCTGCTCGGACAGCAGACGGCAGGTCGCGTCGCAGACCTCCGCGCACATGATGCCCTTGCGTCGTACGAGCTCCTGTTCCTCGGTTCCGTCCGGATCCACGAGGCTCGCGCGCAGGGCACACGCCCGTGCGCACTCGGTACACGCCTGGGCGCAGGCGAACCTGTCCTCCAGGAACCGGAAGAGCTCCTGCTGGGATGCTGTCGTCGTCACACCGGGCGAGTAGCCGTCGCCGATCGCGCCAAACCCGGTGTTTCCAAGGGTCCACCGGTTTCGGGGTCCGCTCCCCGGGTGACGGCCAGGGCCTGCGGGTTCGCCGCCGGTACCAGGGGTACCCGCGGGCCATGAATACCTCTTGGATGGACATCGCCGCAGGCCGGGGCGCTCTGGCCGGCGGCCTGATCGTGGCGGGCCTGGTGGTCGTGGCGGTGCTGATCGGTGCCTTCCTGCTGGGCGCACGGGTCAAGAGGCGTGAGCCGCCGCGGCCGACGCCCGCGGAGCAGCCGCGACCCCCGGAGGGTGGTCCGGTCCGCGAGGTCATGGAGAACCGAGAGCCGGACGAGGTGCCGCGGAGCGATCATCGGCTGACCCCGCACCAGATGCCCAATGCCGGCACCCGTAGGGGCGCGCCCGGGGAACGGCCGCGCTGGGACGAGGGCAGCAGTGGTTCCTTCGGCAGTGGTGGGGCGGGCGGACGCTGACGTGGTCAGGCGTTGACGAGGGCACGGTCGCGGTCGCGGAAGCCGTGAGCCGTGAGCCGTCGCGGAACCGGTGTCGGTGAACCGGCACTCCGGCCCATGCCCCGGCCCGCAGGCATCTGGGCGCTGAACCGCTCCGTGCGCTCGCGCCCTGAGGAGCCCCGCCGCTGAGGATCCACGCCGCTGAGGAACAGAAGGGCCCGGGCCGACGCCCGGGCCCTTGATCGCGCCCGTCGCCGAGGGAGGGGCGGGGTCAGTCGCCGGGGTGGGCCGGCGCCCCCGGCACTCCACGATGCCGTCGTCGGTGACCCAGCGGCTGCGCGGCACACGTACCGGTCCCGCGGAGTGACGGCGTAGACGCCCGCGCCGCCGACCAGGGTGACGAGGACCGCCTCGTCGTGCCAGGTCGGCGGCGCACATCCAGCCGAAGGCTGTGCGTATCGGTGCCGACCTCCGGTTCCGGCCCGACCTGTCGGCACGGCCGCGGGTCACGAGGACGTACGAGTGTCCAGAGACCGCGGGTATCTGCGCGACGGCCTCGGTCAGGTGCCGACGTACGCAGCGAGGTGTTCGCCGGTGAGAGTGGAGCGGGCGGCGACGAGGTCTGCGGGTGTGCCCTCGTAGACGATGGTGCCGCCGTCGTGGCCGGCGCCGGGGCCCAGGTCGATGATCCAGTCGGCGTGTGCCATGACCGCCTGGTGGTGCTCGACGACGATGACGGACTTGCCGGAGTCGACGAGCCGGTCGAGCAGGCCGAGCAGTTGCTCGACGTCGGCGAGGTGGAGGCCGGTGGTCGGCTCGTCGAGGACCAGAACTCCGCCCTTCTCGGCCATGTGGGTGGCCAGCTTGAGCCGCTGCCGTTCGCCGCCGGACAGCGTGGTGAGCGGCTGGCCGAGGCTGAGGTAGCCGAGCCCGACATCGGCGAGCCGTCCGAGGACGCGGTGCGCGGCGGGGGTGTGCGCCTCGCCCGCGCCGAAGAACTCCTCGGCCTCGCTCACCGGCATCGCGAGGACCTCGCTGATGTCGCGGCCGCCGAGGTGGTACTCCAGCACCGATGCCTGGAACCGCTTGCCCTCGCACTCCTCGCAGGGGGTGGCGACGCCGGCCATCATCGCCAGGTCGGTGTAGATGACGCCGGCGCCGTTACAGGTGGGGCAGGCGCCCTCGGAGTTGGCACTGAACAGCGCCGGCTTCACACCGTTGGCTTTCGCGAACGCCTTGCGGATCGGTTCGAGCAGTCCGGTGTACGTCGCCGGGTTGCTGCGTCGCGAGCCGCGGATCGAGGTCTGGTCGATCGACACCACGCCCTCGCCCGTGGGAATCGACCCATGCACGAGCGAGCTCTTGCCGGAGCCGGCGACACCGGTGACGACGCAGAGCACGCCGAGCGGGATGTCGACGTCGACGCCTCGCAGGTTGTGCGTCGTCGCGCCGCGGATCTCCAGCTTGCCGGCGGGTTCGCGCACCGTGTCCTTGAGGGCGGCCCGGTCGTCGAAGTGGCGGCCGGTGATGGTGCCGCCGACCCGCAGCCCCTCGACGGTGCCCTCGAAGCAGACGGTGCCGCCCGCCGTGCCGGCGCCGGGGCCGAGGTCGACGACGTGGTCGGCGATCACGATCGTCTCCGGCTTGTGCTCCACGACGAGCACGGTGTTGCCCTTGTCCCGCAGCCGCAGCAGCAGGTCGTTCATCCGCTGGATGTCATGCGGGTGCAGGCCGATGGTGGGCTCGTCGAAGACGTAGGTGATGTCGGTGAGCGAGGAGCCGAGGTGGCGGATCATCTTGACGCGCTGCGCCTCGCCGCCCGACAGCGTGCCCGACGGCCGGTCGAGCGAGAGGTAGCCGAGGCCGATCTCCACGAACGAGTCGAGGGTGCCCCGCAGCGCGGCGAGCAGCGGCGCCACCGACGGCTCGTCGAGGCCGCGGACCCATTCCGCCAGGTCCCTGATCTCCATCGCGCACGCGTCGGCGATGGAGATCTTCCCGATCTTCGAAGCCCGGGCCCCCTCGCTGAGCCGGGTGCCCTCGCACTCGGGGCAGGTGGTGAAGGTGACCGCCCGCTCCACGAACGCCCGAATGTGCGGCTGCAACGCCTCCTTGTCCTTGGACAGGAACGACTTCTGGATCTTGGGGATCAGCCCTTCGTAGGTGAGGTTGACGCCGTTGACCTTGACCTTGACCGGCTCCCCGTAGAGGAAGTCCCGCAACTCCTTCTTGGTGTATCTGCGGATCGGTTTCTTCGGGTCGACGAAGCCGGACTGGGCGTAGACCTGCACCGTCCATTGGCTGTCCGACTTCCAGCCGGGGATGGTGAACGCGCCCTCTTCGAGCGACTTGGAGTCGTCGTAGAGCTGGGTGAGGTCGATGTCGGAGACCGTGCCCCGGCCTTCGCAGCGCGTACACATGCCGCCGGTGCGGTGGTAGGTCGCCTTCACGGTCCTGGTCTTGGCGTCACCGCGTTCGACGGTGATCCCACCGCTCGCCCGGATCGAGGCGGTGTTGAAGGAGTACGCGCTGGGCGGGCCGATGTGCGGCTCGCCAAGCCGGCTGAAGAGGATGCGCAGCATCGCGTTGGCGTCGGTGGCGGTGCCGACCGTGGAGCGGGGGTCGGCGCCCATCCGCTGCTGGTCGACGCTGATCACGGTGGTCAGCCCGTCGAGGACGTCGACCTCGGGCCGCGCCAGCGTCGGCATGAAGCCCTGCACGAAGGCGCTGTAGGTCTCGTTGATCAGCCGTTGCGACTCGGCGGCGATCGTGTCGAACACCAGCGAGCTCTTGCCGGAGCCGGAGATGCCGGTGAACACCGTCAGCCGGCGCTTCGGGATCTCGATGCTGACGTCCTTGAGGTTGTTCTCGCGCGCGCCGTGCACGCGGATCAGGTCGTGGCTGTCGGCGACGTGCGGCGCGGGCGACTGCGAGTCCGTCCTGGTGGCCATGCTCATCGTGTCTCCATCTCTCGGGATCTCTCGGCCGGGGCCGCTGCGCGGTCTCCGTCGGCGTCGCCTGGCCCGATCCGACCGGTTTCGGGCAGTACGTCTGGTTCTACTTCGTCCTGCGCGGTCGCGGCAACGGTCCCTCGGTCACCTGATCCACGGTGTCGGCCTGCCGACGTCGTCACGGGCCTCGAAGGCGAGGGGGCCGCGGTAGAAGGCCGGGGCGGCGTCCGGGGCGTCCTGCGGGAGGAAGCTCGCGTGAACGGTGAGATCCATGGCCGTCACGCTAGCCGTGGCCGGGGGACGCCGCTTCTCGATTCCTGATCGGTCTGCTCGCCTGTGCGACGACCGCCGCGCCCGCCCGTCCCTGCTTCCGCGGGAATGAGACGACCGCTTCCGTCCATGGGGCGTCGTCACACGGCTGGAGAAGGCACGGCCAGGCCCAGTTCGTGCAGGATGCGGGTCAGGTCGGCCGGGGCGGCCGAGAGGCGGACCGGGGTGCCCGCGTCGTCGAGTTCGGCGATGTGCCAGCTTCGGGGAACGGTGTCGCCGTCGCTGCCGCGTGGGCGCCGCACGGTCTGGACGGTGAGCCGTTCCACCGGGATCGGTTTCGCCGCGAACCGGTCCGGACCGGGGTGCGGTGTCACCGCGGGGGGACCACCACCTCCGAGGACGATGTGGGTGCCGAAGCCATAGGGGTTGTAGTCGGTGTGTTCCAGGAAGAGGGCGGCCAGGAACACCTCATCCCCATCCCCATTCGCCTGCGTCGACGGCTCCTCGGCTGTACCGGACTCCACGGGCGTACGGACTCGGGTGGCGCGCCAGGCCCACCCGAAGAAGGCCGAGGTGACGAGTGCCCCCGCGGCCGTCCAGGAGATCGCCGTGGGAGAGGTGAACAGGGTCGTGGGACGGAGGTAGCACAGCGGCAGCAGCCACAGCGCCGTGCCGACGAGCGCGCCCGCGAACGGAAGCGCCGAAGGCAGAACGTCGTCGTCGGGCAGCCGACGCCCGCGCAGGCGCACCAGCACCTGGGCTGCGGGGTAGCCCGCGGCGAGGGCGAACCCGGCCGCTACGACCGCCAGGCCCCCGGCGCCGGTGATGTGCTCGCGCCACACATGGTGTGTTCCGGCGACCTCCCTGACCTGGCCGTGCCAGAGGGTCAGTTCGACCTTGTCGCCGGCCCGGAACTCCAGAGCGGCCTCTCGCGAGACACCGAGTCGCTCCAGCGGCCGGCTCTCGGAGAAGTACAGCCAGCTGCTCTGCTTGGGCCGGTTGGCCTCGGTGCGAGCGATCACGGCCGGCTGGGTGCTCAGGCACTCCCCGCGCTCCGCGGCGGGCGTCTCGGCGGTGCACGGGGCGGCCGACCTCCACTCCCGCTCCTCCGACGCGGCCTTCGGCACGAACCAGGCGGCCATGGCGGCGGTCGCCAGCAGCAGCACGCACAGGCTCAGCGAGCCGGCCCAGCCACGGCCGGCGGTGCGGTAGGAGATGACGGGGACATGGTTCGACTCCGGGGCCCCGTAACGGCGGTGGAGTGTGCGGAGCGCGGCCAGTTTCGTGTCGAAGTCCGGGTCGTCGGGGGACCAACTGTGGGGCAGGGGCAGGAGCTCTTGATGTCCGTCGCGCAGCACCAGGCTGACGCGTCGGGTCTCCTGGACGCGGGGGGTGTTCGCGTACTTCAGGCGCACGCGCAGGTCGGCGATGTCGGACCAGGGCACGCTGCGGCGGCGCAGCAGCGTCCGCCGGTGCAGGCCGTACGCGTCGGCGTCCACACGCGCGGTGACCGCGCGCAGCGACACGATGCCCACCAGGGCGAGCAGCGTACCGACGCCCATCCACACGTCCAGGAGTCCGCCCCGGTACGAGAAGCGCGCGGCGACCAGGACCGCCCCCGCCGCCCCGACCCCGACGAAGAACCACAGGGTGCGCTTCTGGTGGGCACGGCACGTCACTCCCCCGACCTCGTTCATGTCCGGGATCCTGTCACCGGCAGGTCCGCGGGGGCATGTGCGGAATCCGGCAGCTTCCGGACCGGCGACGCTGCCGGGGCCGTCCGCGGCGCGGCCCGCGGAACGCCAGGGCCGGCCCTTGGCGGCGGAGCGCTCGTCGCGACGGGTGAACGGACGCTGGTCCGCGTGCGAGGATCCGAGCGGTGAATCCGCCCGGATCCGAGCCCCGCCCAGGGCGCGACCGGCGCGTTTCCCGTACCGCGACCAACTCACCGGCGACCAGGAAGACGACATGAACCAACTCGTGAGCACCCGCCCCGTGGCGGTCATCGGTGCGGGAGCGATCGGCCGCGCCTGGGCCTCCCCTGCCTTCTCGGCCATCCCGGCCTCCGCTGCCTCCGCGGCCTCCGCTGCCTTCGGCAGGCGCGGGCCCATCGACAAGTCGGAGGTCGTGGCATGAGCCACACGGGCATGAGCAACAGCGATATCAGCGGCATACGGATCTCGCAACGTGCCCAGGCTGTCGCCCCGTTCTACGCCATGGAGTTCGGCAAGCAGGCCGCGATACTGGAGGCCCAGGGGCACCACGTCGTCAAACTCAGCCTCGGCGAACCGGACTTCGGCGCGCCCCCTGCCGTACTGGACGCGATGCGCGAGGCCATGGACGGACGGCCGCTGACCTACACCGCGGCCCTCGGGATGCCCGCCCTGCGGCAGGCCATCGCACGGTTCTACCAGGATCAGCACGGCGTCGACGTCGATCCCGCCCGGGTGATCGTGACCGCCGGCGCCTCGGCCGCCCTGGTACTGGCCACCGCGGCGCTCGTCGACACCGGCGACGAGGTACTCATCGCGGACCCGTCGTACCCCTGCAACCGGCAGATCGTCGAGAGCTTCGGCGCCGACGTCACGCTCGTTCCCACCACCGCCGCCACCCGCTTCCAGCTGGACGCCGCGTCGGTACGGTCGAGTTGGACGGACCGGACCCGCGGCGTCATGATCGCCACCCCGTCGAACCCGACGGGTACCTCCGTCCCTGCCGACGAACTGGCGGCGATCTGCGCGTTCGCCCGCGAGCGCCATGCGTGGCGCATCGTCGACGAGATCTACCTCGACCTGAGCGACCACGGCACCCGGGGCGGACCGCCGCGCAGCGCGCTGTCGTCGGACCCCGACGCCATCGTCATCAACAGCTTCTCGAAGTACTTCGGCATGACCGGCTGGCGGCTCGGCTGGTGCGTCGTCCCCGAGGCGCTCGTGCCGGCGATGGAACGCCTGGCCCAGAACTACTTCCTCTGCGCGTCGGCCCCGGCCCAGCACGCCGCGCTGGCCTGCTTCACCCCCGAGTCGCTCGCGGTCTGCGAGGCCCGCCGCGTCGAGTTCGCCGAGCGACGCGCGCTCGTCCTCGACGGCCTGGCACGGATCGGACTGCCGGTCCCGGTCCAGCCCGACGGCGCCTTCTACGTCTACTTCGACGTCGCCCGCACCGGACTCACCTCCTGGGAGTTCTGCGAACGAGCGCTCCAGGAGGCGCACGTCGCCCTCACCCCGGGCAGGGACTTCGGCGTGCACACCGCCGAGACGCACGTCCGTCTCTCCTACGCGGCGTCGGCGGACGCGCTCCGCGAGGGGATCGCCCGGCTGGGGAAGTTCGTGGCCACGCTCGGCTGAACCTCCCCCCCCTCATCCGCGATCACAGCTCGATGGGCCATGACCGCGGGTGAGGTGCCGAGCGCGAGCAGTATCTCCTCGCGGGTTTAGACCTGGAGCTGTCGCCGGGCTCTCAGCCGGAGGGCCGGTCGCAGGGGAGGTCCGTGGACGGCAGTCGGCCGGTGGCGAGGTAGGTGTTGACGGTCGTGTCGACACAGGCGCTGCCGAAGACTCCGTACACGGCGTGCTGGTCCGCGCCGCGGAGGGTGATCAGCCGGGAGGAGGGCCACATGCGGCGCACGGTCCGCGCGCTTTCGTAGGTGCTGCGCGGGTCGCCGGTCGCGTTGACGAGCAGGGCCGGCAGGTCGTCGCGGATCGTGGTCGGGCTCTCGCGCGGCGGGTCCCAGAACGCGCAGGGTCCGATGTTGTTCGTGACGGGACCGAACAACGCGTCCCGCGTGCGGGCCTGTTGGATGTCGCGCCAGTACGTCTCGGGGTCGTGCGACGCGGCGACGTCGCCGCACAGGATCGCCGACTGGACGCTGCCATAGGAGGAGTCGGATCCGTCCAGGAGGAAACCGAGCGTGTCGGCCAGCCATGGTGACGGGGTGACCGTGTGCCCGTCGGCGGCGCGCCGCAGGTCCCGCACGGCCTGCGCGAATACGCCGTAGGCGGTGTCGTTGTCCTGCGAGAGGCCGTTGAAGACGACGACGGGCAGCACCTGCTCGTCCACCCGGTGGTCGCCGATCGGCAGGGGTGCGCGTCCGGCCGCCGTCTGGATGCGGTCCACCGCGGCCAGGACCGCGTTCGGGGTACGGCCCAGGCGGTAGGTGGTGTGGCGGGCGGCGGTCCAGGCGGCCCAGCCCTTGAGGGCGTGCCGGTTGGCCCGTTCCGTGCCGCGCAGCAGCCGGGGGCTGTAGCGGTCGGGAGCGACGACGCCGTCGAGCACGACCCGGTCGGTGCGGCCGGGGAACATCGTGGCGTACACCTGGCCGAGGTAACTGCCGTACGAGTAGCCGAGGTAGGAGATTCGGCGCTCGCCGAGCGCGGCACGGACGACGTCCATGTCGCGCGCGGTGTTCCGGGTGGTGACGTACGGCAGTACGTCACCCTCGTAGGTACGGCAGCGGCGGGCGAGTTCCTCGGCGAACGCCGCCGCGCGATCGAACCCGGCGCGGCCGGTCCCCGCGCCGCGTACGAAGGAACCGGTGGGCCATTTGCAGTCCAGCGGCGTACTGCGGCCGACGAAACGGGGGTCCACGCCCACGACGTCGTAGCGCTCACCGACCTGCTTCATCGACGTGCGGATCCATGGCGGGTCGCCGATCGTCTGCCCGCCGGGGCCACCGCCGTTGAGCAGCAGCGCGCCGACGCGACGGTCCGTGTCGGTGGCCCGGATCCGCGAGATCGCGACGGTGATCGTACGACCGTCCGGGTCGTCGTAGTTCAACGGGACGGTGACGTCGGCGCATTGGGCGCCCGCCTGCTGGAGTTCCTTGCCGGTTTCGTCGTCGGGTCCCAGCTGGCAGGTCTTCCAGGTGAGGTGCTGGTGGTGGTAGCCGGCGAGGGGGTCCGCGATCGCGCGGGCGGGTTCGGCCGCGGCGGGTGACGTGGCGAGAGTGAGCGCGCCTACGAGGCACAGGGCGGCCCCCGCCGCGGTGCGCGACAGTAGCCGGTGCGGGCCGCCGGCGGCTGAACCGTGTGGACATGGGCCGGCGGTCGCCGCGGCCGCGGCGGACGTGTCGGCAAGGGGCGGTTCGGCAAGGGGCGGTTCGGCAGGGGAAGTTGAGCCGGTCACGTGGGAGTCCTTTCTGAAGAGCCGTTCTCGCAGAGGGACTTGTCGACGAGGTCCAGGAAGTCGAGCTCGGCCTGGAGCGAGGCGGGCACCTCGTTCAGGGCGACGGCGACGCTTCGGCCGCCGGGGCCGACGGCGATCAGCGCCCGATGGCCGCCGGGCACCGTCCCGCCGTGCCCCCACCACGTCCCTCCGCAGGACAACGGCGAGGAGATCAGGCCCAGCCCGTAGCGGGCGCCGGGCCACAGCCTGTCGGGATCGGCAGCCACCGTCCGCCGCATCTGCGCCAGTTGGGCGGCGGGCAGCAGGCGGCCGTCGAACAGAGCGGTGGCGAAACGCGTCAGGTCGGCCGGCGTGGAGACCAGCGCGCCGCCGACCCCGCCGAAGGTCA
The DNA here is from genome assembly GCF_040660135.1 of Streptomyces sp. NPDC050997. Lineage (NCBI taxonomy): Bacteria > Bacillati > Actinomycetota > Actinomycetes > Kitasatosporales > Streptomycetaceae > Streptomyces > Streptomyces sp. NPDC050997. Next base: position 169,108 of record NZ_JBFAGK010000009.1, read on the forward strand.
TGTTCCAGGCGGTGCCGTCGACAGGCCGACCGTCGTCGGCGGTGAAGTAGCTGTGGGAGTGCGGTCCTTGGACGCGGCTGTCGTCGCCGGGCCAGTAGGTGTCGCGCAACCCGAGGGGGGTGATGATGCGGCGGGTGATCTCCGCCTCGGGGGTACGGCCGGTGACCTCGCGGACGATCATGCCGAGGAGTAGGTAGTTGGTGGTGGCGTAGTGCCACGTGCCGTGCGGGCGGGGCAGTTCGAGGGCGCGCGTGACGAGGTCGCGCGGCTCGAAGTGGCGATGCCGCAGCCGCTCGGGGTGCTCCCATTCAGGGCCGTCGAGGTAGTCGGGCAATTGGCTGGTGTGCTGCAGGAGTTGCCGTACGGTGATCCGGCGGCCGTCGTAGCCGTGCCCGTGGATCAGATCCGGCAGATAGCGGTCGACGGGGTCCTCGAGCGAGACGCGGTGCTCGGCGACGAGCTGCAGGACGAGTGTCGCGGTGAACGTCTTGGTCACGCTCCCGACGCGCAGCCGGTCGGCAGCGTTCATACGGCGTCCGGTGCGCAGGTCGGCCGTCCCGTCGCTCGCGGCCCAGCGCCCGCAGGGTGCGTCCACGGTGGGGTCGGCCACCAGGGCCGCGGCACCGGTGATCCCGTCGCGGTCGGTGAGGACGCGCAACGCCCGGCGGACCTCGTCGTGCGCGGCACAGTCGGCGGACGAGCGTGAGACCGGCGCCTGCGCGACCGCCACCGGACCGGTGGCCAGCACGATGGCCGTCACCAGAGCCACGAGGCGGGTGCGCCTGCCGGGCTCGGACGTCAGTAAGAAGGTCGGCATGCGTCACCACGCTAGGCACGCGCCGCCGCCCGATCACTCCGGCAGGCATGTGCTTCGGAGCTGCGGGCAGCCCTAGCGGAAGGCGGGGAACAACCCCCTGGACGGCCGACTCTTCCCTTGCTATGGCCCGAGCCCGGCCCCCCGTACACGCCCGTCAGCGCCCGCGCACGTGACCCATGGCCGGTCGGCATCGATACTTCACTTCCGAGCACAAGCGTCCACAACCACCGATCCGCACGCCGGTCGACTCCTCACGGACCATCGAGATCAACAACCTGCAAGACTCATACTGACCTGTAGAAACACAGCTCAGGGGCTGATCTGCCAGCCTCGCCAGGAGGTACCCATGAAGATGCTCATCAACGTTCCCGAGACCGTGGTCGCCGACGCGCTGCGTGGTATGGCGGCGGCCCATCCCGAGTTGACCGTCGACATCGAGAACCGGGTGATCGTACGGCGGGACGCTCCCGTGGCGGGGAAGGTCGGGCTGGTCTCCGGTGGCGGGTCGGGGCACGAGCCGCTGCACGGCGGGTTCGTGGGGCCCGGGATGCTCTCGGCGGCCTGCCCGGGCGAGGTGTTCACGTCACCGGTGCCGGACCAGATGGTGCGGGCGGCGGCCGCCGTGGACAGCGGGGCCGGGGTGCTGTTCATCGTGAAGAACTACACGGGTGACGTGCTCAACTTCGACATGGCGGCCGAACTCGCCGAGGACGAGGGCATCCAGGTCGCCAAGGTGCTGGTCAACGACGACGTGGCGGTGACCGACAGTCTGTACACGGCCGGGCGGCGCGGCACGGGCGCCACACTGTTCGTGGAGAAGATCGCCGGTGCGGCCGCGGACGAGGGACAGCCGCTGGAGCGGGTGGAGGCGGTGGCCCGGCAGGTGAACGAGAACTCCCGCAGCTTCGGTGTCGCGCTCAGCGCCTGCACCACGCCCGCCAAGGGCAGCCCCACCTTCGACCTGCCGGCCGGTGAACTGGAGCTGGGCATCGGCATCCACGGCGAGCCGGGCCGGGAGCGGCGGTCCATGATGACCTCTCGGGAGATCGCCGACTTCGCGGTCGGCGCGATCCTGGACGACATCAGCCCGCGCAATCCCGTTCTCGTCCTCGTCAACGGCCTGGGGGCGACGCCGCTGCTTGAGCTGTACGGCTTCAACGCCGAGGTGCAGCGGGTCCTCACGGAGCGCGGGGTAGCCGTCGCCCGCACCCTCGTCGGCAACTACGTCACCTCGCTCGACATGTCCGGCGCCTCGGTCACCGTGTGCGAGATCGACGAGGAACTGCTCAGGCTCTGGGACGCGCCCGTGAAGACCCCGGGACTGCGCTGGGGCATCTGACCGGGCAGGGCAAGAGTTCGCAACGTACCGACCACGCAAGGAGATCCAGTGCTCGACGCCGACTTCTTCCGCCGTTGGATGACGGCGACCGCCGCGTCCGTCGAACGTGAGGCGGAACGGCTCACCGCCCTCGACTCTCCCATCGGGGACGCCGACCACGGCAGCAATCTGCGGCGCGGGTTCACCGCGGTGAACGCGACCCTGGAGAAAGAGACACCCGACACGCCCGGTGGGGTGCTCACGCTCGCCGGACGTCAGCTCATCTCGACCGTCGGCGGGGCGTCCGGACCGCTGTACGGGACGCTGCTGCGGCGCACCGGCAAGGCCCTCGGGGACGCCGCCGAGGTCAGCGAGGAGCAGTTCGCCCAGGCGTTGCGCACCGGGGTGGACGCGGTCATGACTCTCGGTGGAGCCGCACCCGGCGACAAGACCATGATCGACGCGCTGGTGCCGGCCGTCGACGCGCTCGCCGACGGTTTCGCCGCGGCCCGGGCGGCCGCCGAGGCGGGCGCCGAGGCAACCACCCCGTTGCAGGCCCGCAAGGGCAGGGCGAGCTATCTCGGGGAACGCAGCATCGGGCATCAGGACCCCGGCGCCACCTCGGCGTCACTGCTGATCGCGGGACTCGTCGAGGTGGCGGAGGCAACCGGTGAGTGACGCGAAAACGGTCGGGATCGTGCTGGTGTCGCACAGCGCGGAAGTCGCCGCGTCGGTGGCCCGGTTGGCGACGAGCCTCGCGGGCGGCGGCACGGACGTACCCGTCGCTCCGGCGGGCGGCACCGAGGGCGGCGACCTCGGGACCAGCGCGGAGCTGATCGCCGCGGCGGCCGCCTCCGTCGACCGGGGCGCCGGAGTCGCCGTCCTCACCGACCTCGGCAGCGCGGTGCTCACGGTGAAGGCCCTGCTCGCGGAAGGTGATGAACTCCCGGACGGTACACGGCTGGTGGACGCCCCGTTCGTCGAGGGAGCGGTGGCCGCGGTCGTCACGGCGGCCACCGGAGCCGACCTCGCGGCGGTGGAGGCGGCGGCCGCCGAGGCGTACACCTACCGGAAGGTCTGAGCCCGCCCTTCACCCCTAGGTGAGCCCTTCCGCCGCGACGGCGAGCGCCGAGCGCAGGGTCGCCACCAGCTCGGCCTCCGCCGCCGCGGCGTCGGTCGTCGCGGCGTCGGTCGTCGCGGCGTCGGTCGTCGTAGCGGCCGCTGTCGTAGCGTCAGCCGACCCGGTGTCGGCCGTCGCCATGTCGGCCGTCGCCATGTCGGTACGCCACGCGTAGTGCTCGACGGCCGCGCGCAGGGCCGCGTTGAACATCGCCGCACGGATCGTCGGCCGCAGATCGTCGGCGGGCAGCCCGGCTCGCTCGGCCAGGGCTCGGGCGAACGCCGGCTCGGCCTCGTCGTACGTCTGGAGCCATACGGCGCGCAGTCCCCGCTCGGTACGGGTGAGCCGGACCAGGGCTCCGACGGTGGCGCGGTCGGGGCCGCCGGTGAAGTCATGGGCGCCGGCCAACTCGTCCTCGAAGAGCTGCTCCAAGGGCTGCCCGGGGGGCCAGTCGCGCAGACGGTCGGCGATCAGGTCGATGCCGGCCGAGAGCAGCGGTCGTACGCAGCTCTCCTTGCTCGGGAAATACCGCCACACGGTCCGCGCGGTGACGCCGACCGCCTGTCCGATCTGTTCACCGGTGGTCGCCACGACGCCCTGAGCGACGAACAGGTCCACCGCGGCCCGGGCGATCCGCAGCCTGATCTCGGCCTTGCGTTCCTCGGTGAGGGGTGGTCGTCCCGTGCGTCCGCGAGGTGCGGTCATCGGTTCCTCCGGCTGGTGGTGATCACGCCTCCGGAATTGTCCCCCACGAGTTTATGTCACTCCAGGACATTAAGTCTTAGGGTGGGAACGCCCCGGGCACGGTGTCCGAGGACATGTGAAGAGGACATACGAAGGGGAGGACCTCATGAACGGCGGAACGGACGGGCGCAGTGTCATCGTCACCGGGGCGGGTTCGGGCATCGGGCGCGCCACCGCCCTGGCCTTCGCCGCGCAGGGCGACCGGGTCCTGGTGGCCGATCTCAACGAAGAGGGCGCCAAGGCGGCGGTCAGGGACATCGAGCAGGCGGGCGGCACCGCCGTGGCCGTGACCGGCGACCTCAGCGAGCAGGCCGTCGTCGAGCGGGTGACCGAGACCGCGCTGGAGCGCTTCGGCGGCGTGGACGTCCTGGTGAACAACGCCGGGATCATGGACCGCATGTCGGCGCTGGCGGACGTGAGCGACGCGGAGTGGGAGCGGGTCATCCGGGTCAACCTCACCGCGCCCTTCCTACTCACGCGGGCGGTGCTGCCGCACATGCTGGCGGCCGGCAAGGGCGCCATCGTGAACACCGCCTCCGAGGCGGGCCTGCGTGGCAGTGCGGCGGGCGCCGCGTACACGGCCTCGAAGCACGGCATCGTGGGGCTGACGAAGAACCTCGCGGTGATGTACCGCAAACAGGGCATCCGGGCGAACGCCATCGCCCCGGGCGGCACGGCGACCGCCATCGCCGTGGACACGGAAGGGGGCGCGCACGGGCCCACGACCATCCAACCGCACTTCGTCAACATCGGCCGGGTGGCCCAGCCCGAGGAGCAGGCCGCCGCCATCGTGTTCCTCGCCTCGGACGCGGCCGGCAACATCAACGGCGCGGTCCTGCCGGTCGATGACGGCTGGTCGGCGGTCTGACGGCATCGAATCGTCGCCAGTCCGACGCCGCCTGCCGCTCCGCGGTCCGACGACTGCGGACCGTCGGCCCGGCGACGGCCGACAGGCGGACAGGCGGCGACGGGCAGACGCCCCGGCAGCGCTACCGCCGGCCCGACAACCGCTCGACGGTGCCCGAACGGCGGCCTCGTCGCGAGGAGCACATCCCCGAACTCCCGGCGGAGGCCGGGGACCTGAGTCAGTGACAGATTCCGGCTCCCCGGTCGCCCGCGTCGGCGCGGGAACAGCGACGGCAGCGGTTCCGCGCCGTCGGCATGAACTACCTGGCATTCAGGGCGAGTTCGGCCGCTAAGAGCTTCAGCATGCGTAACGCCTCCGAGCGTCCGCCAAGGACCGCCCCCTTGATACGCCCACTCCGGCGGGGCCATATTGGTCCGGACCATTTCCGCGTACTGTCCGCGTACCGCCCTCGTTACCGCCCGCGTACCCGTCCCCGGGAGGCAGAGCCGTGCCACGCGTTCCCGCTCCTCCTTTCGTCTCCCTGAGCCGGTGCCTCGCGTTCTGTGGGGCGCTCACGGTGCTCGTCTCCTGCGGTGGGGCCGCCTCGGGCGACGGTGCGGCCGGCGGAGCGCCGGGGGTACCCCTGGGTGTCACCGCCACCGCGGGCAGTGCGACCAGCGTGCACGTCATGTGGAACGCGGTGTCCGTGAGCGGCGGCGTCGGCGGCTACGAGGTGTATCGCGGCACCACAAAGGTCGAGGAGGTGCCCGGTGCGCGGCACATGGTGGATGTCACCAGGCTCAAGCCGTCCACGGTGTACGTCTTCACTGTGCGGGCGCGTGACAAGCAGGGACGTGCCGGGCCGCTCAGCCGGGAGGTCCGGGCGACGACCCCGGCGGCCGTGGCGGCGGACCGCGTGGCCCCGAGCCGCCCTGGGGGCCTGCGGGGTCGCGCGGTCGGCAGCCGGGCGGTCCAGCTGTCCTGGTCCGCCGCCTCGGACGACCGGGGCGTGGTGTCGTACGACATCCATCAGGGCGCCACGAAGATCCACAGTGTGGGTGGGAACCAGACCGCCGCCGTGGTGACGGGGCTGCGGCCGGGCACGCGCTACGACTTCACCGTCCGGGCCCGTGACGCGGGAGACAACGTCTCGGCCGCGAGTGGCTCCGTCGGACTGACCACGCCGGGCACCGACGACGGACGGGACACCTCCCCCACCGGCTTCCGTGCGACAACCCACCGAGCCGACGGGGCGTACCACCTCGACCTGTCCTGGGTGCCGCCCCGCACGGACGGGGTGGTCACGGAGTACCAGATCCAACTGGACGGCCGGCCGGCCACCTCGCTCGTCTACGGCGGGCCGGCGCCGCGTGACCGGGCCGCCGAGTACAGCTTCTACCTGGGGCCCAAGGCCGGGGTCAGCCACCGGGTGCGGATCCGGGCGAAGCTGCCGGACGGCACCTGGGGCGGCTTCTCGGCGGAGCGGACGGTGACGACCGGGGCGTAGCGGACCGGGGGCAGGCGCCGCCGGCCGTGGGACCACGTCACCTGTGCGGCGGCGGTCCACGTGCGAGGGCGGCCGTGAACGCATTGGCTCTGACCCATGCACACCAGTCAGCAACTCCTCCGCTCCTGCCTGACCGGCGCGGCCACCGTGGTGCTTCCGCTCGCCCTGACCGCGGGGCCGGCCGCGGCCACCTCGGGGATCTCCGTGAGCACGAACGGAGCCACGGTCTCGGTCACGACCAGCGCGTGCACCAGCAACAACAACGGCTTCGGCAGGGCGTCCCTGCTCACCAGCGGCCAGGCGAACTTCGCGCAGGGCCGCCAGGCCGACCTGTCCGGCACCAACGCCATCCAGTCGGCTCTGTGGTCCAACGTGAGTCCGGGGACGTACACGGTGATCGTGATCTGCAACAGGGACGGGGCCCGGGCGGGCAGCCAGGCCGTCATCGTCTCCGCGGCGCGCACGCCCACGGTCTCCGCCACGGCCTCGCCCTCGCGCGGCGTCATGGGCGGGCTGGGCGGCGCCACGAAGGACTACGGCACGCTCACGCTGGCGGCCGGCGGGGCCCTGGTGGCGACGGGCGCCCTGGCCACGGCCTGGTTCCTGCGCCGCCGTTCCAAGCCCTACCGGCTCTGATCGGCGGGCAGGTCGGCGGGCAATTCGGCGAGCTCCTCCAGGGCGTGGGTGAGCCACTGCGTCCAGAAGGTCTCGAGGTCGATGCCCGCCCGCAGCACGAGGTGCCTCAACCGGTCCTGCGGGGTGTCCTTGCCGGGCGGGAAGTCGCGCTGCTCGATCTCCTCGTACTCGGCCAACTGCCGCCGGTGCAGGTCGAGATGGCGGTGGAGGTCGGCCTCGATGCCGGCGGTGCCCACCACGGCCGCCGCCCGCAGCCGCAGCAGCAGCACGTCCCGCAGCGGCTTCGGATCCTGCGCGGCGGCGCTCCAGCGGGCCAGTTCCGCGCGGCCCGCGGGCAGGACCTCGTAGCTCTTCTTCTGCCCGCGCGCCGGCTGCTCGGTGGGGAGGGTGCGGATGTGGCCCTCGGCCTCCAGTTTTCCCAGCTCGCGATAGATCTGCTGATGCGTCGCCGACCAGAAGTAGCCGATCGACCTGTCGAACCGGCGGGTCAGTTCGAGGCCGGACGACGGCTTCTCGAGCAGAGCCACGAGGATCGCGTGCGGGAGTGACATGGTGTCATCCTAGGGACGGTGTGCCGCGGCCCTACAGCGTCGCCGCCACCTCGGTGCCCTGCTTGATCGCCCGCTTGGCGTCCAGTTCGGCGGCCACGTCGGCGCCGCCGATGAGGTGGACGTCCCGGCCCGCGGCGACCAACGCGTCGTACAGGTCGCGGCGCGGCTCCTGTCCCGTGCACAGGACGACGGTGTCGACCTCCAGGACCGTGCTCGCGTCGCCGACGGTGACATGCAGTCCGGCGTCGTCGATACGGTCGTAGCGCACCCCCGGGACCATGGTCACGCCGCGGTGCTTGAGCTCCGTGCGGTGGATCCATCCGGTGGTCTTGCCGAGGCCCGCGCCGACCTTGGCGGACTTGCGCTGGAGCAGGTGCACGGTGCGGGGCGCGGCGGGCCGCTCGGGGGCGGTGAGTCCGCCGGGTGCCCGGTAGTCCATGTCCACGCCCCACTGGCGGAAGTACGTCCGCGGGTTCTCGCTCGCCTTGTCGCCGCCGTCGGTCAGGTACTCGGCGACGTCGAAGCCGATGCCGCCCGCGCCGAGGACCGCGACGCGGGCGCCGACGGGCACGCGGTCGCGCAGCACGTCGAGGTAGCTGACGACGCTGGGGTGGTCGACACCGGGGATGTCGGGGGTGCGCGGGGTGACGCCGGTGGCGACGACGACCTCGTCGTACTCGGCGACCTGGTCGGCGGTGACGCGGGTGTTCAACCGCACGTCCACGCCGTGTTCTTCGAGCTGGGTGCGGAAGTAGCGGATCGTCTCGTCGAACTCCTGCTTGCCGGGGACCCTGCGGGCCACGTTGAGCTGACCGCCGATCTCCCCCGCGGCGTCGTAGAGGGTGACCTCGTGGCCGCGCTCCGCGGCGCTGACCGCGCAGGCGAGTCCGGCGGGACCTGCCCCGACCACGGCAATGCGCTTGCGCAGCCTGGTCGGTGACAGGACGAGCTCGGTCTCGTGGCAGGCGCGCGGGTTGACCAGGCAGGAGGTGATCTGGAGGTTGAAGGTGTGGTCGAGGCAGGCCTGGTTGCAGCCGATGCAGGTGTTGATGGCCTCGGGCCGGCCGGCCGCGGCCTTGGCGACGAAGTCGGGGTCGGCGAGCATCGGGCGGGCCATGGACACCATGTCCGCGCAGCCGTCGGCCAGCAACTCCTCGGCGACCTCGGGGGTGTTGATGCGGTTGGTCGTGACGAGCGGGATCGAGACGGCGCCCATGACCTTCTTGGTCACCCAGGCGTACGCGCCGCGCGGCACCGAGGTCGCGATGGTGGGGATGCGGGCCTCGTGCCAGCCGATGCCGGTGTTGATGATGGTCGCGCCGGCCGACTCGACGGCCTTGGCGAGGGTGATGACCTCGTCGAAGGACGATCCGCCGGGAACGAGGTCGAGCATCGACAGCCGGTAGACGATGATGAAGTCCTCGCCGACCGCCTCGCGCACCCGGCGGACGATCTCGACGGGGAAGCGCATGCGGTTCTCGTAGGAGCCGCCCCATCGGTCGGTGCGCTGGTTGGTCTGCGCGGCGATGAACTCGTTGATCAGGTAGCCCTCGGACCCCATGATCTCGACGCCGTCGTAGCCGGCCTGCCGGGCGAGACGGGCGGCGCGGGCGTAGTCGTCGATGGTCCGCTCGACGTCGGCGTCGGTGAGCTCGCGGGGCGGGAAGGGGCTGATCGGGGCCTGGAGCGGGCTCGGGGCGACGAGGTCCTGATGGTAGGCGTACCGGCCGAAGTGCAGGATCTGCATCGCGATCCGGCCGCCCTCACGGTGTACGGCGTCCGTGATCACGGCGTGCTGCTCGGCCTCCGCGTCGGTGGTGAGCTTGGCGCCGCCTTCGTACGGCCGCCCCTCGTCGTTGGGCGCGATGCCGCCGGTGACGATCAGGCCCACTCCCCCGCGTGCCCGGGCCGCGTAGAACGCCGCCATGCGCTCGAAGCCGCGCTCGGCCTCCTCCAGGCCGACGTGCATCGAGCCCATGAGGACGCGGTTGGGCAGCGTGGTGAAGCCCAGGTCGAGCGGGGTCAGCAGGTGCGGGTAACGGGTCATCGGGCCCCTCCGTGCGCGGCGATGTGCCCTCTTGTTGTAGAGGACCGCGCCCTCTTTGTGCAACTAGTTGCACAACCGGGAAGGGGTGATACGAGCCACGTCGCGACACCTGGCCGGACCTGCCGCTCGGCGCGGACTACCTGCTCTCGAGCCGTACGTGCAGTTCCTTCTCCTGGTCTCCGGACGCCGTGGCCAGGTCGTGCACGGAGAACAGGGAGCCCAGGGTGGTGCGGAAGCGGTCGACCGCCCAGTACCCGCCCTGGAGGTCGGCGACGACGGAGGAGGAGAGCCGGACGGGGGCGGCGCCCTCGTGCGCCTCGGTGACGTCGAAGGTGCCCAGCCACACCGTCGGGCGGGTCTCCGAGTGGTCCTCGGGTACGTCCTCGGCGCACCGGTCGGACGCGAAGCATCCGCACAGGGCGTCGAACACGATCCGGGCGTCGTGCTTGCTGCACCCGCTGATCTCCACCGAGACCGATTCCGGATGCGGTCGGTGACCGTCCATCGTGATCGCTCCTCTCACGGCGGCGGGGCGGCGCGGCACACGGACGCGCTCCACACGACCGCCCACCCCCCAGACAACCACCAGCCGTGACGGAGCACTACCCGCACCAACGGCGGAGCACCAAGGGGAGCACTGCCGACGGAGCCGATCCGGTGCCGCACCACCGGCCCCGTACCCGGACTTCTCCCCCGGCTGTACCGGTTCGGCGTCCGCAAAGCTGCGTGACGGCCCGCCTCGGCGCATGGTGGTGCTATGGACGAGGACCCGCCCGTGATCGTGCTCGCGCCTTCGCCGGACGGCGGGCGGCAGGTGACCGTTCGCGGCGAGCGCGCAGGCATCGCGTACAGCCTCTTCGACGTGCTGGAGTTCCTGCACCAGGCAGGCCTGCCCGCGCAGGACACGGCCGTCGACGACCCCACGCTGATCGAGTGGCGCGGCGGCGGTCCCTACGACTGGAACGGCACGGACACCGAGTAGCTCCGCGTCCGCCCTCGGGCCGACGCGGAGCTCCGGTTCTTCGCCCGCCCCGCCCCGCCACGGGCAGGCCGTGGGGCCGTCGCCGCCGGTGGTCAGGACCTCCCGGCCTCAGGAGACCCGCCCGCGCGGGGCGGGACAGTGCCCCCCGTGCCCGGTGGGGCTCAACTCCGGGTGAAGCGGTACGTCTTGCTGTCCGTCAGCACGCAGAATCCCGGCGATACGACGATCACGCGCAGGGTGCCGGTGCGGCGGTCGTAGTCGATCCCCTCCGCCTCGAACGTGCCGGAGCAGGAGCTGCGCAGCGGGAGTTGCCGCAGCGCGGTGACGTGGCCGGTGACATCGGCCGTGCCGTTCGGCTCGGCGGAGAGGTCGATCTGCAGCAGCGGCTTGGTCATGCCGAACAGGGTGCCCTCCGGGTCGTCGGAGGAGCACAACAACTGGGTGGCGCTGAGGAAGTCGCAGCCCTGTACGTCCCGTACGGCATGGTCGAGACGGACGGTGGAGGCCTGCGGGAGGTTCGCCGACGGCGAGGTGCTCGGGTTGACGCCCGGCGTCGGGAAGACGAGCAGGCGGCTCATGGTGCCGTACTCCCCCGACAGCATCCACTGGCCGCCGGGCGACACAGCGGCCCAGGAGTTGTTCAGCGCCTCCCCGGAGCTGAGCGTGTGCACGTACTCGGACCAGGTTCCGTCGGGCGACTGGACCCGGTACATCTTCGTGGTGCCGGAGTCCCGCTGGTAGGGCTCGATGTAGTGGCCGTCGTACGAGGCGTCGGGGTCCCCCACATGGTTCCAGCCCCGGCTGCTCAGGGCGATGGGGATGGTGGCGATCGCCGTGTACCGGTTGGCGGCGCCGGCCGGAACCTCGACCGAGGCGAGGCCCTGGCTCTCGCTCAGCGGATCGGCGCGGTCGGAGCCCACCTCGGTCCAGGTGTCGGCGGCGGAGGCCGGCGGGGCGGAGGACAGCAGGGTGGCGACGGTGAGGGAGACGAGCGTGGCGAGAACCGTGCGACGACGGCGCCGGGCGCGCAGGGGCATGGAGACGACTCCTCGGTGGGGGGTGAGGCGGGTTCGGCGGACAGTCTGGCCCGCCGAGGTGGTCATGTACAGACCAATGGAAGAACAGTGGTCGTCGCCCGGACACCTCCGCGGTCACGTCACCGGACGGGCGTCGCCGTGTTGAGGGATGGTGGAAGAAGTCGGCCAAGGCGACGCGGTGTCGGTCGAACGCGATAGAACATGGGAGGCGGCACGGGGGAACGGCGTGCCACGAGGACGGGCGAAGGCGGTGCGTGGCATGGGAGCAGCGGGTGCGGCCGGGAATCCCGAGCCGGAGGGCAAGGGGCCGGTGCGGCCCCGGGTGCGTCCCCCGGTGCGGCCGAGCGGGCTGCTCGACGTGCTCGGCATGGCCTCGGTGGTGTTGGACACCGAGGGACGGATCGTGCTGTGGAGCCCGCAGGCCGAGGAGTTGTTCGGCTACCCGGCTCCGGAGGCACTGGGCCAGTACGCGGCCCGGATCATGGTGCACGAGCAGCACGTCGACCTGGTCGTCAAGCTGTTCTCCGACGTGATGGACACCGGCCAGGGCTGGGCCGGGGCCTTCCCCATCCGGCGCAAGGACGGCAGCACGCGGCTCGTGGAGTTCCGCAACATGCGGCTGCTGGACGACCGCGGAGACGTCTACGCCCTGGGGCTCGCCGCCGACCAGTCGACCGTGCGGCGGTTGGAACAGGACGTGGCGCTGTCGACACGGATGGTCGCGCAGTCCCCGATCGGGCTGGCCGTCCTGGACACCGATCTGCGGTACGTCTCCGTCAACCCGGCGCTGCAGCGGATCAGCGGGGTTCCGGCCGGGGAGCAGATCGGGCGCACGATGCGCGAGGTCCTGCCGCAGGTCGGCCTCGACGCCGTCGAGTCGGCGGCCATGCGGGTGCTGGAGACCGGCCGGCCCTCCGTCGACCAGCAGGTCGCCGGCCTCACGCCGGCCGACCCGGACGAGGAGCACGCCTGGACGATCTCCCTGTACCGGCTGGAGGACTCGCTGGCCAATGTGCTGGGGGTGGCCGTCTCGGTCGTGGACATCACCGAACAGCACCGGGCGGCCGTCGAGACGGAGGCCGCCCGGCGGCGCCTGGCCCTCGTCGCCGACGCCTCCGCCCGGATCGGCACCACTCTGGACCTGGAGCTCACCGCGCGGGAGCTGGCCGACGTGGCCGTGCCGGAACTCGCCGACATCGCGGCCGTGGACCTGCTGGAGGCGGTCGTCCAGGGCAGACCCAGCACTCTCGGCCCCGCCGAACCGGCCACGATCCGTGCCCTGGCCGTCGAGGCGGACCGCGCCCCGGACGCCCTCGCCGCCGCCGATCCGCCGGGTCAGGTCGCCCGATACGCCTTCGACCGTCTGGTCACCGAGTGCGTACGCACGGGCGGGCCGATCCTGGTGCCCCGGGTCGGGGCCGAGGTCCTGCCGCGTATCGCACGCTCCCCTGAGGCGGCCGAGCTGCTGGCCCGGGCGGGCGTCCACTCGTATCTCGTCGTGCCGTTGATCGCGCGCGGCGAGGTGCTCGGCGCCCTCGACCTCAAGCGCACCCGCAATCCCCTGCCGTTCGGCGAGGACGATCTGGTGCTGGCCCGGGAGCTGGCGTCCCGCGCGGCCGTGCAGATCGACAACGCGCGCTGGTACCAGAACGCCCGCGACACCGCCCTCACCCTGCAGCGCAGCCTGCTGCCCAGCCATCCGCCGGTGACCGGCGGTCTGGAGGTCGCCTCCCGCTATCAGCCCGCGGGCGCGACCGCCGAGGTCGGCGGGGACTGGTTCGACGTGATCCCGCTGGACGGCGGCAAGACCGCGCTCGTCGTGGGCGACGTGATGGGCAGCGGCATCAACGCCGCCGCGACCATGGGCCGGCTGCGCACCGCGACGAACACCCTCGCCTCCCTCGACCTCGATCCGACCCGGCTCCTGGAACACCTGGACCGGATCACCGAGAGCCTTGAGGACTCCATCGCGACCTGTGTGTACGCCGTCCACGATCCGCGGCTGCGGCAGTGCCGGATCGCCAACGCCGGGCATCTGCCGCCGGTCCGGCTGCGTGCGGGCCGTCCCCCGGAGCTGCTCGACCTGCCCACCGGCGCGCCGCTCGGCGTGGGCGGGGTCGCCTTCTCCACGACCACCGTCGACCTCGGGCCCGGCGACCGGCTGGTGTTCTACACCGACGGTCTCGTCGAGACCCGGCAGCACCCCCTCGACGAGCGCCTGAACGCCCTCCTGGCCCTCCTGGACGGCCCTGACCGCCCCTTGGAGGAGGTCTGCGACCTGCTGCTGCGCACCCTGCACCAGCCGGACAACTCCGACGACGTGGCCCTGCTCATCGCGCGGGTGCAGACGGAGGACGAGCCGGCGGTCGCTGCCGCGGACGGGGCGGACGTCCCGGTTTCACAGGAACGGGTTACCTGATTCTTACCGGCCGCATCGGACAATCACAGCGAGGTGTGGTGGCGCGGTCGGCGTCGCCGTGGCCGAGGGGAGTGAACCGTGATGGACGATCCGGACCAGGAACACACCGTGGGCGGCGAACGGCCCGACCGGCCCTCAGGGGCCGGCCCGGACCCGGAGATTCTCGCGGGCCCAGGCGGAGCGGAACCAGGGCGCGTACGGGACGGCACGCGGGACACGGGTCCGCGCGGAGTGTGGCAGCGACGGTCCACCCGGGTCGCGGCGGCGACCGCGGTCGCCGTGCTGGCTCTGGGCGGGACGGTCGCGTACGCCGCCACTTCGGGCGACTCGGGCAGCGGAGCTCTTCCTGCTGCCGCCGCGTCCGCGTCCCCGTCCGCGTCGCCCTCCCCTGAGGGACCCGGCGACCGGCACGGCAACGGCCCGCGGTTCGGACTCGGCGGGGACGCGGTGCACGGCGAGGCGACGGTGAAGGACCGCGACTCGGGCGAGTGGGTGGTCCGGATCTGGCAGCGCGGCACCGTCGAGAAGGTGGACGGCGACCAGGTCACGGTCAAGAGCGAGGACGGGGCCGCGTGGACGTGGACCGTGGGCGCCGACGTGAAGGTCTTCCCCGAGCGCGCCTCCGGCTCCGACGCCCTCACCAAGGGCGACAAGGCCTATCTGGTCGGCACCCGCTCCGACGACGGCACCAGGACCGCGCGGCACGTCCTGTCCGGCGACTGGGAGGACAAGGGACCCGGCGGCTGGATCGACAGGCTGCCCGGCCACGACTTCCGGGAGGGGCGCTCAGCCGACCCCTCGGGGAGCGGTGCGGGAGCCTGACGCCCGCCGCCGTTGCGCGAACCCGACGCCCGCCGCCGTCACACGGGGCTGCCGGCCGGGTCCCGCTCGTCCTCCCCCGGGCCCGGTCCTGCCGTGGGAGCGGCAGCGGGGTCGCGAGCAGCAGCAGACCGGCGATCGCGGTCCGGGTGCCGGTTCCGGGCGCCGAATCCGGGCGCCGATAAGGCCGACCCGCGGCCCCCACCTCGCGGTCAGGGGACCCGGGTGGTGAGCTTCCCGGTGAGCGGCCAGGCGGACAGGACGCGAGCGACGTGGTCCGTCGCGGTGTGTTCGAGACGGTACGTGGCGAGCACCGGGTCGAACACGCCCGCGCAGGTGATCAGGCCGAGCTCCACGCCCATGACGGGCGTGAGCCCGGCCCGGAACCGGTGGACGGCGGCCTGACCCGCGCGGGCCCGACCGCCGTCCACGGCACTTTCAGGACCTGGTTCCGATCACGACGTGGGCGAACCACTCCTCCGACTCAGCCAGCCGGGTCGTGAGGCCGCCGCGTATGAACGCCTCGACGGCCGCCGGGGCCTGGCGTTCGCTCGTCTCGATCAGGAGGCAGCCACCCGGCGCGAGCCATCGGGATGCCCGCGTCGCGACCCGGCGCAGGACGTCGAGGCCGTCCGTGCCGCCGTCGAGGGCGACCAGCGGCTCGTGTTCGCGCGCCTCGGCGGGCAGCAGTCCCACCTCGTCGGTGGGGACGTACGGCACGTTGGCCGCGAGGATGTCGACCCGGCCGCGCAGATTGCCGGGCAGCGCCTCGAACAGGTCGCCGGCGTGGACGTGGCCGCCGGCTTCGCGGACATTGCGACGGGCACACCGCACCGCCGCCGGATCGATGTCGGCCGCGTGCAGTTCGACGGGGCCGAGCGCGGCGGCCAGCGCGGCGCCGACCGCGCCCGAACCACAGCACAGGTCCACGACGACGGACGCGTCCGGGACTTGGGCGAGAGCCCGCTCGACGAGGAACTCGGTACGGCGACGGGGCACGAAGACGCCGGGTTCCACCGCGACGCGCAGTCCGCGGAACTCGGCCCATCCCAGGACGAGTTCGAGGGGCAGGCCGGCGGCCCGGCGGCCCACCAGGTCGGCCAGCTCGTCCGGGGTGCGGGCGGCGGCCAGGATCAACTCCGCCTCGTCCTCGGCGAAGACACAACCGGCGGCACGCAGTGCGACGACGACGGAGGCGCGGGACGACGGCGAGGAGGAGGGCGGGGTGAACGGGGAAAGAGAAGGCATGGAAGCCGAAAGCCTTTCGGGAGCCGTGAGGTGCTCCCGCGGTCACCTACAGACGGTGATCCGCGCCGGTTCCAGGGGAGAGCACCCGAGCTGACACAGCGGTAATGGGTCTCACCTCCTCGACACGTCCGGCCGGGACCACCCCCGACCGGACGGTCACATTACCCCAACGGCCGGCCCCGCACGGCTGATACCCGTTCGAGTTGTATTATGCAACCAGTACGGGTAGAGGGAGGTGCCGTGAACGGAGCCGAAGCGGCGGTGGAGACCATCCACCGCGAGATGACCGCGTTCGCCCGCCGGGCCCGGGCATCCGCCGGGCGCATGCATCCCCAGCTGTCGCTGGTGTCGTACACCCTGCTCGGGCACCTGGAGGAGCGCGGCGGCTGCCGTGCCACCGACCTGGCTGCCCACTACGCCCTGGACAAGTCCACCGTCAGCCGCCAGGTGACCGCCCTGGAGCGCGCCGGGCTCGTCGAGCGGCGCCGGGACCCGGAGGACCACCGCGTGCAGGTCCTGCATCTGACGGAGACGGGCCGAAGTGTCCTCGCCCAGGTCACCGTGAGCCGGCGGGACGCCGTCCGGGAGCGGCTCGCGGACTGGACGCGGGAGGATCTGGAACGGTTCGCCGCCTGCCTCGTCCGCTACAACGCGTGGTCGGGCACCGGGGCCGAGGGCGACTGAACGCCCCCGGCCCTCAGGACACGGCCCGCCGCTCTACGGCACCGGCACGGCCGTACGTCCCTCCGGCAGCCGCTCCGGCGCCCTGGCCGCCCCGAACGCCGTCGTGCGGCGCAGCCGGAAGCCCAGGGACTCGTAGAGCCGGATGGCGTGGGTGTTGCCGGCGCCGGTGTGCAGGAACGGGGTCTCGCCGCGCTCCCGGATGCCGTGGGCGACGGCGCTGATCAGCCGGGTCGCGAGCCCCTCGCCACGGGCCGCGGGGTCGGTGCAGACCGCGCTGATCTCCGTCCAGCCGGGAAGGTGCAGGCGTTCCCCAGCCATGGCGATGAGGGCGCCGTTTCGCCGTATGCCCAGGTAGGTGCCTAGTTCGATGGTGCGCGGCAGGAAGGGGCCGGGCCGCGTGCGGGCGACCAGGTCGAGTATCTCGGGCACGTCGGCCGGTCCGAGCCGGACCGCCTCCGGGTCCGGCGCCGCGGCCACTCCGTCGTCCACGAACTGCACGCCCTCGACCCGGAACGTGACCTCCCAGCCGTCGGGGATCTGTCCCTGGAACCCGAGCAGCGGGACCTCGTTGCCGGGCCCCGCGAGCATCGCGGCGTCCGCCCAGTCGTCGGTGTCCGGCTCGTCGGGCAGGGCCAGCCACGGCGTGACATCGACGGGATAGCGCAGCACACGGCCCCGCCGCTCGGCGAAGTGGGCGTGCGGGCCGGTCAGCGCGGCGCGGGCGGGGTTGTCGAGGACGTGCGGGGTGTCGTCCTTGGTCATCGGGCGACCTCGATCACGACCTTGCCGCGGGCGTGGCCGTCCTCGACCGTGCGCAGGGCCTCGCCGGCCCGGTCGAGGGGGAACGTCCTGGTGATGTGCGGGTCGAGCTCGCCGTTCACCACGAGCCGGGCCACCGCCTCCAGGACGGCCGCGGTACGTGCCCGGGCCACACGGACGCCGCCGAGCCGCTCCACCTCCTCGGGCGAGGCTCCGGCGGTGATCAGCCGGGCCGGGTCGGTGAGCAGCCGGGCCGCGTCGGCCAGCACCTCGCCGCCCACCAGGTCGTACACCGCGTCGACACCGTCCGGCGCCGCCGCCCGCACCCGCTCGGCCCAGCCCGGACCGGACGGCACGTGCACGGCTCCGAGTGCCTCGATGAAGTCCTTCTTGGCCTCGCTCGCGACGCCGACGACGGTCAGTCCGCCGGCCCGCGCGATCTGCACGACCGCCGCGCCCACACCGCCACCGGCGCCGGTGACCAGCAGGGTCGCCCCGGCGGGCAGGTCGAGTTGGTGGACGCCGTCGTAGGCCGTCGCGGCGGCGACGGGAAGGGTCGCGGCGCGGACGAAGGACAGCTCGGCGGGCTTGTGGGCGGCCACCTCGGCGGGCAGCAGGGCGTACTCGGCGTACCCCCCGGCCACGGTGTTGCCGAAGACCTCGTCGCCCACCTCGAACCCGGCGACGCCGTCGCCGGTCGCCTCGACGACCCCGGCGACCTCGTTGCCGAACACGACCGGGAACACCCGCGCGCCGCTCTCACCGGGGCGGCGGTAGCCGGTGCGCTGCTTCCAGTCGACCGGGTTCACGCCCGCGGCACGCACGGCGACCAGGATCTGGCCGGGACCGGGGACGGGCCGGTCCACCTCGGCGAGGGCCTCGGCCTCCGGGCCGCCGTACCGCGTGAAGACGTACGCCTTGGGCACTGCTCCCACTCTCCTTCGCTGTCGCCGGGGCGATCGGGTCGTACCGGCCACCGGACGCTTGGACGCTTGGACGCCTGTACGGGCCGACCGGCGCGACATCAGTCGGCAAGGAAGATCCGTACCCCGCTATTCCCGCAGCGCCGGAGAGTTCACACGGCCGTCACGATCCCGGGGCGGGCCGAGGTCCGGGCAGGTCCGACCGGCACGTACGGTTGAACGCGTCAGCAATCACTCCCGGCACGCTGGAACCGTATGAACGTCACCCGAGGCTTCACCGGACGCGCCCGCGTCGACAATCCGGGACTGCCGCCCGGTCAGTACGACGCCGGCGACGACTGGCCCGTCCTGTCCGCCGAGGTCACGCCCGAGCTGGCGCCCGCCGACTGGAGCTTCAGCGTCGACGGGCTGGTGGAGCGACCGCGCACCTGGGACTGGGACGAGGCACACGCACTGCCGACGTCCGCCTACGAGGGCGATATCCACTGCGTGACGAGCTGGTCGAAGTTCGGCGTCCGGTTCGGGGGCGTGTCGTTGGACGCGTTCCTGGATGTGGTGGGGCCCTATGGGTCCGCCACACATGCCGTTGCCTACTCCCACACCGGCTACACCACGAACCTTCCTCTCGCCGACCTCACCGGTGGGCGGGCCTGGATCGCCTGGGAGTACGACGGGAAGCCGCTGCCCTCCGAGCACGGCGGGCCGGCCCGGCTGCTGGTGCCCCACCTGTACTTCTGGAAGAGCGCCAAATGGATCGCGGGCCTGCGTCTCCTCGACCACGACGAGCCGGGCTTCTGGGAACAGAACGGCTACCACGCGCGCGGCAACCCGTGGGAGGAGCAGCGGTACTCCGGTGACTGAGACGACCCCTCCCCCCGCTTCCCCCGCCTTCGTGCCGCCGAGCCGCTTCGCCGTGCCCGAGCGGATCGCCGTGGGCAACCAGACCGCCGCGGTGTGGCAGACCGCCACGCTCACCGAAATCCGCCGCGAGACCCCGCACGCCTCCACGTTCCGCTTCGCCGTACCCGCCTGGGCGGGGCATCTGCCCGGCCAGCACCTGATGCTGCGGCTCACCGCGGAGGACGGCTATGCGGCCCAGCGCCACTACTCGATCGCGTCCGCGCCCGGGGACTCGGGGCACATCGAGCTGACCCTCGACCATGTCGAGGGCGGCGAGGTCTCCGGCTGGTTCCACTCGGTGGCCAAGCCCGGGGACGAGGTCGAGCTGCGCGGCCCGCTGAGCGGCTTCTTCGCCTGGCCGGGAGATCGGCCCGCGCTGCTGATCGGCGCCGGCTCCGGGGTCGTACCGCTGATGTCGATGGTGCGGCATCACCGCTCGCACGATCTGTCCGTGCCGTTGCGGATGCTGGTGTCGGCCCGCAGCCCCGAGGAGCTCATCTACGCGCGGGAGCTGGGAGCGGAGACGACGCCGGTGTTCACGCGGAGCGCGCCGTCGGGTGCGGCGGTGGGACGTATGTCGGCCGCACATGTGGCGCCGCTCCTGGCCGAGCAGCCTCCCGGTGGGTGGGAGGCCTATGTGTGCGGATCCAACGCCTTCGCCGAACACGCCTCACGGCTCCTTGTCGCAGCCGGTCAGCCCGTGGACCGCATCCGGATCGAACGCTTCGGCTGACGGACGCGGGTGGGGCGCCCCATGTGTGGACGCGCCATGTGCCGGGCCCGGGTGTGGACGCCCCTCCGCCCCGCCCCGGCGTTTCGCCGTGGCCTCGCTGGGCACTCCTCACCGGCGGCCCATGGGTGGGCCGCTGGTGAACCTTGCCGATGGAGGGGTAGTAGATCCGTGTGGGCACTCGCAGGTGTGCGCGGTGCGGAGGTCGACATGCGAACCCGGGCGCGCGGCTGGCGCTGGCGACGCAATCCGTTGCGGCGCCGGTCGGACACGGTTGAGGCCTGGACGGTACTGGCCGTCGCGGTGCTGCTGTTCGTGGGTGCGCCCCTGGTCGGAGCGGTCGCGGGCTGGTGGGCCCACGACGAGGCCCGCGCGGTCGCCGTCGCGCAGCGTGCCGAACGTCATCACGTACGCGCGGAGGTCATCGGCAAGCCACCTGACTCCCTGCCCTCGGTGGACGGCCGGGAACACACGTACCGGGTGACCGTGCGCTGGACCGAGCCCGGGAACAAGGCCCGGACGGCGACCGCGCGGGTCCCGGCGGGCACGCACCGCGGAGAGACGGTCGGTGTGTGGTTCGACTCCCAGGGCCGGAGTGTCCCCCCGCCATCGGGCGAGACCGCCGTCTGGCAGCACACCCTGGCCATCGGCGGGTGCGCCACGGGCGGCGCCATCGCCGTCGTACTCTTCGGCCGCTCGGTCGTCCGCGGTGTGGCCGCCCGGCGCAGGATGGCCGAGTGGGACCGGGATTGGGCCCTGACCGAGCCGCAGTGGACCCGCCGCAAGGCCTGACCCACCACGCGGCCACACGCCCCCGTGCTCCGTGTCGGTCACGCGCCCTGCTGCATCCGCCTCGCGATCACCCTGTGTGTCCGCAACGCGTCCGCCAGCCCGGGCAGCACCGGCTCTCCCCGGTCGACCAGAATCCGGCCCGCCACCACCGTCGTCCAGGCTCGCGCGGGCCCGCACCTCAGCCACGCCTCCACCGGGTCGCTCAGCGCGCCGGCGAGTGCGACCTCGTGCAGGTCCCAGACGACCAGGTCGGCGCACGCTCCGGGCCGCAGGTGGCCCAGGTCGTCGGCGCGGCCCAGGCAGCGGGCCGAGCCGCGGGTCGCGATGTCGAGGGCGTCCCGTGCCGTCATCGCGCCGGGACCACCTCGAAAGCGGCCGAGCAGCAGCGCGTTGCGTGTCTCCATCCAGAGCGAGGCGTGGTCCGTGGAGGCGGACCCGTCGCAGCCGATGCCGACCGGCAGCCCGAGCTCACGCATGTCACGGACCCGCGCCGTTCCCCCGCCGATGAGCATGTTGGAGCTGGGACAGTGCGCCACGCCGACGCCCGCGGCGGCGAGGCGGCGCAGCTCGTCGTCATCGGGGTAGATGCAGTGGGCGACCCAGGTGCGGTCGCTCATCCACCCGGTGTCCTCGAAGTACTCGACGGGTCGGCAGCCGTAGGTCTCCTGGCAGTACGTGTCCTCGTCGCGGTCCTCGGCGAGATGGGTGTGCAGCCGTACGTCGTACCGCTCGGCGAGCTCCGCGGTCGCCGTCATCAGGCCCTTGGTCACCGAGAAGGGCGAGCAGGGCGCGAGCGCGACCCGGATCAGCGCACCGGGTTCGGGGTCGTGGTGGGCGCGGATGACCCGCTCGCTGTCGGCGAGGACCTCCTCGTCGGTCTGGGTGACGCTCCTCGGCGGCAGTCCCCCGTCCCGCACGGATCGGGTCATCGAGCCGCGGGTGGCGTGGAAGCGGAAGCCGATCTCGCGGGCGGCCCGGATCTCGGCGTCCACGAGGCGCGGGCGGGGGTGGACATAGAGGTGGTCCGACGAGGTGGTGCAGCCGCCCATCAGCAGCTCGGCCATACCGACGTACGCCGAGACATGGGCGGCCTCCTCGTCCAGGGCGGCCCACAACGGGTACAGGGTGGTGAGCCAGTCGAACAGCGAGCCGTTCACGGCGGGCGCGTAGGAGCGGGTGAGATTCTGGTAGATGTGGTGGTGCGTGTTGATCAGACCGGGCGTGACGAGCCGTCCCGCCGCCGAGACGGTCCTGCGGGCTGTGGGCTCGCTCCCGGGAGATCCGACTGAGGTGACCCGACCACCCACGACGGCCACCCAGCCGCCCGGGATCTCCCGCTCACTGTCGACGACGAGCAGCTCCGCATCCCTGACCAGCAGTTCCACTGCGTCGGCGGGCACTGTGGCGGCAGAAGTCATGGCGTCATCGTAGGGCGGATACCGGGGTAAAGATCTGGCGATACGTCCTACCACGCACGTACGGTGTGATCATCCGCGCTCACTCTTCACACAAGGCGGTCCCCCATGGCCCTGTTCGACCTTCCCCTCGACGAACTCCGGGAGTACCGCAGTGCGTCGACCGCGCCCGCGGACTTCGACACGTTCTGGTCCAAGACGCTCGACGAGGCCCGTTCGCACGACCTGGACGCCCGCTTCGAGTACGTCGACACGGGCCTGTCCACGGTGAAGGTGTACGACGTGACGTTCGCCGGGTTCGGCGGCCACCCGGTGAAGGGCTGGTTCACGATCCCCGCCGAGGTCTCCGCGCCCATTCCGGTGGTCGTGGAGTTCATCGGGTACGGCGGCGGGCGCGGGCTGCCGCACGAGCATCTGCTGTGGGCGTCGACGGGCCGGGCGCACTTCGTGATGGACACCCGGGGACAGGGCAGCGCCTGGGGCGGCGGTGGCGGCACCCCGGACCCGGTGGGCGGGGCGCCCGCCTACCCCGGTTTCATGACCCGGGGCATCGACGCCCCCGACAACTACTACTACCGCCGGGTGTTCACGGACGGCGTGCGGGCGGTGGAGGCGGCCCGTTCGCATCCGCTGGCCGACCCCGCGCGCACGGTCGCCCTCGGGTCCAGCCAGGGCGGCGGCATCTCGATCGCGGTGGGCGGCCTGGTTCCGGACCTGGCGGCGGTCGCGCCGGACGTGCCGTTCCTGTGCGACTACCCGCGCGCGGCGACCCTGACGGACCGTCACCCCTACCGTGAGATCGGCCTGTACCTCAAGACGCACCGCGGCCACACCGAGGAGGCCCTGCGCACCCTCTCCTACTTCGACGGTGTGCACTTCGCGGCGCGTGGCAACGCCCCGGCGCTGTTCTCTGCGGCCCTGGAGGACCAGACCTGCCCGCCCTCCACCGTCTTCGCCGCCTTCAACGCCTGGGCGCACGACGAGAAGGCGATCGAGGTGTACGAGTTCAACGACCACGAGGGCGGCGGCCCCTACCAGGACGCGGCCAAGGTGCGCTGGCTGCGGTCCTTCGCCTGAGACCTTCCCTCCAGTCCGACCAGTCGGTACGTTCGGAACCCCGGTCCGCGCCACAGCGGACCGGGGTTCCGGCGGACGACGGAGGGTCCATGTCCCAGCACGATTCCGAGGTGCACGGCCACTGCGACGAACGCTTCGCCGCGGTGCGAACGGCGTTCGAGGAGAACTTCCGGGACCGCGAGGAGCTGGGTGCCGCGGTCACCGTGATCGTCGACGGCGAGACCGTGGTGGACCTGTGGGGAGGTCGCGCCGACGCGGCGGGCACCCGCCCCTGGGAGCGGGACACGCTGGTCAACGTGTGGTCGACGACGAAGGGGCCGGTGGCTCTGTGCGCCCATGTCCTCGCCGACCGGGGTCTGCTCGACCTCGACGCGCCGGTGGCCACGTACTGGCCCGAGTTCGCCGCGGCCGGCAAGGAGAAGGTCCTCGTACGTCATCTGCTGTCGCACCGGGCCGGGCTGTCCGGCCTGCGTGAGCCGCACTCGCTCGCCCAGCTGTACGACTGGGAGTTGACCACGAAGCGCCTGGCCGCGATGGAGCCCTGGTGGGAGCCGGGGACACGGTCGGGGTACCACGCGACGACCTACGGCTTCCTGGTCGGGGAGGTGGTGCGGCGGGTCTCGGGACTGCTGCCCGGCGCGTTCCTGCGGCGGGAGGTGACCGGGCCGCTCGGGATCGACTTCACCATCGGGCTGCCGGAGCGGGAGGCCGGGCGGGCGGCCGAGCTGGTGCAGCCGCCCGTCACGGCGAGCAGCGAACAGGCGGCGATCTTCAGCCAGTTGGCGCCCGCCGCGCTCGCGGCCCTGACCAACCCCGGGCTCGACGCGGTCGCGGCCAACTCACCCGAGTGGCGGGCCGCAGAGCTCCCCGCCCTGAACGGCCACGGCACCGCGCGGGCCGTCGCCGCGCTCTACGGGATCTTCGCGGGCAAGGGCGGGTACGACGGTCGCCGCGTCCTGTCCCCCGAGGCCGCGGAGCGGGTGCGCGAGGGCCAGGGCAGCTGCCGCGATCTGGTGCTGGGCGCAGGTTTCGAGAGCGAGACCGAGGTCGGGCTGGGTCTGTGGCTGAGTGGGCCGAACGGTTCGTACGGGCCCAATCCGCGCGCCTTCGGCCACGACGGCTTCGGCGGCTCGTGCGGTCTGGCCGATCCGGACGCCGGAGTGTCGCTGGGGTACGTGATGAACCGTATGGGACCCCATATCGCCGACGACCCGCGGAAGATGGCCCTCGTGGACGCCCTGTACGGCGCGCTGTGACCACACGGGCCCGTCACGGGCACCGGCGGTTGGCCGCGGCCCGCAATCCGCGGTCGGCCCGGACGCGTCCGTCCGTCTGATCGGCTACGGCAGCCGACGGGCGACGACCATCCGGACCCGTGGGCTGCCGTCCCGTCGCCGCCCGAACTCGGGCAGCGGCTGGAGCTCGACCCGGAATCCCGCACGCTCCAACTCCCGTCGTACGTCGCCCATCCGGAAGGCGCGGTAGTACATGACGAACGGCGGCCGCCACACCGCGTTGCGCACCCGCATCGCCATGTCGAAGGCGAGCAGCATCCAGTAGGCGCGGGAGGCGGGGCGCGGCGGGGCGACGACGGGGAAGGCGAAGGCCCCGCCCGGCCGCAGCACCGAGTGGACCTGCGCGAACAGGCCCGGCAGTTCGCGCGGCAGGAAGTGTCCGAACGCCCCGAAGCTCACGACGAGGTCGAAGGCGGGCCCGAACGGCAGCGCGCGGGCGTCCGCGCGCACCCAGGAGACACGCGGGCCGGAGGGCCGTACCCGTTCCCGGGCCACCGCGAGCATGCCGGCGCTGAAGTCGACCCCGGTCACCCCGTGTCGGCACACCCGCGCCAGCACGCCGACCCCGGCGCCGGTCCCGCAGCACAGGTCGAGCCCGGTGTCGAAGGGGCCGGTGCGGCGCAGCGCCGAGGCGACGGCGTCGAGCACCGAGTCGGGGGTGCGGAAGGGGGTGTGGTCGAACTTCGGGGCGAGCAGGTCGTAGCCGCGTTCGACGGACGACAGGGCCTGCACGGCGAGTTCGCGGAGTCGGGGGCCTTCGGGGCTGAACATCCGCTTCAGCTTAGGGGAGCGCGCTGTCCGAGGATCGAGAGAACGCGCTCGCACCAGCGCACGTTCTCCGCCTCGAAGTTGATGCCCGCCATGAGCGTGAGATAGGGGCCGACGCGCTCGGCGTCCCTCAGGTATTCCTCCTCCGTACGCCCGGCGAGGAGCCTTTCGCGCACCCGCTCGTAGCGGCCGAGTTTTCCCCGGGCCCATGCCATGCGTTCCTCGACCAGGGCACGGGTCGCCCGCGGGTCGGTGCCGTCCATGGACTGGATCTTGACCATCAGTTCGTCGCGGAGGACCGTTGGCCGCCGGACCGGCTCCACGGCGAAGTCGGCCAACTCCCGCCGGCCGGCCGCGGTCAGCGTGAACATCCGCTTGTTGGGCCGCCGTTCCTGCTGCACCACCCGGGCCTCGACCAGCCCGTCCCGCGCGAGGCGCTCCAGTTCCCGGTAGAGCTGCTGGGGCATGGCCGGCCAGAAGTTCGCGAGCGACACGTCGAACACCTTCGACAGCTCGTAGCCCGAGGCCTCACCCTCCAGCAGGGCGGCGAGGACGGCGTACTTCAAAGACATATGGACACGCTAGCAGGACGTGACTAATCTACTCCGCACCTACTCAACTATTTGACTATGGAGGATCCCGGTGCACGCATTCCGCAAGGCGATCGAGGCACGCGACCTGGATGCCGCCGAGGCGCTGTTGGCCGAGAACGTGGTCTTCACCAGTCCCGTCGCCTTCAAGCCGTATGCCGGCAAAGCCATCACCGCGGCGATCCTGCGCGGCGTCTCACGGGTCTTCGAGGACTTCCGCTATGTGCGGGAGCTGAGCGGCGCGGACGGCCGCGACCACGCGTTGGTCTTCACGGCGAAGGTAGACGAGCGCGAGATCGACGGCTGCGACTTCATCCACCTCGACGAGGACGGTCTGATCGACGAGTTCACGGTCATGGTCCGACCGCTGTCGGGCGCCCAGGCCCTGTCCGCGGCCATGGGCGCACAGTTCGAAGAGATCACCAAGGAGGCGCAGGCGCGGCTCGGCTGAGCGTCCAGCCATCTGACGAAGCGGCCTCCTCGAAGCAGGGGAAGGCCGCCACGCGCGCGATGTCGTCCGGTTCGCCTACTCTGCCGACGGGGCTGTCCACGGTTGGATGTCCGCATGAGCACAGACGAGCACGCGCGGCTGATGCGGGCCAACCAGGCGAACTGGGACGCCCGCACCCCCGTCCATCTCGCCAGCAGGTTCTACGGCCTCGACGAGGACCTCGACCCCGAGCGCTGGTTCGCCGCCTTCGAGTGGGACGACCTCGGCGACCTCACCGGCCGGGACGTGCTCCATCTGCAGTGCCACCTCGGCACCGAGACGATCGCCTTCGCCCGACGCGGGGCCCGGGCCGTCGGTCTCGACTTCTCCGCGGCGTCCATGGCCGCGGCAGCCGGCATCGCGGCGAAGGCGGGCGCCGACGTCGACTACGTGCGGGCCAACGTGTACGACGCCGTAGAGGCCCTGGACGGACGGCGGTTCGACGTCGTCTACACCGGCAAGGGCGCCCTGTGCTACCTGCCCGACCTACCGCGCTGGGCCGAGGTGGTCGCCCAACTGCTGCGCCCCGGCGGCCTGTTGTACATCGTCGAGTTTCATCCGCTGCTCAACTCGCTGGGCCCGAAGCCCGCCCCAGGCGAGGGACCCGAACTGCTGCTGCGCCACGACTACCTGGGCGGCGACGGGCCCGTGCACCGGGACGCCACTCACACCTACACCGACGGCCCGGCCGTCGCGCACGCCACCGACAGCTACGAGTGGACGCACGGAATAGGAGAGGTCGTCGACGCGTTGACCACAGCGGGACTGACCGTCCGCCGGCTGCGGGAGAGCGACGAACTTCCCTGGCAGCGCTGGCCGCAGATGGTCCGCACGCCGTCCGGCTGGTGGCGGCTTCCCGCACCGCGCGTTCCCCTGCTGTACGGCCTGCTGGCCGCCCGCTGAGCGCCAACTCACAGAGCGTGCTACATTGCGGGTAGCACTTGTGTACGCCCGGTATCCGGGCGCCGGTGCAAGTTCTCTTCAGACAGTCGAACAGCCTCCGTTTCACCGGTCGGCGCATCGACTTTTCCCGCACCACCTCATCAACGGCTTCCCAGTCGTACCCGAGGTGTTGTTCCCACCGCCGAGGCGTGTTCTCACTCCGCCTTCCTCGCGGTTTCACCCCTTCCTTCGCATGCCTCACGCATTTCCGTCCGTGAAAGGACCACCCCTCATGACCACCACACTCGAACACCCTCCTGTACAGCAGCAGCTCCCGGCCCGGGTCGCCACCGGCGTCCTCGACATCGACGCGAACGGGAAGGGGCACCTGCGGTCCCCGGACCTGCTGCCCTCGCCTTCCGACCTCCAGGTCCCTCCCCAGCTGATCCGCCGGTACGGCCTGCGCAAGGGCGACCTCGTCGACGGCGTACGCGGCGCCCAGCGCGTCCTGACCGAGGTCGCCCGGATCAACGGGGGTATGCCCGACGAGCAGCGGGGCCGCCGCCACTTCCATGACCTGACCCCGCTGCACCCCCGCGAGCGGCTTCGCCTCGAACACCCGGCGGCCGGGCTGACCGGCCGCGTCTCCGATCTCCTCGCCCCCGTCGGCAAGGGCCAGCGCGGGCTCATCGTGGCCCCGCCCAAGACCGGCAAGACGGTCCTGCTCCAGCAGATCGCGGCCGCCGTCGCCGGTAACCACCCCGAGGCCCGGCTGATGGTGGTGCTGCTCGACGAACGCCCCGAGGAAGTCACCGACATGCGGCGCTCCGTGCGCGGCGAGGTGTACGCCTCGACCTTCGACAAGGCACCCAAGCAGCACATCGCCCTCGCCGAGCTCGTGATCGAGCGGGCCAAGCGGCTCGTCGAGGCGGGCGAGGACGTCGTCATCCTCCTCGACTCCCTCACCCGGCTGTGCCGGGCCCACAACAACGCGGCCGCCGCCGGTGGCCGCACCCTCAGCGGCGGCGTCGACGCGACCGCGCTCATCGGCCCCAAGCGGTTCTTCGGCGCCGCCCGGCTGGCTGAGGAGGGCGGCTCGCTCACCATCCTCGCCACCGCCCTGGTGGAGACCGGCTCCCGCGCCGACGACTTCTACTTCGAGGAGCTCAAGAGCACCGGCAACATGGAGCTGCGCCTCAGCCGTGAGCTCGCCTCCCGCCGCGTCTTCCCGGCCCTCGACATCAACCCGTCCGGCACCCGCCGCGAGGAACTCCTGCTGTCCCCGGCCGAGTTGGTGACCGCGCAGGGCCTGCGCCGCGCCCTGCAGACCCGGGACGGCCAGACCAACCTGGAGACCCTGCTGGAGCGGATGCGCGAGACCCCGGACAACGCGACGTTCCTGCGCAGGATCCAGCCGACACTGCCTGCCTGACGTCGACTCGGCATGCGGCATCCGGGTGCTCGCAGGCCCCGCTCGGCCCGGGCAGCGCCTGGTTCGGCGGACCCGTTCCTACGTTTGCGGTATGACGATCGTATTTACTTCCCGGACTGCCGTGTCCACCTGCGCGATCTGCTTGGCGGGCCTGCTCGCGCTCGCACCCGCCGCCGTGGCGGCCCGCGGCGGGGCGAATCCCGGCGCACCGGGCGGCTCGCACGCCACCGGCCCGCAGCCCGCCCTGCTGTACCGCTCCGGCATCCACGCCCAAACGCACGCCGGGGCCCCGGAGGTGCCGAACGTCTCCGCGCTGGCGTGGCTGGTGGCCGATGCCCGTACCGGCGAGGTGCTCGCCGCCCACAACGCGCACCGCAGACTGCCGCCCGCCAGCACCCTGAAGACCCTGTTCGCCCTCACCGTGCTGCCGTCCCTCCCGCCAGGACTCCGGCACACGGTCCGCGCGGAGGAGCTGGCCGGGATCGGAGCCGGCAGCAGCCTGGTCGGGGTCGCCGAGGGGCGCACCTACCAGGTCTCCGACCTGTGGCGCGGGGTCTTCCTCAACTCGGGCAACGACGCCGTGCACGTGCTGGCCGAGCTGACCGGCGGCTGGCGTTCCGCGGCCGTGCGGATGCAGGCCAGGGCCCGCGCCCTCGGGGCCCGTGACACGCGTGTGGTGTCGCCCGACGGGTACGACACGCCGGGCCAGGTGTCCTCGGCGTACGACCTCGCCGTCTTCGGCCGGGCCGGGCTGCGCAACCCGGAGTTCGCGCGGTACTGCGGCACGGTCGTGGCCCGTTTCCCGGGCGCCGGCGGATGGTCGTACCCGATCCGCAACACCAACCGGCTGCTGAGCGGCTCCAACGGGGTACAGCCCTATGAGGGGCTGATCGGCGTCAAGAACGGCTACACCAGCAACGCCGGCAACACGCTCGTCGCCGCCGCCCGCCGCGGCGGCCGCACGCTGGTCGTGACGGTACTGAACCCTCAGGCGGGCGGGGGCTTCGCCGTGTACGAGGAGGCGCGGGCGCTGCTCGACTGGGGATTCGCCGCCGCCGGACAGGTCGAGCCGGTGGGATCGCTGGACGCGCTCCGGGTGCGGCCTCGCCCCGGACCGGCCTCGCTGCCCGCCGCTGTGCCGCCGGCCGGGGACGACAGGCCCGGATGGCCGGACACGGGTGCGATCGCGGGTGCCGCCGTGCTCGGTGCCGCTGCCGTCGCGCTGGCGCTGCGGCTCAGGGCCGGCCGTGCGGAGCGGAGCTGACCGACCGGGAGCCACAGCAGCAGTCCGAGCGTGATCCATGTGTAGGTGTTGCTGCCGAGGAATCCGTCGACGCCGGACGCGTCGTCGAACCACAGCCAGACCACGCTGGTGCACAGCACCGCGTACAGGGCGCCCGCGACCCGTGGATGCCCGGCGCGGACCAGGACCACGAAGGACGGCAGCAGCCAGACCAGGTGGTGCACCCAGGTGATCGGGCTGACCAGGCACGCGGTGAGGCCGGTGAGCGCGAACGCGGTCGGCCACTCCCCCGCCGCTACCGCCCGCCGGCTCCGGCTCGCCCACACGCACAGGACCAGCAGCACCGCCGCCGCCCACACCGCACGGTCCGGCTCGCCGAGCCGGGCCAGGATCCCTTGCAGGGACTGGTTGGAGACGTAGTCCAGGCGGCCCACCCGGGTCGTGTCCCACATCGCCACGGTCCAGTAGTAGCGGGAGGCGTCCGGGGCCACGCAGGCGGCGAACGCGGTCGCTCCGGCGGCGACGGCCGTGGCACGGACCGCTTCCCGTCGCCGGCCGGCGAGCAGCAGCAAACCGATGAAGAGCGCGGGCGTGAGCTTGATCGCGGCGGCGAGGCCGATCCCGACCCCGGCCCACCGTTCCCGGCCGGTCGCCAGCAGCCGGGCGTCGGTCAGCACGAGGGCCAGCAGCAGGAGGTTGACCTGGCCGAAGCTGATGGTGTCGCGCAGCGGTTCGAAGAGCGCGAGCAGACAGGCGCCCAGGGCGCAGCCGTACCAGCCGTAGCGCCGCCAGGCCGGTCCGGTGAGGATGCGCAGCACCACGGCCAGGGCCGCCAGGTTGAGCAGCAGGGCCACGGCGATCGCCGTGTGCAGGCCGAGCAGTGCCATCGGCAGCATGGCCACGGCCGCGAACGGCGGATAGGTGAAGCCGTACGGCGTCCCGGGCACCCGGTAGTCGTAGATCCGGCCGCCGTGGTGGATCCAGTGGTCGACGGCCCCGTGGTAGACGCGCAGGTCGAACCAGTCGCGCAGCAGCGGCACGGTCGCGGTGAACACGGTCACGGTGGCGGCGAGGGCGAACAGGAGCAGCAGCCGTGTGCGGTCGGTGCGGGACGGTGTCATGCCGTACGCCCCGGCGCCGGCGCCAGTTCCGCCTGACGGGCCTGCCACAGGACGACCACGGCGAGCAGTCCGCCACAGACCGCGAGGATCAGTTGTCCGGTGTCGGCCGGGCCGCCGCTGGGCAGGGCGGCGAGCGCGAGCACGCCCGTCACGGCGGCCACCCGGTGTCGTACCGAGGAACTGGGTGCGGCGGCGGCGATGAGAAACAGCCCCCACAGGGCGTACCAGGGGCGGATCGCCGGCCCGAAGGCGGCCACGGCCGCCAGGCTCAGGCCCAGCGCGTACACCGGCCGAGGACGCAGCCGCAGCCATATGGCGAGGACCGAGACCACGGCGGCCACCACGCCGAAGACGTGCCAGGCCGGGACGGCCAGGGGTGCCAGGTCGCTGCCGAGCCGTTCCAGCAGCGCCCCCGTGGCGCGACCGAGCAGGCTGGTCAGGGCCCAGTTCTGCGAGGAGACGGGGGTGTCGAGGGCGCGTACCCAGCCGTATCCCGTGCCGGCGACGGTGGTCGCGGCGACCGTGGTGGCCGTCGCCGCGGCCGCGGTCGTGGCGACGGCCCTCGTCCGCCCGCCGCCCGCGCGTACCTGGAGGGCGACGACCGCGACGAGCCCGAGCACGGCGGGTGCCTTGACCAGCGCGGCGAGGGTGACGAGTACGGCGCCCAGGACCGGCCAGCGGCCCAGTGCCGCGACCAGGCCGAGGCCGAGCAGGCCGAGCATGATGGCGTCGTTGTGGGCGCCGGCCACAAGATGCAGCAGGACCAGCGGGTTGAGTGCGCCGAGCCAGAGCGCGGCGGCCGGGTCGGCGCCGCTGTGCCGGGCGAGCCGGGGCAGCGCGGCCGCCATCAGCCCGACGCCGAGCAGGGCGACGAGCCGCATCCCGAAGAGACCGGCGGGGAGCTCGCCCCGGGTCAGCCCGGACAGCGCGGAGGCCACACCGAGGAAGACCGGGCCGTACGGGGCTCCGGTGTGCCGCCACAGCGGGGAGACCTCGGCGGCGAGCGGACCGCCGAGCCGGGCGGGCCCGTGCGCGTAGACGTCCATGTGCGCGTCGACCATGGCGCCCTGCGCGAGGTAGCTGTACACGTCCCGGCTGAACAGCGGTGGCGCGAGCAGCAGCGGCGCCGCCCAGATCACCAGGACCGTCATCAGGGCGCGCGGGCCGGGCGGCTCGGGTCCCCGGATCAACCGCCCGAGCAGCACCCAGGCCGCGATCAGCAGGACGACGCCGAAATACGCGCCGACCAGGCCCAGCGCGGCGTGCGCGGAGGACGGGGCGAGCAGCTCCCGCACGGGCAGCGCTCCCGCGCTCTCACCTCCCGCCGCGAGGAAGGCGGTTCCGACCAGGCCGAGTACCTGGCAGCGGCGGAGATCGACGGGAAAAGCCATGGCCAACACTGGGGAAGCGTGTCAACGTCGGGTGGCCGGAAAGCGACCTGCCGATCTCCGGGCGGGGGCCTGCGTGTGACGGGCACGTGAGGCGCCGATGAGTTTCGCGTGCCGGGCCGGTCCCACTGATGTCCGACCGCTGCGCGGACTCCGACCGACGCGACGCGGACCGCGACAGAACGGATGTGGTTGCCGTGCCGAAGAGCACCGGATA
The DNA here is from genome assembly GCF_040660135.1 of Streptomyces sp. NPDC050997. Classification (NCBI taxonomy): domain Bacteria; kingdom Bacillati; phylum Actinomycetota; class Actinomycetes; order Kitasatosporales; family Streptomycetaceae; genus Streptomyces; species Streptomyces sp. NPDC050997. The sequence continues at coordinate 201,906 of NZ_JBFAGK010000009.1, forward strand.
CGCCAAGGTCAACGGCCTGGAGATGTACTACGAACGGCACGGCGTCGAGGACGGGACGAAGCGTCCCCTGGTGCTGCTGCACGGCGGTGGCCTCACCGTGGGTCTCACGTTCGCGGCGGTTCTGCCCGCCCTGGCCGGTTCTCGGCCCGTCGTGGCTCCCGAGTTGCAGGGCCACGGGCACACCGCCGACATCGACCGCGAGATCTCGGTGCCGCTCCTGGCCTCGGACGTGGTGGCGCTGCTGGACGAACTCGGTATCCCGCGGGCTGATTTCCTCGGGTTCAGTCTGGGTGGCCTGACCGCGCTGGAGGTCGCCGCGCGGCATCCGGAACGCGTCGGACGGCTTGTGCTCGCCGCCACCCAGTACTCCCAGGACGGCTACCACGAGGAGGTCCGCACCCTCGACCACACCTCCCCGCGGCTGCCGAGCCAGGACGACTTCCAGGAGATGGCCGACGCCTACGCGGCGACCGCCCCGCATCCCGAGCGCTTCCAGGTCCTCCTCGCCAAGTGCACGGGCGCCGCCCACGCCCCGCTGCCCTGGACCGCCGACGACCTGCGCGCGCTGTCCTCGCCCACGCTGCTGGTGATCGGCGACACCGACTTCGTACGGGTGGAGCACGCCGCCGAGATGCGGCGGCTGATTCCCGACGCGCGGCTGGCGGTGCTGCCCGCGACGACCCATATGAACCTGATGCGGCGCACCGCCCTGCTGCTGCCGCTGCTGGACGAGTTCCTGGACTGAGCGCCCGCTCAGGGCACGGGATCGGAACCGCCGGTTCGGAACGCGGGTTCAGAACACCGACACTCCCGTCAGCGTCGTGAAGCGGTCCAGGGCGGCGACCCCGGCGACCGAGTTGCCCCGCTCGTCCAGTCCCGGGCTCCACACGCAGAGCGTGCAGCGGCCCGGGACGACCGCGATGATGCCGCCGCCCACGCCGCTCTTGCAGGGCAGGCCGACGCGGTAGGCGAAGTCGCCCGCCGCGTCGTACGTTCCGCAGGTCAGCATCACCGCGTTGACCTGCTTGGCCTGGCTCTGGGTGAGCAGCCGGGTGCCGTCGGCGCGGACGCCGTGCCGGGCCAGGAACGTGGTGGCCAGAGCGAGGTCGGCGCAGGACGCGGTGGTCGAGCACTGCCGGAAGTACCGGTCGAGCAGGACCGGGATCGGATTGTCGATGTTGCCGTACGCCGCCATGAAGTGGGCCAGGGCCGCGTTGCGGTCGCCGTGCGCGGACTCGGAGGCGGCGACCTCCTGGTCGAAGTCCAGGGCCGGATTGCCGGACTCGGAGCGCAGGAAGGCCAGCAGTTCGCCGGCCGCGTCCGCGGTACGGGTGTGGAGACGGTCGGTGACGACGAGGGCGCCCGCGTTGATGAACGGGTTGCGCGGGATGCCGTTCTCGTACTCCAGCTGGACCAGGGAGTTGAAGGGATTGCCGGAGGGCTCCCGGCCCACGTGCTCCCAGAGTTCGTCGCCCTCGCGGGCCAGGTCGAGCGCGAGGGTGAAGACCTTGGTGAGGGACTGCGTGGAGAACGGTTCCCGCCAGTCCCCCACCCCGTACACCGTGCCGTCCAGCTCCGCCACGGCCATGCCGAAGCTGCGCGGATCGCGGGCCGCGAGTGCCGGGATGTAGTCGGCGGGACGGCCGAGGCCGGGGGCCCGTGCGATCTCGGAGGCGATGCGCTCCAGGACCGGCCGGAAGGTCATGGACGAAGTCATGATCGCCATTGTGCCTCCGGGCCGGTCCTGGTGCTCGTCCCCTGCTCGTCCCGGGGCTCAGGCCTGCGGGGCGCCGCTCCCTGCCAGGATCTCCGGGCGCAGCAGGTCGGCGAGGGTCGCGGCCGGCAACAGCCCCTTCTCCAGTACGAGTTCGGCGACCCCGCGGCCGGTGAGCAGGGCCTCCTTGGCGATGTCGGTGGCGGCGGTGTACCCGATGTGCGGGTTGAGGGCGGTCACCAGGCCGATGGAGTTCTCCACGCTCGCGCGCAGTGCCTCGGTGTTGGCGGTGATGCCGTCCACGCAGCGTTCGGCGAGGGTGAGGCAGGCGGCGCTCAGGTGGGTGATGGACTCCGACAGGGAGTGCAGGATGATCGGCTCGAAGGCGTTGAGCTGGAGTTGTCCGGCCTCGGCGGCCATCGTGATGGTGACGTCGTTGCCGATCACCTCGAAGGCGACCTGGTTGACGACCTCGGGGATCACCGGGTTGACCTTGCCGGGCATGATGGACGAACCGGCCTGCACGGGCGGCAGGTTGATCTCGCCGAGCCCCGCGCGGGGTCCTGACGACAGCAGGCGCAGGTCGTTGCAGCTCTTGGAGAGCTTGACGGCGATCCGCTTGAGCACGCCGGACATCTGGACGAACGCGCCGCAGTCCTGGGTGGCTTCGACCAGGTTGGCCGCGGTGACCAGCTGGAGTCCGGTGATCTCGGAGAGGTGTCGGCGGGCCGACTCGGCGTACCCGGCGGGGGCGTTGAGCCCCGTCCCGATCGCCGTGGCGCCCAGGTTGATCTCATGGATCAACGCGACGGCCTCGGCGAGACGGCTGCGGTCCTCGTCGATCATGACGGCGTACGCGGAGAACTCCTGACCGAGCGTCATCGGTACCGCGTCCTGCAACTGGGTACGGCCCATCTTGAGCACGTCATGGAACTCGACGGCCTTACGGGCGAACGCGTCCTGCAGTACGGACATCGCCTCGAGCAGTCCTCGTACCGCGAAGACCGTCGCGATCTTGACGGCCGTCGGGTAGACGTCATTGGTCGACTGGCCGAGGTTGACGTCCTCGTTGGGACGCAGGTGCCGGTACTCCCCCTTGGCGTACCCGAGCAGCTCCAACGCCCGGTTGGCGACGACCTCGTTGGCGTTCATGTTGGTCGAGGTGCCGGCGCCGCCCTGGATGACGTCGACGACGAACTGGTCGTGCAGCTTCCCGTCGCGGATCTCACGGCATGCCTCCACGATCGCGGCGGCCTTCCTGGCGTCCAGGAGCCCCAGCTCCTCGTTGACGAGGGCGGCGGCCTCCTTGACGGCGGCGAGGGCGTCGATCAGGTGCGGGTAGGCGGAGATCGGGGTGCCGGTGATGGGGAAGTTCTCGGTGGCGCGCAGGGTGTGGATGCCCCAGTACGCCTCGGCGGGGACGTGACGGTCGCCGAGCAGGTCGTGTTCGCTACGGGTGGCTTCAGTGGTCATGAGGGTGCGGGTCCTCTTTTCTGAGAGGGTGAGGGGCGCCGTACTGACAGGCGCTCAGGCCAACCCCCAAAGGGGCGCGGGGAACTGCGCGACCAGCCACATCCGGGCCGCGGCCGGTCGAACACAGAACCCCCTACGACGCTCAGCCGGTCTGTCGTCAGACGCACAGGGGGAGCGTGACCGGGTCGAGCGCGCGCACCGGCCGCACACAGCCGACTGGTTCTCCGCCCCCGAGCAGCGGCTCCCCCACGAATTCGGTGAGCGTCGCGGGATCGACGCCGGCCCGGGCCAGGGCGGCCGCGGCGACTGGGACACGCGCCCGGTTCGCCCCGTCGGCTATCTTCACGGCGACGGCACGGCCGTCCGGGAGCGCGGCGACATGGACGCCTTCGAAGCCGTCCTTGGCGAGAAGCCCCGGTACGGCCCGCATCAGCGCGGCGACGTCCCGGCCGGAGCCGGACGCCATCTCGGCGTGCTCACGCATCGCGTCGGCCACCCGCGCCTCCGGGGTGCCGGGGGCGGCGGTGGTGATACGAGCGGCGGCCCGGGCCAGGCCGTGCAGGGAGACGGAGAACAGGGGCGCGCCGCAGCCGTCGACGGTCACCTGGGCGACGCGCTGTCCGGTGAGGTCCTCGACGATCTCGGCGATGGCCTGCTGGAGCGGGTGCCCGGGGTCGAGGTAGTCGTCCAGGGACCAGCCGTTGAGCTTGCAGACGTACAGCATGGCCGCGTGTTTGCCGGAGCAGTTCTGGGCGAGCCGGGAGGGCGGTCGGCCCGCCCGGATCCAGTCGTCGCGGACGACCGGGTCGAAGGGCAGGTCCCGCACATTGCGCAGATCGGCTTCGGTGAGCCCGGCGAGCTCCAGGATGTGCCGACTGCCGGCCAGGTGGCGTTCCTCGCCGGAGTGACTGGCGGCGGCGAGCGAGAGCAGTTCGCCGTCGAGCGGGAGCCCGGCCCGGACCATGGCGACGGCCTGGGCCGGTTTGAGGGCCGAGCGCGGGTAGAAGGCGGCCTCTATGTCGCCGAGTTGGAACCGGACCCCGCCGTCGGCGCCGAGAACGACGACGGAGCCGTAGTGGATGCCCTCGACGACCCCGCCGCGTATCAGGTGGGCGACGGGAGCGTGGAGGGGCTCGCGGATCAGGGGTGCGTCCGCGACGAAACTGCTGTACATCACTGCCTGCTTCTCAGGGAGCGGCGCGTGGGTCACGCGCCGGTTCCGGTAGTGGACGTGGCGGCGACCCGGCGCCGGACGGCGAACCATCCGAGGACCAGGGCCCCGACGATCAGCGGCAGGCACAGCACGGTGGTGCGTCCCGCGCCGCCGTCGGCGTACATGAGGACCAGGACGGAGGCGAGGAACGCCAGCGTCACGAGTTCGGTCCAGGGGGAACCCGGCAGTCGGTAGCCGGGGCGGGAGAGCTCGCCCTTCTGGGTCTTCTGCCAGAACACCAGGTGGCAGACCATGATCATGCCCCAGGTGGAGAGGATGCCGATCGCCGCGAAGTTCAGCACGATCTCGAAGGCGTCGGCGGGGACGACGAAGTTGAGGCCGACGCCGAGGACACAGATGCCGCTGGTGAGCAGGATGCCGCCGTACGGGACCTGGCTGCGGCTCATCACGCCCGTGAACTTGGGGGCTGAGCCCGACATCGCCATGGAGCGCAGGATGCGACCGGTGGAGTACAGGCCCGAGTTGAGCGAGGACATGGCCGCGGTGAGCACGACCAGGTTCATCACTCCGCCGGCCGCCGGGATGCCGATGTTGGACAGCACGGTCACGAAGGGGCTCTCGCCCGACGTGTACTTGTTCCACGGCAGCAGCATCGACAGCAGGACGACCGAGCCGACGTAGAAGATGCCCACGCGCCACATGATCGAGTTGATCGCCTTCGGCATGATCTTCTCGGGGTTCTCGGTCTCACCGGCGGTGACGCCGACCAGTTCGACGGAGGCGTAGGCGAAGACGACGCCCTGGATGATCAGCAGCATCGGCAGCAGGCCGCTGGGGAAGAGACCGCCGTTGTCGGTGATCAGGGACGGGCCGGGGGTGGCGCCGTCCACCGGGTGCTGCGTGACCAGCAGGAAGATGCCGATACACATGAAGATCACGAGTGCGCTGACCTTCACGATGGCGAACCAGAACTCCAGCTCGCCGAAGATCTTCACCGAGATCAGGTTCACGGTGAGGACCACGGCGAGCGCGATCAGCGCGATCACCCACTGCGGGATGTCGGAGAACATGCCCCAGTAGTGGGTGTAGGTGGCCACCGCGGTGATGTCGGCGATGCCGGTGGTCGCCCAGTTCAGGAAGTACATCCAGCCCGCGGTGTAGGCGCCCTTCTCGCCGAGGAACTCGCGGGCGTACGACACGAAGGCGCCGGACGAGGGCCGGTACAGGACGAGTTCGCCGAGGGCGCGGACGACCAGGAAGGCGAAGATCCCGCAGACCGCGTAGGCGATGAACAGGGAGGGGCCGGCGTCGGCGAGGCGGCCGCCGGCGCCGAGGAAGAGGCCGGTGCCGATGGCGCCGCCGATGGCGATCATGTTGACGTGCCGGGACTTCAGGGACTTGCTGTAGCCGGCGTCTCCGGCGTCGACGTGCGCGGTCTGTTCACGGGTCGCCTCTTGGAGGTGCTGCTCGCTCACGCCTCGGGTCCGCCTTCCAGGGGAGTGTCCGCGCGCTGGGGGCGCACGATGTCGGTGAGGGTGGTTTCGACGCGGTCGAGATGATGGGCCATGGCCTCCACCGCGTCGGTCTCGGAACCGTCCATCAGCGCCTCGACGATCGCCCGGTGCTCGCGGTTGGACTGCTCGCGACGGCCGCCCAGTTCGTTGAGGAACGCCGACTGGCGGGCCAGGGCGTCGCGGATCTCCTCGATGACCCGGCGGAAGACCGGGTTCTGGGCCGCCTCGGCCACGCCGAGGTGGAACAGCGTGTCCATCGCGACCCACGCGGTGGTGTCGGTCTCCCGCTCCATCCGGTCCAGGAGGTGGGCCAGGTGGTCGAGGTTCTCCGGGCTGCGCCGGCGCGCCGCGTACCCGGCGACCGGGATCTCCACATGGCGGCGCACCTCCAGCAGGTCGCTGGCCGCGTAGTCGCCGAAGGTGGGGTCCTCGACGGCGTTGGCGAGGACGAAGGTGCCCTTGCCGGTCTTGGACACGGTCAGCCCCATGGTCTGCAGGGCCCTCAGAGCCTCGCGCAGCACGGGCCGGGAGACCTCGAGGGTGCGGCACAGCTCCGCCTCGGAGGGGAGCTTGTCGCCGATCGCGTAGTCACCGCGCTCGATGGCGGCGCGCAGGTGCCCGAGCACCGCTTCCATGGCACTGACGCGGCGCGGGCCCTGACTGGCTGTCTGGCTGTCTGACAGGTTCACGGGAGTGAATACTCCGGGTGGCGGGAGGCCCCTGTCAAGGCATCCGAAAGGGGAATTTCATGGGGCGCGAAGCCTGAATGCGCTCTCACGCCCCATCGCGTACGACGACGGTCAGCTGCTCAGCCCGCCCGTGGCCAGCAGTCCGAAGAGCAGCACGCCGACGATGATCCGGTAGATCACGAAGGCGTTGAAGGAGTGCTTGGCCACGAACTTCAGCAGCCAGGCGATCGAGCCGTAGGCGACGACGAAGGAGACGATGGTCCCGACCGCGAGCGGCGCGGCGCCCACCCCGGTCCCCAGCGCGTCCTTGAGTTCGTACAGACCGGCACCGGTCAGGGCGGGGATGCCGAGGAAGAACGAGAGCCGGGTGGCGGCCACCCGGTCCAGGTCGAGGATCAGCGCGGTGGACATGGTGGCGCCGGAGCGGGAGAAACCGGGGAAGAGCAGGGCGAGGATCTGGGAGCCGCCGACCAGCATCGCGTCCTTGAACGAGGTGTCGTCCTCCCCGCGCTTGTGCCGGCCCATCTGGTCCGCCGCCCACATCACGCCGCTGCCGACGATCAGCGAGCCGGCCACCACCCACAGCGAGGCGAGCGGCCCCTCGATCAGCGACTTGGCCGCCAGACCGACGACGACGATCGGGATCGTGGCGTAGATGACCCACCAGGCGAACTTGTAGTCGTGGTGGTAGCGCTCCTCCCGGTCGGCCAGGCCCCGGCCCCAGGCGGAGACGATCCGCACGATGTCCTTGAAGAAGTACACGATCACGGCGGCGATCGCTCCGACCTGGATGACGGCCGAGAACCCGACGACGGCGTCATCGTCCACGGGGATGTTCATCAGCCCCTCGACGATCTTCAGATGGCCGGTGGAGGAGACGGGCAGGAACTCGGTCACCCCCTCGACGGCTCCGAGGACGACAGCCTGACCGACGCTGATGACGCTCATGGGATCCAGTTCTTGTCGGGGAGAGCCAGTGCGGCGGGGACAGTCTTACTACACGAGGGCGAGAGCCGAGCCCGTGTCCGCGCCGTCGAACCCCTACTCCCACACCGCCTGCGCCAGGCCCACTCCCGCGAAGGCCGCACCCAGACCCGCGACCACGCTCGCGACCACGTTGACGGCGGCGTAGAGCCCGGCTCCCGTCTCGGTCAGCCGGAGGGTCTCGTACGAGAAGGTCGAGTACGTCGTCAGCGCCCCGCACAGGCCGGTGCCCAGGAGCAGCTGAAGGGGGGAACCGGCGGCTCCGGCGGCCGCCGCGCCGGTCAGCAGGCCGAGGATCAGACAGCCGGTGACGTTGACCGCGAGGGTGCCCCAGGGGAAGACCGAGTCGTGCCGGGACTGCACGGCCCGGTCGGTGAGGTAGCGGAGCGGGGCACCGACCATGGCGCCCACGACGACCAGCAGCCAGTTCACAACGACTTCTTACCTTTCGCGCCCGGTTTGTCCTGCTCGCTCTTCCGGCCGGAGTACCTGATGACCTCGCAGTCGTCGAGAGTCACCAGTCCCTCGGTGACGAGTTCGTCGAGCTGCGGCAGGAAGGCCCGGACCCGCTCCTCGTCATCGACGATCACCACGGCCACCGGCAGGTCCTCGCTCAGGGAGAGCAGGCGCGAGGTGTGGATCAGGGAGGAGGCGCCGAAGCCCTCGACGCCCCGGAAGACACTGGCGCCCGCGAGGCCGGCCGCGCGGGCCCGGTGCACGATCTCGCTGTACAGGGGCTTGTGGTGCCAGGTGTCGTGCTCGCCGACGAAGACGGTCACGCGCAGGGCGCGGCCGGTCAGCCTCGTCATGGCTGCCTCCACTTCAGGGCGCGGCGGGTGGCCGCGACCGCGAGCCACACCGCGGTGAGCGCCGCGAGCAGGGTCGCGGCGAGGTAGGCCAGCCCGGTGCGGGGGTGGCCGGAGTCGACCAGGTTCCGGATGTCGACGGCGTACGTCGAGAAGGTGGTGAAGCCGCCGAGGACACCGGTGCCGAAGAAGGGACGGATCAGGCGGTGGGCGGCCCACACGTCGGTGATGACCACCATGAACACGCCGATCACGGCACAGCCGACGACGTTGGTCCAGAAGGTCGCCCAGGGGAATCGGCCGGGCTCGGCGGGCCACGCCAGGGTGAGCGCGTACCGGGCGGTGGCACCGAGGGCGCCGCCCAGCGCGACCACCGCGACGACGGGGGCCTGGCCGCGCCGGTCGGCCCGCCGTGGGGTGCGCGCGGGGGCGGGATGGTTCTCGGTCTCCGGGGCTGTCATGGTCGTGCGTCTCCTACTCGCCGGGGCCCGGGCAGCCGGGCGCGCGCCTTCGCAAGTAGGGACCGTTGGCGGCGGCCTGCCGCGGTTCGGGTACGGCGGGCCCCACCGCCGCGCCGCGCGGGTGATCGCGGCCGGTCAACAGGGTAACCCCGGGCCCGGCCGGGGTCATTTCGTGGCCGGTGCCTCGCAGACCGCGACGCCGTGCTCCCACAGGCTGCCCAGGACCAGGTGGTCCCCGCTCTCGCAGACGCTGGTGACCATGCGGAAGCGGGAGTGACGTCGGCCGAGGTGGTGGACGACCCGGCCGTCGTCGTCGACCGCCAGGACGCCGATCGTGCCGGTGGGGCGGAAGGGGGCGCGGACGGCAAGGCGGGCGGCGGCGCGGCGGACGGGTGGGCTGCCGCGGTGCAGGCGCTCCAGCGGGGGGACGCGGGAGCCGGCGAGCGATACCCAGATAGGGCCCTTGGGCCCGGCCCGCCAGATGTTGTCGGGCATCCCCGGAAGGTTGTCCATGAAGGGCTCGCCGTGTCCCGCGCGCGGCCCGGTGAGCCAGTAGCGGGTCAGTCGGCGGGCGCCCGTCTCGGCGACGACGAGGAAGGACTCGTCGCCGCTCGGGGCCAGTCCGTTGGCGAACTGCAGTCCCTCCAGGAGGACTTCGGGCGTGTCACTGCCGGGGGCGAGGCGCAGCAGGCGGCCGGTGCCGGTGTGCTCGACGATGTCGCCGATCCACTGCTCCAGGGGGTAGCGGCGGCTGGAGACGGTGAAGTAGACACTTCCGTCGGACAGGGCGACCGCGTTGCTGCAGAACCGCAGCGGCTCCCCCGCCACCGAGTCGGCGAGGACCCGTACGCCTCCGTCGGCGAGGTCGACGCGCAGCAGACCGCGTCCGGCGTCGCACACCAGCAGGGTGCCGTCCGGGTGGAGTTCGAGGCCGAGCGGCCTGCCGCCGGTCTCGGCGAGCACCTCGACGCGGGGTGCGGCGGGTCCGGTGAGCCTGTCCAGACGCAGGATGCGCCCGTCCTCCACTCCGGTGAGGACACGTCCGCGGGCGTCGGCCACCACGTCCTCGGGGCCACGGCCGCCGACCGCGACGTAGCGGCGGGGGACGAGAGCTGTGGGCCGGACCATCTGCGCTTCCCCTTGCTGTCGGAGACGGCTGGGCGAGCGGGTACCCGTGCCGGGCCGGTGTCTACCAGCCCTTCTCGAACATGCGCGCCACTTCGGCGATCCGCATCTCGTCGCGCCGGTAGTGGGTGCGCCGCCGGACTCTTCGGGTGCGCAGCAGACCGATGTCCACGAGGAGGCCGAGGTGCGTCTCGGCGACCGAGCGGCTCACGCCGAGTTTGCGGGCGACGGCGTCCGCGGTGACACCGTCCTCGACGAGGTCGCCGTGCCGCTGCGGCGGGAAGTGCGCGGCGGGGTCCTTCAGCCATTCGAGGATGTGCAGGCGCCTCTCGCCGGTGGGAGTCCTCAGCATCCTGTTCCCTCCGTCCGAGCACCCTCGTACCGCGTCTTCCCACTGTCCCGCAGCGCACGCCACCCTGTCCGGCGACTGGGCAAGCTTGTCCGGTACCGGATAAGGCCTGTCTGACAATTCCCTTACGACGCAGGCCTGTTGGGAAAGCGTTGTCCGCTCGGACGCGAAAACCCCCGTCGCCCGCGGCTCGTGTGCTCGCGCGGGCGACGGGGAGCCCCGGTTCAGCCGTCGAGTCGTACGACCCGCACGGCGCCCGCCGGGAGGGGCAGGCGGCCCGACGCCCGTTCCCCGGTGAGCAGTTCGGTGCCGTCCGTGTCCAGCGGCACCTTGACGTCGGAGGCGGTGTGGTTGATCGCGAACAGGTAGGTGCCCGACTCGCCGATGCGACGCACCACTTCCACGTCCCGGGGCAGGTCGGCGCGGGTGGCGATGCCCGCGTCCTCGACGGCCCAGCCGAGCAGCGCGTCCAGGCCCAGGGCGTCGAGGCGGGTGGATACGTACCAGGCGGTGCCCTCGCCGAGGCGGTGCCGGGTGACGGCGGGACGGCCGGCGGCCGGGCCGTCGGCGTACGTCCACACGGTCTCGGCGTCGCGCGGCACCACGAACTCGGTCCACACGTCACCGGTGAGCTCGGAGCCGTCGGGGCCGGCGATGCGCACCGACTCCCCCTGGAGCAGGGGCGAGAACTCCTCGACCGTCAGTCCGAGCACGTCCCGCAGCGGGCCGGGGTAGGCGCCTTCGTGGACGGCGTCGTGCTCGTCGACGATGCCGGAGAAGTACGAGACGACGAGGCTGCCGCCGTTCTCGACGTACTGCCTGACGTTGTTCCCGGCGGCCTCGGTCATGAGGTAGAGCGCGGGTACGACGACAAGGGGATAGGCCGACAAGTCGGCTTCCGGGTGGGCGAAGTCGACTGTGAGGTGACGGTCGTAGAGGGCCTCGTAGAAGGCGTCGGCGCGTTCGCGGGGGTCGTGGTCCGCGCTGGGGTGCCACTGGAGGTTCTGCGCCCACCACGAGTGCCAGTCCCACAGGACGGCCACGTCGGCCTGGGTCCGGGTGCCGCGGATCGTGTTCAACGAGTCCAGGTGCGCGCCGAGTTCGACCACCTCGCGCCACACCCGGGTCTCGGTGCCGCCGTGCGGGATCATCGCCGAGTGGAACTTCTCGGCGCCGCGCCGAGACTGCCGCCACTGGAAGAACATCGCGCCCTCGGAGCCGCGGGCCACGTGCCCCAGGGAGTTGCGGGCCATCTGGCCGGGTGCCTTGGCCGGGTTGCGTGGCTGCCAGTTGACGCCGGACGTGGAGTGTTCGAGGAGCAGCCAGGGGGCGCCGCCCGCGACCGAGCGGGTGAGGTCAGCGGCCATAGCGAGGTTGACGTGGGTGCGGCGGCCGTCGGTGATCAGGTAGTGGTCGTTGGTGACCAGGTCGACCTCGCGGCCCCAGGCCCAGTAGTCGACGGAGTCGCACTGGCTGAGCGCGGTCATGAAGTTGGTGGTGACCGGGATGCCGGGCGAGAGGCGGTGCAGGATGTCCCGTTCCGCAACGAAGTTCTCGCGCATGGTGGCGTCGGCGAACCGCTTGTAGTCCAGCGCCTGGCCCGGGTTGCCGACGGTGGGCGCGGTGCGTGGCGGGTCGATCTGTTCGAGGTCGGCGTAGCGCTGGCCCCAGAACGCGGTGCCCCAGGCCTCGTTGACCGCGTCGACCGTGCCGTACGTCGTCTCCAGCCAGCGGCGGAAGTGGGCGGCGCAGGAGTCGCAGTAGCAGGCCGAGACGGGAACGCCGTACTCGTTGTGCACGTGCCACAGCGCCAGGGCCGGGTGGCTCGCGTAGCGCTCGGCGAGCCGGGTGGTGATGTTCGCGGCGGCCGTGCGGTAGTCGGTGTTGCTGTGGCAGATGGCGCCCCGCGAGCCGAACGCGTGGCGCACGCCGTCGGCCGTCACGGGCAGCGCCTCGGGATGCGCGCGGTAGAACCAGGCCGGGGGTACGACCGTGGGGGTGCCGAGGTCGACGCGGATGCCGTGCGAGTGCAGCAGGTCGAGGAGACGGTCCAGCCAGCCGAAGTCGTGGCTGCCGGGCGAGGGCTCCAGGAGGGCCCAGGAGAAGATCCCGACGCTGACCATGGAGACACCGGCCTCCCGCATCAGCCGGACGTCCTCCTGCCAGACGCTCTCGGGCCACTGCTCCGGGTTGTAGTCCCCGCCGAAGGCGAGCCTGGTGAGGCCCCTGGGGGCGGTCTCCGGCATGGGTCACTCCCGAATCAGAGGGATGGGAACGTGCACACACGACCTCCGCGGCACTCGGCCCAAGATAACCGTACCGGGGTGAGCTTTGCCAAGGGCCGGCATGCGAGGCGCGCTGTGAACGATCACAGAGTACCGAGCCGGGGCCGCGTCATCGCGGGGAAAGGGCGGACCTCCATCCGCGCCGCAGAGCCGTAAAGTCGTGACCATGAAGAATGCGGGGGGCCGGCGCAAACCGCCGACGATCCACGACGTGGCACGGGAGGCCGGAGTCTCCCGCGGCACCGTCTCACGCGTACTCAACGGCGGGCACTATGTCAGCCCCGCCGCCCAGGAGGCGGTCAACGCCGCGATCCGCAAGACGGGTTACGTGGTCAACCGGCACGCCCGTTCGCTGATCACCGGGCGTTCCGACTCGATCGGCTTCCTGTTGACGGAGCCGCAGGAGCGCTTCTTCGAGGACCCCAACTTCAACGTCCTGTTGCGCGGCTGCACCCAGGCGCTGGCCGCGCACGACATCCCCCTGCTGCTGATGCTGGCCGGGACCGAGGACGAGCGGCGGCGCATCTCGCGGTACATCACGGCCGGGCACGTCGACGGGGTGCTGCTGGTCTCCAGCCATTCCGGGGACCCGATCGCCGAGGAACTGCGTGAGGCGGGTGTCCCGCTGGTCGCGTGCGGCAAGCCGATCGGCCTCCGTTCCCGGGTGAGCTATGTGGCGGCGGACGACCGGGACGGCGCCCGGGAGATGGTGCGCCACCTGCTCTCACTGGGCCGCCGCCGGGTCGGCGTGGTCACCGGCCCCCTGGACACCCCTGGCGGAGTCGAACGCCTCGCGGGCTACAAGGAGGTGCTCGGCGAGGCGGGCGTCGAGATCGACGAGCGGCTGATCGTCTCCGGCGACTACAGCCGGGCCAGCGGCGAGGCGGGTGCCGAGCTGCTGTTGGCCCGGGTCCCGGACCTGGACGCCGTCTTCGTCGCCTCCGACCTGATGGCCCAGGGTGTGCTGACGGCACTGGAGCGGTCGGGTCGGCGGGTGCCGCAGGACGTGGCGGTGGGCGGCTTCGACGACTCACCGGCCGCGCTCGCCGCCCGCCCCGAGCTGACCACCATCCGCCAGCCCTGGGACCGCATCAGCACGGAGATGGTCCGGGTGCTGCTGGCCCAGATAGGGGGCGAGGATCCGGCGGCGGTGATTCTGCCGACGGAGCTGGTGAAGCGGGAGTCGACGTAGCGGCACCCGAGACCGGCGGGCGACCGCGGTCACGCACACCGGCCCCACGCCCGCGGTCGGGAACCTCGACGGGGCCGGAAGCAGCGGGCCCCGCCCCCACGTTCGAGCCGCCCGGCGATCCGGCCGGGCGGTCGCCAGGCAGGCGTACGGCAACCGGTCAGGATCGAAGAAGCGGCCACCCGCTCCCCGGCCTAGCGTGGGGACCACCGACACCATCCGTCGGGTCCACTCGGTACGGAGGAGCACGCCATGACCGCAGGCCTCAAGACGATCATCTACCCCGTCAAGGACCTCGCCCGGACGAAGCCCCTGTTCGCGGCGCTGCTGGGGGTGGAACCGTACGCCGACGAGTCGTACTACGTCGGGTTCCGGGACGCCGGGCAGGATGTCGGCCTCGACCCCAACGGGCACGCGCGGGGCATGACCGGTCCGGTCCCCTACTGGCACGTGACCGACCTCCGGGAGAGCCTCGCGGCGCTGCTGGCCGCCGGGGCGGAGCTGCTCCAGGACGCCCAGGACGTCGGCGGCGGCAAGCTGATCGCCTCGGTGAAGGACGCGGACGGGAACATCATCGGGCTGACGCAGGACCCGCCCGCCTGATACTTCCACTCCTTGCGCGTGCACTAATTGCACGCTCAACAAATGGCCGGTTTGGTGCTACCGTGCGGGTATGGCGGCGAAAATGGCCGGAGCCGGCCTCGAAGAGCGGTGGCGGGACATCCTGTCCGTGCACGCCCACACGATGTGCGAGATCGACCGCGTGCTGCACCCGCACGGGCTGGGCGCGAGCGACTTCGAGGTGCTCGACATCCTGGCCACCGAGTCGCCCCAGGAGGGCGACCAGTGCCGTGTCCAGAACCTCGTCGGACGGGTACATCTCAGCCAGAGCGCGCTGTCCCGGCTGATCGGCCGTCTGGAGAAGGACGGCCTGGTGGAACGCTCCGTCTGCGCGGAGGACCGGCGGGGCGTGTGGGTGGCCCTGACCCGCGAGGGCCGAGACCTGCACGCACGGGTGCGACCGCTGCAACGGGACGTGCTGGCCCGGATGTTGGGCTAGGGCCCTTCTGATGGATCTCCGCGGCGTCGCGACGCCTGGCCTGGCATGCCATGCCATGGCACCAGTCCCCCGCGCCAGTCATCCGTCGGGAGACTCCGCGCACCCTCGCCGACCGGGTTTGGACACCGGCCAGGCACGTTGACCGTTCACAGCCCGATCGGAACCGCCTGGGAACGTCCGGCTCAGGACGCCCGGGCCGGTCCGGCGGGTCAGGGCGCGGACGCGGGGTCCGGGTCCGCCCCTGTGATGGCCGGCCGCCGCGGCTCGCCTCAGCGCAGCAGTTCCCGTACCGCCTCGAACGCCGCCGCGCCCGTCGCCGGGTCCACGCCCGGCCGGGCCAGCGCGCTCATCGGGATGGGACTGACCGGCGGCAGCCCGCCGTACGGGGTCAGACCGTCCGGCGCCGGTCCGAGCGCCGCCAACAGGGCGACACCCTGACCGGTGCGGGCGATATCGAGGACGCCCGCGAGATACCCGGCGTCGCCGACGACCGTGGCGGGCACGCCCTGTGCGGCCAGGGTCGCGATGGCCCGGCGGCGGATCGCGCAGGGGTCCTCGATCGCGACCAGCGGAACCGACGCCGGTGCGGGCGGCGGCTCCCAGCCCGGGACCGCGTGCCAGGTGAGCGGGAGGCCGCCGACGGGGGTGCCCTCGGTCGCGGCGGCCTCCGTGACGTATACCGCGACATCGACACTGCCGCGCTCCACGGCCTCGACGAGCCGGGCGGAGCGGTCGATGCGGAAGCGGACCCGACAGCCGGGGCGCACCTCCTGGACCGCGGCGGTGAGCCGGGGCAGGAACTGGTCGGCGGCGTGCTCGGTGGACCCGATGGTGACGATGTCGCCGTCCGGGTCGAGCAGGGTGCGTACGGCCTCGTCGTGTACGGCGAGGATCCGGCGGGCCTGTTCGAGCAGCAGGCGCCCCTCCGGGGTGAAGCGGGTGCCGCGCCCCTCGCGTTCGACGACGGGCCGCCCCAGGGCCTTCTCCAGTTTGCGGACGTGCTGGCTGACCGCCGACTGGCTCAGGGACAGTGTCCGGGCCGCGCGGTGGAAGCCGCCGCAGTCGGCGACCGCGGTCAGGCTGCGCAGGGCCACGATGTCGAGGACGGGTGGGGGCATGCCGTGACAGTAGCCCGCCCGACAGACCGATCACGATCCCTGATCGGTTTCGATGCGGAATCGTCGTTGGACGTGGTCCGTCGCGGCCGGTCATGATGGGCGCATGTTGCACGCGACCGCTTCTGCTGCCCTTCTGACGCAGCGCCGAGTCATTGACTTCGGCGTGGCGTGCAGCGCGCTCTGTCGCTGACACTCCGCCGCACACCGGCTCTTCCCCGCATTCCGAGTCGCCCGGGTCCTCCCCTCGCTGACACGTGACAGTCACGCTCGGATGCCCTTCTTTCCGTACGGATGCCCCCTGCCCTGAAACGGGAGCTGCCCCCTCATGCCCTCATCCTTCTCCTGGGACGAACCCGAAGGCCTCGCCGCGCGCGGCACCCTGATCGTCCTGGCCGGCCGAGGCGAACACGGCGGTGTGTACGAGCGGTTCGGCCGCCGTCTCGCCTTCGACGCCTACCGTGTGCGTGCCCTCGGTGACCCGTCCGCCGATCCGTCCGTGCTCGACGAGGCCGCCAAGCTGCTCGCCGACGAGTCGCTGCCCGGCCCCAAGGTGCTGGTCGGTTCGGACACGGGCGCCCGGTACGCCGCCCACCTGGCCGCCGAGCAACTCCCCGGCGTCGACGCGCTGGTCCTGGCCGGCCTGCCCACCACCCCCTGGACCTCCGGGAGTTGGGAGGCCGAGGTCGAGGCCCGCACCGCCTGCCCCACCCACCAGTCCCGTCTCGCGGACGACCCCGGGTTCCGGCGCGGTGCCCTGGCCGAGCACCCCGACCTGCCCGACCTGCGTCTCGACCTCGTGCGGGTTCCCGTACTCGCGCTGCACGGCAGGGACGACACGGTGAGCCCGCTCGCCCAGGCAGCGGACGCGTACGCCGGACACCCGGGCGTGCGGACGGTGACCTTCCACGGCGGCCGGCACGACGTCCTCAACGACGCGCTGCACCGCACGGCCGCCGCCACCCTCGTGCTCTTCCTGGAGCGGCTGCGCCTGTCCCCCGCTCTGCCCACGATCGCGGAGGGCCCGGCATGACCGTGACCACGACCGTCGCCGAACTCCGCGAGCTGCTCGCCTCCGACGCTCCCCCGGTCGTCCTCGACGTCCGCTGGGCGCTGGGCGATCCGCACGGCCGCGACCACTACGCCGAGGGGCACATCCCGGGCGCGGTCTACGTCGACCTGGACACCGAACTGGCCGCGCCGCCGAGCCCGGAGGGCGGCCGTCATCCACTGCCCGACCTCGCGGAACTCCAGAACGCGGCGCGCAGGTGGGGCATCCGGACGGGCCAACGTGTCGTCGTCCACGACGACCTGGGCAACACCGCCGCCGCCCGCGCCTGGTGGCTGCTGCGGTACGCGGGCCACGCCCAGGTCACGCTCCTGGACGGGGCGCTCGGCTCCTGGCGGTCGGCCGGGCTGCCGCTGGAGTCCGGGATCCCGGCCGATCCGCCGCCCGGCGACGTGGTGCTGCGCGCGGGCGGACTGCCGGTGACCGATGCCGACGGCGCCGCCGAACTCGCCTCGTCCGGGCTGCTGTTGGACGCGCGGGCCGGCGAGCGCTACCGCGGCGAGGTGGAGCCGGTGGACCCGCGGGCGGGGCACGTCCCGGGCGCTGTGTCCGCCCCCACCGGCGAGAACCTCGCGGCGGACGGCACCTTCCTGCCGGTGGAGGAACTGCGCGAACGGTTCGAGGAGAAGGGGGTCGGCGAGGCGCGGCGCGTCGGTGTGTACTGCGGCTCCGGCGTCACCGCCGCCCATCAGATCGCCGCGCTGGAGATCGCCGGGTTCGACGCGGTGCTCTTTGCCGGCTCCTGGTCCGCCTGGTCGGCCGATCCGGACCGCCGGGCCGCGAAGGGAGACCGGCCATGACGACGAAACCCCTCGACCCGGCTGTGGTGCCGCGACAGGCGGCGCCCCCGGAGGACGCCGTACGGCCCGGTCGTGTCACCCTCCGCGGCACGGTCAGGACCGGTCGCCGCCGCACGATCCCCCGTTCGGTGCGACGGTCCGTGGGCCCGGTCGGCCTGGTCCTGCTGTGGTTGCTGACCTCGGCCACCGGCGTGCTTCCGGAAACCGTGCTGGCCTCCCCGGTGGACGTGGTTCAACAGGCCGTCGAGCTCACCAGGAGCGGTGAACTCCCCGACGCCATCGCCGCGTCGGGCCGCCGGGCGGCCATCGGCTTCGTGATCGGCGCGAGCGTCGCACTGGGTCTGTCGCTGCTGGCCGGGCTGTTCCGGCTCGGCGAGGATGTCGTCGACTCCTCGATGGGCATGTTCCGGGCGATCCCCTGGGTGGGTCTGATCCCGCTGTTCATCGTCTGGTTCGGTATCGAGGAGACCCCGAAGATCGCCCTGGTCGCCCTCGGCGTGACGTACCCGCTGTACTTCAACATCTACGGCGGC
Organism: Streptomyces sp. NPDC050997; assembly: GCF_040660135.1. Taxonomy (NCBI): domain Bacteria; kingdom Bacillati; phylum Actinomycetota; class Actinomycetes; order Kitasatosporales; family Streptomycetaceae; genus Streptomyces; species Streptomyces sp. NPDC050997. Next base: position 220,246 of record NZ_JBFAGK010000009.1, read on the forward strand.
ATCCGCTCCACCGACGCCCAACTCGTCGAGGCGGCCCGGATGATGGGCCTGGGCAGGCTCGGGCTGATCACGTACGTGATCCTGCCGAGCGCGCTGCCCGGGGCGCTCGTGGGACTCCGGTACGCGCTGTCCACCGCCTGGCTGGCGCTGGTCTTCGCCGAGCAGATCAACGCGGACGCGGGGCTCGGCTATCTGATGAGCAACGCCCAGCAGTACTTCCGTACGGACGTCATCGTGCTGTGCCTCGTCGTGTACGCGCTGCTCGGACTCACCTGCGACCTCGCCGTACGGATCCTTTCGCGCCGGCTGCTGAGCTGGCGGGCCAACTTCGAGGGCGGGGCGTGAGCTTCATGACCAACAGTTTTATGACCAACAGTGTGGAAATACGGGGGCTTTCGCGGGCCTTCGACGGCAACACCGTCCTGCACGACCTCGATCTCGACATCCCCGAGGGCGAGTTCGTGGCCCTGCTCGGACACAGCGGCTGCGGCAAGTCGACGCTGCTGCGGATCCTCGCCGGCCTCGACGAGGAGATCGGCGGCGAGGTGACGGTGCCGTCCCGCCGCAGTGCCGCCTTCCAGTCGCCGCGGCTGCTCCCCTGGCTGAAGGTGTGGCGCAACGTCGTCCTCGGACTGCCGGGTCGCTCCGACCGGGAGCTCGCCGCGAAGGCGCTGGACGAGGTCGGTATCGCGGACCGCGCGGGTGTCTGGCCCAAGACCCTCTCCGGCGGTCAGGCCCAGCGTGTGTCCCTGGCCCGGGCCCTGGTCCGGGAGCCCGAACTGCTGCTCCTGGACGAGCCGTTCGGCGCCCTGGACGCGCTCACCCGGGGCAGGGTGCAGCAGCTGGTCGCGGAACTGTGGCAGCGGCACGGCTGCGCGATCCTCCTGGTCACCCATGACGTGGAGGAGGCCCTGCTGCTCGCCGACCGTGTCCTGGTGATGGACGAGGGCCGCATCGCCCACGAACTCACCGTCGATCTGCCCCGCCCCCGCGACCTCACCGCACCCGAGTTCGTCACCCTGCGCGCCCGCCTCCTGAACTGGCTCGGCGTGACCCGCACCTTGGAAGGAACCCCGTCGTGATACGCCGACTCGCCGCAACCTCGATGAGCCTCGCCGCCCTGCTCACGCTGAGCGCCTGCGGCGCCGACTCCTCGGCGGATGCCGGCGGAAAGGGCCAGGTCACACTGACCATCGGGGACCAGGCCAAGACCCTGCAGACGATCATCGCCGCGTCAGGCGCGCTCAAGGGCGCCGACTACAAGGTGAAGTGGGCCGAGTTCGAGGGTGCCGCCCCGCTCTACCAGGCCGTCCAGGCGGGCGCCGCCGACACCTCCTACTCCGCGGACCTGCCGGCGCTCCAGGCACTCAGCGGCGGCGTGAAGTTCAAGAACGTGGCCGCGCTGAAGAGCGACGGCCGGCATGTCGGGATCGTCGTCCCCAAGGGCTCCGGCATCGACAGCGTCAAGGACCTCAAGGGCCAGAAGGTCGTGGTGTCCTCCGCGAAGGGCAGCATCTCCGAGTACCTGCTGGCCAAGGTGCTGAAGCAGAACGGTCTCAGTTACAAGGACGTCAAGGTGCAGTACCTGCTGCCCACCGACGCGCAGGCCGCGTTCGCCTCCGGGAAGATCAAGGCCTGGGCGACCTTCGGCGTCTACCAGGCCGTCGGCCTGAAACAGGGCGGCAAGCTGCTCGTCGACGGTGCCGACGGCCGGGTCAGCGGCTACGGCTTCTTCGGCGCCTCCGACGAGGCCCTGGCCGACTCGGGGAAGAAGGCCGCGCTCTCCGACTTCCTCAAGCGTCTCGGCACGGCCCTGGAATGGACGAGCACCCACCGGGACGCCTACGCGAAGGCCATCGAGCAGCGCAACGGCGCCGACCCCTCCGTGGCCAAGACGCTGGCATCGGCGGCGTACAGCAAGGTCCTGCCGGTCTCGTCGGACGTCAACGGGACGGTTCAGGGCGTCGCCGACCTCATGAACGGGATCGGGGTGCTGGAGCCCAACGTCGACGTGGCGGGGTCGGCCGACACATCCCTCGTCAAGTAGCCGATCTCAGCAAGGAGTTGCTCATGCCTGTCGAATTCATCAGCGCCGTCCACACGGACGCGGGGGCCTCCGGGCCGGCCGCATCGAGCCGTACCGGGTTCGACCGCGACCATCTGCGCAGGTACGCCCGCGCGCTGGACGACGGCGGCTTCGACCACACCCTGGTCGCCTACCACTCGGCGTCCCCGGACGCCTTCCAGGTCGCCCAGTTCGTCGCCACCCACACCGAGCGGATCCGCCCGATCCTGGCCCACCGGCCCGGCGTCATCTTCCCCACCCACGCGGCCCGCGCCCTCGCCACCCTGGATCGGATCAGCGACGGCCGCCTGACCGTGCACATCATCTCCGGCGGCAGCGACGAGGAACAGCGCCGGGAGGGCGACTACCTCAACAAGACGGAACGGTACGAGCGTTCGGACGAATACATCCGGATCCTGCGGAACGTGTGGCAGGCCGACGGACCGGTCTCGCACGAGGGCAAGCACTTCCGGTTCGAGGGCTACCACTCGGACGTGAAACCGGTGAACGGGCTGGTGCCGATCTCGGTGGGCGGCTCGTCCGAGGACGCGTACCGGGTCGGCGGGCAGCAGGGCGACATCTTCGGGCTGTGGGGCGAGCCGCTCAAGGAGACGGCCGAGCAGATCGCCGCGGTGAACGCGGTCGCGGACGCCGCCGGGCGCCCCCACCCCCGTATCTGGGTGTCGTTCCGCCCGATCATCGCGCCCACCGACGAACTGGCCTGGGAGAAGGCGCACCGCACCCTGGGCGTGCTCAAGGACCAGGCCGGTACCACGCAGTCGCTGCGGCATTACCGCACCACCGGTCGTCCGGCCAACGTGGGTTCGCAGCGGCTGCTCGACATCGCCGACCGCGGCGAGGTGCACGACCGCTGCCTGTGGACCGCCCCGGCGGTCGCCACCAACGCCGCCGGTGCGTCCACCGCCCTGGTCGGCTCCCCCGAGACGGTGGCGAAGGCACTGCTCGACTACGTCGACATCGGCTGCGACCTGCTGTCGATCCGCGGCTACGACCCGCTCAACGACGCGATCGACTACGCCCGTCACGTTCTGCCGCTGGTGCGCCAGGAACTCGCCCACCGCGCCACCACCCAAGCCGCCTGATGGAGCTCCCGTGTTGTTCCGACGCACCCTGCGCACGTCCGCCGCCGCCCTGGCCCTGCTCCTGCCGTTCGCGGCGGCGTGCGGGAACGAGGCACAGGCCGAATCCCCCTCCTCCGTCACCCTCCGCGTCGGCGCCACCGGCTGGAAGACCGAGGAGGCCCTCCTGAAGTACGCCGGCCTCGACGACACCCCGTACACCGTGAAGTGGAACCAGTTCCAGGGCGGTGACCAGCAACTCCAGGCGATCCGTGCCGGAGCCCTCGACCTCGCGACCTCCAGCGAGATCCCGCCGATCTTCGCCGCCGCCGACGGCGAACCCAACTTCGAGGTCGTCGCCGTGCAGCGCGGGGCGACCCTCAACCAGGAGGTCGTCGTCCCCGAGGGCTCCGCGGTGACCGACATCGCCGGCCTCAAGGGCAGGAAGGTCGGCTACGTCCAGAACACCACCGCCCACTACTTCCTGAACGAGCTGCTGAAGCGGGCCGGACTGAAGTGGTCCGACATCGATGCCAAGCCGCTGCTGCCCAACGACGGCCTGGCGGCCCTGAACGGCGGCAGCATCGACGCGTTCGCCTCGTACGGCACGTCGGTCATCACCGCCCACCAGCAGGGCGCCACGACGATCGGCTCGGGCAAGGACATCCTGTCCGGCAACTTCCTCTGGTCGGCGCGGGACAGCGTGCTGAAGAGCCCGGCGCAGAAGGCCGCCGCGGCCGATCTGATCGCCCGGATCACCAAGGCCTACGCCTACGTCCGCGACGGCCACGAGGACGGCTTCGCCCAGGTCACCGCCGACGCCACCCACCAGCCACTGGCCCAGGCCAGGAAGGACCTCGTCGACGCCCAGGCGCAGCGCCCGACCCGGGCCAGGACCGTCGGCGACGACACGATCGCCTCGCAGCAGAAGGTCGCCGACGCCTTCACCGAACTCGGGGCGCTGAAGGAGCACTTGGACGTGAAGTCGTTCTGGACCACCGCACTGAACGCCGACCTGAAGAAGGCCCTGTGACCGAGCGCATCGCCGAACTGGCCGCCGATTACGACCGGTCGGCCGCCTTCCCCGCCGAATCCCTCCGGATCGCGCACGAGGCGGGCCTGCTCACGGCGACGATCGGCGAACGGTACGGAGGCCGCGGTGCGGGTGTACGGGAGATCGCCCGCATCCTGCACACCCTGGGGCAGGCCGATCCGTCCGTCGCCCTGATCGCGGCCATGACACTGAACACCCATGCCCGGCAGGCGGCAGATCCGCACTGGCCGGAGGAGCTGTACGCACGTCTGGCGAAGGAGTCCTTCGAACGCCCGGTACTGATCAACCACGCGCGGGTGGAGCCCGAACTGGGCTCGCCCGCGCGGGGTGGACTGCCCGCCACCCGGGCAGTGCGCACGGCCGACGGCTGGGCCGTCAGCGGCACCAAGCGTTTCGTGACGGGCGCCGAGGGGCTGGACTGGTTCCTGGTGTGGGCGAGCACCGACGAACCCGAACCACGCGTGGGCACCTTCCTGGTGGCCGGTGACTCCCCCGGCATCGAGGTCACGGATCGCTGGGACCAGTTGGGGCTGCGGGCCAGCGGCAGCCATGACGTGACGTTCCGGGACGTGCGGGTGCCGTACGGGCACGTCATCGGCATCGGTCCGCACGGGCCCGCAGCCGAGCAGGACAACCGGGCCGGCGCCGCCCTCCATCTCCCGCTCGCCGCGCTCTACTTGGGCGTCGCCCGCGCCGCGCAGACGTACTTCCACACCTTCGCCCACACACGGGTGCCCGCCAACCTGGGGCACCCGGTGGCCCGTACGGAGCGCTTCCGCCGCACGGCCGGGGAGATCGAGGTGCTGCTCGGTGCCGCCGAGCAGCTGGTGTTCGACGGTGCCGCGAAGCTGGATGGCGGGGATTCGTCGTACACCCCCGAACAGGCCCTGGGCGCACGGGTGCTGGCCGACCGGCACGGTGTGCGGGCCGTGGAGCTGGCCGTGCGGCTGCTGGGCAATCCGGGGCTGGCCCGGGGCAAACCGTTGGAGCGGCACTTCCGGGACATCCAGTGTGCGCCCGTGCACGCGCCCCAGGAGGACGTCTCCCTGCTCGCCATCGGAACGAAGGCGCTGAACCCGTGACCGCGGCACCCGAAACGACCACGTCCGCCCGGCTCCTCGGGCTGCTCGCCCGGGATCTGCCGCCCGACCGGCTGACCACCGACCCGGCCGTGCTCGCCGCCCACGCCACCGACCGGTCCGGCACCCGGCCGGCCGGGGAACCGCTGGCCCTGGTGCGCGCCCGGCGGACCGAGGACGTGACGGTCACCCTGCGGCACGCGAACGCGCTGCGCGTGCCGGTGGTGCCGCGCGGTGCGGGCACCGGTCTGTCGGGCGGGGCCACCGCACACGACGGCTGCCTGGTCCTGGACCTGTCCGGGATGAACCGCATCCTCGAACTGTCGGCCGACGACCAGCTCGCCGTCGTCGAACCCGGGGTGATCACCGCCGAGCTGGACCGGGCGGCGGGCGTGCAGGGGCTGCGGTACGCGCCGGACCCGGCGAGCGCCGCCCTGTCCACCATCGGCGGGAACATCGCGACGAACGCGGGCGGCCTCAGGTGCGCGAAGTACGGGGTGACCCGGGACAGCGTGCTGGGGCTGGAGGCGGTCCTCGCCGACGGGACGGTGGTGCGCACGGGCCGCCGTACGGTCAAGGGCGTCACCGGCTACGACCTGACCGCGCTGCTCACCGGGTCGGAGGGCACCCTCGCGGTGATCACCTCGGCGACGCTGCGGCTGCGGCCGATCCCGGTGGCGACGGCCACGCTCGCCGCGTACTTCCCCTCCTTCGAGGCGGCGGCCGAGGCGTCGTACGCGATCACCCGGGCCGGGGTCGAGCCGGCGCTGGCGGAGCTCGTCGACGGACCCGTGCTGCGGGCCGTCGACCCGGCGCTGCGGGAGCGGGGCGCGGCCCTGCTGCTGGTGCAGTGCGACGGCGCGGGCGCGGCGACCGAGGCGGCGGCGGTCGCCCGGCTGCTCGCGCCCCTGGCCACCACGGTGGAGACGACGGAGGATCCCGCCGAGGCGGAGGCCCTGCTGGCCGCCCGCCGTCTGGCCCTGCCCGCACTGGAGCGGCTGGGCCGCCCGCTCATCGAGGACATCGCGGTCCCGCGCTCCCGCCTGGCGGAGGCGGTGCGCGAGATCCGGGCCATCTCCGCACGTCACGACGTGCCCGTGTACACCCTCGCGCACGCCGCGGACGGCAATCTGCACCCGATCATTGTGGTGGATCCGTCCCTGGACCGGCTGCCGGAGGCCGCGTGGGAGGCGGCCGGTGAGATCTTCGCGCTGGCGCTGCGGCTCGGCGGCACCCTGACGGGTGAGCACGGAGTGGGCCTGCTCAAGCGGCAGTGGGTCGCCGAGGAACTCGGGCCCGCAGCTCATGCCCTGCAGCGCAGGCTCAAGGAGGTGTTCGATCCGAGGAGCATCCTCAATCCGGGCAAGAGCCTGTGAGAGCCGCCACGATCCACTGTGGCGGCTGTGGCCCACCGGTGGGGACTCCCGCACCTCGTCCGGGCATCGCGAAACGACGGGAGCCGGATCGGTCCCGTCGTCGCATCCCTCGCCGGGCCCGGCCGCTCCGCAATGGTGGCCGGGCCCGATCCGGTCGTCCCTACGGCCTGGCCAGCAGGGTGCGCACGCCCTCCGAGGTGAGGGTCAGCGGGTGCTCGGAGCTGGCGTCGATGGTCAGGGACAGCTCGTCGGCCGGCCACTGCGCGGCGAGCGCGCCCAGCGGGACCAGTCGGTAGCGGGAGACGTACGGGAGGAGCTCGGCCATCTCCGGTTCGGAGGTGAACACGGGCACCACCGGAGCGCCGTCCTTCTGTTCGAGGACGGGCAGTGCGACCGTGCTGGGGTCGCTGCCTCCGTCCTGGCCGGCGTCATCGGGCACGGGCACGAGCACCTCGCTGCTCGCGAGCGTGGCCAGCGCCGCCGTGTCCTCGGTGTTCTCGGCCAACGCGTCCAGCGCCCGCCGGGCCGGTGTGACGGTGTTGTCGTTCGCGGGTGTGTCCATGGCTGATCCCTACATAGCGGCGGTCTTGCGGCCCGCCCGGCGCGAGATGGCCCCGGGCGCGGTTCTGGTCGCGTACCCGACGGTTGCCGGAGCAATCCTCTGAGCTCTTGGAGTTCACACGGGTTTCCGGGACGAGGAGCAGGTCAGGGACGGACCCGGCGCTCGGGCCGGTTCGGGCGGGGGTTTAGCATATGAGCGCCACCTAGCTCGAAAGAGATACTCGTGACTGTCAAGGACGACTCGTTCACCAACTGGAAGACCCGCGAGGAGATCGCGGAGTCGATGATCCCCCTCATCGGGAAGCTGCACCGCGAGCGGGACGTGACGGTCCTGCTGCACAGCCGCTCCCTGGTGAACAAGTCGGTGGTGAGCATCCTCAAGACCCACCGCTTCGCCCGCCAGATAGCCGGCGAGGAACTGTCCGTCACCGAGACGCTGCCGTTCCTCCAGACGCTCACCGCCCTCGATCTCGGCCCGTCGCAGATCGACCTCGGCATGCTCGCCGCGACGTACCGGACCGACGACCGCGGTCTTTCCGTGGCGGAGTTCACCGCCGAGGCGGTCGCCGGTGCCACCGGCGCCGACCGGGTCGAGCGCCGTGAGCCGCGCGATGTCGTCCTCTACGGCTTCGGCCGCATCGGCCGCCTCGTCGCCCGCCTGCTCATCGAGAAGACCGGCTCCGGAAACGGCCTGCGGCTGCGCGCCATCGTCGTCCGCGGCAACGGTGGCCGGGCCGCCGACGACCTCGTCAAGCGGGCCTCGCTGCTGCGCCGCGACTCCATCCACGGCCAGTTCCAGGGCACGATCATCGTCGACGAGGCGAAGAGCACCATCGTCGCCAACGGCAACGAGATCAGGGTGATCTACGCCGACGACCCGTCGCAGGTCGACTACACGGCGTACGGCATCAAGGACGCCATCCTCATCGACAACACCGGCAAGTGGCGGGACCGCGAGGGCCTGTCCGAGCACCTGCGTCCCGGTATCGACAAGGTCGTGCTGACCGCGCCGGGCAAGGGCGACGTCCCGAACATCGTGCACGGCGTCAACCACGACACCATCAAGCCGGGCGAGCGGATCCTGTCCTGCGCGTCCTGCACCACCAACGCGATCGTGCCGCCGCTCAAGGCGATGGCGGACGAGTACGGCGTCCTGCGGGGGCACGTGGAGACCGTGCACTCGTTCACCAACGACCAGAACCTGCTGGACAACTACCACAAGGCCGACCGTCGGGGCCGCTCCGCGCCGCTCAACATGGTCATCACCGAGACGGGTGCCGCCTCCGCCGTCGCCAAGGCGCTGCCCGACCTCAAGGCGCCGATCACCGGCAGCTCGATCCGGGTCCCGGTGCCGGACGTCTCCATCGCGATCCTCAGCCTTCGGCTCGGCCGCGAGACCACCCGCGAGGAGGTCCTCGACCACCTCCGCGACGTCTCACTGACCTCGCCGCTCAAGCGTCAGATCGACTTCACCACCGCACCCGACGCGGTCTCCAGCGACTTCATCGGCTCCCGCCACGCCTCGATCGTCGACGCCGGCGCGACCAAGGTCGACGGCGACAACGCGATCCTCTACCTCTGGTACGACAACGAGTTCGGCTACTCCTGCCAGGTCATCCGCGTCGTCCAGCACGTCTCCGGGGTGGAGTACCCCACGTACCCGGCCCCGGCGCCGGTGCCGGCGGTCTGACCCGGCCGGACCACCCGATCCGGCGCCCCTCGGACGGGGCGCCGGCGGTGGGCGCGATCGGCGCGGGACCCTCGCGAGGGCCTCGGCCTCAGTCCTCCATACGGTGGTGGTCCTCCTCGCTCCAGGCACGGGTGTCACGGGGCGGGACGTAGAGCTCCTCGTCGTCGGGCAGCCCGTCGGCGACGGCGCGCTGCCGGGCCGTCTCCGCGTCGAACTCCAGGCCCAGCAGGATCGCGATGTTGCTGATCCACAGCCACACCAGGAAGATGATCACGCCGGCGAGGGTGCCGTAGGTCTTGTTGTACGAGCTGAAGTTCGCCGCGTAGAACGCGAACCCCGCCGACGCGACCAGCCAGACCAGCAGCGCGAGGAGACTGCCCGGGGTGACCCACTTGAAGCCCTGGCCCCGCACGTTCGGCGCCGCCCAGTAGAGGATCGCGATCATGAAGGTGACCAGCACGATCAGCACCGGCCACTTCGCGATCGACCAGGCCGTCAGAGCCGAGTCCCCGATGCCGAGCACCGCGCCGGCCTGCTGGGCGAGCCCGCCCGTGAACACCACGATCAGGGCGCTGATCACCGCCAGCACCAGCAGCACGACCGTCACTCCCACCCGGACCGGCAGCAGCTTCCACACCGGACGGCCCTCGGGCATGTCGTACACCGCGTTCGCGCTGCGGATGAAGGCCCCGATGTAGCCGGAGGCCGACCACACGGCCAGCACCAGACCGACGATCGCCATGACCGAGCCGATACCGCCCCGCCCCTGGAGCTGCCGCACCGCGTCGCCGATGATGTCCCGGGCCGAGCCGGGCGCCAGCTTCCGCAGGTTGTCGAGGACCTGATCGGTCGCGGACCGCCCGGTGATGCCCAGCAGCGAGACCAGCACGAGGAGTGCCGGAAACAACGACAGCACTCCGTAGTACGTCAACGCCGCGGCCCGATCGGTGAGTTCGTCGTCCTTGAACTCCTTCACCGTGCCCTTGAGCACGGCCGGCCAGGATGTCGATGTAGGCGCCATGAGACCGGGAGTACCCCCTGTGACGGGGACATGCACGAACCGGCCCCTTTCGAGAGGCGGGGACCGTCCCGACGGCCGGCCGTCACCTCCGGCCGGCCGTCGGCTCCGGCGCGGGAACTGACCGGCGAGACGGAGTACGACCGCTACTGCGAGCGGCAGCGACGCCACCATCCGCTCGCGCCGGTACCGACCCGCCGCGAGTACGAGACGCGGCGCACCCGCCACCGGGAGACCCACCCGCAGAGCCGCTGCTGCTGAGCGCCCGCCGACCGGTCGCCGGGCGCTCAGTCCTCGGTCTCCAGGTCGGCGGCCACCACCAGGGCGGTGGCCGACTGCGCCGCGCTGGTGACGACGACCTCGTAGAACCCGGGGGTCGGCAGCACCACCTCGGCGACCAGGGTGTGGGGTTCCTCGCCGGGGCGCAGCCTGGGGCGGACCGTCGACAGGCCGCCCTGGGCGTCGCGGATCCGGCAGACGACGACGCCGGCGGCGGTGGTGTGGCCGACGCCCCACACCGTCAGCGTCCACGGCCTTCCCGTGCTGACCTCGGCCGGGGTGGTCAGCCCGAGGGGGGCGGTGTCGGCTCCGGGCAGTCCGATTCCGGCGCCCTCGGGGTGGTGGGGTCGGCCGGTCGGCGGGCCCCCGGTGATCTCCGGGGGCTGCGGAACCGCGCTGCGGATCGGACTGTCCACGGGCTGCTCGGTGAGGACCGCTCGAACGAAGTCGATGACGGCGGGTTCCATGACGAGCGAGCCGTGCACGCCCGAGACGAAGGCGGCGGCGTTGGAGGGCTCCGGCGCGGCGGAGTCCCTCGGCACCAGGCCGTCTCCCGCCCGACTCCACAACACCGGCCCGCCACGGTCGTTCCGCATCAACGTCCCGTCGCGGTGCAGGCGCGGGGTGTCGGCGAACAGGCGCACCCTGCCGTGCACGATCGCCAGGCTCTCCGGCGTCCGCTGCGACACACCGACCGCGGCGCGTACGCGTGGCAGCGTCCTCGTCCCCTGCAGCCTCTGCCGGGCCGCCATCGCGGCCTCGGCCAGTTCGACGTCTCCGCCGATGTCCCGTACGTCCTGGAGCGTCAGATGCCGCACTCCCCCGTCCTCGGTCCGCACACACGGGTAGTCGGGCAGCAGGTCGTAGACGCCGGGCATGGTCCGCGCCACCTGGGCGAGGCCGGCGGGCGTCGCTCTGCCTCCGCCGATGAAGTCCATGACCCGCGGAATGCCGTGGAACGGCGTCCCGATGGTGATCAGGTCTCGGGTGACCTCGCACAGTACGGGATGCATGGCGAAGGCCGCGCGCGCGACCAGACCACCCATGGAGTGCGCGACGAACACCAGCCTGGGCTCCGGGCGGTCACGCCTGGCCGCCTGCCGTGCCGGGTGGTGCCGCCACTGGGCCAGGTGCCACAGGGCGGCATCGGCCAGCCGGCGTGCGGACTCCTCCGCCGACAGACGCCAGTCGTAGGGGAAGCGCAGGACGGCGTCGCGGTGCCGGGTGACGGAGGTGACGGCGTCCCACAGTTGGTTGTAGGGCGAGAAACCTCCGACCAGGGGAACCCAGGCGAAGCCCGAGGACAGCAGTTCCGTGGGCCGGAGCCGGGTCGACCGGCCCGACCGCTCGTCCTCGGTCACGGCTAGCGGCGCGGTGGCGCTCCGCCGCCAGAAGCGCGTGAGATCGGGGAAGCCCTGCGTCCCCCAGACGATCTTGCCCGTCTCGTTGTCCACCAGGGTGCTGCCCGCGAATCCGGGCAGGACGATCACGGCGTCGTCGGTCATGTCCCGTGCCACGCCGCCGGAACCCTGGGGGCGGTCCACCTCGCGTCGGTAGGTGGTGACCAGGGCCGTGTTCCAGCCCTCGGCACGTTCGGGCGGCGCGCTGTCCAGGAAGTCGCTGATGACCGAGCCCCTACTGACGCTGGTGTTCTCGGTCAGGAAGTTCCTGGTCTCCGGGTCGGCCTCGCTCGGGTCCTCCGAGGTTGCCACGAAGTCGGCGACGTCCTCGTCGGTCAGCGAGGCGCGCAGCAGTTCGCCGGAGCCTTCGGCGAGGTCGACGCCGAGGGACCTGGCCGTGTGGGAGACCAGTTCCGGCATGTCGTCACCGATCTCGGCGGCGAGTTCCCGCAGCAGGGTCGGGTGGCGGGTGTACGCCTTGCTGCTGAGGTTCCGGGCCCGGGCCAGCGTGTCGGCGCGCAGCGCACGCGCCTCGGCGGTGTCCAGGGTGCCGCCGCGCCGGTGCAGCCGCAGCTGCGCCGCGGCAACGGACAGCAGCTGGATGTCGGCGGCCGGTCGCTGAGCCGCCCTGCGGGCCTGGATGAGCAGGTCGTGCGCGTCGGCGAAGCGCCCGAGGTCCTCACAGATGCGGGCCCCGAACAGGGCCAGCTCGCTGAAGACCGTCGGGTCCGTGGCCGCGGCCGCCAGGTCGAGGGCGTGGTCGACCATCCTGCGGGCCTCGTCATGGCGGCCGAGTGCGGCCAGCGACCGCATGCGAAGCGACATGAGGGCGAGGTCGTCGTCCACTTGGTGCGGGCGTTCGTCCAACAGGTCCAGGGCTTCGGCCGGGCTGTCGCCGGCGAGGAGGTCGGTTCCGGCCCGTAGCGCCTGACGGCTCCAGGTCTCGTCGTCCGCCTGGGCCCGCAGCTCCGCGTCGACCGTGTTGCCGAGCCGTTCGGTCAGGTACACCTGTGAGGGGGCGGGCAGCTCGTCCAGCGTGTCCTCCAGGAGGGCGCCGGCCTCGTCCGTCCAGCGCTCGTCCAGGGTGCGTGTCGTCTGCGCCAGCGACAGCCGGTGGTACAGCTCCTCCGCGCGGCTCTCGGTGGACGGTCGCTGCATGTCCAGGAGTGAGTAGTAGCGCACGGCCTTGCGGTGGATCCGGTCGACGACGTCCGTGTGACCACGACGTACCAGCGGCAGCATGACGCGGCGCACGTCGCCGCGGTGCACGACCGCGGCCTCACCGGGCACCTCCTCGACCAGGGTGGCCTCGTCGCGGAAGCGGCGAAACAGTGTCCGCGCGCGCTGTTCGTCGACGTGGCCCAGTCCGCAGGGTCCGGCCAGCACCTCGCGGATCACGTCGGGGGTGAGCTTGCGGACGACGAGGCCGGGGCTGGCGATGCGGCGCAGGTCCGGGTCGTGCAGGTGATCGAGGATGCGCCGGTAGAGCACACCCTGGACGGTCTCGTCCCCCAGCCTCAGATGGAGCTGTCGGCGCAGCTGGGGGTCCTGGAGGACGTGGGTGCCCTCGCGGTGCACCAGGGCGGCGGCGAGTTTGAGGTTGAGCGGGTTGGAGCCGACGATCCGGATGATCTCCTCGGCGTCGGTGTCGGTGGCCGCGGCGGCGGCGCGACTCGCCGCGGGACCGGCACCGTCGTCGCCCGTTCCGGTGTCCCCGGCTGTCAGCTGTCGACGCAGGAAGGCCCGGGCGGTGGCGGGGTCGAAGCCCTTCAGGGGCAGGCGTCGGAACCGCGCGTCGTCGACGGGAGCCCGGCCGGCCGCCAGGATCCGCAGGCCCGGATGGACATCCTGCAGTGTCTGCAGGAACTTCAGGACCCGGTGCAGGGCGATCGGACCGCGGCGCTGGACCTGTTCGAAGGCGTCCAGGGTCAGCAGGAAGGGGCGCGCGGAACCGCCGGTGGCCGAGACGGCAAGTGCGGAGAAGGCGGCGATCAGGGCTTTTTCGTCGCGCTGTCGGGCGTACCGGCCACTGTGCAGGCCTCGCTCCGTGCCGGTGAGCCGGTCGGCGGTCAGTGTGGCACGCAGCCCCCGTTCCAGTTCCCCGGTCTGCCGGATGAGGTCCGGACGCAGCAGGCCCAGCTGGCGGACGGCCTCCGCGATCAGGGTCAGCGGTCGGTCCGGGACGAGGTCGTGCCGGTCGAAGGAGAGGTACACGCAGGGCATCCGGCGGTCCGGCGCCGCCGCGGGGCGATCGGTGTGGTCCAGGACGAACCGGGCCACCAGCGTGGACTTCCCCACGCCGCCGGGCCCGTGAACGATCACCCAGGGGCACGGCCCGTGGCCCGTCGCGGCCAGGGCTTCGCCGGCGCCGTCGGGCCGCTCGATGTCGTCCAGCGACACGTCGGTGAGCCGGTTCAGCATGGCCAGCTCACGGGTCCGTCCGGTGAACGTCGCGTCGGCGAGGGCCCGTAGGGGCTGAAGCAACCGGGCCCGCTTGATGCCGTTCTGGATCTCGTCGAGCCCGGGGAGGGGCATCGCGCTGCGTGCCAGCGTTTCCCGGGCGCGGGGGGCGTCCTGGAACCAGCCGACGACGGTCAGCGCGGCGTACAGGTCCTCGAAGCTGTGCTCGTCCAGGGGCGGGTTGGCGTGCGCGAGGAGCCGCCGGGCCCAGTCGCGTGCGGTGTCGCGGCCCGCCCGGGGTGCCGCCTCCAGGGCGCCCAGCAACTTCTCGGGCGTACCCAGTGTGTCCAGGGTCCGGGCGCGCACGCGGGGGTCCAGGCTCCAGCGGCGGCCGTCCGCGGTGGTGACACGCTCACATTCCTCGATCAGGAAGTCCCGGAGCACCGGGTCGGCGTCGGCGTCCTCGGCACCGTGCGGCAGCAGGTCGCCGGCGACGAACGAGCCGAGCAGCGCCGTCCGTTCACGCAGGGCACGGCGGTCGTCGGACGGGTCGTACGGGTCGGCCCGTCCCGAGGTGTACGGCGGGTGAGCGCCGTGGTCAGGCGAACTGGGCTCGGTCACCGTTCTCACCGCCGTTCCCGTATCGGTCGCGGGCCCACCAGGCGGCGCGCCGCTGGATTTCCTCGATCATCCGCAGCGGGGCGTCGGGAGCGAAGGCGCCGTCGTGGGCCTGGCCCGTCAGGTCCGCGACCATGCGGTCGGCCTGGTCCGCGTCGATGGGGCGGCCCGTCTCCTCGGCGACCCCGAGGAAGTAGTCGTGCAGGTCCTTGCCCCTGATCGGTTCGAGGTCCTCGCAGGAGACATAGGGATGCAGATCGGCGGACAGCCAGCCGTCGTAGGCGAGCAGGACGATACGCAGTTGGTCCTCCATCTCCTCCTCCACGACGGCGGTCACCAGCTCCGCCACGGCTCTCAGGGCGGGCTCGGTGAAACGGACCGACTCCGAGTCGTCGAGGACGAGCCAATGCGCGCTGTGGGCCCGCCCGTTGCGTCGTTCCTCGCGCATCAGCCCCTTGATCTGGTTGACGAGGCTGAGCGCCTGACTGTCCTCCGAGGTGTACTGGTCGACAGAGACGTTCCACTCACGGAACTGTTCGCTGAGGGTGTTCGCGATGTCCGTCACCGACACCGGTGCGAGGTACTTGCCCATCTGGATCCGGCAGTAGTCGACGCCGCGGCAGGCCAGCACGTGCTGGATCAGGTACCAGGTGTACGTTCTGCCCGAACGCCGGTCCCCGCGCACCGCGAGGACACGATTGCCCTGGCCGTTGAGCATCTCCTGCAGGACAGCGCGCAGCGTACGACGGTCGAAGAACGCCCGCTGCCTGCCGTTGATCAGGTACGCGGCGCACGGGTCGGCATCGGCGACACCCGGCTCCTCCGCCGCCAGGTAACGGAAGACCGGCCATGTGTGGGTGTTGGGGTCCTGGGCGGCGTTCTCCACCAGTCGGCGCAGTCTGCCGCGGCGCGCCGCCTTCTCCAGCACCTGCGGCCACACGTCGAGCATTCCGTCGTCCCAGTAGGCCTCGGCCTCCTCCATGCCGGCGCTGAGCGCGAGTGGTAGCGCGGTGCGCTTGTTCGCGTAGACGGTAGCCAGCCCTTTGAGCAGCATCTGGGCGCGTGCGTCGTCGAAGGGGAACACGGACTCGTCGAGCAGGGGGCGCACGGGCTCACACCAACTGCCGTCGGACGAGGTCCTCGCGGACCCGCTCGATCCGTACGCCCTCGTTGCGGAACTCGTCCGCTCCACCGAGCTGCCCGATCCTGCGCCAGCGGCGATGCACCGCGACAAGACGCCAGTGCTCGTCGAACACCGGTGAGCCGGAGGAGCCGCGTTCCGTGTCGGTCCAGTACTGGATGACGACGTCGTCGACGTGCCGTACGACGTTGTGGCGCGCCGCGAGCTTCTTCACCTCTCCGTGCGGGTGCTGGATGATGTAGACCCGGTCGTCGAGGGCCACGGACGTGCTGTCGGGGAGCGGGACGCGTACGGCGTCGTCGGGCAGCGGGGCCGCCGCGCGGATCACGGCCCAGTCCAGTTCGGCGTCGCCCGCGACCGATCCCGGTTCGCAGGGCACGACGAGGTGCTCCCTGATCCGCCCGTTGAGGTCGGCCTCGTAGCCGAACCAGGCCTCCACCGCCACGGGCCCGCGTCCCTCGCCGTCGTACAGCACATGATGGTTGGTCAGCAGCAGGCCCTCTCCGATGCGGAAGGCCGTGCCGTGATACCGGGCGCCGTCGTGCGCGGTCACGCGCAACCGACAGACGGCGGAGGCCAGTTCGGTGCCGCGACGCAGGAAGGCGACGTCCTGCAGGGTGTTGGCGCGGAAGATCTGCCGCTCCTGCTCGTCCGGGTCCTTGAAGGCGGCGAAGGCGCCGGGCCGTGTGTGCTCCTCGGGCGCCTCGACCACCGGCTGTTCGGCGAGCAGCTCCTCCAGTCGTCCGGCGACCGCCTGGTCGGGACCGGAGCTGATCTGCTGCAGCAGGGTGCGCAGCTTTCCCTGGTTGCTCGCCACCCGGATGAGATCGAACCACACCGACGTCGCGGTGCCCTCCAAGGTGAAGTGGGCGGGCGATATGCCTGCCTGCAGGGCCAGTTGTTCGATCTGAGCCGTGCGGTAGTACACCGAGGCCAGAAAGTCGCGCAGTTCGAGCGCGCCGGGTGCGTCCCACTCGAAGTGCGGCCTGTCCAGGAAATGTGTCATCGCCGCATCACTCGGTACCTGTCGTCGTTCTCCCACCGTTGTTCTCACCATTCTTCTCGCCCCGGCCGAGGTCATTTCTGTGGCTGGAAGGACCAGTAGTCGCCGTCGGCGTGCGACACACGGGTCAGTCCGTAGCGCTGCGACGGTGTACGGCCATGGTGTAGCAGGCCGTAGACGTCGGCGAGTACGTTGCGGTGGTTTCCCACGTACGAGTGCCCCAGCAGGTCGGTGCCCAGTTCGGTGACGTCGACGGTGTCGAGACCTGGCACGACGATCACCGAGTCGCCCGCCTGGCCGGCCCGCGGGAAGTCGGCGAGGTTACGGGACACCGCCAGGGCGCGGTCCCTTGCGGAGACGTACAGGGTGGAGTGGCCGGCCTGCCGCAGGATGCCGGGCAGCAACTGCCGGAAGACGTCTCCGTCCACGTCCGGTGCCGCGAACACCACGTGCCCCAGCCGTCCGGAGCCCTCGGGCAGCGCCCTGGTGTCCAGTCCGGCCAGGCCGTCGGTGAGCACCCTGTTGCCCATGCTGTGGGCGATGACGTGCACCTCGTCCACGCCGGTGCCGGTCAGCAGCCGGCGCAGGAACTCCTGGAAGTACGGCACGGAACGGCGGGCAGCGTCGCCGTCGGCGGGATAGTCGAGGACGCTGCCCTTCGACGGCCAGCTGTACAGCAGGACGGGGCCGGTGAAGTTGAGGTCGTAGGCCAACTGGGCCGCGTGGACGGCCGCGTCGGCGAAGGAGACGTTGAAGCCGTGCACGAACACCAGCGCGTGCCGGGCGGCGCACTGGTCGAGCTGACGGCGGACACCGTCGGCGAAGTCGTCGGCGGTCATCGCGGCGGTGGAGGCGAGCAGCACGTCCCTGACCGGGTCGGGGCGGAACCGCAGCCGCCACCAGCGGGGTTTGTCGACGGCGCCCACCCGGTGCTCGTCGGGAACGCTCACCGTGGCCTGGCCGTAGGAGAGCCGGCCCCGCTCGGAGCCGTAGGTGAGGGGGGCGGTTTTCGACGTCCGTCCGGCGCGGTCGGTGGCGTACATGACGGGGATCTGCAGGGAACGGAGCTGGACGGGCCAGAACGGCGGCGGGTCCGCCGGGCCGAACCGCTCCAGTTCGCCGGAGAGCCGGTCGAATTCCTCGGTCAGCCACTCGCCCAGCGGCGGCCGCGCCCTGAAGACGGCGGCGACAGCGCGCGCCGCGCTGTCGACGGCCTCGGAAGGATCCGTGGAATCGACGGTTCCTGAGGGGGGTTCGGCGTCGGTGGACGCGTCCCTGACCACGCTCTCCCGCGCCTCGTCGAAGACCCGCAGCGGGGCGAGCAACTGGCCCTCGAACTCCCCGAGTTCAGGGTCCGACAGCTGGTCCGTGACCTTCGGCCAGATCCCCGCGACCGCCGCCACCAGCGGTCCCCACTCCTCCACTTTCCCTCCCCCAGGGAATGCCGTACAGCGATCGGGATCGCGGGCCGGCCGACTGCGACGACTCCCTCGAAGCATAGGGCTTCCGATACCCGGGGCGCCGTCGTCCGACTAGTCGGCCACCGCGTCCGCCCCGGTGTCAGCACGGCTGACGCCACACCCCCAGTTCCGGCTCCTTCACCATCGAGGACAGCCTCAGTCGGCGGGACTCGGCGCAGAAGCCGCTGGTGGGTTCTGTGTACTCAACGTGGAACACGGCCTTGCCGGCCGCGATGAAGGGGGCGAGTTCCGCGCACTCGTCGTACTGGGCGCACTCCTCGTTGACGGCGAAGTCGAAGTCGGCGAGGAGTTGGGGGATCTGGGGGAGGTCGTTCTTCAGTCCGACCGACAGTCCGCGCTCGTGGGCGACGGCCGCGATCATGCGGTTGTAGTCGAGTTGGTCGCGTGCGGTGAGGGGGAAGCCGGTGTCGTTGCCGTAGCCCTCCACCAGGTCGGGCTCCACCGCGTCGAAGCCCTTGTCGCGGCACATGTCGAAGCGGCGTTCCATGATCGGCTTCAGGACGGAGAGCCGCCGGATGTCCAACCAGCGTTCGCCCGCCCAGCCGTTGGTCTCTCCGAGCACCGAGCGCGGGAAGGCGTCCTTGTCCGGCCGGAAGTTCTCCCAGGCGCCCACGTTGACGTAGCAGATGACCTTGCGGCCGTCGCGGTGCAGTCGGGCCACGTCGGCCGCGGAGTTCTCGAAGCCGTCGATGTCGTAGACGGGTACGTCGACCGAGGGGGTGACCTTTCCGTCCAGTTGCCACTGCCAGGCGAGGCCGGGCCGGGGTTTCCAGCGCGCCTTGGCGGGACGCGTCGAAGTGCGGGGCGGGGACGGGGAGTTGCCGGTGTCCGGGGGAATGCTCGTGGCCTCGGACGGGGGCCGGGGGGTCGTGGTGCCCGGGGTGCCGGTTGCGGGAGCGCGTGCGTCGGTGGTCGGGTGGGCCGCGGGGGTCGTCGTCCCGTCCACGTCGGAGCAGCCCGCCGACGCAAGGGCTCCCAGCACGGCCAGCAGCGTCGCGTAGGCCGGCGCCCTGTTCCTCATCGCTGCGTCCCGGTCAGCGCGGGTGTCAACCGGGCCCACGGATTGGGAGGTTCACCGGTCACGGGGCCGCAGACCGCCGCGCCCCGGTCGTGCGCGGTACGGACGGCGAGGGGGACGAGAGCCTCGGGCACGCCGTAGACGAGGTGACACATTCGCTCGGGTGGGTGACGCGCGGTCCACGCCGGTCTGCTGAACGCCGACACATACGTCGACCAGTGGCCCTCGAAGGTGACGGTGAGGTCGGCGAGGCGGGCGTACCCGGGCGCCGGATGGACCCCGGGGTTGAGGACGACCGTCCCCGCACCCAGCCGGCGGACGGTCCGCACCAGCCGACGGCACGCCGACAGGCCCTCCGGCGTCGCCGTCACCCGGTCGAGGAAGCAGCCGTCGGCCGCGTACCACTCCTGGTGCCGGCGCACGTCGTCCGCGATCTCGGCGAGGTCACGCACCCCGTAGTCGGTGTCGACGTAGCCGAGCAGCCGTGCGCCGGCCGCGCGCAGCGCCCCGGCGGCGGCGGTGAACGCGGGATCGGGGCCGTCGCCAGGGCCGTTCGCGGGGTTGAGGACGACCCCGTAGGTGCGGGTGGCGGCGGTGATCAGGCGGTGCCAGGCACCCGGGTCCTCGGCCGGGTGGACGTAGAGCGGAATCAGCAGGCTCACGGCGTACCGTCGCCTTCCCACAGTGCGGTCAGCGCGTCGTCGAGGGTGTGGGCCGGGCGCCAGCCCAGGGCCTGCTCGGCGGCGGTGATGTCGGAGCACTGCCAGGACACCTCCGCCGCGCGGGCGGACCCCGCCGCGTTCTCCTCGATCCGTCCGCGGAAACCGGCCTTGTCGGCCAGGCCCCGCACCAGGTCGCGCACCTGGACGGCCCGTCCGCCGCCGATGTTGAGGACGGGCGGCAGCGGGCCGGGGGCGGTGATCGCGAGGACCACCGCCCGTGCCAGGTCGCGTACGTCGACGAAGTCGCGGTACGCGGACAGGTCGCCGAGCCGCAGCACCGCGTCCGGGTCCGGGCCGGCCGCGCGCAGCAGTCCGGCGATCCGGCCGGGCAGCCCGCCGGCCGGTGCCCCGGGCCCCACCGGATTGCCCACCCGCAGCACCACCGCGTCCAGGCCGGAGCAGGTCACCGCGACCGTGCCCGCGAGCTTGGTCGCGCCGTACGGGCCGACCGGGCGGGTGGCCGCCGACTCCGGCACCCGGGTGTCCGGGGTGCCGGGGCCGTACTCGGCGGCCGAGCCCAGGTGCACCAGACGCGCCGCGGGCGCCCCTTCGCGCAGCGCGGCGCACAGCACGGCGGGGCCGCGGGCGTTGACCTCCGCGAGGGTCACGGCGTCACCGCCGGTCGCGCCCGCGCAGTTGATCACGGTGTCGGGCGCGGCGGCCGCGAGGGTCTTGGCCAGCCGCTCGGGGCGGACCAAGGCCAGGTCGACGGGGATCTCGTCGGCGGACGAGCGGCCGCCGACGAGGACCAGCGCGCCCGGCAGGGCGCGCAGCCGTGCGACGACATGGGCACCCAGATAGCCGGTGTGCCCCAGGACGAGAATACGCATGCGGTGCTCAGGCTCCCTTGAGCAGATGCGACTTGCGGGTGGTGAACTCGGCGTTGGCCCGGTCGTAGTCGTCCGGGCGTCCTATGTCCAGCCAGTATCCGTCGAAGTCGTAGGCGTGCGGCTGGTTCTGAGCGGCCAACAGGTCAAGCACCAACTCGTCGAAGCCCAGCGGGAGTCCGGGTGTGTAGCCGTCGAGGGTCGAGCGGGACAGGCCGTAGACGCCCATGGAGACGCGGTAGTCGATGCTCGGCTTCTCGGTGAACCCCACGACCCGGCTCGCATCGGTGGTCAGCACTCCGAAGTCGATCTGCACCTTGCGGGCGTACGTGGCGATGGTCAGCGGTGCTCCCGAGTCGCGGTGCGTGCGCAGGACGTCGGCGTAGTCGAGGTCGGTCAGGACGTCACCGTTCATCACCAGGAAGTGCTCGGGCAGTCTGTCGCGCAGGGTGAGCAGCGGGCCCATGGTGCCCAGCGGGCTCTCCTCGGTGGCGTAGTCGACGGTCAGGCCCCACTGGGAGCCGTCGCCGACGTAGGCGCGGATGATCTCGCCGAGGTGGCCGATGGCGAGGGTGCAGCTGGTGAAGCCGGCCGTGCTGAGCTGCCGCAGCACGATCTCCAGGATCGCGTGCTGGTCTCCGATGGGGACGAGCGGCTTGGGCAGTGCGGTGGTGTAGGGCCGCAGCCGAACGCCCTTGCCTCCCGCCAGGATCACTGCGTGCATGGGGCTCCTCCTTCGTGTACGTGCGCAGACGTGCCGGACGAGGTCAGATGTTGTAGATGCCGGTCTTGTAGCGGGCCAGGTTGGCCGGGTCGCCGAAGAACTCCACGGTGTGCGCGAGCCCTTCCTCCAGGGTGTGGGCGGGCCGCCAGCCGGTGGCGGCGGTGAGCCGGCTCGCGTCCGCGACCAGCCGCATCACCTCGGAGTTGGCGGGCCGGATGCGCTGGGGGTCCGCGCGGACGTCGAGGGCGGTGTCCATCACCTTGCCGATCAGCGCGACCAGGTCGCCGACGGAGATCTCCCCGCCCGTACCGGCGTTGAGGGTGCGGCCCACGACCTGTTCGGCGGGCGCGGTGCCGACGGCGAGGAAGGCCTGCGCGGTGTCCTTGACGAAGGTGAAGTCCCGGGTGGGACGCAGGTCGCCGAGGGTGATGGTGCGTTCCCCCGCGGCCACCTGGCCGATCACGGTGGGGATGACCGCGCGCATCGACTGGCGGGGCCCGAAGGTGTTGAACGGCCGCAGAGTCACGACGGGGGTGTCGAAGCTGGCGTGGTAGCTGTCGGCGAGCCGGTCCCCGCCCGCCTTCGAAGCGGCGTACGGCGACTGGGTGTTGATGGGGTGGTCCTCGGTGATGGGCACGGTCCGCGCGGTGCCGTACGTCTCGCTGGTGGAGGTGTGCACCAGCCGGGGCGTGCCGAGCGCGCGTACCGCCTCCAGCACGTTGAGGGTGCCGGTGACGTTGGTGTCCACATAGCTGTGCGGCGCCTGGTACGAGTACGGGATCGCGATCAGGGCGGCCAGGTGGTAGGCGACGTCGGCCCCTTCGAGCAGGCCGCGGACCGAGCCGGGGTCCCGGACGTCGCCGAGGACGATCTCCACCTGGTCCAGGACGTCGGGGTGCAGGGTCTCCAGCCAGCCGTAGGAGGAGAACGAGTTGTACTGGGCCATGGCTCTGACCCGGTGTCCGGAGGCGACCAGTGCCTCGGTGAGGTGTGAGCCGATGAAACCCTCGGCTCCGGTGACGGCGGCGAGCGGTGCGGAGGTCAACTCGGGTGTCCTTCCGGTTGGTTGCGCGTGGGTGGAGCAGGGGATCGTGCGGGGTTCGGCCGGGAGGTCGGGGCTGTCGACCGGGGGGTCAGACGTGCGGGGCGGGCCGTCCGAGGAACCACAGCGCACACCCCGACAGACACAGCGCCGCCGCGGCGCAGGCCAGCGGCAGCGCCGTCGGGCCCGGTGGGAGGTGCAGCAGGGTGACCGTGCCTGCGCCGCCGGCGGCGGTGAGGGAGATCGCGGCCGAGGGCCAGGCCACCCCGAACGCCTGGAGCAGCAGCGCGGTCCACAGGGCTGCCGCGAGCAGTAGCAGGGTGGCCGGTTCGGCGCCGGTGAGCAGGGCCGCGGGGAGCAGCGGCAGGAGGTAGCCGACAAGACAGAGGGCGAGGATGCCGGCCGAGCGGAGCAGGAACCCGGCGGGCGTCGCGGTGGCGCGCAGGGCGGCGACCGACAGGCCGCGGTAGCGGTACAGCAGCCACTCGGCCGGCCCCATGCTCACGGTCAGCACGATCACCGCGTACGGCTCCTGTCGCCCCTCCAGCAGGACCAGCACCCCCGCCGCCAGCCCGAACAGGCCGTACGGCAGGGACCACAGCAGGCCTGGCCGGGTGGCACCGGAGGCAGCGGGGACGGCGAGGACGGTCCACAGGGCCCGGCCGGTGACGGCGAGTGTGGCGAGCAGCGCCAGCAGCGGCAGCCCGGCCCGCAGCAGGGAGCCCGGCTCCCACCACGGCAGCACGGCGGTGCCGGCGGCCAGAGGGCTGAGCGCGGCCAGCAGCAGCCGTTCCCGGCCCAGCACCAGCAGGACGCCGGCCGCCGCGAGGTACGCCGACTGCGCGGCCGCCACCAGCGTCACCGGGCCGCCCCCGGCGGGCAGCGCGGCGACGGCCGTGGCCACCGCCGCGCCCGCGGGCGCGCCGGCCAGGAGCGTACGGCCCGCCTCCCGTCTGCCGGTGGCCATCCGCAGGTGGGCCCGGTGGCCGAGGGCCTGTCCCCAGGCCCAGGAGACGAGTCCGGCCACGATCAGGGCCGAGGAGTGTCCTTCGAAGTTCCAGAGCGGCGAGGTCAGCACGTAGGCGAGCCCGGGCAGCGCGAACAGCACCCCGCGCAGGAGGCAGCGCACGGTGTCCGGGCGCCAGGGGTCGGCCGTCGGCGCGGGCTCCGGGAAGGTGCGCGGTACCCGTTCGTACAGGGCGGAGGCCAGCGAGAACAGGTTCGGGTGGCCGTAGCGCTCATTGATGACGGAGGCGGACAGGCCCTCCGCCTCCAGCAGTGCGGCGACCTCGTAGGGGTGGACGGCGGGGCCGACACGGTCGGCGAGTTCGGCGGCCAGTGCGCTGACCGCCTCCTCGTCGGGGCCGTGCCCCGGCAGCCGGATGGCGAGCGTGGTGTCGTCGAGGGCCCAGCGCGGGCGGCGGCGCGGCGGGCGGGGCTCGGCCAGCCGCAGTGCCAGGGTGTCCTGTTCGGCGCCGCCGGGTTCGAGGGATATCGGCCCGCTCATCCGGCCACCGTGGTCACCGGCGCGAGCGCCTGAGAGGTGGCCGCCGTGGGCTTCGACCGCCGTTCGAGCGTGGGCAGTTCGAGGTAGATGGCGCGGAAGGTGTCGATGGTCTGCCGCAGGGTGAACTGCTCGATCACCCGCAGCCGCGCCGCCTCCCCCATCGCCCGGCGCCGTGCGGGATCGCGGAGCAGTTCCAGCGCGGCCGCCGCCATCGCCGCCGGATCACGCGGTGGTACGACGAGCCCGGTGTCGCCGACGGCCTCCCGTACTCCGCCCACATCGGTGGAGACGGTGGCCCGCCCGCACGACATGGCCTCGATCAGGGTGAACGGGAAGCCCTCGCTGATGCTGGAGAGCATGACCACGTTGCCGGCCGCGTAGGCGTCCTTGATGTCGTCGACGCGGCCTTCGAAGGTGACCGCGTCCGCGTGCCCGAGTTCGGCGGCCAGCGCCTCGCAGCGTTCCCGGTAGCCCTCTCCGCCGCGTGGTGTCCCGCCGAACAACCGCAGCCTGGTGCCCGGTAGTTGGGCCCGTACGAGGGAGAAGGCCCGGATGAGGGTCTCCAGGTCCTTGATGGGGTCGACCCGGCCCGCCCAGCTGAGGGTGAGCGACTGTGGCTCGGGGCCGGCCGGCGGGAACGCGGCCGGGTCCACGCCGTTGTAGACCGTGCGGATCGCCTCCGGGTCGGCGCCGCCCTGTTCCTCCCACAGCCGGTTGTAACGGTTGCCGGGCGTGATCAGGGCCGCCCGGCGGTAGCTCTCCTCCGCCAGCAGCCGGAAGAAGCCGAGGACGACGGCCTTCACCGGCCAGCGGTAGGGGGCGGTGCGGTAGCCGAGGTAGCGCTCGCGCAGATAGACGCCGTGCTCGGTCAACAGCAGGGGTACCCCGTGCTGTTCGAGCGCGGCGAGGCCGGGCAGGGCGGCGACCCCGCCACTGACGGCGTGCGCGACCCCGCTCCGCGGCAGCGGTGCGGCCAGCGGGCGCAGGGCGTGTTCCAGCAGGGCGGTCGCGGTGAGCGCGTCGTGCAGCGTGGGACCGGCCTCACGCACCGCGAGGCCCGGCCGGTTCCACACCTCGGCCAGGATGGTGACGGCCCGGTCGCCGCGCAGGAACGGGCTCAGCGTGCCGTCCGCCGCGGCTCGCGCCATGGCGTACAGGGCGGGCGGGAACCCGTCCTCGGCGCGCGGGTCGAGCAGCGCGGTCAGGAACTGTTCGTAGGCGGCGGCGAGTTGGGAGCGGGCGCGGCCCCGGGGCGCGCGGCCCTCGGGCGGGGCGCCCCACATGGGGACGGACAGGACCCGCGCCACCTGGGCGGGCAGGTCCCAGACGACGGGTTCGCGTCCGGTGCCGGTGACGGCGAGGACGTCGAAGTCGAAGTCGGGCATGCCCTGGACGAGTTGGTCGCACCAGACGCTCACG
Source organism: Streptomyces sp. NPDC050997 (assembly GCF_040660135.1). Classification (NCBI taxonomy): domain Bacteria; kingdom Bacillati; phylum Actinomycetota; class Actinomycetes; order Kitasatosporales; family Streptomycetaceae; genus Streptomyces; species Streptomyces sp. NPDC050997. The sequence goes on from NZ_JBFAGK010000009.1 coordinate 245,749, forward strand.
CCGCCATGGCTGTGTGGGTAGGTGCCTTCGGTGAGCAGGGTGACGCGCGTTGCGCCGGGGCGTCGCGCGCCGTGGGGAACGTGCATCGATGTGCTCCACGGCCGAGGTGTGGGGGTGGTTCGTACCGGTCCCGGCCACGGTCGGCGGCCGGGACCGCGGTTCGGTCCTTGGGGAGGTGCGCCGTTCAGTTGTCCGCGGGGTACGGAACCTGTTCGATCACGCCGGCCGGGACGCGGGTGTCCGGCGCGGGGTCGGTGGCCGGGGTGGGGGCGACGGCCTCGGTGGGGGCGACGGTTTCGGTGGCCGGTGCCGTGGCGGACGCCGGCAGGGTGAGGTCGAGCGGGGTGCCCGCGGAGGGCGTCCAGCCGGATGTCCCGCCCGCGTACGCCGAGCCGAAGGCGGCGCCGCCCAGGGTGGTGCCGGTGGGCGCGGTCGCGGTCACGGCGAGGCCGTCCGGTGCCTCGACGGTCACCGCGTCACCGATGCGGTAGGCGGTGATCTGGCCGTCGTTCAGGGCGGCCTGCCAGGCGGCTCTGCGCTGGAGTTCGGTGCCGATGTCCTTCATCCGCAGGTTCACCACGGGGGTGTTGTCGGCGAACAGGGCGTCGTAGCCGTCGAGGACGCCGTCCAGTACCGGGTAGGCGATGCGGTCCTCGGCCAGGTTGGACTGGTGGATGAAGTGCGGCTTGGGGTCGTTGGCCAGGACGTGTCCGAGGGCGATGCGTTTCTCCAGGGGCACGATGTGGTCGGTGTAGCCGGTGGCCGTGTCCAGCGGTGCCGACAGACACGTCGTGGTGGCCGGGTTGTCCTCGCAGATGCCGCTGCCGCCCTGGGCGCGGCTGGTGTAGATCCAGTTGTACTCGTCGACCTGGTCGGCGGCCCGGCCCGCGTTGTAGAAGATGTTCATCGGGTAGCGGGGGACGGTGGTGGCGGGGCCGAGCTGACGCTGGGCGGGGTCACGGGAGTTGTCCGAGCCGAGCCAGCTGATGTCGTTGTCGTCGAGGGCGAGCGCCAGGTTGGGGTTGTCCTCGGGCTGCTGCGGCAGCACCTTCATGCCGGAGTGCTCGCCGGTGACCAACTCGTCGTTTTCCAGGGGGAGTCCGGCGGTCTGGCCCCACACCCGGTTGGTGGCGATCTCGTCGGAGATCTCCGTGCGACTGACCCACTGGGTGCTGCCGTCGGCGTTGGTGGCGCACTTCCAGGGCACCACCGTGGTGTCCTGCACGCAGCCCAGGAAGGGGTGCGAGTAGGTGTGGTTGACCCAGCGGAACGCGTCGCGGTCCGCGATCAGTTTGTCGGCGAGTTCGTCGACGCCGTTGTTGTCCTCGCGCTGGTTGACGCTGCCGACGGCGTTGTAGGCGAGGTCGAGGGTGAGGCCACGGCTGTTCTGCCAGGAGATGGCCTGGTCGACGTCCGCGGGCGTCATGCGGATCGGGTCGGGCGTGACGTCGGGGTCGGTGCAGTCGACGTCGCCGGGCGTGCAGTTGAGGGTGCTGTTCCAGCGGTCGTCGGCGGCGAACACGTCGTCCACGTGCACGGCGAAGTAGTTGCGGGAGGCGCCGAGGTGGACGCCGCCGGTCATCCACTCGACGATGCCTCGGGCCAGCAGCCGGAACTGCTGCTGGTACTGGTTGTAGACGAACGTGACGACGAGTTCGCGTCGCCCGTCGTGCCGGTACTCGCCCACCAGCGAGCCGCGTGTCGACCGCCCGGGGATCGGGGCGTCGACGTACGAGGTGAAGTCGGCGCCCGTCACGGGCGTCGACAGATAGGCGTAACTCTCGCCCACGGCCGGGTCGTTGTCCTCGAAGGGCACCGTGCCGTCGAGGTAGCCGAAGGAGCCCGCCCGGCCGGCGGAGGTCACCGAGGCCTGCACTCCGTCGACGCTGCCCGAGTAGCCGCCGAAGGCCGGGTACTGCAAACCCGCTTCTGGACGCGCGTAGGTGTAGGCGTCGACCTGGGGGACGGCGTACGTCTGCTCGTACGTCGCGAGCGCCGCCATCTCGGTCGAACCGGCGGTGAACGGGTTGTCGTTGGGCAGCACGACGGCCTGGAACTTGGCGCGCGGCCGGCCGTCGACGGTGTCCGCGAGGAAGCCGGCGTCGATCACGGGCCGGCCGGACTGCGTGAGGTCGATCTCGGTGTACGGCGTTCCGGCCGTGGCCAGTTCCTCCGCGATGGCGTCGGTGGACGGGCCGCCGTCGCTCACCACCAGCACCCGCAGATCGATGCGGGGTGTGGCGTCGGCGGCCTGGGCCGCGCCGGCCGGCAGGCCGACCGCGGCGACGAGCGCGCCCACCGTGAGCGCGGTCGTACGTATGCTCCGCTTCATGCGGTGAAGTCCCCTCCCCGGGCAGGGGTGAGCACGGCTCCGTGGAGCGGAGGCACCCCCTCGCGTGACGCCGGCATCCCCCTCAGGAGCCGGTCGCCGACGCATCCGTCGCGTCACATAGTGATGCAGATGTGTGGCTTTCGTGGTCATGCTGCGAAACATGACGGAAAAGCGCAGGCGTTCAACAGGTCGATTACGCAACCAAGTTGGGCGCTTTTCCATCAGGGGGGCAGGTGTGGCCCGCTGGACGCGAGGGCTCTGAGCGCTGGTCGGGCAAGGCGCGGCGCACCGGCGGACCGCTGGGGCCCGCCGGGCGGAGTGCCAGTGGTCCATACCGGAGTGCACACCTGGTCACAGGCCGATTTTAGGTCACACTGACTACGCTCGAACATGCTCTCTGCGAGCCGTCAGGCACACAGTACTCGCGTTTCGGGCGTGTAGACCGGACCGCCGCTGGCGTTGGTGGTGTCGCTGAACTCGGCGTAGTAGTACGAGTAGAAGGCGATGTTGCCGTTGCAGCCGGAGTCGGCGGCCACCTGGAGCGTCAGCGTGACGGTGCGGCTCTGGCCGGGCGGGACGGTGGCGCCGTAGTTGGTGCCGAGGTTGGCGGGGCCGGTTCCGGAGCACGGGGTGGGGCCGGCGGCCGTGGCCAGGCTGCAGCCGGTGAAGCTGTACTTCAGGTCGGGGCGCTGGGTGGTCAGCCATGTCGGTTCGATGGTCTGATACACGAACCAGATGTCGTAGGTCTTGTTGTTGGTGATCGTCATCGACAGGTTCACCGTGCCGCCGGGCGTGGTGGTGGCGCTGTCGGTGGCGAACGTCAGCTCGGCCGGTGCCGGGTCGGCCGCGCTCGCACTGGGGGCCAGACCGAACACGGCGAGGGCGAGGGCGAGGACGGCGCCGAGGCCGAAGCGCCTCATCAGTGGTGATCGCATGGCCTGGAAGGCTAGGCATCCGGCGAGCACACCGTCTGCCCCGGCGGCGGCGTACCCGACACCGCCCGGCCGAAAGTGTGCGCCCCGTGAAGGCCGCGTGATGAACTCGTGCGGCCGCCGGGGTGCCCGTAAAGGCGCACGGCAACGGGGGTGTGCCGGGATGGGTCGACGGGGCCGGTGGTGCGCGACGGCCGGGTGGTGCGGGCGGATGCTAATGGCGCGTATCGGACCCGACGGCTCCCTCCCCGGCCGAGGGCCGGAAGTCATCTGTGGAAACGTTCGCCCCGTTGATGTTTCGACGCATCGCCAGGTTCCATGGCCCTGCCCGGCGGCGGACCGCCGCCGGTACGGATCCTTCGGGGATGGGGGGACTGTGCGTCAGTCCAGAGCGAGTTCGCAGAGACCGACAGGGTTATCCAGAGCACGAAGAAGCGGCATTTCGGGTGCGGCGGCGCTGATCGGCGTCGCCGCACTCGTCGTCTCGGCGGTCCCCGCCGACGCGGCCACGGGACAAGCGGCCACGGGACAAGCGGCACCGCCGCCGAGCCCGGGAGAGGTCATACCGGGCCAACAGACCGCGACACCCGCGCTGGTGGACGGCATCCGGGAGAAAGCGCCGACGGCGCGGGACGCGGCGGGCGCGGCACGCGCCTACCTCGACGCGCGGCAGGACCGTTACCGGATCGCCGACCCGGGGCGTGACCTGGAGCCCGTGGGAACCACCACGTCCGACGGCCGGGAGACCGTGCGGCTGCGGCAGAAGCACCACGGCGTCCCTGTCCTGGGCGGCCAGTACGTCGTACGGATGGAGAAGCGGGACGGCGCACGGGTCGTCACCGGCACCTCGGGCAAGTACTTCACCGGGTTGCGGACCGGCACGACGGCCGAGGTCGACGACGCGCTCGCGGTCGAGCGGGCGGTCGACGCCGTGCTGACCGAGCTCGGCGAGCGGGATTTCACGGCCCGCGGAACGGACCCGGAGGACGAGCCGAATCTGACCGGCACCTCCCACGGCCTGGTCGTCCTGCCCACCGGTACGGGCGTTCTCGCCCGGCACATCACCGTGCGGGGCGAGGACCCGGGACGCGGCGAGCCGGTGCTGCGCGAGGTCTACATCGACGCGCAGGCCGGGTATCCGGTCCTCCAGTACAGCGGTATCCGGACGTTCGGCGCACCCGGGACGACGGCCGGCGACCCGAACCCGGCGAGCCGCCTGGCCCAGGAACCCGCCCCCGCCGAGGTGGGCTCCGGCGTGAAACTGGACGGCAGGACCGTAGAACTGCAAGTCACCCATGACGAGACGCGCGGCGCCTACGTCCTGCGTGACCGCTCCCGCATCCAGAGCGACCCCGAGCACGTCCTCGCCACCTGGGACGCGCGCGGCAAGTGGGCCAGTGAGGTGTCGGGCGTCTGGCCCGGGGACATACAGGAGTTCGCCTCGCCCACCCCGGCCTTCGGCACCGAGGCGACCGAGGCGGGCGCGGTGGACGCGCACTGGGCCGCCGGGCAGGTGTACGACTACTACAAGGCCGAGCACGGCCGGGACAGCCTCGACGGGCGGGGCATGGAGATCAACTCCCTCGTCGGCGTGACCGACTACGGGCAGCCGTACGTCAACGCCTTCTGGGACGGCCAGAAGATGGTCTACGGCAACGGCGACGACGAGTACCGTCCGCTCGCCGCCGGACTGGACGTCGTCGGCCACGAGATGACCCACGGCGTCATCGAGCACTCCGCCGACCTCGTCTACGCGGGCCAGTCCGGGGCCATGAACGAGGCGATCGCGGACTACTTCGGCAACGCCATCGAGGCGGACGCGTACGGCCTGCCCATGGACGACCCGGACACCGGTCTGCTGGGCGAGACGCTGTGCCGGACCAAGTCCCCGCGCGAGTGCGCGATCCGTGACATGAACGACGGGCGGACCACCGCGAAGTCCTTCCTCGGTGTGGGATTCGGCACCGACAACGGTGGCGTCCATCTCAACTCCACCCTCTTCTCCGGCGCGTTGTGGGACATCCGCGAGGACCTCGACCCCGCGCTCGCCGACCGGATCGTGTACAAGGCGCTCACGGAGTACCTCACCCCGATCGACGGCTTCACCGAGGGGCGGGCCGCGGTGATCGCCGCCGCCAAGGCCCTGAACGTGACGGGCCAGGACCTCACGGCCGTCCAGCGGGCCTTCAACGCCCACGGCATCGTGCCCAACTGGGAGCTGGCCCTGGGCCTCGACTCCGACCTGCTGATCGAGCGCGTCAACACCACGGGCTCGCATCTGGGCGCCGGCGGCGGCTGGTGGGCGGCCGCCACGTCCGACGAGAAGGGCTCCGAGCCGTACTCGGTGTGGGCCGGACGCACGGACGGCACGGGGCAGTTGAAGCTGATGAGCCCCAACGACGGCCGCTATCACACCAATCCGGCCACCGACGGGAAGACGGTGGTGTGGCAGGCGCACGGGGCGGCCGGAGTGGACATCCTCGCGCGGCCCCTCGCGGGCGGGCCGGTGAAGGTCCTGTGGCACGGCCGGAGCGTGGGCAGCTCGCTGGACGTCGAAGGTGACGTCGTGGTCTTCGCCTACAGCAACCAGGGCTCACGAGCGGGCGTGGCCTACCTGAGCCTGAAGGACCCGGCGAACAAGGTCTCGATCGGCGGCGGCACCTACCATCAGGCCACCTTCCCTTCGCTGAGCAACGGCAAGGTCGTCTACCAGGACAGGCAGCGAGTCCGCGCGGTGTACGAGTCGACCACCAGGGTGGTCGATGTGGCGACCGGCGTGGAAAGCGTGATCCAGCAGGCCGCCGCGGGCACCAGCCTGGGCCCGACGGCCGTCACCGGCAAGCATGTCTACTGGCTGCTCGACGAGATCGGGCAGAACGGCGTGACGGCCCTGCGCCGTGCGGGTCTCGACGGTTCGGGCGTCACGGACCTCAGCCCGGAGACCGGCCCGCAGGCCTTGAACGTCTCCGCTGTGACCGCCTCCGAGGAGGCCGTGACGATGGTCGCCCGGACGCCGGTCCCCGAGTACCGCAACGAGTACCTGGCCAAGCTCTGGCAGTTCGCGCCGACGGGCAGCGGCGACGACGTGCGCAGGAGCCGGGTCTCCTGCAACCGGGGCGAGCAGCTGTCGGCGGCCGCGGCGGCCGGCACCCAGGTACTGTGGCTCGACGCGACCACCGGCATCAGCAACGTGGTGACGCGCACACGGCCCAGCGGCACCTGCGACTGAACCGAGCGGATACGGACGGCGGCCCGCCGGGCGTCCGCCCGGCGGGCCGAGCACCTCTCTGGAGAGTCACTCATGCACCAACCCAGCAAACTGTCGACAGGAGAGACCTTCTGACGCTCCATAACTCTTGACTAGCCCATAGTGTCGACACTAGGAAGGAGGGGCGAGCCGCGTCGCGGTCGCGTACGACTGCCTCATCAAGGGGGTCCATGTGACCGGCAGGCTCTCCGGGAAAGTCGCCCTCGTCACCGGCGCGGGCGCCGGGATCGGCCAGGGATGCGCTCTGCTCTTCGCCGAGCAGGGCGCGACCGTCGTCGGCTGCGACCTCGACCCGGCCGCGGCCGAACGCACGCGCAAGGCGGCCGCCGACCGGGGGCTCGCCGTCGAGGTGCTCGCGCCGCTCGACATGACCGTCCCGGCCGACGCCCGGCGCTTCGCGGACGAGGCGCACGAACGGCACGGCCGGATCGACGTCCTGGTGACGGCGGGCGCCATCGCCCCGCACCTGGCGACGGCCGCCGCGATGGACTTCGGTACGCAGTGGGCGCCCACCCTGCGTGGGGAGATCGATGTGGTGTTCCTGCCCGTACAGGCCGTATGGCCGCACATGGAGGCCTCGGGAGGCGGCTCGATCGTCAACTTCGCCTCGGTGAACGCCTTCCGGGGCAGCGGGACCTTCGGGATGGTCGCGCACTGTGCGGGCAAGTCGGCCGTCCTCGGGATGACCCGCCAACTCGCCGTGGAGGGCGGCCCGTCGGGCATCCGCGCCAACACCGTGTCGCCCGGCATGGTGCGCACACCCGCCACCGAGTCCGCCGGCGCCCACGAGGGGCCGGCCCGGCAGGCACTGCTCGCCCGTATCCCCCTGGGGCGGGTCGGGACGCCCGAGGACATCGCCTGGTGCGCGGTCTATCTGGCGTCGGACGAGGCGGCGTGGGTGACGGGCGCCGACTTCCCCGTGGACGGCGGGGTGCTGGCCAGGTGAGCCAGGTGCGGACGCGTCGCTCAGGAAGCGGCCCGGCGCCTGCGGGCGGGCTTGCGCTCGGGTGCCGTCACATCCTGTTCCAGCTGCTCCTCGACCGCCCGCAGGGCCCGCACGGTCGCTCCCGCGATCAGTGCGGAGGCGAGCTCCCCGTCGCGCTCCTCGCAGGCCTGCAGCAGCCGCTCCTGGTCGTCGATGCTGTAGGCGAGCCGGCCGACCCGGGTCAGGCTCAGGTGCCGCAGCATCAGCGTGCGCAGGGCGAGCGAATCCAGGATCTGCTTCAGGGTGGCGTTGCCAACGATCTCGGTCATCCGCTCCTGGAGCAGCACATGGCTCCAGAAATACGAGTCCACGTCACCGCCGTCGGCCAGTTTCCGCATCCGTTCGACCCGGGTGCGCAGCTCGGACAGCTCCTCGTCACCGGCGCGCTCGACCAGCAGGCCGGCGAGCATCGACAGAAGCTGCTTGCGCACCTGGTAGATGTCTCGGATGTCCTGCAGGGAGGGCGCGGCGACGCGGGGCCTGCGGCGCGCCTTCATCTCGACCAGGCCCTCCTGTTCGAGAAGCATCAGCGCCTCCCGGACCGGCGTACGGCTGGTGTCGAACCGGCGTGACAGGTCGACGCTGTTGAGGTCCTGCCCGGGCTCCAGCCGCCCTTCGATGATGCCGGCACCGACCCATTCGGCGATCTGCGCGACCAGCGGCTCGCGCCGGTCCCGCAACCGCAGGAGGCGCTCCAGCACGAAGTGCGTGTCCTGATCGGTCATGCGGCGCTTCTCCCTGCCTGATCGGGGCTGCCTGATCCGGACTCACAGGCAATGCAACGGTGTCGACACTATCTCACCCCTTGACCCAGCCCAGTGGGTGGCTTCGGGGGCGAATCCTGCTTCCTGTCGACAGAGCTCAAGATCTTCCGCGTGAATCACCGAAGGAACGAGGAATCATGAAGGAACGAGGATCCATGAGGCGCGGTCACACGAACGGGTCGGCCCTCACCAGACGCTCCGTGGTCGGTGGCGCCGCGCTGGCCACGATCGCGTCGACCGGGGCGCTCCGCGGGACGGCCGAGGCCGCGACCGCGTCCGCCTCCGCCTCCGCCGGTGAGCCGTGGGTGCCTGTGCCGATACCTGAGCAGGTCCCGGTCACCGAGTACTCGGTACCGGTGTCCGGGGGCGGCAGCCTGTGGTGCTGGGACACCGGTGGCGACGGCGAGCCCGTCGTGCTGCTGCACCCCGGATCCGGCAGCGGCGAGAGCTGGCCGCACCAGCAGCCGGTGCTCGCCGGCGCGGGTCTGCGGGTCATCGGCTACTCGCGGCGCGGGGCGTACAACTCGGTGGCGGGCACCAAGGCGGAGGCCGACACCGCCTCCGGGGACCTCAACACCCTCGCGGATCACCTGGGCCTGGACCGCTTCCATCTGTCCGGCTCGGCGGCCGGCGGCCCGGTGTCGATCGACTACGCGCTCTCGTACGAGGACCGGCTGCACAGCCTCACGGTCTCCGGCAGCGTCATGGGCGTCATGGACACGGAGTACGAGGAGCTGACCTCGGCGCTCCAGCCCGACCCGTTCGGCGACATGCCGGTCGACTTCAAGGAACTCGGCCCCTCCTACCGCGGCGGTGACCGTAGCGGCGTCGCGGCCTGGCTGGAGATCAACTCCCGCGCCAGGACCTCCGACGCCTTCGCGCAGTCCCTCGCGCACACGATCACCTGGTCGGCGCTGGAGACACTGACCCTGCCCGTCCAACTCATCACCGGGGACGCGGACTTGTACAGCCCGCCCTCGATCATGCGCCTGAACGCCGGACACCTCCGGGACGTCAGGACCCACGTCGTTCGCGAGGCGGGCCACAACCCGCACTGGGAGCAGCCGGCGGTGTGGAACCGGCTACTGCTGAGCTTCGTCGGGCGGCACCGCGCGGGCCGTTCCTAGAGCGGCTCAGACGTCCAGGGCGACCAGGAAGCGGGACACCATGTTGTACGCCGCCACGGTCGCCGTCAGTTCGACGAGTTCGGCGTCGGTGAAGTCGGCACGGAGGGCGTCGAACAACTCGTCGGGGACGTGGATGTCGCGGGTCATCGCATCGGTGTAGGCGATGACCCGCCGAAGCCGCTCGTCGAGGTCGGGCGCCGGGCGGCGCAGCTCGGCGAGCTGGTCGTCGTCGATTCCGGCCCTGCGTGCCTCGGGCTCGTGTGCCGTCCACTCGTACGGGGCGCGGTTGAGCACCGCGATCCGCAGGATCACCGACTCACGGATGTCGGCGGGGAGTTCCATACGGCCGCGCACCGCGCCCAGCAGGCTGTTCCAGCCGTCGGCGAGCTGCGGGCTGTGCAGCAGCATGCGGTCGAGGGGGCGCAGTGCCCCGCCCCTGCGGTCGCGGATGCGGTGGGCGATGTCGCCGGTGCCTTCGGTGTCGGGGAGTCGTGCCATGCGAGACCTTTCCGGGATCACGAGGGGTCACAGAGGGCGGGGGCAGCGGGCCAGCAGCCGCATCGCGTCGAGCCGTTCGACCTGGCCGGTGCGCACGGTCTCTCCGAAGACCATCGCCTCGCTGCTGGTGAAGACGGGCCACACGGGCAGCGCGCCATCGTTGGGGTCACCCGTCTCGACGAAGCGGGCCCAGGTGTCCGCCATGGTGCGGGCGAGTTCGCGGTCGGTCTCGCTCCAGGGCCAGGGACGTCGGTCCAAGTTGTCCAGGGCGTAGGGCAGTTCGGCGGTGTGGAACACGCCGTAGTCCGGAAGTCCGTCGCGCGGGGGCGTCAGCTCCAGGCCGGGCGGCAGCGGGGGCGTGCGGGTGAAGTGGTACAGCCAGGTCGGTGCGGTCTCCCGGTGCGCCATGGCCCATCGCCACACCGGGTGGGTGAAGCGGCTCTCCCCGGTGAAACGCCGTGCCGTCCGCCGGGCCTCTTCCAGGTCACGTACGGGATACAGCTCGTCGGTGCCGGGCTCCACCGGCAGGCGACGGAGAGCATCCGGGGTGGCGTACACGGAGCCCTCGTCGGTGTTGCTGCCGACCAGCAGCGGTACGGCATGCTGCCGCCCGGCGTCGAAGACCTCGTCGCTGGCCTCGGTCAGCACACGCCCGTCGACGACAGGGCCGAAGTGGTCCCGCAGCACGAGTTCGACGCCGTCGAGCCGCCGCAGTCCCCCGATGTCACGGTCGCCGAACGCCTCGGCCCAGCGCAGCCCCTGCTTCAGTGCGTCATCCTGCTCGACGAGTGGCCCTTCGGCGCGCCCGACGCCCGACGCGCTCTGCCCGACGGCCGCGCGAAAGAGCGGTCGGGCCGCCCGCGAGGCCATGAGGTGGCAGATGTGGGCGGCTCCGGCGGAGTTGCCGGCGAGGGTCACCCGGTCGGGGTCGCCGCCGAACGCCGCGATGTTCTCCCGGACCCAGGTCAGGGCGGCGACGATGTCCAGCAGCCCGTAGTTCCCGGACGCGCCCCGGTCGTCCTCGGCGGCCAGGTCGGGGTGGGCGAGGAAGCCGAGCGAGCCGAGCCGGTGGTTCAGGGTCACGACGACGAGTCCGCGTCGGGACATCGCGTGGCCGTTGTGGATCTCCTGGCCGCCATGGCCGTAGCGGTTGCCGCCGCCGTGGATCCAGACCATGACCGGCAGTCCGGCCGCGCGTGCCGGGTCGGGGGTCCACACGTTGAGGTAGAGGCAGTCCTCGCTCATCACCAGCGCCCGCCGGTCGGCGAAGTTGGTCTGGTACATGATCGAGTCGCGCGGCGGCTGCGGCTGGAGGGGCGCGGGTCCGAAGTCGTACGCCCACCGCTCGCCGTCCCAGCGGGCGGCGGGCCGGGGCGGCCGCCAGCGGAGCTCGCCGACGGGCGGCTCGGCGAAGGGGATGCCCCGGAAGACCGCCACTTCGCCGTCCCGCTCCCCCACGACCCGTCCGGCGCTCGTACGGGCCCGGATCACGACCGGGCCTTGTGCAGAGTGCCGTCCTTCATGATCGCCGCCAGTCGGTCGCGGTCCTGGAGAATGCCGATCTCCTCCAGCGGATCGCCGTCGACGAGTACCAGGTCCGCGAGGAATCCCGGCCGGATCAGGCCGAGTTCGTCCTCCATGCCCATGATCTGGCCGCCGTACATTGTCGCGGCGCGCAGCGCCTCGGCCGGGGTGAAGCCGAACCAGTCGACGAAGAGTTCGAGGTCGCGGAGGTTGCGGCCGACGGGGTTCCACGCGAAGCCGTAGTCCCCGCCGGGGACGACACGCACGCCCCGCCGGACCAGCTCGGGCACTACCCGGCGTACCGCCTCCGCGGTGGCCTCGACCTCCATGCCCGGCTCGGGTTCGCTGCCGGCCTCGTGCAGGTTGGCGTGAATGATGCCGGGGGTCGGGGCGACGAAGACGCGGTCGCGAGCGGCTTCGAGGAGGTCCAGGGCCTCTTCGTCGGCGAAGGTGCAGTGGTAGACGGCTCTGATGCCGTGCCGTACCGCCATCTTGATCGACTCGGCGGCGTGCGCGTGCGCGGTGAGCCAGACACCGTGCTTGTCGGCGGCCCCTGCCGCGGCGGCGACCTCCTCGTCCGTGAACTGCACGATCCGCGAGGTGCCCTGGACGACCGCGCTCTCTCCGGAGAGCGACAACTTGACGATATCGACGCCGAGTTCGGCCATGTCGGTGACGAAGCGGGACACCGAGTCCGGGTCGCAGGCGCGGGAGTCGACGCCCGGGAAGTCGTAGACGCCGGGCTCGACCATGCCCGCGCTGCCCTCCCAGGAGGCGGCCTTCAGACGTGGTCCGGGCATCCAGCCCTCGGCGAAGGCCTTGCGGGCGGCGATCTCCGTGCGGGGCAGCCGGTTCCCGCCGGAGTAGGCGCTGGTGATGCCGTGGTCGAGCAGGACGCGTCCGGCGTGTGCGACGAGTAGCGCCTTCTCCTCGTCGGGTTCGTCGCGGCGCTTCGAGACGTGTTCGACGGTGGAGCCGAAGCCCAGGTGGGCGTGCGCGTCGACGAGTCCGGGGAGCAGGGTGCCGCCGCCACCGTCGATCACCCGGGCCCCCGTGCGCCGGTCGCGCGGGATCCGGTCGGCCACGGCGGTGATGCGGTTGCCCTCGACGAGCACCTGGGCCGGGAACGGGTCGCGTCCGGTGCCGTCGAAGACCTGGACGTCGGTGAAGAGCGTGCGGCTCATGGGGTCGTCCTCCGGAAACGGTGCCGCATCTCGCCGACTCCCTCGATGCGGCTGACCAGTACGTCGTCGGGGGTCAGGAAGCGCTGCGGTACACGGCGGTTGCCCACGCCCGCGGGTGTGCCGGTGAAGATGAGGTCGCCCGGCAGGAGGGTGCAGAACTCGCTGAGATACGCGACCAGATAGGGGATCGGGAAGATCATGCCGGCCGTACGGTCGTGCTGGACGATCTCGCCGTTGAGTTCGCAGGTCAGTTCCAGGTCGTCGCGGTCGTCGAGCTCGTCCAGGCTGACCAGGGCGGGGCCGATCGGGCCGAAGCCGGGGTGGGACTTGGCAAGCGAGAACTGAGCGGGTCGGCCCGCGAGTTGGGCGACCCGCTCCGACAGGTCCTGGCCGACGGTGAGCGCCACGACCGGCTCCCAGCCCTTCTCCACCGGCACCCGGCGGGCCTCACGGCCGATGACCGCGACCAGTTCCAGCTCCCAGTCGACGTGTCCGGGCGGCAGGTCGATGGTGGTGCGCGGACCGGTGAGGCAGGTCGGGAACTTGGTGAATACCAGGGGGGCTTCGGGTTCCTCGTGGCCCGCCTCCGCGGTGTGAGGCCGGTAGTTGAGGGCGACGGCGAAGATCTGGCGGGGCGACGGGACGGGCGCTTCGAGGTCGGCCTCGCTGTAGGGGCGCCCTCCGGTGGCGTTTGTGGACCAGTCGAGCAGGTCGTCCCAGCGGGCGAAGACATCGCTTGCGAGTTCGGCCGGAATGTCCACAGCTCGGTCATCGGTCAACAGGACCGGGTGACCCATGAGTTGGGCGATTCGCATGGACGATCACACCCACTGCTCGGCGGACGGCTCTTCGGTGCCGTGCGCGTCCCGCCAGGAGACGACCGGGTTGCGCAGCACCCCGATGCCTTCGATCTCGGCCTCGACGACGTCGCCGGGCCTGAGGTAGTTGGCGAAGGGGTCCTCGGTGCTCGCGGCGACTCCGGCGATGGTGCCGGTGGTGATGAGATCTCCTGAGCTGTAGGTCTGCGGGGAGTGGTAGGCGACCAGTTGGGGAATCGACACCGACATCCGGGCGGTGTTGGACTTCTGGCGGACGTCCCCGTTGACCCGTAGCTCCATGTCGAGGTCGTGCGGGTCGTCGATCTCGTCGGCGGTGACGATGTACGGGCCGATCGGGCAGAACGTCTCGATGGCCTTGGAGAAGGAGAACACCCCCGACTCCATCTCCTTGCGCTGGATGTCGCGGGCGGTGATGTCGTTGAAGACCAGGTACCCGGCGATGTGCTCGACGGCCTGCTCGGCGGTGAAGAACCTGCCGGGTCGGCCGATGACGACGGCGAGTTCGAGTTCGTAGTCCAGTTCCCGGGTGAGGTTCGCCGGATACACGATCGGCTCGTCGGGGCCGATGATCGCGTCCACGTTCTGGAAGAAGACGATGCCCTTGTTCACGGGATGGGACCAGTCCACACGGACCAGATCCTCGTGGTGCTCGCGGAAGTTGCCGGCCGTGTGGAAGAACTTCTTCGGCCTGATGGGTGCGCGCAGCCGGACGTCGGCGAGCGCGAACGTCCGCCCCGTCTCACCGACTTGGCCCTCCCGCTCGAAGAACGCACGGGTGGAGGGCACGTCGAGACCCACCACGGTTTCTCCGTCGAGCCGCCCCACCAACCCCGTGCCCGGCCCCGTGTCCGGCCCCGCGTCGAATGTCACCAGCTTCATCAGGTCTCTCCCTAACTGTCGACACTCAGCCTGCCGATCCGGGTCAGGGCCGTCAAGACGCGCGCAAAGTGTGGACACAAAACCTGGAAGTGGCTTACGGTCCGGGCATGCGGACAACGTGGGACTTCACGGGTACCCGCGCCCTGGTCGCCGGAGCCGGCGGAATCGGCGCGACGGTGGCCCGGGCGCTCGCCGAGGCGAACGCGACCGTGGTCGTGCTGGACGTGGACAAGAACAGGCTCGCGGGCATCGCGGAGGGTGTGACGGGCCTCGCGGCCGACCTCACCTCCGCTGACGCCTGCCGTGGTGCGGTCGAGGAGGCAGTCCAACTCCTCGGCGGGCTAGATGTGTTCGTCCACGCGGTGGGCGTCAACGACCGCAGACCCGTCCTCGAGACACCGGACGAGGTGTGGGCACGGCTGCTCGCCGTCAACCTGAACAGCGCGTTCTGGCTGGGCCGGGCCGTGGGGGCGGTGCTGGTACCGAGCGGCTACGGGCGAATCGTGTACCTCTCCTCCGTCTCCGGGCTGCTCGCCCACAAGGACCACGCGCCGTACGCGGCGACCAAGGGCGGCGTGAACCAGCTGATGCGGGTGATGGCACGGGAGTGGGCTGCCGACGGGGTCACCGTCAACGCGGTCGCCCCCGGCTACACCGAGACCGGCCTGACCCGCGACCACCTCGCCCGGCCCGGCGTGCGCGCGTCCCTGGAGTCACTGGTCCCGGCCGGACGCCTCGGCCGGCCCGAAGACCTGATCGGCCCGGCGCTCTTCCTCGCCTCCGCCGAGTCCGCGTTCGTCACCGGGCAGGTGCTGTACGCGGACGGCGGGCGGACCCTTGTATGAACCCCCGTGTGAACCCCCCTCTGAGCGCAACGACTTCACGAACGGAGACCGCATGACTCCCGTCCCTGAACGGTTCGCCGGTAAAACCGTCCTCGTCACCGGTGCGGGTACCGGGTTCGGCGCCGAGATCGCCGTACGGGCCGCGCAGGAGGGGGCGCGGGTCGCCGTCCACTACCGCAGCTCCGCCGCCGGCGCCGAGAAGACCGTCGCGCGCATCAAGGACGTCGGCGGCGAGGCCTTCACCGTGCAGGGCGACATCGCCGTCCACGCCGACGTCATCCGCATGGCCCAGGAGGTGTTCGGCCACTTCGGCGGGCTGGACGTGCTGGTCAACAATGTCGGCGATGTGGCGGGCGACCAGATGTCCTGGCGGGAGCTCACCGAGGAGTCCATCGACCACGTGCTCGCCGTGGACATCAAGGGCACCATGCTGTGCGTGCACGAGTTCGGGTCCCGGATGCTGGAGCAGGGCCATGGCGCCATCGTCAACATCGGCTCCACCGTGATCGTGCGCGGGAGCGCGCGGGCTCCGCAGTACGCCGCCGCCAAGTACGGCATCCTCGGCATCACCAAGTCCTACGCCCAGGCGTTTGCGCCTCTTGTGCGGGTCAACACCTTCGCGCCGGGGTTCATCGAGACCGAGACGCTGCTGGATCGGGCGGACTGGAAGTCCGGGCGGCGGGAGGACATGATCTCCAAGACGCCGATGGGACGGATTCCCGGGCCGGCCGAGGTTGCGGGGACCGCGCTGTTCTTGGCGACGGATGACGCCTCGCACATGACCGGTGTGTATCTCAATGCCGATGGCGGGTTCAACATGATCGGCGCGTAGTCGCTGCGCGGGCTTGGCTGTTCTTTGTCTGCGGGTGCGTGGGGGCTTGTCGCGCAGTTCCCCGCGCCCCTTAGGGACGTTGTCGAGCCGTTCGCTTCAAAGTTCCAGCCCCCTGGGAATTCGGTTTCCAGGGGGCCGGCTTCTTTTGCGCTATGCCACCGTCAAAGTCAGTGCTCCGGTGTATGTGCTGCCTGCCCTGAGGTCCGTGGCTGTGCCGTCGACTGTCAGGGTCACGGTCTTGCCCGACGGGGCCGTCACCGTCGCGTCCGGCGCCAGGGTCAGGGCGCTCAGGTACGAGGTTTTGGTGACCGTCCAGCTCGAACCGGCACCCAGGGTCACGATGACGCCGTTGTTGAGGACCGCGCTCGGGGTGTTGGTGACCTCGCTGATCTCCCGGTACTCGGCAGAAGTGATCGTCGAGACCCGGTGCTTGGTCGTGCCGGCGGAGATGACGCCCTCGACGGAGGAGCCGGTGAAGGTGAGGACCAGGTTCTGGCCCTGGAGGCCCGCGTTGCCGCCGCCCCGTACCGAGTTGTAGAAGTCACCCTTCAGGTCGATGTCCGTGAAGGTGCCCTTGGCGTCGGTGGACTGGGCGCCGGTGGTGACCCAGGTCGACGACTTGGCGGGGGATCCCGTGGGCTCGGTGTAGGTGCCGATGGTCTCCGTCTTCCACGGTTTGCCCGACACCGTGACGCTGCTCGGCCGGTCGGTGTCCATGAGCTGGAAGACGATGCCGTTGCCGGGGTTGATGGCGGCGCCTTCGGAGCCGTCGACCGTGACGGAGCCCGCGACCGCCTTGCACATGAACGCCGTCTCGCCGGTGTTGACCTCGGTGCCGCCGTCGACCGTGACGGAACCGGCCGCGTACCACAGCACCATGAAGCGCCCGGCGTTCACGACGGTCGACTTCACCGGGATTTTCTTCAACTCGGCGATGGTTAGCCCGAGTTCGAGCGATTCGTTGAGGTCGGCGACGGCGTCCTTCGTGCTGTCGCCGTAGTGCGCCGACGCACCCCAGTGGATGAGGGCGTAGTCGCCGACGTCGAAGGTACAGCCGAGGAAGTGCTCGGTCACGTTGCCGATGGCGTACGAGCCGTAGCCCTGGCCGCCGGTGTTGGCAATGGTGCTGTTGATGGCGGTGAGCGTGCAGTTGCTGCCGCCGTCGACGGACAGGGCGCCCCACTTCTCGGACGAGATCGTGGAGTTGATGTACGACGCCCTGGTGCTCGCGCCGAGAAGGTTGGTGGTCCGCACGTTGCCCGACAGCCCCAGCATCCACGGCACGGTGATCATGTACCGGGTGTCGCCCGTGCCCGCGGCCGGGTATGCGTCCGGGACGGTCCCGTCGGCGCAGTGCAGCGTGGAGTTCTTGACGACGACGTTGGCGGTGGCGTCGGCGATGACCGCGGTGCGCACGACGCCTTCGTTGCGAATGGTGGCGCCGTCCAGGACCAGGGTGGTGCCCTCGCCGGTGCCGACGACGGAGGCGCCGTAGCCGATGAAGTCACAGCGGCCGTTGCCGCTGTAGGCGATCCGCGGCTTGGTGAGGGTGTAGGTGCCGCCCCCGGTGACGTAGACGCCGTTGAAGGCCTCGCCGTCGGACAGCAGTCTGATGTTGCCGGCCGCCGTGTCGGTGACGGTGCCGCGGAGGACCGCCGAGGGGACCGACTTGGCTTCGTCGACGCCGTCCGCGTCGACGTAGAGGGCCTGACGGAAGGGGAAGGTGAGGTCGCTGAAGGCGAGGTCGTTGGCCTCGGCGACGGTGAGGACGACCGTGCCGCGGTAGGTGCCGGCGGCGATGGCGGTGGCCTCTCCGCCGAGGCCGTCGGTGAGTTCGGCGAGCTTGCTGCCGGTCTCCACGCCGTTCACGGTGAGGGACAGGCTGTGGCCGTCGGGGACGGTGATGACGCCGCCCTCTTCGATCGTGAGGACACTCGCGGTGGTGGTCCCGGTCAGCTCCAGGGTCTCGCCGGAGGCAACGGTGATGCGGGTGCCGGCCTTGCCGGACCTGGTGTTCGCGGCATGGGCGGCAGCCGGTGCGGTCAGTGTGGGTGCGAAGGCGGCGGCGACCGCCACGAGTAGGGCGCGGGGGCGGGCCCGGTAGGTGACCTCAGGGCCTGTCCTGCTGGTGCGTGACACAGTGAACTCCCTTGTTCTCCATGGGTTTCAGGCATGGCTGACCGCGGCGCGGCAGCAAAGGGGGGACTCGACTCCGCGCCTCAGGCATCCCGGTCGATCAGCTCGATGAGATTGCCGTACGGGTCGGACACGAACGCCATCCGCGCGCCCGGCCGCGGCGCGGGCCGCGGGCTCATCCGGACGCCCGCGCCCGCGGCGACGAGCCGTGCGAACTCCGCGTCGACCTGCTCGGGTGTGTCGACGGCGAGGCAGAGATGGCCGTAGCCGAGCGTGCCCGCCGCCTGGAGCGGGCCGTCGGCGACGAAGCCCGCTCCGGCGGTGGGGAGGTGCAGCAACTCGACTCGGAAACCGGTGGAGTGACGGAGCATCACCCCGCGCAGTCCGGTCCCCTGGACGGAGAAGGCGTGCTCCTCGGTGAGACGCAGTGCCTCGCGGTACCAGGTGACGGCGGCTTCCAGATCCGGTACGGAAATACCGAC
Organism: Streptomyces sp. NPDC050997; assembly: GCF_040660135.1. NCBI lineage: Bacteria > Bacillati > Actinomycetota > Actinomycetes > Kitasatosporales > Streptomycetaceae > Streptomyces > Streptomyces sp. NPDC050997. Next base: position 264,376 of record NZ_JBFAGK010000009.1, read on the forward strand.
ATGGTCGAGTCTCACTGACGTGCCACCTCGGGACCGGCCGGCAGCTTCTCCCCGCGGATCAGCGCCAGCACCCGTGTCCGCAGTTCGGCGAACCGGGGATCGGCCCGGGTCGAGAGCTGGTCGCGGTCGGTGCCGAGCGGGATGGTGATCGTGTCGAGGACAACGGTCGGTGTGCCACCGAGGGCGATGACGCGGTCGCCGAGGTAGACGGCCTCGTCGATGTCGTGGGTGACCACGACCACCGTGATGCCGAGTCGGCGACGCAGTTCGAGGGTCAGGTCCTCCAGGTCGAAGCGGGACTGGGCGTCGACCGATCCGAACGGCTCGTCCATCAGCAGCACCGGGGCGTCGTACGCCAGGCCGCGCGCGATGGCCACCCGTTGCTGCATGCCGCCGGAGAGCTGCCACGGATACTTGTCCCCGACGTCCGGGAGGCCGACCGCCTCCAGGCACTCCAGGGCGCGCCGCTTGCGGACGGCCTTCTTGACTCCCCGGCCCTGGAGCGGGAAGGCGACGTTGTCCCACACCCGCAGCCAGGGCAGCAGCGAGCCTCGGTAGTCCTGGGAGACCACGGCGATGTCGGCGTGCGGCTCGGTGAGCGGCTCCTCCCCGTAGCGCACCCGGCCCGAGGTGGGCGGGGTCAGGCCGGCCAGACAGCGCAGGAGCGTCGTCTTGCCCGCGCCGGACGGACCGACCACACACACCGACTCCCCGGGGTCCACCCGCAGGGACAGACCGTCGAGCACCCGGTGTTCCCGCGGCCCCTGTCCGAAGCTCATGCGGAGGTCCTCGACGTGCAGACTGGATCCGCGGGTCATACGGCGACTCCGTTGCTCTTGACGCCCTCGCCGAGGGCGGCCGGACGCGGGGAGCGCACCCGGGGTGCGCGCTGGTGGTACCAGCCCAGGAGACGGTGCTCGACGAGCAGGAGCAGCACGCTCAGGCCGTACCCGACGATCCCGATCAGGATGGTGCCGGCCCAGGTCTCGGCGACGTGGAAGCTGGATCCGCTCCGCAGGATGAAGTTGCCGAGCCCGACGGGTGATCCGTAGATCTCGCTGACGACCATCAGTACGACGGCGACGGCCAGGGCGATCCGGATGCCAGCGAGAATCTGCGGCAGCGCACCGGGCAGGGTCACCCGGCGCAGACGCAGCGGCCAGGGGATGCGGTAGCCGCGTGCGGTCTCGTGCACGGCCGGGCCGATGGCGCGCACTCCGCTGACGGTGTTGAGGAGGATCGGCCACACGGACCCCAGGAAGATCAGGAAGATCTTCGGACCGGAGCCGATGCCGAGGGTGAGGATGATGACGGGCACGAATCCGACGGTCGGGGTGGCACGGGCGAAGTCGAGCAGCGGGCCGGTCGCCAGGCGCAGAGTGGGGCTCTCCCCGATGACGAGCCCGGCGGCCACGCCCACCACGGTGGCCAGGGCCAGGCCGAGCACGATGTTGCTCAGGCTGAACAGCAGGTCCTCCACGAGATCGCCGTGCAGCAGTTCGTGCCACAGCGCGGCGAGGACCTCGGTGAGCGGCGGGAAGTAGAAGTTCGTGCTGCCCGCGGTCGACACGAGCAGGATCAGGAACACCAGGGCGGGCAGCCACAGTTGGCGCAGGATCGGTTTCCAGGCCATGGCGCTACTCCCTTCCGGCCCGCGTGGGCGGGCGCCAGCGCATCAGGCGGTGCTCGGCGGCCTGCGCTAGCAGTGTGATCGTGTAGCCGATGGCCCCGCCGGTGAGGATGTACGCGTACGCCCGCGCGGACGCGCCCGCCTGCTGCGACTCCATGATCATGTGGCCGATGCCGGGGAGCGTGGTGAGTACTTCCACGCCGATGGACACCAGGACCGCCGTCGTCGCCGCGAGCCGCAGTCCCGTCATGATCGAGGGTGCCGCGGCCGGCAGGAACACCCGGCGCAGCCGCAGCAGGCGCGGGATGCGGTAGCCGTGCACGGTCTCGTGTACGGCCTGGCTCACGCTGCGGGCCCCGTACTGGGCCTGGAGCAGCACCGGGAAGACGCAGGCGATGAAGACGACGGTGGCCTTCATACTCGGGGTGGAGCCGAGGACCAGCAGGAACACCGGCAGCAGAGCGATCACCGGGAAGGAGCGGAGGATCTCCACGAGCAGCCGCGAGGACTCCTCGGCCGCCGCGTACACCCCGGTCACCAGGCCCACGGGAATGCCCACGGCGATCGCCACGACCAGTCCGGTGACAGCGCCGCGCAGGGTCTCCCCCACCGCCTGCCAGAAGCCGGCGCTGCCGAGAAGCTCCCCCAGGGCGACGGCCACGGCACGCGGTCCGGGCAGCGCGGTGGAACTGACCACGCCCGCCGCGGCGATCACCGCCCACAGCGCCAACACGGCGGCGAGTGCGCCGAGTTGTAGCAGTCGGAGCTTGACCATGATTACTCTCCGCCCGCGGTCGGGGCCTGGTCCCAGTAGATCGCGTCGTCCTTCGGCTCGTTGTCGAGCAGGTCGAACTCGTGCATCTTTGTGATGACCGTGCGCATGACCGTCGTGTCGAGGTTCTTGTCGTAGTGGTTGGTGTCGTGCTTGTCGATGAAGTCGGCGGGGACCTGGGTGTACTTCTTGTCGATCGCCCTGACGGCCTCGGGGTGCTCGTTGGCGTAGGTGATGGCCTTGGCGACCGCGTCGACGAACTTCTTCGCCGCGGGCGCGTTCTTCGACAGGTACTGCTCGCTGGAGAAGAGCAGGCCCTGGACCATGCCGGGCACGTCGTTCATGCCGTTGCCGATGGAGCGCAGTCCGCTGTCCTTGCCGGCGAAGTAGAAGGGCCCGAAGGAGAAGATCGCGTCCGTCTTGCCGGATGTGGCGGCGTCGGTGAGCGACGTCGTCGGCAGGGCGACGAACTTGACCTTCTCAGGGTCACCGCCGTCTTTCTGGACCAGGTACTCGCAGATGAACTGGATGGTGCCGCCGAGCGCGGAGATCCCGACGGTCTTGCCCTCCAGGTCGGAGAACGACGTGATCGAGCTGTCCTTCTTGACGAGCAGCCCGTCGGTGGGGTCCGTCTTCGTCGTCGCCGACTGCAGTCCGGTCACGATCCGGATCGGCATGTCCTGGGCGGCGCCCTTGAGGAAGCCGGAGCTGTCCGTCATCGCGAACTGTGCCTCGCCGTTGAGGACGGACGGCGCGTTCTGCGAGGTGTCCTGGGCGCCGGCCTTGATGGTGACGTCGAGGTCCGCGTCCTCGAAGTAGCCCTGCTGCTGGGCTATGTAGAGCGGCTCGAAGATGGCGCCGTTGGAGCGCAGGACGGTGACCTCGGCCTTGCCGTCGGAGGTCGTGGCGGTGGCCGAGTCGCCTCCGCAGGCGGTGACGGTGAGGGATCCGGTGACGGCCAGGGCGGACAGGACGATGAGGGTACGACGCCGCGGGGTTCTCGAAGTCTCCATGAAACGGCTCTCCTTGAGCTTCCTGAGTACGAACTACTGCGTCCGCGTGTGTCCAGCGGCGGCATAGGCGGTCGTGGACTCCTGAGGGGTCATGTAGGTGCGGAACAGGCCCTCGGGGTCGTACAGGGCCCGGATCTGCTCCAGGCGTGCGGAGTTGGCGGGGCTGAGCCCGTGGTCGAAACGGTCGGCGAGGTTGTTGTCGGAGAACTGCAGGCCCTTCGAAAGGTGCTGGAGTTCGGCGAGCCGGCCGTGCGCCCAGCGTTCGTGGGCGAGGTCCTCGGTGGGGTCCGTCCAGCCCGCGTTGGGCGAGAGGTACACCTTCGCCTGGCTGGACCAGCAGGCGTTCGCGCTCTCCGGGTGGCCGCCCCACAGCATCCACAGCACATGGCTGGTGGTGTCGGGGATGGAGTCGAACAGCGGCCGGGCCGCGTCCAGGATCTTCTCGACCGGTTCGTCGGTCCAGATCCCGTCCAGCGCCCAGCGCCTGCCGGGCGGGGTCATGCGGTCGGCGTAGTCGTACAGCTCCGCCATGCCGGTCTCCTGCGCGACCACCGCGCGGATCGCCCGGTCCCGGAAGGGCGCGTCCTCCAGCGGGGCGAGGAGGTCGTCGTCCGTCTCGCAGAAGGCGGTGGCCGTGACGGTGACCGTCTGCCGGTCGAGCCATGGAGAGAAGCCCACCTTCGCCGAGAACTCGACGGCCGGCGAGAGGTCTTCGAGGAGGTCGTACGACCAGGTCAGCACGTCGTCGCGGAGGTCGAGGGGGTAGCTGTGGACGGTGCGCAGGACGCGGCGCGGCCGGTCGTGCGCGGCGAGGTGGAAGCGGGTGACTACGCCGAAGAAGCCGGGGCCGCTGCCGCGGGCGGCCCACAGCAGGTCGGGGTGTGTGTCGTCGGTGGCGTGCACGAGGGTGCCGTCGGCGAGGACGACGTCGATGGCTTCGACGCTGAGACAGGCCGGGCCGAGGCGGCGCGAGTTCCAGCCGTAGCCGCCGCCGAGGACGAAGCCGCCGATGCCTACGGTGGGGGCGTGGCCGGTGGGGAAGAACAAGCCGTGCGGGGCGAGTCGGGCGAGCAGTTCGGGCCCCTTGGCCGCGGGCTGGACGGCGGCTGTCCGGGCCTTCGGGTCGACGGTGATGTCCTGCAGTCGCGAGAGGTCGAGCAGCATGCCGCCGTCCCGCACGCCGTTGCCGACCCAACTGTGGCCGCCCGAGCGGATACCGAGGGACAGCCCCTCGCTGCGGGCCAGCCGTACGGCGGCCACCACGTCCCGCTCGTTGTCGGCGAGCACGATGACGTCGGGGAACCGGTCGGGCTTGCGCTCGTTCCAGACCGCGTCTCGCCGAGCCTGTTCGTACGCCGCGTCGCCACGCCTGAGCAGGCGCTCCCGGGACAACTGGACCATGCCGTTCTCCTCACACGGGGGTTCGAGTCCGGACACTACTGTCGACACTTTGCCCCTTCAAGGGATCTGACAGCGAAATAACTGCCGTCTCTGCCGACACTAGTGAGTGGGTGGGAAGTCGAAGAGCTCCGCCGGGTTGTCGACCATCAGCCTGCGCAGGTGCGCGGGGTCGGGGGCGATCCGCTCGACGAGGTCGACGAGCAGCCCGTCGTCGGGGGCCTCGCCGACGATGTTGACGTGCGGATAGTCGGTCCCCCAGACGACGCGTTCCGGCGCGTACGCCACCAGAGAGGCGGCCAGGGTCACCGCGTCGGCGTACGGCGGACCCTGCCGGGAGATCCGGTCGACCCCGCTGGCCTTCACCCACACCCGACCGGTGTCGAGCAGAGCGCGCAGGCTGCGCAGGGCCGGTCCGTCCCGCCCGGTGGCGAGGTCGACCCGCCCGATGTGGTCGACGACCGCCCGCCCGGGCAGGGCGCGTACCAGGCCTTCCAGGGCGGCGATCTCCTCGCCTCGGACGTGCAGTTGCACCGCCCAGTCGAGTCCGTCGACGCGTTCGAGCACCGAGTCGATCTCGTCGCGGGTGGGCGGGGTGCGCAGATGGGGAAGGAAGTTGAGGCGGAAGGCCCGTACGCCCGCCCGGTGCAGTTCCTCGATCTCCTCCCGCGTCGTCGTCTCGCCGATCAGGGCCACGCCGCGCAGTCGGCCGGTGTCGGATCCGAGCGCGTCCAGCAACGCCGCATGGTCGCGACCGTGGCAGGAGGACTGCACGATCACGGCCCGGCGGATGCCCAAGTGGGCGTGCAGGGCGCGCAATTGTTCCTTGGGCGCGTCGTACGGGGTGAACGTGCGGTCCGGGGCATAGGGGAAGACAGCGGCGGGACCGAGGACATGGCAGTGGGCGTCGCAGCTGTCCGGCGGGAGGGGCAGGGACGGGACACGCGGGGCGGGATGCGGAGGCGGGCAGCCCGGGGAGGGCACCGACCGCGTCTCGTGCACGGCGCGTTCAGTCACAGCGCGCCGTCATTCCGCCGTCGACGACGATCTCCGTACCGGTGACGAAGCGGGCCTCGTCGGAGGCGAGGAAGAGCGCCGCGTACGCCGTGTCGCGGCCGTCGCCCATGAAACCGAGCGGGATCCGTGCCTGCCTCTGGGCCAGCAGCTTCGTCACGTCACCGCCGGCCCGCTGACCGGCGAGGCGGGCCTCGACCATCGGAGTGTGCAACTGACCGGGCACGACGGTGTTCACGCGGACGCGGTCCGGCCCGTACTCGACGGCGGTGACCCGGGACAGCTGGATGACCGCCGCCTTGGCCGCCGCGTAGCCCGCCTGGGCGGCGCCGGTCCAGCGCAGCCCGGACGCCGAGGCGGTGTTGACGACGGAGCCCCCGCCGCCGCGCCGCATGATCGGGATGACGTACTTGCAGGCGAGGAAGGCGCTGGTGAGGTTGGTGCGCAACTGGCTCTCCCAGTCCTCCGGGCTCAGCTCGACCGCACCCCCGGGGTGCGAACCGCCGACGTTGTTGACGAGGACGTCCACGCGGCCCGCCAGGCGCTCGCACTCGGCGAAGTAGTCCCGGACGGCGGCGGGTTCGGTCACGTCGAGTACCGCCGTGTGCGCGGTGCCGCCCTCGTCGCGGACCAGTCGGGCCGTGACCTCCAGGGACTCCTCGTCCCGGTCGGCCAGGAAGACGGTGGCGCCCTCACGAGCGAAGATCACGGCGGTGGCACGGCCGTTGCCCCAGCCGGGACCGACACTGCCGGCACCACCGATGACAGCGATCCGGCCGGCCAGACGGCCGGCCCGTTTGTCGGGCAGGTCTTGGGTCACGGGGCTCTCCCTCGGTCGGGTGACGCGCACGGACGGCGCGAAGGGCTCCGAAGCGGTGGGAACGGCCGCCGAGCCTGTCGACAGTCTTAGCCAAGTGTCGACAGAAAGTAAACATTTAAGGCTGAACGCCGTCGGTATTGCCATCAGTGTCGACAGGTTGCTTGGATGGGGCTCGTTCGCGAGGTTCAAGAACTCCCGAAGGAGGCCCATGGACAAGCCGCCGGTGTTCACTCCTGACGAGATCGCCCGTTTCCGTGCCGAGTTGGCGGCGCGGCGCGCGCCGGGCGCCTACCGGCCCGGCCGCTGGTCGGTCAGCCCTCTCAACCGGCGTACGGATGTGACGGGTTCACTGCCGAGGAGCGTTCGGCTGCGGGACGCGACCCTGCGGTCGGTGGAGACGCTGCCGGGTGTCGTGGCCTCGCCGGAGGCGAAGGAGGCGTTCCTGCGGCAGCTCGTCTCCTGCCAAGTGGCCGAAGTCGTCACGGCGGGACTCGGCGGCCGGGACGCCACGGCTCTGAAGGCCGAGGTCGGGCTGGTCAAGGGCGAGAACCCGGAATGCCGGGTGGTGTGCCCGCTGATGCGCTCCCCCGACGACATCGACCGGGCCGCCGCGGCGGGTTACGACGCCGTCCAGGTGTGGGTCCAGGGCTTCGGCGAGACCTCGCTGATCTACCAGGCCCCCGCCTATGGCCGGGCCTGGCGGGGCGAGGAGTGGCGCACCCCCGACACCCCGCGCGACCGCGCCGCCGTACTGGCCCGCGCGGCCCGCCTGATCGAGCACGCCCGCGGCCGAGGCCTCGACGTGATCGTGCCGCTGCTCATGGTCTCGTACGCCACCGAGGAGACCCACGAGGAATCGGTCCGCGTGCTCGCCGCGGCCGGAGCCGGTGAACTCACCCTGTTCGACGGGCCGGGCGCGATGAGCCCCGAGGCGTACGCCCATCTCGTCCGGCTCACGACCAGCCTGGCGCCGGACGTGGCGGTCGGACTGCACCCGCACAACACCTTCGGCCTGGCGGTCGGCTGCGCCGTGGCCGCCGTCCGCGCCGGCGCCACCGTCGTCGAACTGTCGGTCAACGGCTACTGCGGAGGACCCGGCAACGCCGACCTCGCGGCGACCGCGCTCGCCTTCGAGGCCCTGTACGGCGTACGGACCGGCATCAGCACCGAAAAACTCACCGAACTCGCCCGCGCCGGACAGGACCTGACGGGCTATCACATTCCCTGGAACCATCCGGTCACCGGCACCCACGCCTTCTGCTGGGGCGGCATGGATCTCATCACCCAGGAGGCGGAGATCGACCCGCTTCTCCACAACTGCCTGGAGCCCACCGCGGTCGGCAACTCCCGCAACGTTCCTTTCACACCCGACAGCGGCCCCTACACCCTGGCCGACAAGTTGACGGCCCTGGGGATCGAGATCAGCCCCGCCCAGGTCGACGCCGTACTCGGCCGGGCACGCGAGTTGATGGAGCGCGAGGGCCGTCTCCTCACGGACGCCGAGCTGGTCGCGCTGACCGAGCCGGAGCGGTGAACCCCCGCCTGCGGCCGCTCGTCCCGGCCGAACTCGACGCCGAACAGCGGGCGCTGTACGAGGAGATCACCGGCGGGCCACGCGCCGAGGGCCCGCGTCACTTCCCCCTCACCGACGAACAGGGGTCCCTGCGTGGCCCGTTCAACGCCATGCTGCTGAGCCCCGGCCTCGGCCGGGCCCTCCAGGAGCTCGGCGCCGCCATCCGCTACCGCACCGGTCTCGGGGCACGGCAACGGGAGATCGCGATCCTGGTGGTGGCCCAGGTCTGGGAGAGTGCCTTCGAACGCCACGCGCACGAACGTGTCGGCGCCGCCGCCGGACTGACGGACCACGAGCTGCTGGCCCTGCGCGAGGGGCGGGATCCGGGGTTCTCCGATCCCGTCGAACGGGCGACCTGGGCGTTCGTCCGCGCACTGATCGGCCGGTCCGGCGTGTTCGACGAGCGTCAGTACAGCGCGGCGCGGGACGCACTGGGTGAGCGGACCCTGTTCGAACTGTCCACGCTGGTGGGCTACTACAGCACCCTCGCCCTCCAACTGCGGCTGTTCGAGGTGCCGGTCCATGCCACGCCTGGGTGAGGGGCGGGGCCTTCCGCCGTAGGCGGAGGGCCCCGCGACGCGTGCGCGTCCCCGGCGCCTCAGCGCAGCCGGTCCTTGGCCTTGTAGTAGGCGCCGCCGAACGGCAGGAACCAGGCCGTGCCGTTGTAAAAGGGGACGGGGACCTTGGGGAAGCCGAGGCCGCGCAGCGGGTTGGCCTCCGGCTTTCCGTCCATCATCTCGGCGACGGCCCGGCCCATATAGGTGGCCATCTGGACGCCGTGGCCGCAGTAACCCATGGAGTAGTACAGGCCGTTCGCCTCACCGGCGTGCGGGAGACGGTCCCAGGAGAAGCCGACCATGCCGCCCCACACGTAGTCGACCCGGACGTCCGCCAGCTGCGGGAAGATCTCCGTCATCTCCCGCTTCAGGACGTCCCCGCTCTTGAGGTCGGAGGCCGGGTTGGACGGGGCGAAGCGGGCCCGGCCGCCGAAGGCGAGGCGATGGTCGGGGGTGAGGCGGACGTAGTGGCCGATGTTCTTCGAGTCGACCACCAGGCGGGCGCGGGGGATCAACTCCCGTGCCCGCTCCTCCCCCAGGGGCTCGGTGACGATGATGAAGCTGCCGACGTTGATCAGCCGCTTGCGGAACCACGGCATCGCCTTGTCGGTGTAGGCGTCGGTGGCGGCCATGACCTGCTTGGCGCGGAGCGTGCCGTGCAGTGTCTCGACCAGGAAACCGCCGTCCGGCAGGCGGGTGAGGCCGGTGGCCGCGTTGCGTTCGTGGATGTCGGCGCCGGCGCGTTCGGCGGCCTCGGCGAGGCCGTGCACGTACTTGCCCACGTGCAGGCCCGCGCTCAGCGGGTCGAGCAGGGCGCCGTGGTAGTGGTCCGAGCCCAGCTCCGACCTGAGGTCGCCCCGGGAGAGCAGCTCGGTGTCGTGGCCGAAGTTCTCGGCGAGATCCCGCCGGGTGGCCTTCATCGCCTCGAAGTGCCGCGGCTTGAAGGCCACGCCCAGGCGGCCGGAGCGGTGGAAGTCGCAGTCGATCCGCTCCTTGTGCGTCAGCTCCTCGACCACGTCCACGGCCTCCCGGAAGGAGTCGTAGAGCTCGCGGGCGCGCTCCTGGCCGTAGCGCTTGCGGGCCTCGCCGACGCCGATGGTGAGGCCCTGGGTGCACATGCTGCCGTTGCGGCCTGAGGCGCCCGAGCCGATCTTGTCCTTCTCCACGAGGACGACCCGGGCGCCCTTGCGGGCGGTGTGGTACGCGGTGGACAGGCCGGTGAGTCCGCCGCCGATGACCACCACGTCCGCCTCGTCGGGCAGCTCCCTTCCGGAGCGGTCGGGCAGCGGCGGGGCGGTGTCGAGCCAGTACGGGATCTGCTTCATGGCGTGCGTCCTCTGCGTTCTCTGTCCTGTGTCGCCGTGGTTCAGCAGCCGAGCAGGTCCGGCAGCCCGGACAGGTCGGGCAGCTCGTCGTACGGCTGGTAGTCCGCGCTGCCGCGGCGACCGTAGCGGTTGATCCACACGCGGCGCCGCAGGCCGAGGTCGCGGGTCGGGATGTGGTCGTACTCCCAGCCCTGTGCGGTGTGGATGACCTGGGAGGCGTCGACACCGATCGTCTTGAAGGCGTGCTCGAAGGTCTGGCGGTCCGGCTTGTACGCGCCCGCCTGCTCGGCCGTGATCACGTGGTCGAACTCGACGCCGATGTTCCCCACGTTGCGCGCGATGAGGTTGTCGTCGCTGTTGGTGATGATGGCGATCTCGTACCTGCTCTTCAGCGCGCGCAGGGCGTCCGGGACCTCCGGGAAGGGGCCGAAGGTGGGGACGGCCTCGACCAGGGCGTCGCCGTCCGAGGGGCGGTACTCCAGACCGTGCAGACGCATCGCCGTCCGCAGGCTGGAGTGCAGGACCTCGTGGTAGGGGCGGTAGGCCTCCAGAACGGCCTGGAAGCGCATGACGCGGAAGTCGTCGAGGAACTCGTCGACGTCCAGTCCGTCCAGGTCCAGCCGGTCGGCCAGGACCTTCAGGGTGGTGGGGCCGAGCTGGAAGTCGACCAGGGTGCCGTAGGCGTCGAAGGTGACGATCTCTCGCATGGTGTTCAGCCTCGTTTCCGGGTGCCGATAAGGGAGTTGGGGAGGTCAGACGACCTGCTCGCCGGGGGCCACGATGGCGTCGAGGGCGGCCAGGTCGGTCGCGTCGGGTGTCCAGTGGGCCGCCGCCGCGTTGGCGGTGACCTGTTCGGGCCTCATGGCTCCGCAGATCACGGACCCGACGGCGGGCAGGCCGGCCAGCCCGCCCACGGCGACCTCCAGGAGGGTCAGACCGCGTTCGGTGCCGTACGCGGTGAGCGCCTCGACGCGGTCGAGAGCGGCGTCGGTCAGCCAGCCCTGCCGCCAGGACAGCCGGCTGCCGGGCGGCGGCGGTTCGCCGCGCCGGTACTTGCCGCTGAGCAGGCCGTTGGCGAGCGGGTAGAACGGCAGGAGACCGACGCCGGCGCGCAGACAGGCCGGGATCACGTCGTGCTCCGCACCGCGGTCGAGCAGGTGGTAGCGGGCCTGCGTGGACACGAAGGCGTCGGACAGGTCCTCGGCGGGGAGGTGGGAACAGCCGATGTACCCGATCTTGCCCTCGGCGACGAGTTCCCGGAGGGCGGCGAGGGTCTCCTCCAACGGGGTGACACCGTCCGGCTCGTGGTACTGGTACAGGTCGATCCGGTCGGTGCCGAGCCGGCGCAGTGAGGATTCGACGGCGTACCGGATGTAGGGGCGCGCGCCACGTCGGCCGTACAGGTCCGCTTCCGGTCCCATCTCCATGCCGAACTTGGTGGCCAGCACGACCTCCTCACGGCGTCCCTTCAGCGCCGCGCCGAGGAGGCGTTCGCCGTCGCCGCGCGAGCCGCCCGACTCGCCGAACCCGCCGTACGTGTCGGCGGTGTCGAACAGGGTGATCCCCGCGTCGAGGGCCGCGTGCACGACGGCCTTCGTGCCGTCCTCGTCGAGGCGGGAGCCGAAGTTGTTGCCGCCGAGGCCGACCACGGAGACGGTGGGACCGCGCTCGCCGAGGGTGCGGTACCTCATGGCCGGGCTCCTGTCGCCGCTCTCCGGTACCTCATGACCGAGCTCCTGTCGCCGCTCTCCGCGAACTCATGACCGGTCCCCGAATCCGATGCACACGTTCTTGGTCTGGGTGTAACTGGCGAGGGCCTCCAGGCCCTTCTCCCGGCCCCAGCCACTGTGCTTGTAGCCGCCGAAGGGCAGTTCGACGCCGGTGCCGACGCCGGTGGCGTTGACATACACCTGGCCGGCCCTGATGCCCTCGGCCATCCGCATCGCCTTGTCGATGTCCCGGCTCCACACGTACGAGGCGAGGCCGTACGGGCTGTCGTTGGCGATCGCCAGGGCCTCGTCGGCGTCGTCGAACCCGATGACCGTGACGACCGGGCCGAAGATCTCCTCGCGGGCACAACGGGCCTGGTTGGTCAGGCCGGTGAGGACGGTCGGCTCGACGTAGTAGCCGTCGGCGAGCGCGGGATCCGACGGCGCGCCGCCCCCGGTCCGGGCCGTGGCGCCCTCCTGCCGGGCCAGGTCCAGGTAGCCGAGGACCCGGTCGCGCTGCCGGGCGGAGATCAGCGGACCGATGTCCGGGTCGGTGAGCCCGGGACCGACACGCAGGCCGGCGACCTTCTCGACCAGCCGGTCCAGGAAGCCCTCGGCGCCGCGCTGGAGCAGCAGCCGTGTTCCCGCGGAGCACATCTGCCCGGCGTTGCTGAACGACGCGCCGAGCACCGCGCCCAGTGCCAGGTCGAAGTCGGCGTCGGCGAACACGGTGAACGGCGACTTGCCGCCGAGTTCCGTCACCGAGGGCACCACGTTGGCGGCGGCCGCCTGCGCGACCTTGATGCCGGTCGGCACCGAGCCGGTGAAGGTGACCTGGTCGATGTCCGGGTGTCCGGCGAGGGCCGCCCCTGTCTCCGCGTCGCCGGGGACGACGTTCAGCACCCCTGGCGGCAGTCCGCACTCCAGCGCGATCCTGGCGATCTCCAGCGGGGTGAGCGGAGCTTCCGGGGAGGGCTTGAGCACCACCGTGCAGCCCGCGGCCAGTGCCGGGGCGGAGCCCCTCGCGGTGTTCTGGAGCGGGTAGTTGAAGGGGATGATCTGGCCGGAGACGCCGATCGGCTCGCGCACGGTGTAGTCGATCAGGCCGGGGCCGAGCGGGATGGTGGTGCCGCCGAGTTTGTCGGCGACGCCCGCGTAGAACTCGAAGTAGCGGGCGGCGGACTCGACGTCGGCCTTCGCCTGGCTGAGCGGCTTGCCGACGTCCTGGCTCTCCAGCCGGGCCAGCCACTCGCCCTCGCGCCGGATCGCCTGCGCGATGCGATGGAGCAGGCGCCCCCGGTCGGCGGCGCGCAGCCGCGCCCACTCGGGTGCCGTGAACGCCGTCCGGGCCGCGGCGACGGCACGGTCCACGTCCGCCTCACCGGCCAGGGCGACCTCGGCGAGGGCCGTGCCGTCGGACGGGTCGAGGACGGTGAAGGAGCGGCCGTCGGCGGCGGGGACCTGCTTGCCGTCGATCATGAGCAGCACGGTCAACGGGCGTTCGGCCAGAGGGGGTTCGGTCCGCGGGGCTTCGGTCCGCGGGGCTTCGGTCCGCAGGGGTTCGGTCCGCGGGGCTTCGGTCCGCAGGGGTTCGGTCCGCGGGGCTTCGGTCCGCAGGGGTTCGGTCCGCAGGGGTTCGGTCCGCGGGGCTTCGGTCCGCGGGGCTTCGGTCCGCGGGGCTTCGGTCCGCGGGGCTTCGGTCCGCGGGGCTTCGCCGTTCATGGCTGGATCTCTCCCTGCACCTCGCCGAAGATGACGACCTCGTCGCCCGGATGGACCGTGCGGATCCTGCGTACCCAGAGCACGATGCCGTCCTGCGGGGCGCGGACCTCCTCCAGCGTGTTGCCGTAGTGGTCGACGATGTGGGCGATCAGGTCGCCTTCCTTGCAGGTCTCGCCCGGATCGGCGTGCCCGACGAAGAAGCCGCCGGCGGCGGAGCGGGCGAAGGTGCCGGAGACCGTCGTGTACGTCTCGCGCAGCTCCGGCTCGCCGTCGGTCATGCCGAGCTGCCGCATGATGTTGCGGATCGAGCCGATGTGCAGCTCGACGTTGGCCTCGCGGTAGGTGCCGCCGCCGGCCTCGATGGTGATGGCGGGCTTGCCGGCCGCGAGGGTGGGGTGGCGGACCGTGCCGCCCCACTTGCCGCCCTTCCAGACCAGCTCGTGCCCGGCCGCGAGGGCGAGGTCCGTGGCCAGTTCCTCATAGCCGCCCTGGAGGATGACGAGCGGGGCGATCTCACCGAAGGTGCCGCCGGTGTGCAGGTCGACGAGCGCGTCGACGGCGGGGACGACCTGCTCGACGAAGGTGGCGGCCAGGCGCAGGGAGTACGAGCCGTCCGCGTCGCCCGGGAAGATCCGGTTGAGGTTGAGGTGGTCCAGGCCGCTGGTGCGGGCGGCGGCCTCGAAGGCGGGGGTGTTCAGGCAGGGGATGCCGACGACGGTGCCGCGCAGGGTGGCCGGGTCGGTCTCGGCGAGGACGCGCCGGATCGCCTCCTGGCCGTCGTACTCGTCGCCGTGCACGCCCGCGTCCACGCACAGCACCGGGCCGGGCTCAGCGCCGTTGACGACGATCAGCGGTATGCCGAGCTCCACTCCGTAGCTGCTGGTGCCGACGGCGATGAGGCCCTGGGCGCGCTCGCCGGGGGCGACGGTCAGCGGACCGATGGAGTACATGCGGTGGTTCCCTTCAATGCTGGACAAGTGCGGGGGTTCACAGGCGGGCGGACGCCTCGTCGAGGGTCTCCGCGAGGATGTCGGCGATACGGTCGAGGAGTGGGCGGTCGCTGATCAGCGGCGGCGCGATCTGCACCAGCGGGGCGGCGCGGTTGTAGACGCGGGCGAGCAGCCCGGCCTCGCGAAGGCGGCGCGGGACCAGGTCGGCGACGAGGGCCGCGCGGGCGGTGTCGCTGAAGCCGCCGCCCTCCAGGTCGCCGACGAGCTCGCAGGCGTAGAAGAACCCGGCGCCCCGGACGTCGCCGACGATCGGCAGGTCGGCGAGGGAGGCCATCCGCCGGGCGAGGTGGTCCTGGAGTCCGCGGACGTGGTCCAGGATCCGGTCGCGTTCCATGATCTCCAGGCTGCGCAGGGCGATGGCCGCGCTCAGCGGGTGCCCGGCGAAGGTGTAGCCGTGGTTGAGGACCGCCCCGGGCCGGTTGATGACCTCGGTGACCCGGTTGCTGACCAGGGTGGCGCCCATGGGGGCGTATCCGGCGGTGATGCCCTTGGCGACGGTGACCATGTCGGGGCGGGCGCCGTAGCGGTCGCCGCCGAACCACTCCCCCAGCCGCCCGAAAGCGGTGATCACCTCGTCGGCGACGAGCAGGAAACCGTAGCGGTCGGCCAGAGCCCGAAGACCCGGCCAGTACCCGTCGGGCGGGGCGATGCAGCCGCCCCGGTTCTGCACCGGCTCGGCGATCAGCATGGCGATCGACTCCGGGCCCTCGGCCAGGATCGCGGCCTCCAGCTCGGCGAGCAGGTGGGTGGTGTACACGTCGTCGTCGACGTACTCGGGGGCCAGGCCGAAGCGGTTGGTGTTGGACACGAACCGGGTGTCGATCGCCGGGGGGCCGTACGGTTCCTTCAGGCCCGGGTCGTCGGTCAGGGCCAGGGCGCCGATGGTCAGGCCGTGGTAGGCGCCGCGGCGGGCGATGGCCTTCACGCGGCCCGGCTCGCCGCGCAGGGCGTGGTAACGGCGGGCGACCTTCCAGGCGGTCTCGACGGCTTCGGCACCGCCGCCGGAGAAGAAGGTGTGCTCGACGTCCACGGGGGCGATCCGGGACAGCCGTTCGGCGAGGTCGATGGCCGTCGGGTGCGCGGAGGAGGACCACAGCGGGCTGAAGCACAGGTCGCGCAGCTGCCGTTCGGCGGCCTCGGCGAACTCGGGGGCGTAGGAATAGCCGAGTTGGCAGCAGTACAGGCCGGAGAGACCGTCGATGTAGCGTCTGCCGTCCGTGTCCTCGACGTACGGGCCCTCTCCTCGCTGGACGACGAAGAGGTGCTCGCCCTCCGGTCCGAGCGAGCCGTTGGGGGTCATGTTCAGCAGGAGGTGTCTGGCCGCGGTGGCGGAGAGCGCGCCGGACGGGGTGCGGGTGCTGGTGGTCATGGGGTCTCACTTCCGGCGGGGAGGCCCACGGCTGGCTCGGTCGGCAGCAGGCCGTCCTGCTTGCCGAAGCCGCTGAGCCGGCGCGCCACGCCGACCAGCGCGAGGGCCACGACGGCCACGGCGATGAGGATGGCGCTGACGGCCGTCACCGACGGATCGACGTCGTACTGAAGGACGTTGAACACCTCGACCGGGAGGGTCACGGTGTCCACGGAGGACAGGAACTGCGAGATGAAGAACTCGTCGAAGCTGGTGATGAAGGAGAAGATCGCGGCGGCCACCAGTCCGGGCATGGCCAGCGGGAAGGTGATGCGCCGGGCGACCGTGAAGCGGCTCGCGCCCATGCTGGCGGCGGCGTCCTCCAGCCGTTCGTCGATGCCCTTGAGGGCGGCCACGAGGATCATCACGGCGATCGGTGAGGCCAGCACGGTGTGGCCGAGCGCGATGGCGACCGGACTGCCGAGCATCGAGGCCGGTTCGAAGAGGAGGAACAGGCCGAGCGCGATGACGACCTGCGGGATCACCAGGGGGGCGAGGACCAGGCCGTAGACCGCCGAGCGCAGCGGCAGTTCGCTGCGGACCAGGGCGGTGGCCGCGGTCATGCCGAGGATGAGGGAGAACAGCGTGGTCAGGGCCGCGACCAGGGCGCTCAGTGACAGCGCGGCCGGCCACTTGCTGCCGGTGGCGAAGAGCCGCTGGTACCAGCCGAGCGTCCAGGCGTCCGGCGGGAAGTCGCCGAAGGCGTCCTTGCCGAAGGAGGTGACGACGATGACGACGATCGGCAGGGCCAGGAACAGCAGGATCAGCGTGGCGAAGACGGTGAGGGCGATGCGTCCGGCGAGGGTGGAGCGGAGCTGGATCACGAGGTGGCACCCCGCTCGCGGTACGCGTCGCCGGCGGACTTCAGCAGCCGCAGGAGCAGCAGTCCGGCGAAGGTGAGCAGCAGCAGGATGATGCCGAGCGCGGAGGCGCCGTTCCACTGGTTCTGCTTCATCACCTGCTCGTCGATGAGCGAGGCGACCATGGTCTGCTTCGGGCCGCCCATCAGGGCGGGGGTGAGGTAGTAGCCGAGGCAGAGGATGAAGCAGAGGACGCCCGCGTTGACCAGGCCGGGGGCGACCAGTGGCAGGTAGATCCGACGGAAGATGGTGACGCGTCCGGCGCCCATGCCGGCCGCGGCGGCGAGCAGTCGCCGGTCGATGCCGCGCATCACGGCGTACAGCAGCAGGACGGTGTACGGCAGCATCACGGAGGTGGTGCCGATGACGACCCCGAGCTCGTTGTAGAGCAACGGGAAGGGCGCGCCCGGGACATGAAGGTCCGTCAGGACGTTGTTGATGACGCCGTGTTCACCGAGCAGGATGATCCAGCCGTAGGTGCGCACCAGCGCGCTGATGAAGTGCGGGACGACGACCACCAGCATCACCAGGCCGGCCCACAGGGGCTTCAGACGGGAGACGGCGGACGCCAGCAGGAAGCCGATGACGAGGCTGAGCAGGGAGGTCTCGGCGGAGATGCGCAGGGTGGTGAGCAGGATCTCCAGGTTGGCGCCGCGGAGGGCGTCGGCGTACCAGTGCAGGGTGAAGGCGCCGTCCTCGCCCTTGAGGCTGAGGAGCAGGGTGCTGAAGATCGGGTAGACGAACAGGATCAGCAGGTAGACGATGACGGGGGTGGCGTTGAGCAGTCCGAAGCGGGTGCGCCGGTCGGAGAGCCCGCGTGCCAGGCGACGTGGGCGCCGTGCGGGTGTGGGGGGCGCGGCGGGCGCCGGGTTCGGTGCGAGTACGGATCCGGCCATGGTTCACCCACCGCTTTCCGTGTCGGGAACGACGTCGGGAAAGACGCTGACGTTCGCGGGGGCCGCGGTCACGCCGACGCGCTCGCCGAGGGCCGGGGCGTGTCCGGCGGGGAGTTCCAGCCGTACGAGGTCACCGGGTGCGCCGCCCAGGGGGCGGACGGTGGCCCGTACGAGCGTGCCCACGTAGGTGACCGCCTCCACGGTCCCGGTACAGAACCCGTGCTCGGGCGGACACAGGGCCAGTCGGCCGGGCTGGACGGCTGCGCGTACCCGGGCGGCCTGGGACGCGCTCCGGGAGGCGGCCTGGGGCGGGGGCGGCGGCGCGGGTTGGGGGCGGGCCTTCAGCAGGCCGCCGCTGTCGAGCCGGACGAGTGTGTGGTCCGCGGTCTGCTCCTCCACACGTCCCGGGAGGAAGTTGGCGGCACCGAGAAAGTCGGCGACGAACGGGGTGCGGGGGCGCTCGAAGAGCTCCTGCGGGGTGTCGAACTGGTCGATCCGGCCGTCCCGCATCACCGCGATCCGGTCCGAGAGGACGAGCGCCTCTTCCTGATCATGCGTCACATAGATGACGGTCAGGCCGAGTTCGCGCTGGATGCGCTTGATCTCGGTCTGGAGCTGGTCGCGCAGTTTCTTGTCGAGGGCGCCGAGCGGCTCGTCCATGAGGATCACCGGCGGGCGGTAGACCAGGGCCCGGCACAGCGCGACACGCTGCTGCTGGCCGCCGGACAGTTCGCGTGGACGCCGGCGGGACATGGCGGACAGCCCGGCCATCTCCAGCGTCTCGCCGACCCGGCGGCGCAGTTCCGCCTTGGGCACACCGCGCAGTTGCAGCGGGAAGGCGACGTTCTCCCACACCGACATGTGCGGGAAGAGCAGGTACTGCTGGAAGACGAAGCCCAGTCCGCGCTTCTGCGGGGCCAGCCGGGTCACGTCTCGGCCGCCGACGACGATGCTCCCGGAGTCGGGTTCGCAGAATCCGGCGATCATCATCAGGGTGGTCGTCTTGCCGGAGCCGGAGGACCCGAGGAAGGTGACGAACTCGCCGGCCGCGATCTCCATGGAGACCTCGTCCACGGCGGTGACCCCGCCGTAGGTCTTGCGCAGCGCGGTCACGGAGAGGGGTTTCCCGGTACCGGTGGTCATCGGGGGGCGCACCGAGGGCTCGGACATCACGTTCAGCTCAGGCATGCGTCCACTCCTGCCAGCGCTTCGACACGGCGTCCTGGTTCTTGATCCACCAGTCGACGTCCAGGTCGAAGCCGGAGTCCAGGTGCCCGGGAGAGCTGGCCAGGTTGGCCGCGGTGGTGGCGGAGAGCTTCTTGTAGGCGGCGGGCACGCTCGGGCCCATCGGGTAGAGCTCGGCGAAGTGCGCCTGCACCTCGGGGCGCAGCGCGAAGTCGACGAGCTGGTAGGCGGCGTCGAGGTTCGCCGTGCCCTTGGGGATGCCCAGGGCGTTGCTCTGCCGACGTGCGCCGTTCCACTGGTAGGCGAGCGGCGAACCGCCCTTGATCAGGTCGTCGAGGCGGCCGTGCCAGACGCTGGAGGCGACGACCTCCTGGCGGCCCAGCAGGACGCCGGGCAGCGCGCCGGTGTCCCAGAACTTCTTGACGTGTCCTTTGACGGCGTCGAGGGACCTGAAGGCCCGGTCCACGTCGAGGGGGTAGAGCTGGTCCAGCGGTACGCCGTCGGCGAGAAGGGCGAACTCCAGCTCGGGCAGGTCCGCGTCCAGGGCCTGGAGGGCGCGGTCACCGGGGAACGCCTTGGTGTCCCAGAAGTCGGCCCAGGAGGAAGGTTTCTTCCCACCAAAGGCGTCCGTACGGTACGCCATCACGCTGGCCCAGTAGTTCTTGCCCACCGCGTTGCTGGCCACGAGGTTCTTGGCTATGCCGGCGTTCTTGAAGTTCTTCAGCCGGTCGAAGTCGAGTTCCTCGGTGGCGCCCTGCTGCTTGAAGAGGACGAAGTCCGCCATCGAGTCGTCGATGACGTCGAACTGGGGGCGGCCCTGCTTGACCTGGGCGAGCATCTGCGCGTACGCGATGTTCACCACCTTGACCTGGATGCCGGTCTCCTTGGTGAACGGCTCATAGATCGCCTGTTGGTTGGCGTCGCCGTAGCTGCCGCCGCTGTTGCGGACGACGAGCGTCTTGGAGGACTTGCCGGCGCCGGCGCCGCCGCCGACGGACCGGCTGGTGCCGGTGCCGCACGCGGTGAGCGAGGTGGCGGCGATGCCTGCCGCGACTCCGCCCGCTCCGCGCAGAAACACTCTGCGGTCCATCCGGGCGCCACGCGGCAGGGCCGCAATTCGATTCGTCACCGGGAGCCTCCTGGGGGTGCGGTACGTGAAGAGGGGTGCGTGCTGGTGGGTCTCGTTCTGGTGGTGCGGTGGGGTACGGGGAGTACCAGGGGGGTGGAGTACGGGGGGGAGTACGGGGGGGGTGGAGTACGGGGGGGGGTCAGGTGTGGTCGGTGTCCGTGTCCCGGGGGGCCGGTGCGGCGATGGCGGCCAGTTCCGCGCCGGGGGCGACGGTGAGGCCGTGCATTCCGTAGAAGACACGGCCGGTGGCGGGGGCGTGGACCTTGTGCTCCTGACCGTCGGACGGGTCGATGACGCGGCCGATGACCTGGCCCTCCGTCACGTCGTCCCCGAGCGTGAACTCCGGGTACCACAGGCCGGTGGCCTCGGCGGTGACGCCGGCCGCCCATACCCAGGCGCGGACAGCGGCGGGTTCGTCGACCGGGTGGTCCGCGTCCAGGGTGCCGAGCCGACGCAGCAACCGGTACAGACCGCCGACGAGGCGACGGGCCGACTCCGGTGCGCGCTCGCCGAGTTGGCCGGTCTCGACCAGGATCGCCGGGATCCCCTCGCGGGCGGCGGCCGCGTGACTGTTGCCGCCGTCCGCGTTCAGCCCGAGGATGACGTCCTCGACGCCGAGCGCGCCGGCCATGTCCGCGGTCCTCGCGTCGAGGTCCGGGTCGCCGGTGAGGCGGTAGCCGACGAAGTCGCGCAGGACCTCGTCGATGCCGCCGGAGTGCAGGTCCACATAGGCGTCGGCGCCGTTCAGCAGGTGGGCGAAGAGCCAGGCGGCGAGTCGCTCGGTGGGGCCGCCGTCGGGGGCGCCGGGGAAGACGCGGTTGATGTTGACGCCGTCGAGCGGGGAGACGCCGAGGCGCCCCTGGTACACGGCCGGCGGGTTGGCGACCGGGCACACGATGATCCGGCCGTGCACGTCGGCGGGGTCCAGCAGGGCCGCGAGCCGGGTGGCGGCGTCGACTCCGGTGAACTCGCCGCCGTGGACACCGGCGGTGATGACGACGCGTGGGCCGGGGCGGGCGCCGTTGACCAGGGTCAGCGGAATGTCGACGGTAAGGGTTCCGAGGTCGGCGGGGACGGTGCCGCGGGTCTTGGTGCCGGGGGCGGCGTGCAGGGGGCCGACGGACAGCAGGTCATTGGTCATGGTCGTCACGCCGCCTGCCGGTCGAGGGTGGAGATGAAGTCGATGGGCCGGGCCGAGGTGCCGTCCAGCGCGAGATCCGCCGCGATGTCGCCGAAAGCGGGCGAGAGCTTGAAACCGTGGCCGGAGAAACCCGCGAGCAGCACCACGTTGTCGTTGCCCGGCAGCGGGCCGACAAGCGGGCGGCTGCTCTCGGTGTAGCCCTCCATGAAGACGGAGAGGCGGACCGGGTCCGGGTGCAGGTCGGGCAGGTACCGGCCGAGCAGCTCGGTGAAGACGTCCAGCTCCTCGGGCGCCACCGTCCGGTCCAGCCGGTCCGGGTCGCCGGCCGGGCGGTGCAGGGCCCGGGACAGGCCGAGCTTGACGGAGACCCCGTCCGGGGACGGCAGTCCGTAGCAGTGGGTGGGCGCGGTACGGATGAAGGCCGGCCGCTCCTCGCCGAACCAGGCGTCGGTGGTGGGCACGTACCAGGCGTTGATCAGCCGGCGGATGTCCACCTCCCACGGGAGGTCGGGCAGCAGGTCGTTCACCCAGGGGCCCGGGCTGACCACGGCCGCGTCGAACCACTCGCCGCCGGCGTCGGTGCGGACCTCGACCCCGCTGCCGCTCGGGACGATCTCACGGACCGTGGTGTAGCGGTGGATGCGGGCGCCCAACTGCTCGGCGCGGCGGGCGGCGGTGTGGATCGTCAGCTCGGGGCGGATGAACCCCGCGCGGCGGTCGAGTACGGCCGCGTCGCCGTCCTCGATCCGGAACTGCGGGAAACGCTTGGCCAGCAGCCGGGCGTCGAGGACCTCGTGGTCGAGGCCGTGCTCGGCGATGGACCGCAGCACGGTCGCCATCTGCTGGTGCGCGGTCGGCCCCATCAGCAGGCATCCGGTCAGGCGGCGCAGCTCCCGGCCGGTCTCCCGCTGGAGTTCCTCCCAGAGGGCGTCGGCGTGCTGGAGCAGCGGGACGTACCGGGAGTCCTCGAAGTGGGCGCTGCGGAAGATCCGGGTCTCGCCGCCCGCGGCGCTGCGGTCGTGGCCCGGGGCGAAGCGGTCGTAGCCGACGACCTCGGCTCCTCGGGCCGCCAGGCGCCAGGCGGCCTGGCTGCCCATCGTTCCGACGCCGACGACGGCGACGCGCTTGCTGGCAGACACGAGGGGGTTCCTTTCGACTCCCGGAGCGTGGATGCTGAACGCCCGGTTTTGCGGACTTGGGGATTCCGGAAGGGGCGGCGGTTTCGGGCCCGGAGGGCCACGGCTCGCGCCGTTCGGGGAGAGGGCTTCGGGCTCTGCTTCTTCTTCGGCGCCCGTGCCACATTGTGGAACGCTGTGCTAGAATCTGGCACGAGCTTGGCAGCGGCCGCTGGAGGGAGTCAAGGGGTGTACGCGAGGAATTCGCAGAGTTAACGGGGGAAACCAGATGGAAATGAAGAGCGTCACCAGGTCACTGCGCATCCTGGAGGCGGTGGCCCAGCACCAGCCGGTGACCGTCGGCGAGCTGACCAAACTGTTCGGACTGCCCAAGTCGACGGTGCAGCGCACGCTGGTCACGCTGAACGAGGCGGGGTGGCTGCGCGCGAACCGCAAGGACACGACACGCTGGGAGATCGGCGCGCGGGTGCTCGCCGTACGGCCGGCGGCACTTCAGGGGTCGAGCCTCTTCGCCGCGGCGCGGGAGCCCATGATCCGGCTGCGGGACACGGTGAACGAGACCATTCATCTGTCGGTGCCGGACGCGCTGCAGGGCATGGTGGTCGTCGACCGGGTGGACTGCACGCATGCGGTACGGACGTTCCACGCCATCGGCGACACGTCTCCGCTGCACGCCACCGCCACCGGGCGCGCCGTCCTGGCGCAGCTGCCGAAGGCGGACGTCGATGAGCTCGTCGAGCGGGGGCTGGAGGCGTTCGGCGAGGCGACGCCGACCGATGCGGGAGCGTTGCACGCCGAGCTGGACCGCATACGCGAGGACGGCTACTCGGTCAACCGGAATCAGTACCGGCCAGATGTGTGCGCCGTGGCAGCGGCGATCCTGGACGAGGACGGGACACCGCTGGCGACGATCGCGGTGTCCATGCCGGAGTCACGGTTCGACCCGGGACACCTTCCTGAGCTGGGGCTTCTTGTCGGGGAGACGGCGAAGGAGATCGCGGCGCGCCGTTTGGGTGCGTGAGCGCTCCGCGGGTGCGAGGGGTTGTGCGCGGGCGGGGAGTTACGCGGGCGCGGGGAGTCTGTGGCTAAACGCGCCCACGCGGCGGAGCCGCGAATTGACACAGCCCCGCGCCCCTTGGTGGGGTGTGACCGAGATACGCGGCAAAGGGGCAACGGAATGACCTTGAAGCCTCGAGAGGCTCGGCCCGTCACCCATTCGGCTCAGTTTCGTTGGTGATGTTGTTGTCGTCCGGGCCTGAGGTGGGTTGTGACTTCGATCGAGCGGACCGCGTATCCGCGGTTCAAGCGGCTGATCACCGCGCACGAGCTGCATCTGTTCTTCTCGCCGACTCGCGACGAGCTGGAGTGGGCGGCCGATGCCACGGACTGCGATGAGCATCTGGTGGCCCTGCTGCTGATGCTGAAGTCGTACCAGCGCATGGGGTGTTTCCCGGCGGTGGAGGACATCCCCGAGATGGTGGTGGACTTCGTGCGACGTCAGGTAGAGCTGCCGGAGGGCACGCTGCCGGTGTACCGGGCAGAGAGGCCAAGCATCACCGGGGCTTGGTCCGTAAGCAACCCGGCGTGAAATACGACCAGGCCAAGGCCCGTGGGATCGCCGAGCAGTCGATCCGCAAGGAGGCTGCGGCGAAGAACCGCCCGGCGGACCTCATCAACATCGCGCTGGAAAAGGTGGTGGAGGCCGGGCTGGAGCTACCCGGGTTCTCCGCCTTCGACAAGATGGCCTCGAAGATCCGCACCGAGGTGAACGCCTCGATCCGCGCGGGCATCCACGACCGCATGAGCGCCGCTCAGCGGGCGGGGCTGCTGCGGCTGCTGGAGGAGCGCGACAGCGACGGGACGACGCTGTTCAACCGGCTGAAAAAGCCCGCGCAGGGCCCGACCTGGTCGCACTTCAAGAACCTGACCAAGCGTCTGGAATGGTTGGACGATCTCGGCGACACCTGTGTGTGGATGGACGGTGTCGCCGCAGGGAAGATTACCGACTTCGCTGGGGAGGCGGACGCAGCCGATGCCTCGGAGCTGCGGGACTTCGTCCCCGTCAAGCGCATCGCGCTGGTCGCGGCCCTGACGCACAAGGCGCGGATGCGGGTGCGGGACGACCTCGCGACGATGTTCTGCAAGCGCGTGGCCACGAAGATCAAGAAGGCCAGGGCGGAGCTGGAGGAGATCCGGCTCGCCGAGCGGGAGATCGTCGAGGCCCTGATCGGGAACTACCGCACGGTGCTCAAGCACATCGACGCGGGCGGCCCGGCCCAGGAGGCGTTGGAGAAGGCCGCAGCCATGACCGCCGAGGCCCGCCAGGCCCTTCAGGGCCTGGACGAGGAGGCGTCGGCCGCCGAGGTCACGCGGCGGCTGGAGGGCAGGGTCTCCCCGGCAGTCCTCGCCTTGGTGAGGGCCCAGGTGGTGCAGGCCGGCGGCCTCGGCGCGGTCACGCAGGCGGTGGAGAGCTTCGGCGGGTTCACCAAGCAGTACGAGCAGATCGAGAAGGTCTCCGCCCACCACGGCAACTTCTGGGAAGTGCTGCTGTACGGGCAGATCGGCCGGGACCGGGCGGTGATGTTCGACTTGGCTGACAAGCTGGAGTTCACCGCGACCAGCGAGGACAGCCGGGTGTTGGACGCACTCGCGCACGCCCAGCGGCACCAGAGTGCCCGCGGCGAGTACATCACCGCCTTCAACGAGGAGGGCAAGGAGGTCGACATCTCCTTTGCCACGCAGAACTGGCGCAAGGCTGTGGTCGACAAGACCCGGACCGGGCAGTTCGTCCGCAAGCACTTCGAGGCGATGGTCTTCACCGCTCTCGCGGAGGAGTTGCGTACC
This sequence comes from Streptomyces sp. NPDC050997, assembly GCF_040660135.1. Lineage (NCBI taxonomy): Bacteria > Bacillati > Actinomycetota > Actinomycetes > Kitasatosporales > Streptomycetaceae > Streptomyces > Streptomyces sp. NPDC050997. Next base: position 289,518 of record NZ_JBFAGK010000009.1, read on the forward strand.
GGTGATGTGGCCGTGGTGGGCTCGGAGGAGTACGCCGACTGGTCCGAGCAACTGCTGGACTGGGAGGCTGTCCAGGAGACGCTGGGGTCCTATCTGGGGGAGGTCGGCCTGTGTGAGGAGGGCGAGACCACCGAGTTCGACGCGAAGTTCTTCCGCCGTCAGCTGGAGGACAAGCTGCGGAACGCCGCCGCGGCGACGGATTCCGGGTACCCGGACAACGAGGGCCTGGTCATCGATCCGGAGACGGGCATCCCGTCGCTGAAGGCGCACCGGGCTGACGGTCAGCGGCCCTCGGCGAAGCTGCTGGAGCAGGAGATCAAGGCGAGGATGCCGGAGCGCTCACTGATGGGGATCGTGGCCCGGACCGCGTACTGGGTGGAGTGGTGGCGCCGTTTCGGCCCGCCCTCCGGGAACGAGCCCAAGCTCACCGACCCCTTGGGCCGGTACGTGATCGTCACGTTCGTCAAGGGCACCAACATGGGCCCCTACGAAGCTGCCCGGCACATCCCCGGCGTGAGCGGGCACGAGCTGTCGTACGTCGCGAACCGGCACTTCTCGATCGTGCTGCTGAACGAGGTGATCTCCGACCTGGTCAACGCGCACGCACGCCTGGACATCTCGCAGGCGTGGGGCGACGGGACCGCCGTCACGGCGGACGGCACCCACATGGACACCTATCTCGACAACCTGCTCTCCGAGACGAGCGTCAGGTACGGCAAGCCGGGCGGGATCACCTACCACCACATCTCGGACACGTACATCGCGCTGTTCACGCACTTCATCCCGTGCGGCGTGTGGGAGGCCGTCTACATCATCGAGGGCCTGCTGAAGAACACAAGCGAGGTGCAGCCGACCACCGTGCATGCAGATACCCAAGGCCAGAGCTTCCCTGTCTTTGCGCTCGCCCACCTGCTGGGCTTTGACCTGATGCCCAGGATCAGGAACTGGAAGGAACTGGCCTTCTACCGGCCCTCCAAGCAGAGCGAGTACGTGCACATCGACGCCCTGTTCGGCGAGCCGGGCAAGAACGTCATCGACTTCGACCTGATCGAGTCCCAGTTCCGCCACCTGATGCGCGTGGCCGTCTCCGTGAGGGAGGGGGCGATCTCCTCTTCCACGCTGCTCAAGCGGCTGCGCTCCGGGTCGCGGAAGAACGCCACCTACGCTGCCTTCCGCGAGGTCGGCCGCGTGATCCGCACCGTGCAGCTGCTGCGTTACCTCTCGGACGCGCCGCTGCGGCGGCGGGTGACTGCGGCGACGAACAAGGTGGAGTCGTTCAACCGGTTCTCGCAGTGGGTCGGCTTCGGAAACCGCGGGGTCATCGCAGACAACGACCCGATCGAGCAGGAGAAGGCAATGAAGTTCAACGCCCTGCTCACGAACGCGGTGATCTTCCACAATGCCCTGGACATCGCGGAGATCGTGCGGCAGTTGCTGGAGGAGGGTTGGGAGATCGATCCGGAGGACCTGGCGCACATCTCGCCGTATCTGACCGAGCACATCAACCGGTTCGGCGAGTACAGCACTCACGAAGTCGGCATCCAGCCCGAGGCGTACGACCCGACGCTCGACATCGACTTCACCCCGCTGCGCGAGCAGGACCTCACCACCGCCGGCCTCGGTCAGGCCGCCTGACTGCCCGACTTACCGAAGGGTTCCGCCAGGACCACCGAGCAGTTCGGTCACCAGTCCCTACGGACCCGCCGCCACAAGGTCCGTCGAACAGCTCCCACTCCGGTCCCGACGGCCTCACCCGCGATCAGCTCTACAGGGTCCTGGCACGGGCGTGCGTGAGCGCTGGCGCTATTTCGGTTCGCTGGCTGTCGGTGCTGGGGCGGTCTGTGCCAGGCCGGCGAGCAGCAGGTCGATCATGCGGCGGGCCTGGTAGTCGGGGAAGGTTCCGACTCCGATGCACAGGTTGCCGATGGCGAGCATGAAGTCGTAGGCGCGGATGTCCGCGTGTGTGGAGCCGGCGGCGGCGGACGCTTTCAGCAGCTGGTCGAGCACGGGCAGCAGGCGTTCGACGAACTCGTTGTGCAGGCTCTCGAATCCGGCTTGGTCCGAGTGCAGTGCCTCGGCGAGGCCGTGCTTGGTGACCAGGAAGTCGGCGAATTGGTGCACCCACAGCCGCAGGACCTCGTACGGCGTATCGGCAGCGGGCGCCGTGTGCACGGCGGTGGAGAGCGCGTCGACCTGGTGCCTGAAGACGGCGACCACCAGTTCCGCCCGGGTGGGGAAGTGGCGGTAGATGGTGCCCATGCCGAGGCCCGATTCGGCGGCGATCTCCCGCACGGGAGCGTCGACTCCCGCACGGACGAACACGGCCGCCGCGGCGTCCAGCAGTATCTGCTCGTTTCGGCGGACGTCGGATCGCTTGCGGCCGACAGGGGGTGGCGGCGTGTTGGGCGTGGACATCGTGAGCATCTCCCACTTGCAAAGCGGAGCAACGTTCCGTATCGTAATGCGGAGCGGGGCTCCGCATTTCAATCATGCCAGACGCCGCGAAGCACGGGCCACTGGGCCCCTCCGAGAAAGACATTCACCTCATGAGCGACACCACGTCCGCCGACGGCGGCAACGACTCCACCGCCCCGGTCATATCTGTCAGACCGATCGCACTGGCCGCCCCGGACCGCGGCCAGGACCTGCAGGTACGGGTCACAGCGCCGACGACCGGCCACAACCTGCCTGTCGTCGTCTTCTCGGGCGGCATGGCAGCGACCATGGACGATTACGCACCGCTGGTCGGCTTCTGGGCCGCCCGCGGGTTCGTCGTCGTCCAGCCCACCCATCTCGACTCGCTGGGCCTGCTCCCCGACGACCCGCGCACCCCGCTCATCTGGCGTATCCGGACCGACGACCTGACCGGGATCCTCGACCAGCTCGGCACCATCGAAGCCGGCGTGCCCGGGCTGGCCGGCCGCATCGACCACGACCGCATCGCGGTCGCCGGACACTCGTGGGGCGCACAGACCGCCAGCACCCTCGCGGGCGCACGGGTCGTCGACGCCGACGGCACTCCCGGTGGGAGCATGAGCGACTCGCGTGTGAAGGCGGCGGTACTGCTGTGCCTGCCCGGTACCGGCGGCGCCGACCTGAGCCCGCTCGCCGTCCAGTACTTCCCGTTCATGAGCCCTGATTTCGCCGAGCTGAAGACGCCGAGCCTGATCGTCGCCGGCGACCATGACCAGTCCCCGCTGACGGTGCGCGGTCCGGACTGGTTCACCGACGGCTATCGCCTCAGCTCGGGCGCCACCGATCTGCTGACCCTGTTCGGCGCGGAACACGTACTCGGCGGCATCCTGGGTTCCAACGACACGCGGACCACCGACGAAAGCCCCGAGCGTGTCGCGGTCGTCCAGCACGTCACCCTGGCGTATCTGCGTACCGCGCTGGGCCTCGACAACGACGTGTGGCCTACCGCCCGCCGGTCCCTGGCCGCGGCCGTCGACGCGCTGGGGAGGATCGACTCGAAGTGACCAACCCCCTCGCGCCGGCCCGCAGGCCCAGTTTCGGGATCATGACCGCCCCATCTCAGGTCGCCTACGACGATGTCCTGCGGGTCTGGCGTGAGGCGGACGGCATCCCGCAGATCGAGCACGCCTGGCTGTTCGACCACCTCATGCCGCTCGGCGGCGACCCGAACGGGCCCACCTTCGAGGGCTGGACACTGCTGTCCGCTCTCGCAGCCCGAACCGAGCGGTTGCGGCTCGGGGTGATGGTCACCAGCAACAGGTTCCGCCCACCGGCCATGCTGGCCAAGATCGCCGCCACTGTCGATGTCATCTCCGGCGGCCGGCTCGAGTTCGGCATCGGCGCGGGCTCTCGGCCCGACGTGCCAATGGCCCGGCGTGAGTACGCAGCTCACGGCCTTCCCTTCCACGATGCCGCCCACGCGGTCGGAAGCCTCGCCGAGGCGTGCACGATCATCCGCAGACTATGGACCGAAACCGCACCGTTCGACTTCCAAGGCGATTACCACCAGCTGACGGGCGCGTTCTGCGGTCCCAAACCCGTCCAACAACCCCACCCGCCGATCCTGATCGGCGGCCAGGCCACCCCGACGCTGCGCGTGGTGGCCGAGCACGCCGACCGTTGGAACATGCCCGGGGGCAGCATCGAGCAGGCGATCGCCCGCAGCGCCACGCTGGACCGGCTGTGCGCCGAGATCGGCCGCAACCCCGCAGAGATCACCCGATCCATCGTCCTGCCCGCCTCCTACGACCGGCCCCAGGACACCCGCCACGTCGTCCGCGCGGCACTCGACGGCGGGTTCAGTCACATCGTCCTCGGACTCGACGGGCCCTACCCGGCCGAGGTCGCACGCCGGGTCGCCGACACCATCATCGACCCGCTCTCCGACACGAACTGATACACCGGATCACGGTCCACAACGCGAGGGCGGCGCCACCGCTGCCCCTGAAACCGAGGAGCCACCGATGACGAGGACCCACCCACCGTTCGATCGGGAGCTCACCGCAGTGGGGGTGGGACCGGAATACGAGCGAAACGTGCCACACGCCAGCGGCCAGGTAGGTCACAGGCGCGAATCGGTGTCGTAGGCGGGCGGCGAGGACGTCCGCCGACTCGAAGAGGCGACAACGCGGACACTGAGGTTGTTTCATAGGCGGTCGCTCATGAAACACCCCGCCGCCCGAAGGTCCACCTGCGGCGATCATGTTTCATGAGTTGTTGCAAACGGCTGGACGCCTGAAACATCCTCATGAAACGGTTTGGGGCGTGAGCGACGACTTCAAGCGCGTGGAATCGCACACCTGCCCGATGTCCACCTGCGCCGCTCCGGCGGGCTCCCCATGCCGCACCGGCAAGGGCAAGGTGGCGATCCAGTACCACACCGCCCGATTCCGTCTCGTGCCCCAACTCGCGAAGGCGCTCAGCGTGCCGACTTCCGCCGTACGGAAGCCGGGCTCGGTCTGGACCGAACTGCCCCAGCCCGCGAGCGCCGGCGCCGAGCCAGTCGGACACGTCCGTCTCGGGTACGCCCGCGCCTCGACCGGACGGCAGTCCCTGGACGCGCAGTTGGACTCCCTCGCCGAAGCCGGAGTGACCCGGGTCTTCTCGGAGAAGATCTCCACCCGCTCCGCCCGACGCCCCGAGTTGGAGACCGCCGTCAAGCTCGCCGGGGAGATCCGCTCCTCCGGTGTGCGCGTCACCCTCGTCGTCCACGAACACAAGCGGCTCGGCCGCGGCATCGAACTCGCCATGCTCGCCGAGGAACTGAAGGCGAGCGACATCGGCCTGGAGTTCCTCACCGGGGAACTGAAGGGCTCGCACGACCCGTCCGGCATCGTGTTCACCGTGCTGGCGGCCATGTCCGGTATGGAACGCGAGTACATCCGCGACCGCACCCTCGAAGGCCACGAATCCGCGAGGAAGCGCGGCAAGACCATCGGCGGCGCCAGCGTCGCAGACGAATCCATGCTGTCCATGGCCCTGCACCTGCGAGAGCAGGAGATGAGCCTGCGCGACATGGCCAAGCGGCTCGTCATCACCACCGGCAAGAAGAAGGGCCAGCATCCGTCACCGGCGACCGTGATGCGGATGCTGCGCGACCACGACGAACACGCCGCCGTGATCTCGGCACCGTAGAAGACCCGTCAGAGGTTCAAGATCATCTCGTTGCCCCCTTGCCGCGTATCTCGGTCACACCCCTTGGTCGCTCACGTGACCGGGATCGCCAAGTACTGGTACTCCAGGAACTCGTCGATGCCCACCCGGCCGCCTTCCCGGCCCAGGCCGGACTGCTTGACGCCGCCGAACGGGGCCGCCGGATTCGACACCAGGCCGGTGTTGAGGCCCACCATGCCCACCTCCAGGCGTTCGCTGATGCGAAGGGCTCGGTCCAGGCCCTCGGTGAAGAGATAGCCGACAAGCCCCCAGGGGGTGTCGTTGGCCCGGCGGACGACCTCGTCCTCCTCGTCGAAGGTGAGGATCGCCGCCACCGGACCGAAGATCTCCGTGTCCATCAGACGGCTGCCGGGGTCGACGTCGGTGAGCACGGTCGGCGGGTAGAAGCAGCCGGGGCCCTCCGGCGTCCGGCCGCCGACAAGCACGCGGGCGCCGCGGTCCACCGCGTCGCCGACCAGCTCCTCGACCTTGGCGCGGCCCGTCGCGTCGATCAGCGGGCCGACGTCGACCCCGTCCCGGGTGCCGGGGCCCACGACGAGCGCTCCCATGCGTGCGGCGAGCCGCCGGCCGAACTCCTCCGCCACCGACCGGTGCACGAAGAAACGGTTGGCGGCGGTGCACGCCTCCCCCATGTTGCGCATCTTGGCGGTCATCGCCCCGTCCACGGCCTTCTCCAGGTCGGCGTCGTCGAAGACGATGAAGGGCGCGTTGCCGCCCAACTCCAACGACGTACGGACGACCGCGTCCGCGCACTGGGCCAACAGCAGCCGCCCGACATCGGTGGAGCCGGTGAAGGAGAGCTTGCGGATCCGGCCGCCGCGCAACAGCGGCTCGCAGACCTCTCCCGCGCGGGAGGTCGTGACGACGTTCAGGACGCCGTCCGGCAGCCCGGCCTCCTTCAGGATCCCTGCCAGCGCGAGGCTGGACAGCGGGGTCTGCGGGGCCGGCTTGAGGATCATCGTGCAGCCGGCCGCGATCGCCGGGCCGATCTTGCGGGTGCCCATGGCCAGCGGGAAGTTCCACGGAGTGATCAGGAGACAGGGACCGACCGGGCGGCGGGAGAGCAGCATGCGGTTACGGCCGTCGGGCAGGGTGCCGTAGCCGCCGTCGACACGGACGGCCTCCTCGGAGAACCAGCGGAAGAACTCGGCGGCGTACGCCACCTCTCCCCTGGCCTCGGCGAGCGGCTTGCCCATCTCGGACGTCATCAGGTGGGCGAGCTCCTCGGTGCGTTCGAGGATGATCTCGTGCGCACGGCGCAGGATCTCGCTGCGTGCCCGGGGTGCGGTCCGCGCCCACTCCTCCTGTGCCTGGACTGCCGCGTCCTCCGCGAGCCTGGCGTCCTTGGGACCGGCGTCGGCGACCTGGCAGAGGATCTCGCCGGTCGCGGGGTCGTCGACGGGCATGGTGGCGCCGTCCGCGGCGTCCACCCAGGAGCCGCCGATGAACAACTGGGTCGGGGTGTCGGTCATGGTGTCTCTCCTGGTCGATCGGCGGCGGGGTCGAGCAGTTCCGCGAGATGGAGCGCGTGGACGCCTCGGTCACCGGCGAGGTGGTCGATCTGGGTGGCGCAGCTGAAGCCGTCGGCCACGACGACGGTCCGGTCCCGGTCGGGGAGGGTGTCGAGGCGGGGCTTCAGGGCGAGGTCGGCGACGGCCATCGAGGTGTCGTAGTGCTGGGTCTCGAAGCCGAAGTTCCCCGCGAGTCCGCAGCAGCCCTCCGCCTCGTCCACGGTCCGTACGCCGAGTCGGCGCAGCAGGTCGCGCGGGCGGCGGCCGGTGAAGGTGGCGTACTCGTGGCAGTGGGTCTGCAGGACGACACCGGCGGGCAGGGGCGGCGGGGCCCAGTCCGGGGCGGCGAGGTCGGTCAGCGCGCCGGTGAGGGTGTGGACGCGGGCCGCGACCCGGCGGGCGGCGTCGGTGTCGAGGAGTTCGGGCACGTCGCGTTTGAGGGCGGCGGCGCAGCTCGGCTCGGCGACGATGACGGGCGCGTCACCACCGTCGTCCAGGTGGGCGACCGTACGGGCCATCACCCGGCGTGCCACCGACAGCTGGCCGGTGCTGACCCAGGTCAGCCCGCAGCACAGGCCGTCCCGAGCGGTGCTGGGGATCCCGGCGTCGGCGAGCACCCGGGCTGTGGCACCGGCGATATGGGGGCGGAAGGCACGGGTGAAGCTGTCGACGAAGAGCACCGCCCCGGCCGGTTCGGCGGTCCTCGTCCCACGCAGGTGCGAACGCAGCGCGCGTCGGGAGGCGAAGGCGGGGATCGCGCGCCGGGTCGTGACTCCCCCGAGCCGGGCCAGCAGCCTGCCGAGCGGTCCGCGCAGCAGCGCGTTGACCGGGCGGGCGGCCCAGCCGGCGAGTGCGGAGGTCAGGGGCAGCCAGCCGAGCGCGTAGTGGGACCGGGGCCGGAGTCTGCCCCGGTAGTGCTGGTGCAGGAACTCGGCCTTGTAGGTCGCCATGTCGACACCGACCGGGCAGTCGGTGGAGCACGCCTTGCAGGACAGACACAGGTCCAGGGCGTCGCGGACCTCGGTCGAGCGCCAGCCGTCCTGGATCGACTCGCCGCGCACCATTTCCTGCAACAGTCGGGCGCGGCCCCGGGTGGAGGCGTTCTCCTCGCCGGTGGCCCGGTAGCTGGGACACATCACGCCGCCCGCATCACTGCGGCAGCGGCCGACGCCGACGCAGCGGCGGGCCGCGCCGGTGAAGCCGTCCTTGTCGTGCGGGAAGGTGAACGCCGTGTCGACGAGGGGGAGTTCACGCAGCGCCAGATCGGCGTCGAGCGGGGCCGGAGCGACGATGACGCCGGGGTTCAGCATCCCCTCCGGATCGAAGATCCGCTTGAAGGCGGCGAACGCCTCGACCATCCGGCGGCTGTACATGACCTCCAGCAGCTCACCGCGCGCCCGCCCGTCGCCGTGCTCCCCCGACAGCGTTCCGCCGTGTTCGACGACCAGGGCGGCCGCCTCGGCGAGGAACCGGCGGGTGGCCGCCCGGCCGGTCTCCGTGACGAGGTCGAAGTCGATACGCACATGCACGCAGCCGGCGCCGAAGTGCCCGTACAGCACCCCGGTGAGCCCGTGGCGGGCCAGCAGGCCACGGAAGTCCCGCAGGTAGCCGGCGAGGTCCTCGGGGGCGACCGCCGCGTCCTCCCAGCCGGGCCAGGACTCCCGGCCGTCCACCAGGCGGGCGGCGAGCCCGGCCCCGTCCTCGCGGACCCGCCACAGCGAGCGGCGTTCATCCGCGCTCCGAACGACCCGGCCGCCCGTCATCCGGCCCCGGGCCTTGAGGACGTCGAGCAGTTCGGCCGCCCGGGTGGTCACCGTCGCCGCGTCGTCGCCGTCGAGTTCGACATAGAGCCAGGCACGGCCCTCGGGCAGGCCGGTGACGGCGTCCGGACCGCGGCGGGCGCGCATGGTCGCGACGATCGCCTCGTCCATGCCCTCCACGGCGGTGGGCTGCCGGCGCAGGATCTCGGGGACGTCCTCGGCGGCGTCGACGACATCGTCGTAGCCGAGGGCGAGCAGAGCGGAGGCGGGTGCGGTGGCGACCAGACGTACCGTCGCGCCCGTGATCACCGCGCAGGTGCCCTCCGTGCCGACCAGGGCGCGGGCCGCGTCGAAGCCGTTCTCCGGCAGCAGGTGGTGCAGTTGGTAGCCGGAGACCTGGCGGGGGATGCGGCCGAGTTCGGTGCGGATCGGCGCCAGGTTGTCGGCGATCAGACGGTGTACGTCCGCTTCGAGCCGGGCGACGTGTCGGACCGCGTCGGTGTCGTTCGGGTCGGCGGCGCGCAGTCCGGCGTGGTCGGCGACGGCGCGCACCCCGTCGGCGGTGACGATGTCCAGGGATTCGATGTGGCCGCTGGTGCGTCCGTGCCGGACGGAGCGGTTGCCGCACGCGTCGTTCCCGATCATTCCGCCGAGGGTGCAGCGGCTGTGCGAGGACGGGTCGGGGCCGAACGTGAGCCCGTGCTCGCCGGCCGCGTCCCGCAGCGTGTCGAGGACCACGCCCGCCTCGACGCGCGCGGTACCCGCCTCGGTGTCGACGGCCAGGATCCGGTTCATGTACCGGGAGAAGTCCAGGACGACGCCGGGACCCACCGCGTTGCCCGCCATGCTGGTGCCGCCGCCCCGGGCGGTGACCGGGACGCCCTCCTCCCGGCAGGCACGCAGCACCGCGCACACGTCGTCGGCGGTGCGCGGGAACGCCACGGCACGCGGCGGCACCCGGTAGTTGGAGGCGTCGTAGGCATAAGGGCCGGTGCCTCCGGGCCCGGTTTCCACCCGCAGGCCGGGCGCGGCCCGCGCGATGCGGGCCGACAGACCCGCCAGGTCGCGGGTGGCGTCCGTCATCGCCGCGACGCTCCCGACGTACCGGCCTGCACCGCGGCCGTCCACGCCTGAAGGCCCGCGTCCACCGCCGGCTCGTCGATCACGAGCGCCGGGATCATCCGCACGACCTGGTTCCAGGCCCCGCACAGCAGCAGGAGCAGGCCCTCGTCGACGGCGGCCCGCTGCACGCGGGCGGCGGTCTCGGGGTCGGGGGCACCGTCCTCGGTGACGAACTCGGAGGCCAGCATCAGGCCGAGGCCCCGTACGTCCCCGATGGCCGGCGTCCGCTCGGCCACCGCCTCCAGGCCGTGCCGCAGCCGGGCGCCCATCGCCTCGGCGTTCTCGACGAGCTTCTCGTCGCGTACGACGTCGAGGGTGGCGCAGGCGGCGGCGCACGCCACCGCGTTGGCGCCGTAGGTACCGCCCTGCGAGCCCGGCCAGGCCTTGCCCATCAGTTCCTCGGAGGCGGCGATGCCGGACAGCGGGAACCCGCTGGCCAGGCCCTTGGCGGTGATCAGGATGTCCGGCATGACCCCGAAGTGGTCGTGTCCCCAGAACCGGCCGGTGCGGCCCACGCCGGTCTGCACCTCGTCGAGGATCAGCAGGAAGCCGTGCCGGTCGGCCCGCTCCCGCAGTCCCTCCAGGAAGGCCCGGGTGGCGGGCACGTATCCGCCCTCTCCGAGTACCGGCTCGACGATGACCGCGGCCGTGTCGGCGGGCGAGGAGATGGTCTGGAGGGTGTAGTCGAGTTCCTGGAGGGCGAAGCGGGTGGCGGTGTCCTCGTCCCAGCCGTACCGGTAGGCCGTCGGGAACGGGGTGACGACCACGCCGCTCATCAGCGGGGAGAAGCCGGACCGGAAGCGGGTGCCGGAGGTGGTCATGGAGGCGGCGGCCACGGTCCGGCCGTGGAACCCGCCGTGACAGACCAGCACGTTCGGGCGGCCGGTGGCCTGCCGGGCCAGCCGCAGCGCGGACTCCACCGCCTCGCTGCCGGAGTTGGAGAAGAACAGGCTGTCCAGGCCGGCCGGCAGCACCTCGCCGAGCCTGTCGACGAGCTGCCGCAGCGGCTGGTGCATGACGGTCGTGTACTGGCCGTGGACCAGCGTGCCCACCTGCTCCTGCGCCGCCGCCACCACCCTGGGGTGGCAGTGCCCGGTGCTGGTGACACCGATGCCGGCGGTGAAGTCGAGGTAGCGGCGGCCGTCTTCGCCGTACAGGTGGACGCCCTCGCCCCGGACCGCCACGACGGGCGTGGCCTGGCGAAGGTGCGGCGACAGTGCGGTCATGTTCGTCTCCCGGCCAATGCGTTGCGGTCTGCTCCGGCATCTCGAGCATCTCGACCTGGGCGGAGGCCGACAACGCGTGATCTGTCCAGCAGGGAGGCGATGTTCGGACGTTGTGTCAACCGAGCCGGGCCCGGCGGGCCGCCCGGGGGCCCGGTGGCTGCCGTCGGCCCGCTCTTGCGCAGGTCAGCCATGCTTGTCACAGTGTCCGGGCGGGCAGGGAGGCACCATGAGCGAGTACGTCGAAACGTCCCGGACGTCCGAAGCCGGCGACCAGGGCGGCGCCCCCGCGGGCGGTGTGCTGACCCTCGCCGACGTGCTGGCCCTCCCGGTGCTGGCCGCGGGGCGACCGGAGGTCCTCACCGGCGTGACCCGGCTCGACCGACCGGTCCGCTGGGTCCACATCACCGAACTGACGGACCCCGCCTCCTTCCTCAAGGGCGGCGAACTCGTCCTGACCACCGGCATGCCGCTGCCCCAGGACACGGTGGGCGTGCGCCGCTACGTCGACGAACTCGCCGACATCGGCGCCGCGGCCCTGGTCATCGAACTCGTACGGCGCTACCACCGGCCGCCCGACTCGCTCATCCAGGCCTGCCGGACCCGTGGTCTCCCGCTCGTCACCCTGGCCGAGGACGTCAACTTCCTGGAGGTCACCCAGGTCGTCCACACCCTCATCCTCGGCAACCAGGCCGATGCCATGCGCCGGACCCAGCGCGTCCACGAGGCGTTCACGGCCCTGACGTTGCGTGGCTCGGGCCCCGAGGAGGTCGTACGGGCGGCGGCGGAGATGAGCGGGCGCACGGTCGTGCTGGAGAACCTGGTGCACCAGGCGCTGATCTGCGAGCCCTCCGGCAGCACCGTGGACGAGGCACTCACCGGCTGGGAACAGCGCTCCAGGGCGACACCTCCCGGCGATCACACGGAGGTGAGCGGCCCCGAGAGCTGGCTCGTGGCACCCGTGGAGTACCAGGGCGAACGCTGGGGCCGGGTCGTCATGCTCCCGCCCCCGCCCGGCACCCCGGCCTCCGCCGCGGCGGCCTTCGTGCCCGAGGACGTCACCGTCCTGGAGCGTACGGCGATGGCCCTCACGATCGCCCGCCTCATCCACGCCACCCCGTGGGAACGCACGGCACACCGAAGCGCGTTGCGTGATCTCGCCGAACAGCGCCACCACTCCCCCGAGGACGCCCGTGCCCGTCTGACCGCGCTGGGCCTGCCCACCGAGGGCAGCGTCTTCCTCGCCGTGCTGGCGGACGTCCGGGCCGAGGACGACGACAGCGGTCCGGAGACCCGGCTGGCGCGGGAACTCAGGACGACGGGCGTCCCGGCGCTCGTCGGCACGCTGGCCCCCGGCCGCCTCGGTGTCCTGCTGGCGCTACGCCCCTCCCAGCCGTGGCGGCCCGTCGTCGAGCGGCTGAGCCGTATCGCCCTCGACCTGTGCCCCGAGGCCGTCGTGAGTGTCGGTCCGGAGGTCACGCACCTCTTCGACGCCGCGCGTTCCTTCCGCGCGGCGGCCCGCGTCGCCGAGGCGGCCCTGCCCGGCCGGCCGCTCCCCGAGGGCAGGACCTTCCACGAACTGTCCGACATCGGCCTGCGTCAGCTGCTGTACGCGCTGCGCGAGGACACCCGGATCCAGGACTACGCCGAGCGGCAGCTCGGGCGCCTCATCGACCACGACACCCGCCACGGCACCGATCTGCTGTCGACCCTGCGCCACTATCTGGACGCGGCGGGCAACAAGACCACCACCGCCCGGCTCGGCGCCCTGTCCCGGGAGACCGTCTACCAACGCCTGCGCACCATCGAACGGCTCCTCGACCGTGACCTGGAGTCCGGCGAACAGCGCACCGAACTGCATGTGGCGCTCACGGCTCTCGATGTTCTCCGGCTCGGCTGACGCACCCGCTACCGATGCGCCCACGGCCGGCCATGAGCGGCGGCCAGGTGCCGTCCCGCCCCGCCGAGGGACACCACGCGCTGCACTCCGGCGCAGGCGAGGGCGTCGCGCAGTTCCGCCTTGCGGGAGTCGGGGTACACGCCGACCGTCTGGGTGGCGACCCCGGCGTACCGCACGGCCTCGGCCTGCTGGGCGTGGAGCGCGGGGAGGAGGCGTGCGCACCTACCGCGCCGACGACCCGGGCGCCGCGAACTCCTCGGCGTCCTGGTCGACGACGTACCTGATCGCCCGCTCCGGCACGATCTACGCGGGGACGTCCCAGGTGCAGCGGAACATCCTCGCGCAGAAGGTGCTCGGGCTGCCGCGGGAGCCGAGGGCCGCGGCGGGTCAGGGCCTGCGCGAACCGAGGGCCGCGGTGGGTCAGTGCCTGCGCGTCCCCGGCGAGGAAGATCGGAGCCTCATGCCCGTTGGGCGCCCGGCCCCGGTGGGTCTATCGTCAGATCGTGGGCCAAAGCGATGGAGGGCGGCCGGTGATGCCGCAGGACGAGGCCGTGATCGGCTGTACGGGGAAGGTGCTCGTCGGAACCCGCGGATCCACGGGCCCCGGCGAGATCCTGGTGCGGGTCAGAGGCGGCTCCGAGACCTTTCTCGCCTGGTCGGAGGATCCACTGCCCACGGGGGCGACGGTGCTCGTGATCGAGTCGCGTGGATGTCGTGAGGTCGGCGTCATCGAGTGGGTGGATCCATTGGACGCGCTCGGCGATCCCGCCGACGCCGACTGAGGAGTAGAAAGAGAAATGTTCGGTTACCGCGTTCCCGCTCCCGACGAGGCGATGTTGATCTCGGGGGGCCGGCGGGGACTGGGGGGCGCGCCGTTCCGAGTGGTGACGGGCCACGGCAAGTTCGTGATCCCGTTCTTCCGCAAGACCCGTTTCCTCACCCTGTCGATGTGCGAGTCCGAGGTCACCGAGACCTGTGTGACCCGGCAGGGCATCGCGCTGCACGTCCGCGCCGTCATCGCGTTCAAGGTCGGCAACGACCACGAGAGCATCATCAACGCGGGCCAGCGGTTCCTCTCCGACCAGGACCAGATGTCGGTCCTGACCGGCCGGATCTTCGCCGGTCACCTGCGGGCCATCATCGGCTCGATGACCGTCGAGGAGATCGTCACCGAGCGGCAGAAGCTCGCCGCGGAGGTCCTGGACACCTCGAAGACCGAGATGGCGAAGATCGGCCTGATCGTCGACTCGCTGCAGATCCAGTCGATCGACGACGGCGACGCCGGCTACATCGACGCGATGTCCGCGCCGCACAAGGCGGCCATCCAGCGGCAGGCCCAGATCGCCCAGGCCCAGGCCACCCAGGCCTCGGTCGAGGCGCAGCAGGAGGCGGCCCGCAAGCAGGCCGAGTACTCCCGGCAGACCGCCATCGTCAAGGCGGAGTACTCCGCCCAGGTGGACCGCGCGCAGGCGCAGTCCGCCCAGGCCGGACCGCTGGCGCAGGCCCACGCCCAGCAGGAGGTCCTGGCAGCCCAGACGGACCTGGCCCTGCGCCAGGCCAAACTGCGCCAGCAGCAGCTGGTGGCCGAGATCGTGAAGCCCGCCGAGGCCGAGGCCGAGCGGATCAGGGTGCTCGCCGCCGCCGACGCGCAGCGCATGAAGATCCAGGCCGAGGCGGCGGCCTCCTACGACCGGGTCGCGCTCGACCGGATGCTGATCGACCAGCTCCCGCAGATCGTGAAGGAGGCCGCGGGCGGTCTCGCCGGCGCCAACGTCAACGTCCTCAACGGCGCGGACGGCCTCGGCGAGATCGCCGCGGGCCTGGTGTCCCAGGGCCTGACGATCCTCGACTCGGTCCGGCAGAACCTGAACGGCCCGGACACCTCCGACGGCCGCCACCCCGAGGAGGGCACCACCAACGGCCTGATCCAGCTGCGCTCGGGCAAGGACAAGAAGGCCGACAACGGCCCGGTGGACGTCGACTAGTCGGCGCTCTCGAAGGTGCTGAGCTCGGGGACCGGACGTGGGCCGGTGCCCGGGCGCCGGCCCGCGTCGGGTTTGCGCGGCAGCTGTTCAGCACTCCGGCGGTGCCTCGCGGGTTGTGGGTCGGATCGCCGCCGACACGACGCGACGCTCCCGCCGAGATGGCGGCCTGTACGACCGCGGGACCAAGAGCACGGGCCAGCTCGTACAGGTGCGTACAGCCGGACACCCCGCGGAACCGGGCCTGGACCGCCCGGCTGTATCCGGCGGCGACGCTCATCCCGACCAGGCCCTCGAAGACCGGGGCGATCAGCGGGCACTCGGCGTGCGGGAAGGTCGCCATGTCCGCCTCCACCGAGATCTCGTCGCCGGGCTCCTGGTACGCGCGGACGGTGATCGTGCGGCGGTGCAGCGGGAGTTCGGGGCGGGTCACGACGTGGCCTCCTCGAGCGTGGACGTGGCCTCGCCCAGACCTGCGCACGTAGGCGGTCGGCGTTCGATGAAGCTGAGCACGACTTCGCGGTAGTCCGGGGACCGTTGCGCGGTGGCTGGCAGGGCGGCCGCGCGATCGCTGCTCTCGGTGAAGGTCAAGCGCCTGGTCGTCGGCGAGCTGCCGTTGCACCTGCTTGAGCGCAGCAGCAAGCCCCCGGGCCGCTGACCCGGGGGCTTGCTGGACGGCTGGTCGGACGCCTCGGCTGTCCGTGGTGGTTCAGGTGGTCTTGCGGGCCACGCCGCCGTAGAAGCCGATCTCGGCGGATCCGGCCGGGGGCGGGGTGTCCGGACGCCAGAACGGGGCCTGGGCGAGGCCGGGATCCACCAGCTCGAAACCGTCGAAGAACCCCGCGATCTCGTCCCGGGACCGCAGGTTCAAAGTGGCGGACGCCTTGCTGTAGACGTCCTGAGCCGCGCTGCGATCGGCGAAGTCGCCGGTGGCGTGCGAGAGCACCAGGAAACTTCCGGCCGGTAGCGCGTCGCGCAGGGTGGCGATGATCTGGCCGGGCTTGTCCGCGTCGGTGAGAAAGTGCACGACGGCGACAAGGAGCAGGGCCACCGGCTCGTCGAAGTCGATGACCCGCCGCACGTCGGGGTGGTCCAGGACGGCCCGCGGATCGCGCAGGTCGGCGAGCACGACGCTGCTCGCGCCGGAGTCGCTCAGCAGCGCGCCGGCGTGTGCGTTGACGATCGGGTCGTTGTCGACGTAGGCGACATGTACGTCCGGCGCCAGCTCCTGGGCGGTCTCGTGCACGTTCGGCGAGGTGGGCAGCCCGGTCCCGATGTCGAGGATCTGGCGGACGCCGCTGCCGACCACATGCCGGACGGCGCGTCGCAGGAAGGCACGGTTGGCGCGCACACCGATCCGCACCTCGGGTGCGGCGGCGGCGAGTTCGTCCCCGGCCCGCTGGTCCACCTCGTAGTTGTCCTTGCCGCCCAGCAGATAGTCGTAGATCCGAGCAGGATGGGGCCTGCTGGTGTCGATCTCGTCGGGGCGGACGCCGTTCTGTGTCACCCTGCGCTCCTCTCGGTGACCGCGACGGCCCCCTTGACCGCGCATGACTCACGACAGTTTTCCACACCAACTACCGTGTGTACGCCAGCAGTTCGCGAAGACACCGGGGCGAGGGCGGATACGTCGCCCGTCTCACCGACGGCCGGGAGCTCCGGTGCGCAGGCCGTCCATGATGAGGTCCAGGAGCCGGGCGGTCCGGGACTGCCAGTCCCCGTGCGGGTCGATCTGCCAGACACCCGCGATCGCGAGGACGAAGTCCTCGGCGGTCACATCCGGCCGGATGACGCCGGCCTCACGGTTGGCGTTGAGCAGGAGTTCCATCGCCGCGAGCATGGACGCGTATCCCTGTTTCGCCGGGCTTCCGGTCGCGCTGGTGGCCTGACGCAGCGCGTCGGCCAGTCCGGCCTTGGCGATGGCGAACCGGGCGACGCCGTCCATCCATTCACGCAGAGCCTGGTCGGGCTCCCGGGTCCGCAGCAGTTGGGCCGCGCTGTCGACGAGTTGCTGCACCTCGTGGCGGTAGATCTCCAGGACGAGTGCCTCACGGTTGGGGAAGTTGCGGTAGAAGGTGCCCTGCCCTACACACGCCTTCTTGGCGATCGCACTCAGCGCGGCGTCCGGGGAGCGCGTCAGCTCGACCAGCGCCACCTTCAGGATGCGCTCGCGATTACGCTGTGCGTCCGAGCGCTGAGGCACGTCACCCCTTGGCTCCACTGGCCCTCCTCCCGCGCTCACACCCGAACCCCCTACTCAGTCGAACACCTGTCCGCCACTCTACCCGCGAGCGGACTACTGTCCGCTTCAGGCCCACCATAGCGAGGCCCACGGCTGACGTAAGTGGCCGACGGCACTGAACTCCCGAACGACCACCCATAAGCGGCTGACGAACTCCTCCCGGGCCGACCCTTCGCCGAGTCAGCCGGGACCGCGGTTCAAGAGGGCGGCGCACCAGCGGAAGTGGCCGTCGCTGCCGTCCGGGCTGAACAAGTCGTAGGTGGCGAGGGCGTAGACCGTCTGGTAGAGCGCCAGGGTGTCCGGGTCGTAGTGCAGCTCGGTGGCGAAGAGACGGGTGAGGGCGGCGGTGTGCTCCTCGGCGTGAGGCCCGTACATGTCCCAGATGGCGGCGGTGACGGCGGCCTCGAAAGCGGGGTCGCCGGCGGTGGTGAAGAAGCCGAAGTCGAGGATGGCGACGGGCCGGCCGGAGTCGTCGACATGCATGTTGGGCGGCACGAGATCGCCGTGGATGACGGTGACGGGAGTGTCGGGTAGCGCCCTGAGCGACTGAACGGCTCGTACGACTTTCGCGGAAAGGTTCGTGACGTGGGCGTCGAGCAGGCTGCCGTGGCGGCGCGCGGCCCGTTCGACGAGGCCGGCGAGGGCGTCGGGGAAGCGCGTGTGGCCCCGCCAGAGTGGGCGGTCGTCGCCCTGGACCGTGAGCTGTCGCATGGCCTCGGTGCCCGGGACGGTGGCCAGACCGCTCAGGACCGTGAGGAGAGCGCCGGTCTCCTCACGGGGCACTTCGCGTCCTTCGGGTCCAACCGGTGAGTCCTGGCCGAAGGGTGACCCCGGCAGCGCGCGCTCGTAGGTGACGAGGACACCCTCGTGTTCCTCGACCTTGACGATGTCCGGTGTGGCGAAGGGCAAGGGGTGGCGAGCGATGTCCGCGTACACCTGGCGTGTCAGGTCGAGGTCGGCCGGTGGTCTGCCGCTCCACACCTTGGCGATCGTGCCCTCGTCGAGCCGGTAGACGGCGCCCTCGACCCCGGCGGCCAGGGGCCTGGCCGCGTCGTACCCGCGGCGTGCCAAGTAGCGGAGCCAGTCCGCGGTGTGCCTTTGCCTGTAGTCGACCACGGGGGAAGTACAGCCGCCTTTGCCTCAGGTGTCACCTGAGAAAAGATCCTCACACGGTGGGTGAACGCGCCGCGATGGCACCTGCCTCCAGCCGTCGCACGCGGACCCGGTCACGTCGCGACAAGGGCCGCTCGACGAGGAGGTACGAGGCAAGAGCCGCCGCGACCGTCGCCGCGAACCCGGCGGGGAGCAGTCGACCGCCCTCCACGCCGAGGTCGGAGAGCAACCTGATGACGGGGTAGTGCCACAGGTACATCCCATAGCTGAGGTTGCGTCCGACCCACGCCGCCGCGGACACGGACAGCAGACGGGAGGGCCACGACCGCGGGCACAGTTCCAGCGCGGCCACCACCAAGGCCGACAGAACGGCGGCGGCCAGGAATCCGACCGTGAACCACACGGGGTTCCACCCGCTCGCCTCCGTGATCGGGATCTGCCAGGCGATCAGCCCCAACAGCGCGAGCGCCGGCCAGCAGAGCCGTCCCGCCCAACTGCGCAGCAGCGCCAGTCGGGGGTCGTCGGCACGGAGTCGGGCCAGGACGACGGCCAGCAGCGCCCCGACGAGGAGTTGGTCGGCGCGGGTGTCGGGGCCGTTGTAGATGCGGTGCGCCGCCGTGGGGTCCCACAGCACCATCCGCCAGAGCACCGGCAGGACGCACAGCACCGCCACCCAGCTCAGCACGGTCCGCGCCGTCGCGCGCCGCAGCAGCACCAGCAGCAGAAGCGGCCAGGCCAGATAGAACTGCTCCTCCACTCCCAGGGACCATGTGTGGCTGAGCGGCGCCGTGAGATCCGAGTACGGTCCGGACTCACCGGCCCGTACGAGATTGACCACCGAGGCCCCGGCCAGCGCCGCCGCCACCCACGCCCCGTCGAACAGCGGCAGTGGGAGCGCCACCGAGAGCAGGGCGGTGACCGTGCACATCACCAGCATGGCCGGCCCCAGCCGCAGCCACCGCCGCCGGTAGAACGACCGCAGGTCGACGCGGCCGGTTCGGGCGTACTCGGCGACCAGCAGCCGGGTGATGACGAACCCGCTGATCGTGAAGAAGACGTCCACGGCCACCGAGCCTCCGGGCACCGCGTCCGGCTCCAGGTGATAGACGATCACCAGCACCACGGCGACCGTCCGCAATCCGTCGAGCCCCGCCACCCGCCCACCACGCAGTGCCGACGGAAAGCCATGTCCGCCGCTTCTGCGCCGTGGCGCCGGGACGGGGACGAAGGGCGGCGCCGCTCGCCCGCCCAGGCTTTGCTCCGCGGCCTTGGCTACCGTGCTCCGGTGGGGGGTGCTCATGAGAGCGGCGCCTTCCCGGACGCAACATGGGTCACACAACTTCTCAGGTCCCCCACAGGTTCAGCGTCGCTTTCCGGCCGCCGGTGCTTCTGCGGGGACCAGCCCCAGCCACAACATGCTCGACACTTCGCAATAGGAGACAATTGACCCATATCGCGACGCTTGACCGGCGTCCCCCACGGACCATGAACAGGCAGGTCGGACCATGTCCAAGAAACCCCCTTCTTCCGAGCCACCGCACGGAAAGGGCCCCAGCCGTCACCAGGGAACCGGTCAGCACGGCTGGTCGCCCGATGTGGATGAGACGCGTCAGCAGGACAACCCGAGCGCCCGCCGCTCCTTCGATGCGGAGAAGGCCGGCGAAAAGGGCCGGGGCCGGACGAAGTCCCGGGAGGAGACGAAGTCCGTTCCGGGCGACACGGCCGAGAGTCGCGGTGCGCGCGGCGAGAAGTACGGCGACGCGGACGAGAAGGGCCGGCGGGACACCGGACGCAAGGGCCGCTCCCAGCGCCCCAGCGGCACCAAGGACGCCTCCGCCGAGACCGGCGTGGACCCGCAGGACCCGCCGTCCGGGCGCTGATCGGATCAGCGCCTGTCCGGCGGATCGTGCCGGACAGGCGCCGAGGGGTGTCCGGGACGTGGACGGCCGAGTCCTCGACGAGCGACATCTCTGTCAGCAGATCCGCGGCAGCTGCTCCCCGATCGGCAGATCGACCACCCGGGTTCCCCCGAGGCCGGTCCGGGCCACCACCATGCCGGGATGCGCCTCGACGGCCTCACCGATGATCACGGAGTCCGCTCCCAGAGGATGGGCCCGCATCGCGTCGAGGACGGCGTCGGCGTGCTCGCGCGGGACGAAGGCCACCAGCTTCCCCTCGTTGGCGATGTACATGGGGTCCAGCCCGAGAATGGCGCAGGCGTTGGCCACGGCAGGCGGGACCGGGACGTCGCGTTCCCGGATGACCACCCCCGTTCCGGAGGCCTCCGCGATCTCGTTGAGTGTGGCCGCCAGGCCGCCTCGGGTGGGATCGCGCAGGACGTGCAGATCCGGGGTGACGGCGAGCATGGCGTCGACCAGTCCGCCGAGCGCGGCGCAGTCGCTCTTGATCTCCACTCCGAATTCCAGGCCCTCGCGCACGCTCATGACCGCCACCCCGTGGACGCCGATGGCGCCGCTGACGATCACGACGTCGCCGGGGACGACCCGCTGCGGACGCAGGTCGACACCCGCCGGGACGAGTCCGATGCCCGCGGTGTTGATGTAGATCCCGTCGCCGTGTCCGGTCTCCACCACCTTGGTGTCGCCGGTTGCCACCTCCACACCGGCGGTGCGCGCGGCCGCGCCCAGCGCCTCGGACACCCGCGTGACCACGTCCAGCTCCACGCCCTCCTCCAGGATGAATCCGCAGGAGAGGTAGGCGGCGCGGGCGCCGCTCATGGCGAGGTCGTTGACGGTGCCGTTGACCGCCAGGTCACCGATGCTGCCGCCGGGGAAGAACAGCGGCCGCACCACGTAGGAGTCGGTGGAGAACGCCAGCCGGGCGCCGCCCAGGGAGAGGACGGCGGCGTCACCCAGCTGGGCGAGCACCTCGCCCCCGAAGGCGGGCGCGAAGATCTGTTGGACGAGTTCGGCGGAGAGGACTCCACCGCCGCCGTGGCCCATGACGACACGGGGCCGGTCGCGCAGGGGCGCCGGACACGTCCACGCCTCGACGTCCAGGGCGGGGAGATCGGTGGTGTCAGACAACGGGGCTCGCCTCCCGGGCTGTGGTGGTGGGCATGTCCAGCCGCCGGTAGAGGTAGTACGCGGCGCAGGCGCCCTCGCTGGAGACCATGGTGGCTCCCAGGGGGGTGCGGGGGGTGCACAGGGTGCCGAAGGCCTCGCACTCGTGCGGCTTGAGCAGCCCCTGCAGGACCTCTCCGCTGCGGCACTCGGCCGGTTCCTCCGTCCGGATGCCCTCGACCGAGAACCGGTGCTCGGCGTCGTGGTCGCGGTACTTCGACGACAGCCGCCAGCCGCTGTCGGGGATCACCCCGATGCCGCGCCAGGCACGGTCGGTGACCTCGAAGACGTCCTCCAGCATGGCCCGGGCGGCCGGGTTGCCCTCCGGGCGGACGGCACGGGCGTAGGCGTTGTCGACGGTGTGCTCACCGCGTTCCAGCTGACCGACGGCCCGGCGCACCCCTTCGAGGATGTCCAGTGGCTCGAAGCCCGTCACGACGATCGGCACCCGGAAGCGTTCCGCCAGTTCCGGGTACTCCCCCACGCCCATCACGCTGCAGACGTGTCCGGCCGCGAGGAAGCCCTGCACCCGGCAGCTCGGCGACGACATGATCGCCTCAATGGCCGGGGGTACGCGGACATGGGACACCAGCATGCTGAAGTTCCCGATGCCCAGCTTCCGGGCCTGATGGACCGTCATGGCGTTGGGGGGCGCGGTCGTCTCGAAGCCGATGCCGAAGAACACCACCTCGCGGTCCGGGTTCCGCTGCGCGATCCGCAGCGCGTCGAGCGGCGAGTAGACGACGCGCACGTCACCGCCCTCGCCGCGGACCTGGAACAGGTCCCGTCCCGTGCCCGGCACGCGCAGCATGTCACCGAAGGAACAGAAGATCACCTCGGGTCGGGAGGCGATCTCCAGAGCCTTGTCGATGACCTCCAGCGGGGTCACGCACACGGGACAGCCGGGCCCGTGGATCAACTCCACCTCCTTCGGCAGGAGTTGGTCGATGCCGTGGCGGATGATGCTGTGCGTCTGCCCTCCGCACACCTCCATCAGCGCCCATGGCCTGGTCACCGTGGCGTGGATGTCGTCGAGGAGCCGGCGAGCCAGCTCCGGGTCCTGGAACTCGTCGATGTACTTCACTACTTGTGCCCCTCTTCCACCGGGTCCGCGCCCGCCTCCGCCGCCGCCGTTTCCCAGGGATCGCCGAACTCCTCCTGCAACAGGCCGAGTTCGGCGAAGAGTTCGAGTGTCTGCCGCGCCGACTCCTCGTCCAGCCGCTGCAGGGCGAACCCGACGTGGACGATGGCGTACTCGCCGACCTGGAGGTCGGGCAGGTACTCCAGGCACACCTCCTTGACCACGCCGCCGAAGTCGACGGTGGCCATCCGGGTGCCGTCCCGTTCCTCGATGTCCAGCACTTTGCCGGGTACCGCCAGGCACATGAGCCTCTCCTCGCTGTGGGTCGCGCTTTGCTCAGTCGGTGGAAGTGGCCCGGGCGGCCACCATCAGCTGGCCCAGCGCCAGGCCGCCGTCGTTGGGCGGCACCAGGTGGTGCCGCAGGACCGTGAAGCCGTCCTCGCGCAGGGCGGCGGCACAGGCCGAGGAGAGCAGCGTGTTGGCGAACACGCCGCCCGTCAGGGCGACCGTGTCCAGCCCGTACCGCTCTCGGGCCCGCGCGCAGATCCGGCGCACCAGGCCGGTCACGCTCCGGTGGAAGCGAGCCGCGACGAGGGCCGGCTCGACGCCCGCGCGCAGGTCGTCGACGATCGCCGCGAGTACGGGTGCCGGATCGGCCCGTACGACGCCGCCCCGGCTCTCCTCCGACATGCGCAGGGCGAAGACGTACGCGGTGGTGTCGTCGACGGGTGCGTCGAGAGCCGCGCCCTCCAGCTCTACGGCGGCCTGCGCCTCGTATCCGGCTCGGTGGCACACCCCGGCGAGAGAGGACACGGCGTCGAAGAGCCGGCCCATGCTGGACGTGGGGACGCAGTTCAGGCCCCGCTCCAACTGCCGTTCCAGGAGGCGTAGTTCGTCTGGCGCGCAGGCGGCCGTACAGGCGAGGTCGTCGGACCAGCCGATCCCGGCCGCCCTCAGATGGGCCAGCGCCATGCGGTACGGGCGGCGCACCGCGGCGTCGCCACCGGGCAGCGGGACGTACGCGAGGTGTCCGAACCGGGTGAAGCGGTCGTAGTCCGCGAGCAGGAACTCCCCGCCCCACACGGCGCCGTCGTCGCCATGTCCGGTGCCGTCGAAGGCGACGCCGATCACCGCCCGGGTGCCGTCAAGGCCGTGCTCGGCCATCGCTGCGGCGATGTGCGCGTGATGGTGCTGGACGCGTACGACGGGCCGGCGCGCCGCGTTCCGGTCGGCCCATCGGGCGGAGCGGTAGCCGGGATGCCGGTCGCAGACCAGGGTCTCGGGCCGCACCCCCGTGATGGACTCCAGCTGCGCCACCGCGCGTTCGAAGGTCCGCTGCGTACCGACGTCGTCCATGTCACCGATGTGCGCCGACAGCCAGGCGCGACGGCCCGCCCCCAGACAGAAGGCGTTCTTCAGGTCTCCGCCGACGGCGAGAGCCGGCCGCACGGGCAGGGGGAGGGAGACCGGCAGTGGGGCGTAGCCACGGGAGCGGCGGATCACCAGCGGCTTTCCGTCGCAGACGCGGACCACGGAGTCGTCGCACGGGACGTGGATCGGCCGGTCGTGTGTGAGCCAGGCGTCGGCCAGGTGCGCGAGCCGTTCCAGCGCCTCGGTGTCGTCGGTGACGATCGGCTCACCGGACACGTTGCCGCTGGTCATGACGAGCAGCCGGGGGCCGTCCGGGTCGCCGGGCAGGCCGAGCAGCAGATGGTGCAGGGGCGTGTACGGCAGCATCACCCCGAGGTCGGGGCTGCCGGGCGCGACGGCGTCGGCGGGCCACCCATTCCCGTGGGCGTGCGGATGGCGCCTGACCAGGACGACCGGCCGGGCCCGGCCTTCGAGCAGGCTCCGCTCCTCGGGGCTCAGCCGGACGAGGTGACGGACATCGTCCGCGGTCCTGGCCATGAGGGCGAACGGCTTGTCCCCGCGCGCCTTGCGACGTCGTAGCAGGGCGACCGCCGCCTGGTTCGTGGCATCGCAGGCCAGGTGATAGCCGCCCAGGCCCTTCACGGCGAGGATCGCGCCCCGTGTCAGCAGTGTGCGCGCCTCGGTGACCGGGTCCGCCCCCTCGGCACTGCTGACCCCTGACTGCTGCGCGACGACCAGCCGCAGGCGCGGCCCGCAGGCCGGGCAGGCGACCGGCTGCGCGTGGAACCGGCGGTCGGCCGGATCCGCGTACTCGCGGGCGCAGTCGGCGCACATCGCGAAGCCGGCCATGGTGGTGTGGGCCCGGTCGTACGGCACGCCGGTGACGATCGTGAAACGTGGGCCGCAGTGGGTGCAGTTGACGAACGGGTGACGGTGCCGCCGGTCGGCCGGGTCGGCCAGCTCGGCGAGGCAGTCGGCGCAGGTGGCGGAGTCCGGGGAGACCAGGGTGCGGGCCGGCCCGTCGGTGCGGGAGGTGAGGATGGTGAACGCGGTGCCGCCGGCGGGGGCCATCTCCCGGTGGTGGACGGACTCCACGCGGGCCAGCGGGGGTGCCTGGGCGGCGATCCGGTCGCAGAACCGGGCCACGGCCGAGGCGGTGCCCTCGACCTCCACGACGACGCCCTCCGGAGTGTTGGTCACGTGTCCGGCCAGGGCGAGTTCGGTGGCGAGGCCGTACAGGTAGGGCCGGAAGCCCACGCCCTGCACCACTCCCCGGACCGTGACCCGGCGGCGTCGCGGAGTGTCCTCGGCGACGGCGGCCGGGGCCTGCGGACCGCTCACGGGTGGGTGTGGGCCATCGTGCCGGCGGCCTCCGGGTGCGCGTGCGTATGACCGTCGGCCGCGTGCGTGTGACCGTCGTCATGCGTATGACCGTCGTGCTCATGGGTGTGACCGTGGTGATGGGGCAGCCGGGCCATGACCGGCGAGTGGACGGGTGCGCCGTCCGCGACTGCCATCGCCCGGTCGAGCAGCGCGCCGACTCCCTGCCCCCGGCGTGCCGAGGTCAGGACCACCTCGACTCCCGGATTGACCTGCTCCACGTTCGCGCGGAAGGCGGCCTCGTCGAACTCGACGGCCTCCGCGATGTCGGTCTTGGTGACCACGACCAGATGGGCCAGGCCGAAGGCGGTGGGGTACTTGAGCGGCTTGTCCTCGCCCTCCGTCACGGAGGCGAGGGTGACCCGCAACGTCTCCCCCAGGTCGTAGGAGGCCGGGCAGACCAGATTGCCGACGTTCTCCACGAACAGCAGCCGGGTGTCGTCGGGCAGCCATCCGTCCAGGTGGCCGGCGAGCATCCCCGCCTCCAGATGACACAGTCCGTCGGTGAGCACCTGTTTGACCGGGACGCCCGAACGCGCGAGGCGCGCCGCGTCGTTCTCGGTGGCGAGATCGGCGCTCAGCGCCGCGACGGGAACGGACCGCTCCCGTGCCCGCAGCAGTTCGCGCTCCAGCAACGCGGTCTTGCCGCTGCCCGGACTGGACAGCAGGTTGACGACCGCGGTGCCTCGGGACGCGAGGTGAGCACGCAGTTCGTGGGCGCTCGCGTCGTTCTTCGCGAGTACGGCCTGGCGCAGGTCGACGACACGACACATGGTTCAGCGCTCCTCGGAGATCGGTTCGCGGGTGGGTGCGTGCGTGGGGCCGCCGTCCTCCCAGTGCACGTCGACGATCTGCAGTTCCCGGCCCGCGAGCAGGTCGGTCCGCGTTCCGCCGCACCCGGGGCAGGTCAGCCGGGGCGGCATGCCGACGGCCCATTCGTGTACGCAGGACGTGCAGCGGGCCCGTCCCGGCACCGCTTCGGTGACCAGTTCGGCGCCTTCCAGCAGGGTTCCGGCGCAGGCCAGTTCGAAGGAGAAGGCGAGCGCGTCGGGTACGACTCCGGCCAGTTCGCCGACCTGGAGCCGTACCGTTCGCACGGCCGTGACGTCACCGGCCCGCTCAGCGGCCTCAGTCACCTGGTCGACGACGGCCAGCGCGACGGACATCTCGTGCATGGGTCTGAGTCCTTCCGCGGCCGGCCCCGGTCGGCCTTCATTAGAGGCGCGCGCTGCCGGGTCGTACGGCCCGGCACGCCGTCACGGGCCGGCGGGTACGCCGTTCGACGCAACCGCACGCACGCCGGTGGCGCCACGCGTCACATCCGGCGGATCCGCAGGTAGCGCCGCACGTCGGGAAGCACCTCGGCGCCGATGGCGACCAGGGCCGCCAGGGCCGCTCCACCGATGACGATCTTCTTCATCCGTCTCTCCTCATGTCGAGATCCCACCGGCCGTGGCCCGCGGCGCGGACTCTCCCGGCTCGCCGTTGGTCAGCAGTTCTTCGATCAGCCGGACGGCCTCCGGTACGGCGTCGGACACCGGCGTGCTGAGACCGATGCCCTCGTCCACCGAGGCCGGTTCGCATCCGACGACCAGGACGCGGCGCGGTGGCTCGCCGCCGGTCCCGGCGCACAGGGTGCCCAGCAGCGCCAGGACGGTGTCCGGGGTCATCCGGTGGCCGTCCAGCGCGGGGGCGACGGGCGAAGGGCTTCCGTCGCCGACGTCGTGTTCGATGACGTACAGCGTGCCGGGGGCTTCGCCGCGTGCCGTGGCGTCCACGAGGACGAGGGTGTCGTAGCCGTCCAGGAGCTGGTAGGCGAGATGCACCCCGCGCACCCCGACGTCCACGACCTCGATGTGTCCGGGCAGGTCACGCTCGGCGAACAGGCGCACGGTCTCCACACCGAAACCGTCGTCCCCGAGGAAGATGTTGCCGATGCCGGCGACGAGGGTCCTGGGGCCTGACTGCGGGGAGGCGTTCATACGTCGTCCTCCAGCGGTGTGACCTCGTCGGGCTGGAAGTACAGGAAGCGTCCCTGCTCGCGGCGGATGTCGGCACCCGGATCACCCTCGACCGTGACCGCCAGGTGCACCCCGCCGTCGACGTCGTGCAGCACCGCCTCGACCTTCGCGGTGCGGCCCCGCAGGAAGATGTCCTGCGCGTCGGTGCGCCGCAGGCCCGGACGCAACTCGACGCGGCTGCCCTGGCCCACCGACCGGCCGGCCACGACCACACGGTCCCGCGCCGGGTCGAATCCGGCCTCGCTCGCGGGGTCCCACCAGGGGGTGTCCGGACGCGGCACCCCGTGCTCGTCGGGGAAGCCGTCCCCCGGGGCGGCGGGGCCGGTCGCCTCACGCAGGCTGCGCACCGCCCCGTGCAGACGCTCCAGCACCTCGGCCGGCATCGAGTCCGCCAGCTCGATCACGGCGGCGGCCCGCTCGTCGGTGCCCCGGGCCTCACGCTTCTCCTCGTCGGTGAGGGCCGCGGTGCGCAGCGCGAGGATCTCGTCGATCTCGGTGGCGTCGTAGAGCGCCCCGGGGCTCTCCGGGGCGATGGCCGGATGGTCCTCCAGGATGATCGGCGAGGACAGCACGAGGTCGGCACGGCCGGGTTCACCGGCGAGTACGGGCCAGGTGTGCAGGTTGCGGCAGGCGGCGACGGCGCCCTTCGCCCACTCGGGGGGATCGGTCATCGACAGGAACGATCCGGCGCTGAGTGCCATGAGGAGGTGGGTGGCCACCAGGGAGTGCGGCAGCGCCGCGTCCCGGTCGGCGCCGCGGCCCTCGGGGGGTGTCCAGTCGCTGGTGTTCTCGACGACGGCGGTCAGCCGCATGGTCCGGTAGGGGCCGTCGAGTTCGCCGGCGGACAGCCGGAGCGTCCCGCTGATCTCCTCGCATCGCCGGACCAGTCGGCCGACGGTGCGGCCGGCCGCGTCCAGGACCGGTTCGGTGTCCTCCCGGGCGGGGCGTCGGAAATGATGCGTGACACCGTCGCCGAGGAGTTCGTCCACCGAGGCGACCACCTCGACGCGCTCCTCGCCCCCCTCGTCCCAGGGCACCAACACCCGGTCGTCTAGGCGGAGTTCGGGCACGGTCTCGAAGCCGCCGTCCGGGAGGGCCCGCTGCACCGTGCGCCGTCGGGCGTGCAGGAAGCGCACCTCGACCGAGAGGATCGCGCCCGCCTTCGGCTCCATCAGGCACTCGGTGTGCTGGAAGTCGTGCTCCTCGCACTCGGCGCCCCAGCCGGGCGGCACCAGCACCCCGAACTGCCAGCGCAGCCGGTTCTTGGCCGCCGAGGCGCGGTACGGGTAGAGCACATAGCCCTCGAAGAGAACGGCGTCGGCCACCTGCCGGGCGAGGGCGAACCGCTCCTCCGTCTCGGAGGCGAACGCGGTCACGGTCACGGTTCGGTCCTTCCGGTGGTGCCGGTGAGCGCGCGGAACGGGTCGCTCGCGGGCGGGTCCGGGGTGCCGCTGTCGTCGAGCAGGGCCTCGATGGTCGCCTCCCAGGAGGGCAGCGCGTGCCGGGAGCGGTAGGCGAGGAGGGCGTCCATGGTGTCGCGGGGCAGCCGGATCCAGCCGCATCCGGGGAAGTGCTGCTCGATCATCTCCCGCCAGGTCGCGACCGGCATCCGGAAGGTCGCCTCCCGGTCCCACGGAACCGGCTCGACCTGGAAACCGCCGTCCCCGGTGAACGCCGTACCGGAGAAGAGCATCAGCAGCGGGACCTCGCCGCCGGTGAGGGCGGTGAGGTAGCGGGTCGCGGCGACGTCCATGTCGTAGGTGCAGGGCACGACGAGGTCGGCTTCGGTCTCCCCGGTGAAGCCGGGGACCATGAGCGAGACCTGGGCGAACTGCACCGGCTGGAGTGTGCTGCCCCAGCGTGAGCGGTCACCGAAGAGGTCCGCCAGGCCGCCGGCCTCGGCGGACTCGTAGGTTCGGCGGGCGGGTTCGATGCGGATCTGGCAGCGCAGCGCGAGGGCGTGCACGCGGGCGTTGCCGGCGGCGGTGACGCGCAGCCGGAAGACGAGGGTCGGTCCGGCGGCGTACCGGTCGGCGCGGACGCCGGTGCAGGCGAAGGAGAACTCCGTCACGGCCGCACCGCCTCGCCCACCGGCCGGGCGCGTCGCGAGACGTCCGCGAAGAACGCGTCCAGAGCGGCGCGGGCCTCGGCACCACCGTCGAAGCCCTGCCACAACAGGCGCATACGGCCGACGAGTTCGTAGCAGATGTCGATCGGTACGAGGTGGCACTCGCAACGGCCGTCGGTACGCCGCAGCAACAGCGCCTCCACGTCGGGTTCGAGCAGTTCGGCGAGACGGCTGCCGCCGAGGACCTCCGTCCACGTGACCGGTTCGAGTTCACTCTCGGTGGCTCCGGCCGGACTCGGGTACAGGACGACCAACCGGTCGAGCGCGGCGTTGCGGAACAGGAAGGCGACGCCGACCGGGATCTGCAACGCGTCCCACGCGCTCTCGTCGAGGTGATGTCCGGGGTCGGTGAGGTAGCGGGCCGGGACCGTGCGGAAGCGGCCCGCGGCGGCGCCCGGCTGTTCCATCAGCAGCGCGCAGGGTGGGCAGGCGCAGACGAGGGCGCGTTTCTCGGTGTCGACCAGGTGGCGGTGGTCCGCCTCCACCGTCACCGCGCACAGTTCGCACCGTTCGGGCTGCGGAGGTCTCTCGGTGAGGAACCTCCGCAGGCCGGGCGTGCGCGTCGTCGGGGACGCCGTCATCGGGCCCCCGCCGGTGCCGTGCCGATCTGGAGGAGCGTGGGCCCCGCGGGTGCGGTCTGTACGTCGACGTCCCTGACCTCCGGTGCGAAGCAGGCGAGCGCCGCCAGGGCGGCCTCCCGGGCGCCCTCGCCCGCGCCGGAGCCGCAACCGCAGCCGCCGGTCTCCTGGGCCCGCAGCGTCAGGGCGCCGCTCTTCTCGTCGAAGCCCACGACGTCCAGGCTGTGTTCCCGGACGCTGTCCAGGGCCCGGGCGATACGGGTGTCGCGGTCCTCGGGGTGCAGGTCGTGCAGGACGAGCAGGCTCGCGACCAGTTCGTCGCCGAGCAGTCCGGCCGGCGGTTCGCCGGGAGCGGAGGACAGCAGGTGGAGGATGCGGGCCAGGCCGGCGCCGTAGAAGTCCATGAGGGACCGGACGAGTTCCTCCGCCGCCGCGGCGGCGGCCGGGTCGCCGCTCGCGGCCAGCCTGTCGAGGACTTCCTCGACACGCCGCCCGGTCTGCTCCGCCGAGGTGACCGCGCTCATCCGCCCAGTCCGCTCAGGCCGGTGGGCACGTGCATCGACTTCACCGTCTTGCCGCCCCCGACGTACATGTGGACGCCACAGGGCAGACAGGGGTCGAAGCTGCGGACGGTGCGCATGATGTCGATGCCCTTGAAGTTCTCCGGGGTGTTCTCCTCGAAGATGGGCGTGTTCTGTACGGCGTCCTCGTACGGGCCCGGCGTGCCGAAGGTGTCCCTGGTGCTGGCGTTCCAGGGGGTGGGCGGGTACGGGTGGTAGTTGGCGATCTTGCCGTCGCGGATCACCATGTGGTGGGAGAGGACACCTCGGACCGCCTCGGTGAAGCCGACGCCGAGACCCTCGTCCGGCACCTCGAACTTCTCCCAGGTCTGGGTGCGTCCGGCCCGGACCTCCTCCAGCCCCTTCTCGGCGAAGTGCAGCGCGACGGCGGCGGTGTAGGCCTGGAAGTAGGTGCGCGCGCGGTTGCGTTCCAGCGCGTTGCTCCACTTCGGGATCTTCCACTCGAAGGTGGTCTCGGGCCTGGTCATGGTGCGGGGCAGGTTGATGACCACGCTGTGACCGGTGGCCTTCACGTACCCGGTGTCGACGAGTCCGGACAGGGCGGTCGACCAGAGGCGGGCGATGGGGCCGCCGCCGGTGTCCAGGGCGAGGTGGTCCTTGCCGTCGAACCAGCGGGGCGACATGACCCAGCTGTACTTGTCGCCGAAGTCGCGCTTCTGCGGGGCGGGGATGGTGTGCTGGTTCCACGGGTGGCGCGGGTCCACCGGGTTGCCGAGCGGGTCGTGGGTGACGAACTGTTCCTGGCCCTGCCAGTCCTCGTAGTAGGAACTGCCGAGCAGGATGCGCATGCCGAGGTTGATCTCGGTGAGGTCGTTGGTGACGAGCTTGCCGTCGACGATGATGCCGGGCGTGACGAACATGCGCCGACCCCAGTCGGTCATGTTGGCGTAGGTGAAGTCGCAGTACTCGGGGTCGTTGAGCGCACCCCAGCAGCCGAGCATGACCCGGCGGCGGCCGACCTCCTCGTAGCCGGGCAGCGCCTCGTAGAAGAAGTCGAACAGGTCGTCGTGCAGGGGCACGACGCGCTTCATGAACTCCACGTACTTCATCAGCCGGCTGAGGTAGTCCGTGAAGAGCTGTACGGAGGCGATGGTGCCGACGCCGCCCGGGTAGAGCGTGGAGGGGTGCACATGGCGGCCCTCCATCAGGCAGAACATCTCGCGCGTGTAGCGGCTGACCTGGAGGGCCTCGCGGTAGAACTCCCCTTCGAGGGGGTTGAGCGAGCGCATGATGTCGGCGATGGTGCGGTAGCCGTGCTCCCCCGCGTGCGGGGCCTCGGTGCGCTCGGCGAGTTCGAGCACGCCGGGGTTGGTCTCCTTGACCATCTTCTCGCAGTAGTCGACCCCTACCAGGTTCTCCTGGAAGATGTTGTGGTCGAACATGTACTCCGCGGACTCACCGAGGTTGATGATCCACTCGCCGAGGTGCGGGGGCTTCACGCCGTACGCCATGTTCTGCGCGTACACCGAACAGGTGGCGTGGTTGTCGCCGCAGATGCCGCAGATGCGGCTGGTGATGAAGTGGGCGTCGCGGGGGTCCTTGCCGCGCATGAAGACGCTGTAGCCGCGGAAGACCGACGAGGTGCTGTAGCACTCCGCGACCCGCTTCTGCTTGAAGTCGATCTTCGTGTGGATGCCGAGGCTGCCCACGATCCGGGTGATCGGATCCCAGGCCATCTCCACCAGGCCGCTGCCGTCGCCGGCCGCCTTCGTCTTCGGTGCCATCTGTGTGCCGTGCCCTTCGTTGCGCGGGAGGTTCGTGTGGGGGGTGCACGAAACGGGGAGCGGGATTACGTGTGGCGGATGTTCACCACGGGGGTCGGTATCCGGTGGTGATCTTGTCTCCGGTGCGGCGCCACTTGGGCTCCTTGTCGACCGTCCTGGCGGTGATCGACCGCAGCTTGCGGATCACGGTGCCGTAGGCCTCGCTGGCGTTGCTCGACACCTTGGCGCCGGGGGGCTCGTCCATGAACGGCATGAACTTGTCGGGGAACCCGGGCATGGTGCAGGCGATGCAGATGCCGCCGACGTTGGGGCAGCCGCCGATCCCGTTCATCCAGCCGCGCTTGGGCACGTTGCACTTGACGACCGGGCCCCAGCAGCCGAGCTTGACCAGGCACTTCGGCGAGTCGTACGACAGGGCGAACTGGCCCTGCTCGTAGTAGCCCGCGCGGTCGCAGCCCTCGTGGACGGTGGCCCCGAAGAGCCAGGTCGGGCGCAGCTTGTCGTCCAGCGGGATCATCGGGGCGGAGCCGGCCGCCTGATAGAGGAGATAGGTGAGCGTCTCGGAGAAGTTGTCGGGCTGGATCGGACAGCCGGGGACGCACACGATGGGAATGCCGGCGTGGGACTTCCAGTCCCAGCCGAGGTAGTCCGGCACGCCCATGGCGCCGGTCGGGTTGCCCGCCATGGCGTGGATGCCGCCGTAGGTGGCGCAGGTGCCGATGGCGACGACCGCCAGCGCCTTCGGGGCGAGCCGGTCGATCCACTCGCTGGTGGTGATCGGCTGGCCGGTCTCCGGGTTGTCGCCGAAGCCGCACCAGTAACCCTCGGGTTTGATCGCCTCGTTGGGGATGGAGCCCTCGACGACCAGGACGAACGGGTCGATCTCACCCCGCTCCCCCTTGAAGAACCACTCGATGAACGTGTCCGAGCCGCCGACCGGACCGCTCTCGAAGTCGATGAGCGGCCAGTGGACGGCGATCTTCGGAAGACCCGGCAGCACACCGAGCACGATCTCCTCGATGCTGGGCTGCATGGCCGCCGTCAACGCGACCGAGTCGCCGTCGCAGCTCAGCCCCGCGTTGATCCAGAGGATGTGGATCGTGGGTGTCTCCTCGGCGGGCGCACTGTCGGCGTCCGCAGCGCGGACCGTGCCCGGCGTGGCCTCAGTCATGGGACCGCCTCCTGGGGAGGTAAGGGATGAAGGCCTGTATTTCGGCCGTCGCGTTCCTTCGTATCAGCCGGTCCGCCGCGATGAGATGCCATAGAGGGCCGTTCCGGTGACATCCGCGGCCGAGGGGATCGGACCGGGTTACGCGAACGCGTCCGGATCGAGGTGCGGCGGGGTGGACTGCGGCCGCTCTTTGTGCACGAAGGAACGGCGCAGAGCGTGATACGGGGCGTCCGGGTCGTCGAAGGTCCGGCGCATCCGGGTCAGCTCCCGCTCACGGAAGCCGGCGAGTGGGGTCGTACTCTCCAGCCGGTCCAGCTCCGTCTTCTTCGCGATGATCCGTGACGCCGTCGCCGGCAGTGACGCCAGACGCCCCGCCAGGCCGCCGACCTCCCGCGCGAACCCGTCGGGACCGCCGTCGACCACCCGGTCGACGAGCCCGAGGCGCAGTGCGGCCGCCGAGCTCACCGGCAGCGCCTCACCCATGAGCCGTTCGGCCGTCTCGGGGCCCACCCTGCGGGGCAGGGTGTGGGTCCAGTACTCCGAGCCGTACAGGCCCATCAGACGGTAGTGCGGGTTCAGTACGGCGCCCGAGCGGCACCACACCTCGTCGGCCGCCAGGGCGAGCATCACCCCGCCCGCCGCGGCGTTGCCCGCGACCGCCGAGACCACCAGCCGGTCCGTCGTCGTGAGGACCGCCTCGACCAGGTCGTCGATGGCGTTGATGTTCGCCCAGGACTCGGCGGCGGGATCGGCGGCCGCCTCGATGACGTTGAGGTGGATGCCGTTGGAGAAGAAGTCGCGTTCGCCACCCAGCACCAGCACGGATGTGGGCCGCGCGCATGCTTCCCGGTAGGCGTCCAGCAGACGTCGGCACTGGTCCGTACTCATGGCGCCGCCGGGGAAGGAGAAGGAGAGGAAGCCGACGTTCCCGTCCTCCCGGTAGCGGATGTCCGTCCAGGTAATTTGCCGCACCTCGGGCAGCAGGGGCAGGGCATGTTCGGGCAGCGGCGGCAGCCGGTCGCCCAGGGCCCGCACGGCGGGCAGTTTGAACGTGGGCGGCTGCCCGGGCGCGCGTCGGGGCCGCAGCTCGGGGATCCACACGGCCCCGTCCTTGGTGGCCCGGCAGACCGCACCGGACCGGGTGGCCAGCAGTTCGCCCGGGCGGCCGCGCAGCACGCTCTCGGGGTGTCCGCCGTGCAGATACCACTCACCGCCGAGCAGCACGTCCAGCACACCGGGCTGCGAGTCCGCCGCCCTCAGCTTGCGCAGGACGGTCTCAGTGGAGTCCTCGGCCCAGTCGATCCGCCGGACACTCTGGTCGAGGTACGGACGCGGGCGCAGGCGGGCGTCGGCCGTGCCTGCCGGGTCCTGCTCGCGCGGTACGTGGGTCCCCCCGGCGAAGCGCTCCACCGCGAGCATGATGGCTTCGAGCGCGGCGTCGGCGATCTCGCCCCGGTACACCTCGCTCTTGGACACCGGAGGGACCCGGCACGGTACGCAGGCCCACACGTCACCGGCGTCCATCTCCTCGGCGGCCTGCAGGACGGTGACGGCCCACTCGTCGACGCCCTCGTGAATCGCCCAGTCCAGGGAGGACGGTCCGCGGTCGCCCACGGGCCCGGGATGGACGATGAGGCAGGTGTGCGCCGTCCACATCTCCTCGGGGATCGCCGTCTTCAGCATCGGCGCCACGATGAGCTGCGGTGTGTGCCGCCGCACCGCGTCCGGCAACGGGCTGCCGGGCAGGGCGAGTTCGACCGCCACGGTGTGGCCGCGGTCGCGCAGCTCGGCGTGGGCGCGCTGGGTGAGGCTGTTGAACGCGCTGGCTAGGAGCAGGATGTGCACGACTGCCTCCGGACGGACGAACGGCAGGAAGGGGTGGCCGCCGACCGCGATCCTCGGCCAGGGGGCCTGCCGTCCCCGGACGACAAACGGTGAGGTCATCCGAAAGCGGGTGCCGATCCGCCGTCCGGCCTCACCGGCCATCGCCCGCGACGGCACCGGCGACCCGGCTCACCGAGTCGGCCGTTGTGAATGATCAGCGTGGGGGCAGGCCGCTGGTGATGCGCTCCCACGGGGAGCGGGTGGCACCGAAGTGGGTCTCGTGCGTCCAGATGTGGGTGCACGACCGGCACTGCAGGTGGAGCAGGCTGCCGATGTTGGAGAGCAGGTAGCGCCAGTGCTCGGAGCAGGTGCGCCCCTGCTCGCAGGTGCCGCACCCGCGACGGTCGTCGCAGTTGGGGCAGGCCACCCAGGCGCGGCGCCCTATGTCGGCCTGCGGGTCAAGCGGCAGCATGACCGTCCCCTCTCCGCGGAAGCACACCGGCCGAGACCAGCTCGTCGTACACGCGCTGCTGCTCCGCGCTCAGGCCGGAATACAGCAGCTCATACGCCGCTTCCTCGCCGCGCAGTGCGGCGACGGGGTCCCAGTCGGGGCCCAGAGCGTCCAGGACATGAACGCGCCGGAGCAGTTCGTGTGAGCTCAGGTCGATGGCCAGGTCGACGGTGGGGACGGCGCCAGTTCGGTCCGAGGCAGGCCTGCTCGCCTCAGCGGGTTCGTCCGGTTCGCCGGGAAAGGACCGGCCGTGGGAGGACATGCGACCGAACGTAGGTAAGCGCTCCTCGCCCCGGCAAGAGCAGGTGGGAGAAGTCACAGCGGTCCCACGCCCCGGGGCACCGGAGACCGGCTGCCAATCGACCGGATGAAACTATGGCGTCCCACCACATGTGCCCGCCTCTGACCTGCGCCTTTCTACGGTGGCCTGCCACGTAGCCGTCCCCACCGCACACGAGGAGGTGCACACAGGACCTCCACAGCAACCGCTCCCCCGTACCGCACGGCTTTCAGGCACTTCACCCCCAGATCGGTGCTGCTGCGGGGTTCACGCCGACGCGCCCACCACGATCCGGCCCGGTACGGGCGCCAGGCCCCCGGTGTCGATGCCCAGGGCGCCTCGGGCGGCGATGCGTCCGAGCGCCGCCCGGGCCGCCAGGAGCACCGGCCACCGAGCCCGTGTCCGCGACCCTCGATGGCTAAGAGGGCGGCGCGGAGGGGCTCATTCCTTGCTCGCTCCGGCGAGCATCCCGGACACCAGAGTGCGCTGTGAGAAGAGGAAGAGCACCAGCACAGGCAGGATGGCGATGATGACGGCCAGGGCGAGTTCGGGGATGGTGACGTTCAGTCCGGCGCCGGCGACGGGGTTGAAGGACGGCGTGGAGGTCAGCAGTTGGTTCAGGCCCACCTGGACGGGGAACTGCTCGCTGCTCGGCAGGACGAGATAGGGCAGGAAGAAGTTGTTCCAGTTGCCCACGAAGCTGAAGAACGCGACCAGTCCGACCACCGGCTTGGCGAGCGGGAGCGCGATGCGTGAGAAGAGCTGCCACTCCGTGCAGCCGTCGATCCGCGCGGCGGACAGCAGGTCCCTGGGGAGGCTGCTCCCGAAGTAGATGTACACGAGGTACACGCCGAACGGGTAGAAGGAGAAGGGCAGGATCACCGACCAGATGGTGCCGATCAGGTGGAAGCGGTTGAGTTCCAGGAAGATCGGCAGCACCAGGGTGGCCTGCGGCATGATCATGGTGACGAGGGTGATCACGAGGAGCGCCTTGCGTCCCCGGAACTTCGTCAGCGCCAGCGCGTAGCCGGCCGGAACGCTGACTGCCAGCGTCAGGATGAGTGAACCGCCCGAGTAGACGGCCGAGTTACGCAGCCACGTCATCATGGCGCCGTCCTGGAAGGCGAACAGGTGCCGCCAGGCCGTGCCGATCTGATGGAACGAACCGAAGGAGAGGGGGTTGTCCCGCACCACTGCGCCGGCCGTCTTCGACGGCGCCAACAGCAGCCAGATCACCGGCAGTACGAAGAACAACAGCAGCAAGGCCAGGAGGAGTCCTACGACCAGGAAGGGGAGGGTCCTGGAAGGACGGATACGCCGCCTCACGGCCGTCACGAAGAGAGCGGTCTGTGTCATTTCTCATCCAACTTGAACAGGTTCGAGCGAGCGACCAGTAGCCCGGCGGCGAGGAGGCCCACGGCAAGGAGGACGACGGAGATGGCGGCGGCGCCGTTGAAGTCGCCCTGCTGAAAGGCGTAGACGTAGGCGAGCTGGTTCGGCGACCAGGTGGGACTCACCCTGCCGAGGCTGGCGGTCTGGAGAAGCTGGGGCTCGACGAACAACTGGGTGCCCGTCGCGAAAGCCATGATCGTCATGTAGACGATCCACTGCCGGATCATCGGGATCTGGATGTGCCAGGCGGTGCGCCACGGGCCCGCGCCGTCCATGCGGGCTGCTTCCAGCACCTCGTCAGGGATGTTGTTCAAAGCCCCGTACATGACGACCATCCAGCCTCCGGCGCCGGTCCAGAAGGCGATCAACATGAGGATCAGGGGCAGGTTGCCGGGCGCCAGGACGGCGGCGAACGTCTTCAACCCCATGCTGGTGAGCAGCCAGGACACCGGGCTGACGTCGGGGTCCAGCATGAACAGCCAGACCAGAACGCTCGCCACTCCGGCGAGGGCGCCGGGGATGTAGTACAGGAAGCGGAAGAGCGCCGATGTGCCCGGACGCACGCGGCTGCGCAGAATCACAGCGGTCAGCACGACCAGGACGACGAGGGTCACCAGCCACATGACCAGGTAGATCAGCATGTGGGTGAAGGCCGGAGCGAAGCGGTAGTCCTGGATGACCTTCACGAACTGGTTGAGCCCGGTGAACTGGCCCTGGTCATTGGTGAGCGCGAGGTAGAACGCGTACCCGGTGGGGAAGACGCCGAACGCGAGCAGCAGCAGCGCGTAGCCGGCGACGAAGAAGTATCCCGCGCGACCGCGGCCCTCGCGCCGCGGCGTGGTGCCGCGGCGCGAGGGGGAGACGGCGACGCGCTCGGTCTCCAGCAAGGTCACTGATCGACCACCTTGTAGCCCTGGGTCTTGGCCTCGCCCGCGATCTCCTGCTGCCAGGCCGGCAGCGTGTCGGTCAGGCTCTTTCCGGAGGTCAGAGCCGGGAGGACGACGCTGGACCAGGCGGTGGAGTCCGAGAACTTGGTGTTCGACCAGCCGGTCCACACCGCGTTCGCGGCCTGCTCGAACGGCTCGCTCACATCATTGGCGAAGTAGTTCCTGTTGGCCGGGTTGGCCAGCCAGGCCTTCGCGGCCTGGGTGTAGGCCGGATAGGTGGGCGCGGTGGCCTGGTTCTCGTCGGAGGTGGTCAGCCAGGTGACCAGGTCCGTGGACGCCTTGAGGTCGGCGCTGTGCGAGGACACCATCCACACGCCGCCGCCGACGTTGCCCGTGGCAGTCGTGCTCTCACCCTTCCAGGTCAGAGGGGGCGCCGCGGCGATCTGCTTGGCCGGAGTCTTGAAGCCGGCCTTGAAGAGGTACTGGCCGTACCAGGAAGGGCCGTAGGCCATCAGGACCTTGCTGCCGCTGTTCTTGGCGAATCCCTGGCTGAAGAAGCCCTGCGTGGCGATGGCCTTGGCGCTGATCAGGTTGTCGAGGAGCTTCGCCATCCGGGTGCACTTCGGGTCCTGCAGATCAGTGCGCAGGGTGTCGGGCTTCACCAGGCTGAACGCGGGGCACTGCCCAGACCAGAAGTACGACTCGTGGGAGTTGGTGTCGCCGACCGAGCCGACCAGATAGCCCGGATGATCCTTGGCGACCTGCTTGCCGAGGGCCTCGTAGTCCTCCCAGGTGGTGGGGACCTTGTAACCCCACTTGTCCATGAGGGGCTTGTTGTACCAGAGGACAACCTGCGCGATGTCATTGCGCATGCAGTAGGTGTGGCCGTTGAACTGACAGGGCGTCAGCGAACCCTTGGCGAACCCGTCCAGGGTGCTCTTCGGTACGAGCTTCTCGTCCAGGGGTGCGGCGAACGGCTGCCCGCCGGGCTTGGTGGCCTCCGACGCCCAGGTCACGTCGGTCGGCGTGCCGAACACCACGTCCGGCCAGCCGCTGCCGGTCCGGTCGAACAGCTGCACCTTCGACTGCAGATACGTCGAGCCGTCGGCTCCGCCGTCGTACGTGACGATCTTCATCTTCACGTCGGGGTGCGACTTCTGGTAAGCCTGCACCGACGGCAGTCTGGTGGAGTCGGCCCACACCGTTATCCGCGAGCCCTCCTTCTGCGCGGCCGGCTTGAACGCCGACTGCCCGGAGGAGGAAGGGGTGGTGGTGTCGGCGCTGGCGCAGCCTGCCAGGGCGGCCGTGGTGGCCAGGGACAGCGTGACTGCCGCCGTGCGGAGCAGCGAGTGACGCCGGCCGGTTCTCGAAGATCTGGAAGACCCCATTGTCTTGCCTTGCCTTTCTGTTCTTGCGCCGTTCAGCGCGGCTGCTCGACGAACGGCAGCAGCTCGTTGCCGTAGCCGAACTCGAGGGGAAGGGCTATGCCGGGCCCCGCGGGGGCGTGCACCAGGCCCTGGTCGTCCACGTGGCGCTCTCGGACAACGTCCGCCGAGGTCACCAGGGACTCGTAGTAGGTGGTGTTGGAGATGGCCATGCACAGGTGGTGGTTGGGAATGTCCGAACCGTGCACCTCGGCCCGCAGCCGGTAGGCGTCGGCGAGATGTGCGGTGCGCATGGCGCCGGTGATGCCGCCTCGGAGGGTGGTGCCGGCCCGGACACCGAAGGTGGCGGCACCGGCCCGGATGAAGTCCGCCGCGTTCATGTGCGCTCCGTCGGAGGTCTCGGCCACCAGAAGCGGTACGTCCACGGTCTCGGCGAGCCTCTGATAGGCCGAGATGCTGAATTCGCGGATCGGCTCCTCGTACCAGAGGTAGTCGGCCTCGGAGAGCGCCCGCCCCAGCCGGATCGCGTCGGGCAGGTCGAAGCCCGCCGATCCGTCGTACATGAGAGGGACGTCCGGACCGACGTGCTCGCGCAGGGCCAGGCACAGTTCCGCGTCACGGCGGGCATCGCCCCAGGCGTGCAGTTTGATGCCGCGGTACCCCAGGGCCAGGCACTGGTCCGCCACGTCGAGGAACTCCGCGATGCTGGAAAACGTCGAGGTGGAGGCGTAGGCGGGGATGGCTTCTCGGAAGCCGCCGAGCAGGCGCCAGACCGGCTGGCCGTGGTACCGGCCGGCCAGGTCCCACAAGGCGATGTCGATGAGGCCCAGCGTGGGAAGCGGGAGTTCGTGGATACGGTCCAGCTCCCACACCCGGTGCCACAGCCATTCCCGCTGGAACGGGTCGGCTCCGACCAGTTCCTCACGAAAGACCCGGTCCACCAGGTCCCGCAGGGTGGAGTAGGCGCCCGGGCGGGCGAACACCGCCACGCCCTCGGCTCCCTCGTCCGTCCCGATGCGCAGGACCGCGCCGTCGCCCGCCGGAGCGCTTCCGCTCAGCCCGTCGCGCCAGCGGAAGGGCGGACTGGCTGCCGGAACATCGATCCGGTGTACCTCGACATGGGTGATCTTCATCCTGGCTTTCGTTTCCTGTACGAGATGTGAAAGGTGCCGGCTCGGAAGCGGAGTACTCAGAAGCCGCCGTACGCCTGGAGCTCGTAGACGCTGCCGCCGTTCCCGCTGGAACCGGTGACAGTCAGGCGCAGGTAGCGTGCGGTGACGGGTTTGTCGGCGAAGGAGTAGTCGGCCCACGACGAGGTGGGGTCGGATGTGTGGTCCGCGAACATGGACCAGGTCGTGCCGTCGGTGGAGTACTCCAGGCGGTACTTGTAGCCGCCGGCCTTCTCGAAGGTGGTCACCACGCTGGAGACGCCGGTGTCCTTGCCCAGGTCGACCTGGATCCAGGACGGGTCGGGCAGGCCCGAGCCCTGCGCCCAGCGAGTGGAGGGATTCCCGTCCACAGCCTTCTCGGGCGCGTAGTCGTTGGAGTACGACGACGAGGCGGTGACCTGCTTGTTCAGGGCCAGGTCGTGGTCGGCCGGCGTGGTGACGACAGCCGCCTTGCTGGGGTCGGAGGCGTTCAGTGCCTCGTCGCGTGCCACGACGGTGAAGGAGTACTCCGTGTCGGCGGTCAGGCCGGAAACCCGCAGGGTCGTGGCGTCGGTGACAGCGATCCGCTTGCCGTCCTGGTAGACGACGTAGCTGGTCACGCCGGTGTCATCGGTGGCCGCGGGCCAGCTGACATCCACCAGGCCGGGCAGCAGCGGCTTGACCGTGGGCTGTCCCGGTGCCGTAGGGGCCGTGTGGTCCGTGACGGTGCTGGGAGTGCCGTAGACCTGGAAGTCGTAGATGCTGCCGCCGTTCCAGCTGGATCCGGTGACGGTCAGTCGCACGAAACGGCCCGTGACCGGATCGTCCGTGTGGGCGTAGTCGGTCGCCGCCGTGGTGTTCGCGGCGGTGCGGTCCGCGAGCGTCTTCCAGTGGACCTCGTCGGGTGACACCTCGATGCGGTACTTGTACCCGCTGGCCTTCTCGAAGGTCGTGATCGCGCCGTTCACGTCGTACGACGCACCGAGATCGACCTGGATCCAGGACGGGTCGGGCAGGCCGAGGCCCTGCGCCCAGCGCGTGGACAGATCACCGTCCACCGCCTTTTGGGGAGTGTTGCCCTCTGAGTACGACGAGGCGGTGATGGACTTCTTGAGGGCGAGGTCCGTGCCGGAGGGCATGGTGACGTGCAGTGTCGGGCTGGGCTCGGACTCGTTGCCGGCGGCGTCACGGGCGGTGATCTGGAAGGCGTACGTCTTCCCGGCGGTCAGGCCCGAAAGGCGCACCGAGGTCTTGCCGGTGGCGCTGATCAGCTTGCCGTCCTGGTAGACGGAGTAGCCCGTGACCGCGGTGTCGTCGGTGGATGCCGCCCAGGAGAGGTCTGCCACCGTCGGGAAATCGGCGGCCGCGGTCGGAGTGCCGGGCTTGCTGGGCGCCTGGTGGTCGGAGACCTCGGGGCCCGGGTCGAGGTGGCGGTAACTCGGCTGGAGGCCCGCGTTGTTGACCACGGAAGCCGGCAGTTGGCCGCAGGAACCCACAGTGGTGTTGCCGCTGATGGTGCTGCCCGTGCTGTTGGCCTGGGCGGAGTAGGCAGGCTGGGTGGTGAAGTTGCCCGTGGCGTTGATGTCCATGCCGTGGTTGAGGAACAGCCACTGGTACGCGACGTCGCACAGAACGTTGCCGGTGTTCGTCCAGTACCGGCTGCCTTCGTCGTGGTAGATCGCGCCGTAGGCGGGTGACGGTATGCCGTGGATGTAGTTGCCGGACACCACGCCGCCGGGGTTGGTGCTGAGTGTGTAGATGGCGCCGCCGTCGGCCTGCGACTTCATGATGTCGTAGATCTCGTTGTCCGTGACCTCGGTGTCGCGGCTGGTCGTGGGGGTGTCCCAGATCGGTACGCCCAGATTCCCCGGGGAGTAGTTGCTGTTGCCGCCCTGGTCGGTGAGGCCCCAGCCCCAGCCGACGGAGATGCCGGTGTAGGGCAGGTCGTAGACCTTGTTGTGGGTGATGGTGGTGTGGTCGGTGTAGCCGGCCAGGATGCCGATGGAGCCGTTGTACTGGTCGGCGACCTTGGTGACCACGTTGTTGTCGACCCTGGTGTCCTTGGTGATGTCCCGGGAGTCGTCGGGGTGGGCGTCGATCACCTCGACCCCGCCGATCTGGATGCCGGTGGCGGCGATCTGGCGGAAGACGTTGCCCGTGATGTCGGAGCCCTGGGTACCGGTGTTCAGGTTGAGCCCTACCGCGCCGAGATGGGTGAAGGTGTTGCCCTCGAAGCCGATGCCGTGGCCGTAGTTGACATTGACGGCGCCGGGCGTCTTCTGCCACTTCAGGCGGGTCGCGTCGAAGTCGGGGTCGTTGCCGACCATCCGGAAGCCGGCCTGGCCCTCGATGAGGCCCTCGGAGGAGCTGGGCGCGAGCCAGGTGGAGTAGGAGAAGGTGATGCCTCGGAAGGACACGTTGCTGACCGGGTCGGTCCTGGTGCCGTTGATGTCCACCAGGTCCTGCACGAGTGGCACGGTGACGGTCGCGGTGGACAGGTTCTGGTCGGCCTTGGGCATGTAGTAGATCTCGCCCTCGCCCTTGTCCAGGTACCACTCACCGGGTGTGTCCAGCAGTTCGCGGGCGTTCTCCAGCCAGGTCGGGTTCTGGATCTCCTGGCCCTGCTGGAGATGGGCGTTGTGCCAGCAGGGCTGCTGCATGGTCATCTTGTTGTCGGCGATCGACTGCACGGGGCAGCGCATCAGCTTCCAGCCCCAGGAGCTGACGACCTCCAGGTCCGAGGGACGCTTGTAGGTGTTGAGGCCGGAGTCCGTGAAGGCGTAGCCGGTGGACGTCTTGCTGAAGCCGGAGGGGTTCTTGGCGCTGCGCGCCCGGGTCTCCAGTTCGCCGTCCACATAGAGCTGGCGGGTGTCGATGTCGCCCACCTTGGCCTTGTAGACCCGTCCTGCTCCGTCGGCCGGAACCCAGCCGGTGATCCGCTCGCCTCCGCTGATCACCGGCTGTGCGCCGGGGGCGGCCTCGTAGACGATCTTGTGTCCGTCGCGGCCGGAGTCCCGGGCGGTCAGGGCGAACGTACGGCTGAGCCGGTAGGTACCGGACATGAGCCGGACATGGATGTCGCCTTTGGCTTTCTGCTTGACGTCGCGCACATAGTCCCGCGCGTGGTCGAGCGTCCTGAAAGGGTGTGCGGCGCTACCTGAGCCCACGTCCCGGCCGGTGGGAGAGACATAGACATCGAGGTCCGGCGATCGCGGAGCCGCCTGGGCCGGCACGGCATTCAGCAGGGCTGCCACCGCGGCCACCGAGACGGCGGCCGTGAAACTTCTTCGCAGCGGCGCGAAGAC
The DNA here is from genome assembly GCF_040660135.1 of Streptomyces sp. NPDC050997. Lineage (NCBI taxonomy): Bacteria > Bacillati > Actinomycetota > Actinomycetes > Kitasatosporales > Streptomycetaceae > Streptomyces > Streptomyces sp. NPDC050997. Next base: position 333,870 of record NZ_JBFAGK010000009.1, read on the forward strand.
GCCCCTGCGCGCAGACGGATGAAGCATACGTATCCAATCGCCTGAGGAGGTGATACCTGGGAGTCCCGGTCGTCCACCGGAACTCCCAGGGCGTTGGACGGCTCGGCCGCTGTGCTGCCGCACATGCGGGGTCAGCCGGTTTACGAGGCTGCTGCCTCCGCGGACGGCGGTGGAGCCCCGGTGCTGCCGTTCTTCGAAGTCCCCGGAGGTCCCTCAGCGGCCGCGTGAGCGCCCGGACCGAACAGCCGGTCGCGGATCTTCTTCTCGAACTGGCTCTGCGTGGTGGCGATGTGTTCCACCATCAGCCGCTCGGCGAGATCGGCCGCCCCCGCGGCGACCGCCTCCGCTACGGCCACATGCTGCCCCGCGGCGACCTCCAGCGATCCGGGCACATCGCCGTGGAAGAGCAGCACGTCGGACTGGGATGCCAAGCGCCTCACACCGGCGACACTCGACCTCAGGAACACGTTGTGCGAGGCGGCGCCCACCGAGTCGTGGAAGGCAGCGTCAGCCTTGGCGAAGGCGTCCACGTCGTTCTTCGTGGCCGCTGCCAGGGAGCTCTCCGCGCTCTCCCGTATGGCCCGGACCTCGATCGGAGTGGCGAGGGAGGCGGCACGGCGTGCTGTCTCCGACTCGATCACCTTGCGGTAGTCCAGGAGCATGCGGACGTCTTCCATGCTGGTCGGCCGGAAGTGCGAGAGTTCGTCGTCCAGCAGCCCGCCGACCGACGCGGCGACGAAGATACCGGCGCCTCGCCGCACATTGAGCCGGCCGATGGCGGCCAAGACCTTCACGGCCTCCCGGGTGACGTTGCGGGATGCTCCCAGGATCTCGGCCAGGCCCTGTTCGGTGGGGAGGCGGTCGCCGGGCCGCAGGTTCTCCTGGGCGATGTAGTTCAGCAGTTGTTCCGCGACCAGTTCATATCCCGGGCGGTAGGGACGTGACGCCACGTCATCTCCCTTGTCAGGAACCTGTGTTGACTCGCCCAAGGCGTGCCCCCTCTTGCCACCACTGATTAATCTGGTTCATTTATGGTGGCCAATATGGCACTGCCGCTGCACGTTGGGAAGAGATCGGACAGATCTGAGGCAGAAGCCCTGCAAGGATGCGGTCAAAGCGGAAGAAACTACGCATTTCCGTCAGGATGTTGCACAGAATAGATCCCATCCTTAAGGTCCTGCTTGCCAGATGAAGCAGATCCATCCTCACGGAATCGGCGGCGGCCACCAGCGGTATGGACGGGCTGCGGCTACAGAAGGCGGACTGATGCAAGTACAGCGCTTCGCTACCGTGATTCGGCTGCGTCCGGAGAAGGAGGAGGAGTACCGCGCACTCCACTCCGCCGTGTGGCCGGACGTCCTGGCAGCCCTCAGGCGTGCCAACATCGGCAACTACTCCATCTTCCTGCGGGACGGCCTGCTGTTCAGCTACCTCGAGTACACGGGCACCGACTACGCCGCGGACACCGCGGCGATCGCCGCCGACCCGATCTCGCGCGAGTGGTGGGCCCTGACGGACCCGTGCCAGCGGCCCCTGGACACCGCGGCCGAGGGACAGTGGTGGGCCCCCGCGGAGGAGATCTTCCACCTTGACTGAGAGCTCACGTACGCCGGAGCCGTCCGCGCCCTCTTCGGTGGGTCGCCGCCAGTTCGGCGATACAAGGTCGCCGCACCTCAGACAGTGCTCCCTCGGGACCGATCGAGGCCCTCGTGGAGCCCCCCGACGCCGCCCTCATGGTGGCCGCACGCACTTCCGCACACAGAACTATGGTGTCCCACCACATGTGCCGCTGACCTGCGTATTCCTACGGTATGGCCACACGAACACGTCCCCGCCAACCGCTTGGAAGTGGTACCGATGTCTTCCCCCGCGACCGCTCCCCCAGCGCCGGAAACCCCCGCCAGCCTCAAACGCATCGTCGCCGCCAGCCTCATCGGCACCACCATCGAGTGGTACGACTTCTTCCTCTACGGCTCCGCGGCCGCCCTCGTCTTCAACAAGCTGTTCTTCCCGGACTCGGACCCGCTGGTCGGCACGCTTCTGTCGTTTCTGACGTATGCCGTCGGGTTCGCCGCCCGTCCGTTGGGTGCGCTGGTCTTCGGGCACTACGGCGACCGGCTGGGCCGGAAGAAACTGCTGGTGCTGAGCCTGCTGTTGATGGGCGGGGCGACCTTCGCGATCGGGCTGCTGCCGACGCACGCCACGGTCGGCAGCGCCGCTCCCGTGCTGCTGACCGTGCTGCGGCTGGTGCAGGGGTTCGCGCTGGGCGGCGAGTGGGGCGGCGCCGTACTGCTGGTGTCCGAGCACGGGGACGCGCGGCGGCGCGGCTTCTGGGCCTCGTGGCCGCAGACCGGCGCGCCCGCGGGACAACTCCTCGCCACCGGCGTGCTGTCCCTGCTGACCGCCGTTCTGTCGGACAGCGCGTTCGGCAGCTGGGGCTGGCGGATCCCGTTCCTGCTCTCCGGTGTGCTGGTGGTCGTCGGTTTGTGGATTCGTCTGTCTGTCGATGAATCGCCGGTCTTCAAGCAGGCGTTGGCGCAGGCCGAGGCCCGCAAGGCGGCACAGGCGGAGCCCGAGAAGCTGCCGATCGTCTCCGTGCTGAAGCATCACTGGCGGGATGTGCTGGTGGCGATGGGCGCACGTATGGCGGAGAACATCAGCTACTACGTCATCACCGCCTTCATCCTCGTCTACGCCACCACGTCGGCCGGCGTCTCCAAGCAGACCGCGCTCAACGCCGTGTTGATCGCGTCGGCCGTGCACTTCGCGGTGATCCCGGCCTGGGGCGCCCTGTCGGACCGTGTGGGCCGCCGTCCCGTCTACCTGCTGGGCGCGGTCGGCGTCGGCCTGTGGATGTTCCCGTTCTTCTCGCTCGTCGACACCGGCGGCTTCGGCAACCTGATCCTCGCGGTGACCGTCGGCCTGGTGATGCACGGGGCGATGTACGCGCCTCAGGCCGCCTTCTTCTCCGAGATGTTCGCGACCCGGATGCGCTACTCCGGGGCTTCCATCGGCGCCCAGTTCGCCTCGGTAGCGGCGGGCGCGCCCGCGCCCCTGATCGCCACCGCGCTGCTGGCCGACTACGACAGCTCCACCCCCATCGCGCTGTACGTCATCGCCGCGGCCGTCCTCACGATCATCGCCGTGGGCGTGGCCAAGGAGACCCGTCATCGGGACCTGACCGATGTGGAGCCCTCCGCGGACGCGGAGCCCACCACCGCCGAGGCGGCGGACGCCCGCGCCGTCTGAACTCCCGCCGCCTCCACCAGGCCCGAGCCGGCGAGTCCGAGCCCCCCGGGGGGCAAGTACGAGCCGACAGGTCCGATCCGGCCCCCGTACGTTCGAGCGTACGGGGGTCAGCCTCGTCCCCCGCCCGACAACCGGTGCAGCCTCAGGGCGAGTTGGATCTCCAGGGCCCGAGCGGGGCTCTGCCAGTCGTCGCCCAGGAGACGCGCGACCCGCTCCAACCGCTGAGCGACCGTGTTCACATGGACGTGCAGTTCGTCCTTGGTGCGGGCCGGGCTCATCCCGCTCGCGAAGTAGGCGTCAAGGGTGCGCACAAGGTCGGTGCCACGCCGTTCGTCGTACGCGACGACCCGGCCGATCGTACGGTCGACGAAGCCCGTGATGTCCCGGTCCCCGGCCAGCAGGAGGCCCAGGAAACCGAAGTCGTCGGCGGCGGCCCCGTCACCTGAGCGGCCGAGCAGCCGTAGGGCGTCGAGGCAGCGTCGGCCTTCCTCATAGGCGGTGGCCACGGCGTCCGGGTGGGTGGCGAGGTCCGCGACGGGGGCGGAGGCTCCGACGGTGACCGACTCGTGCACGGCGGTGCCGAGGTGGCGGGCCGTGCGGCGGGCCACCTCCGTCGCGGTGTCGCCCGGCTCCAGCGGCAGCAACAGGACGGTGCCGCCGTCGCGGGCGGCGGCCAGACCGTGCCGGGTCGCGGCGAGGTGGGACGCGGCGGACCACAGACGCCGGCGTGCGGCCGCCTCCTGGTCGGCGTCGGCCGCCGTACCGTCCAGGCGCGCGGCGAGCACCACATGGGTGGCGTCGAGATCGGCGGACAACCGGGAGGCCCGCTCGCGCAGCAGCCGCGGGTCGCGGTCCCGGACGTCCAGCAGGTCGTCCAACAGCTCGCCGCGCACCCGTTGTTCGGCCTCGGACGCGGAGCGTCGGGCGAGCAGCAGCAGCGAGGTGACCATGGCCGCGCGCTCCAGGGTGCGCTGGTCGACGGGGTCCAGTCCCGGGTGGCCGCGCAGCACCAGCGCGCCGAGCAGTTCACCGCCGGCGGCCACGGCGGCGATCCAGTCGTCCGCGTGCCGTACCGCGTGTCCCTCGGCGCGGGACACCTCCACGGCCCGGGCGGGTGCCGCGGCGGGCTCGGTGAACTCGACCGTGCCGTCGAGGACTTCGGAGACGGCGGCGGCCACGTCGTGGACTCCGCCGCCGCGCAGTACGAGTTCGGCGAGGCGGTCGTGGACGTCCGAGGCCCGTTCGATGACCCCGCTGCGGTCCCGGATGATCTCGTTGGCCCGCTCCAGGTCGCCGAGTGCGGAGCGGGTCTCGGTGAGGAGGTTCGCGGTGTCGATGGCGGCGGCGGCCAGCGCCGCGAAGGATCCGAGCAGAGCGATCTGCTCCCGCTCGAAGACCCGGGCCCGCCGGTCCGCCGCGAACAGGACCCCGATCACATGGGGCCCGAGCATCAGCGGCACCCCGAGGATGGCGACCAGGCCCTCGTCGCGCACGCCCGCGTCGATGACGAGGGTGTGCTGGAAACGGGCGTCCTTGAAGTAGTCGTCGGTGACGTACGGCCTGGCCGTCTGGGCGACGAGGCCGCCGAGTCCCTCCCCCATCCCCAGGCGCAGTTGCTGGAAGCGGGCCGCGACCGAGCCTTCGGTGACCCGCATGTAGGTGTCACCACGCGCCGGGTCGTTGAGACTGAGATACGCGACGTCCGTGCCGAGCAGCGAGCGGGCGCGTTGCACGATCGCCTGCAGGACCGCGTCCAGGTCGCGCAGTCCGGCCAGGTCATGGGCGGTCTCGAAGAGCGCGGACAGTTCGGCCTCCCGTCGGCGCCGGCCCTCCAGCTCCGAGCGGACGCGCAGCGCCAGCGGCTTGACCGCTTCCAGCGCGGCGATCTCCTCGGCCGGCCTCCCCTCGGCACGGGCGATCAGCACCGGCTGCTCATAGGCGTCGGCGGACGCACCCCGGGCGAGGAGCTCCAGGAACGGCGCCTCGGCGCTGCCGGGCGCGCGCGTCTCACCGCTGCCGGACACGGACAGCTCGCCGCTGCCGGACTCTGGCGCGGTGCCCGCACCGGCGAGGCCCGGCGCCTCGGAACCGTCGCTCGGCGCGCTCCCGCCCGGCCTGCTGTCATAGGGCCCGCCGTCGGCCGACGCGTCTACGGCGGACGCACGGGCGTCCGACGCGGCGGCACCGCCGGTACCGACTCGTTGGCCTGATTGCACGTGATCGCGGGACATGCTCACAGGATTCCCCATCGTCCGGCCGTCCGTTCCGCCCTGTGGAAAACTCCGCGGGCGACCGGGGTCCGACCGCTCAGTGGGCGGTCCAGCCGCCGTCGAGGACGAGCGAGGTGCCGGTCACGAAGGAGGCGTGCGGCCCGCACAGGTATGCCACGGCCTCCGCGACCTCCTCCGGCTCGATCAGCCGCTTGACCGCGCTGTCCTGCAGCAGCACCTCGGCCAGCACCCGTTCCTCGGGGATGTCGTGTGCCCGGGCCTGGTCGGCGAGCTGTGCCTCGACCAGTGGCGTGCGCACATATGCCGGGTTCACACAGTTCGAGGTGACCCCATGGGCCGCGCCTTCGAGGGCGGCCGTCTTGGACAGCCCCTCCAGACCGTGTTTGGCGGTCACATAGGCCGACTTGTAGGCCGAGGCACGCAGACCGTGTACGGAGGACACGTTCACGATGCGGCCCCACCCCTGCCCGTACATGTGGGGCAGGGCGCCGCGGATGAGCCGGAAGGGTGCCTCCAGCATCACGGTGAGCATGGTGTGGAAGACGTCGGGCGGGAACTCCTCGATGGGGCGCACCAGTTGCAGCCCGGCGTTGTTGACGAGGATGTCGGTGCCCGCGGCGGCGAGTTCGGCGGCCTCCAGGTCGGTGAGGTCGAGCACGTGCGCCTCGACGGTGCCGGCGAGGTCCCGGCCCTGGTCGGCGAGCGTCTCAAGACCGGCGCGGTCCCGGTCGACCGCTCTCACCTTGGCCCCGGCGGCGGCGAGCCGCAACGCGCAGGCGCGGCCGATGCCGCCGGCCGCACCGGTGACGAGGGCGGTGCGGCCGCCGAGGTCGAGGGTGGAGGAGTGGGTTCCCGGAGGGGCACTACGAGCGGTCATGTCCCGACCCTAGGCAGCACCCGTCTCCCACCCCATATGGTCACCACCCATACTTCACTCGGAACTCGTGGGGTCGAACCATGTGGGTGTGCCCGACTGTGCCTGCTTGATCCTCTGCAGCGCGAACTCGTTCAGCTCGGGCAGGCCATCCACGGCGAACCAGCCCACGTCCAACGACTCGTCGTCGTTGACCCGGGCCTCCCCGGAGACAGCACGGCAGCGGAAGGCGATGTCCATGAACTGGCACACATCGCCGTTGTCGTAGGTGACGGGCTTGAGGGCCTGCACGGCGATCACCCGCTCCACCACGCAGACAACCCCCGTCTCCTCCTCGACCTCCCGCACCGCGCACGCCGCCGGCTGCTCACCCGGCTCCGGAATACCGCCGATCAGCGCCCATTTGCCGGTGTCGGAGCGGCGGTTGAGCAGCACGCGCCCCTCGTCGTCGAAGACGACGACGCTGACGCCGGGCAGCCAGAGCAAGTGGTGGCCGATGGAGGTCCGGAGCGTAGTGATGAAGTCAGGAGTAGCCATGAGACCGACCCTAACGGGCCGGTCTCATCACTCGGTGATCTTCGCTGGGCGTGCGTCGGGCGTACGGCTACACGTCACCGGCGCGTCGGCGGCGCATACCGGCGCCGATCGCCCAGCCGAGTCCGCCCGCGGCGACCAGTACCAGGGCGATCTCCGGCAGGGTGCCCAGCCGCGTGGCGGGCGTCTGCGAGGAGCGCAGGGGAATCTTCTGGACCAGTGAGTCGGCCACGAACATGCCGGTCTTCTGGGTGATCCGGCCGTCCGGCATGATGATCGCGCTGACCCCGCTGGTCACCGGGACGGCGACGGTCCGGCTGTGCTCGACGGCGCGCACCCGGGACATGGCGAGCTGCTGGTAGGTCATCTCGCTGCGGTCGAAGGTGGCGTTGTTGCTCGGGACGGAGATCATCTGTGCGCCGTCGGTGACCTCGGAGCGCACGGCCCAGTCGAAGGCGGCCTCGTAGCAGGTGACCAGGCCGACCTTGGCACCGTCCATGTCGAACACACCCGGCTCGCTGCCCCGGCTGAAGTCCTGGCGGATCATGGAGGTCCAGTTCTCGTTGATCGCCCCGATGAGCGAGCGCAGCGGCAGGTACTCGCCGAAGGGCTGGATCTGCCGCTTGTCGTACCTGTCCACGGGCCCCTTCACCGGGTCCCACAGGATCTGCTCGTTGAGAAGCCTGCCGTCGCGTTCGACGACTCCGCCGACCGAGATCGGCACGCCGATCGCCCTGGCCGCCTTGTCGATGACGGCGGCCGCGTCGGGGTTGGCGAAGGGGTCGATGTCGGAGGAGTTCTCGGGCCACAGAACGAAGTCCGGCTTGGCCACCTTGCCGGCTTTGACCTCGGCGGCCAGCCGTTCCGTTTCGCGCGCGTGGTAGTCGAGCACGGCCCGCCGCTGGGTGTTGAACTCCAGTCCGGCGCGGGGCACGTTGCCCTGGATGACCGCGACGGTGGTGGTGCCGTCCTCGGCCTTGTCGCTGACCAGGGGACGTGCGGCCACCGCGCCCAGCACCGGCACCGCAACACTCAGCAGGGCAACGGCCGCCGCCGACCGGCGCACGACACGCGTACGCCGTGCCGCCACGGCCAGCCGCACGATCTCGTAGAGGCCGAAGCCGCACAGGGCGACGGCGAAGCCGAGGACCGGGGTGCCGCCCACCGCGGCGAGCGGCAGGAACACGCCGTCCGCCTGACCGAACGCGATCTTGCCCCAGGGGAAGCCGTGGAAGGGCACACGCGCGCGTGCCGCCTCTGAGGCGATCCACACCGCGGCCGCCCAGACCGGCCAGCCTGGCAGCTTCGACACCGCGGCGACGCCGGCGCCGACCAGCGCGACGAAGACCGCCTCGATGACGACCAGCGCGAGCCAGGGACCGGGGCCGACCTCCACGCCGGTCCACACCAGGAGCGGCAGCAGGAAGCCGAGGCCGAAGAGGTAGCCGAGACCGAGGCCCGCCTTCCAGCCGCGCCCGCGCAGTACCCACCCGAAGACGGCGAAGGCCGGCAGGGCCAGCCACCACAGGGTGCGCGGCGGAAAACTGACGTAGAGCAGCACTCCGGAGAGCGCCGCGACGGCGGCCGGGACGAGTCGCAGGAGCCGCGCCCCGCGTGATGCGGGCGCGGTCGGCGGCTTCAGCTGGTCCGACTCGTCCACGGAGGTTGCGGTGACGGTCACTGTGGGAGTGTACGGCGGCCGACCTCGGCGCCGACAGCGCGGCCCGTCCCGCCCCAGGGGTCATCGGCGAGGCTTCGGCCAATCGTTCCTGCACAACTCTGTCCCACTCATCCACAAACCGCCCATCAGCGGTTACGGTGTGCCCCAGTCTCTGTTCGTACGGGCCGGTAACGCCGGCACGGCCGGGGGCGACGCAGGTCGGGGGCGACGCAGGTCGGGGGCGACGCAGGTCGGGGGCGACGCAGGTCGGGGGCGACCGGGTTCGGGGGGCGGGGTGGGTTCCACGGGGATGACGTCTGCGGTTGGTCCGGAGCCGGCGGCGGGCGACGACGACAGACGAAACGGTTCCGACGCGGCGGGCGTCCTGATCCTGGGGGCCTGCGCGGCTTGGGCCCTGATCACGGCGGCCCTCCACGACGGTCGGCCGGAGGGTGTGCTGCTCGCGCTCCTGGCGGTGGCCGCCGGGTATGCCGCGGGGCGGATCTGCGGAACCCTGCTGCCGGTCGCCGCGCCGAGTGCGTGGGCCCTGGCCGGAATCGGCCTCACGGTGGGACTGCCGCACCTCTCCCCCGGGCCCGAGATCATCACACCGCTCGGGGACGCCGGTGGCGCCGCCGCGCTGCTGACCCTGTCCACCGGTGCCGCGTGCTGTGCCGCCTGGGCCACCGAGCCCCTCGTCCTGCGGATGACCCTGCGGGCGCTGGCGGCCGGGATCGCGGTGACCGCGGCCGTGCTCGGCTCGGTCGGCGGGTTCGCCGCGTGTGTCGCGGTGCTGCTGTGCTCACTCGCCGCGGGCCGGATGCGTCACCGCGGTCCCGGTATCGCCGCCCTGGCCCTGTCCGCGTTCCTGGTGGCCGGCCTGACCTGGGCGGTCGCCGGTAACGCGGTGCCGGGCGGGCTCGGCGTCTCACTGGAGGGACAGCTGACCCCGCACCGGGTCGGGCTGTGGCACGACGCCCTGAGCATGGCACGGGGGGAGCCGGCCCTCGGCGTGGGCCCGGGTCGTTTCGGCGAGCTCAGCGGGACGGCGACCCGGACGCTGCTCTCCGACGGCAAGCCGCACTCGGCGCCGTTGCAGCAGGCGGCCGAGCAGGGGGTCGTGGGCGTGACGCTGCTGGCCGCGGCCTTCTGCTGGGTGCTGTACGCGCTGTGGCGCACCCGACGTCCGACACCGGTCGCGCTGACCGCGGGGGCCGCGCTGACGGCGGTGGCGGCGATCGCCTGCCTGGGCAACGCGCTGAGCTTCACCACGGTGACCGTCGCGGCGGGGCTGTTGGCGGGGCTGGCCACCGCCCGTCCGCTGGCCGACGAGCCGACCCGGCACGAGACGACGAACGCCCGCCCTCGCGGCGACCGCCTGGCTCCGTGAACCCCGGTACGGCCCGGGACCGCGTGGCTCGTACGGCTCGGTACCCCGGGTACTCAGTGGGCTCGACGCGGCCCGGAACTCCGTATGCTCGGCGCTGCCCGGGACCCTGCTCGGAACTCCGTACGGCTCAGCGCGACCCGGAACCCGGTTCGGAACTCGGTACGGCTCAGCGCGCGGCGCCGGACCGCAGCCGGTCCTTGATGACCCGTACGGCCGCCTCGGCGTCGTCCACGGTGACGGTGAACGTGTGGCCGTCCCACAGTTGCAGCACCACGCCCTCGCCCCGCCGTACGACGACCGCGGTGCCCTTCTCGGGACGCCAGCGGTAACCCCAGCCGCCCCAGTGGCGCGGGGTCACGTTCGGGTCGAACTCGGCGCCGGTGACATGGGACAGCGGAATCCGGCGGCGCGGCACACCGATGTGGCCGCAGCGCACTTCCAGGGAGTCCGTGTCGACCTTCAGGGCGACGTGCACGAAGGCGAGAGTGCCGAAGAGAACCAGCAGTCCGGCCGCGATGCAGCCGACGACGGACATCACGAGCGGGGCGATGCCGGACGTCCACTTGGAGTCGACGGCGAGTTGGATGCCGAGCGCCAGACAGGCGGCGCCGCCGAGTGCCAGCAGCCACTGGAACCGGTTGGAGGCGCGCCCGGTCCAGACATCGGGGTGCGGGGTGCTCTCGCCGTGGAGGTGGTCCCTCATGGCTATGAGAGTACTCAGGTTTCGCTTCGCCGGTAGCTCGTCGCGGAGAGTCACCGCGCCGGGCGGGGGTCACCGCGCGGGGCTGACCGCCTTGAGGAGCCGGCCTTCGGCATAGGCCAGAGCGGGCTCCGGGAGGGCACCCTCGCGGCCGCTGAGCAGTACGGTCAGCGTGCCGTCGGCCGCGGCCCGCGGGGCGGGCTGCTCACCCAGCCGACGCAGAGCCTGGGCGGCGACCGCCCCGGCGGAGCCGTGCAGGACGAGCGGGGGGAAGCCGGGGCGCTGCACGGCGGCGCGGATGCGCTCGGAGACCAGCTCGTAGTGGGTGCACCCGAGGACGACGGTCGTCACGCTCGCGGGGGTCAGCGCCGCGGCCGCGGCCACGGCGGCCTCGATGGCCGCCTCGTCGGCGTGTTCCACCGCCTCCGCAAGGCCGTAGCAGGGCACCTCGGTGACCGGCACGCCGTCGGCGAAGTCCTCGATGAGTCCGCGCTGATAGGGGCTGCCCGTGGTGGCGGGCGTCGCCCAGATCGCGAAGGGGCCGCCGCCAGCCGCGGCCGGCTTGATCGCGGGGACCGTGCCGATGACCGGTATGCCGGGTTCCAGCCGGGCACGCAGGGTCGGCAGGGCGTGCACGGTGGCGGTGTTGCAGCCGATGATCAGGGCGTCGGGCCGCCGCGCGGCGGCGGCCTCCGCGACGGCCACGGCGCGCCGAGTGAGGTCCTCCGTGGTCCGGGGCCCCCAGGGCATTCCGTCGGGATCGAGGGAGAGCACCAGATCGGCGTCGGGTCGCAGACGCCGTACCGCGGCAGTGGCCGCCAGCAGACCGATTCCGGAATCCATGAGCGCGATCTTCACCCCGCCACGATAGACGATGTCCCCTTGCGGGTCGGGCCGCTGGGGCAGACTGCGCGCGTGAGCGCCATCGTGTGGATCGCCGCCGGATCACTCGCCGCCTGGCTGTGGCTGCTGCTCGGTCAGGGTTTCTTCTGGCGTACGGACGTCAGGCTGCCGCCCGGGCGGGAACCGGAGGTCTGGCCGTCCGTCTGCGTGGTGGTTCCCGCCCGCGACGAGGCCGCGGTGCTGCCGGCGAGCCTGCCGTCGCTGCTGGCGCAGGACTATCCGGGGCCGGCCGAGGTCTTCCTCGTCGACGACGGCAGCACGGACGGCACGGGGGAGCTGGCGCGGGAGCTGGCCCGCGGACACGGCGGACTCAAGCTGACCGTGACCTCCCCCGGCGAGCCGCCAGCGGGCTGGACCGGCAAGTTGTGGGCGGTGCGTCACGGTATCGGCCTGGCACGCGCGCGTGGCCCCGAGTACCTCCTCCTGACGGACGCCGACATCGCGCACGCTCCGGACAGCCTGCGTCAGCTGGTCGCGGCGGCCGGCCCGGGCGGCTTCGACGTCGTCTCCCAGATGGCGCGGCTGCGGGTCGAGAGCCGGTGGGAACGGCTCGTGGTCCCGGCCTTCGTCTACTTCTTCGCGCAGCTCTACCCCTTCCGCCGGATCGGCCGGAGGCGGGGGCGGACGGCGGCCGCGGCGGGCGGCTGTGTGCTGCTGCGCACCGAGGCCGCCGAGCGGGCGCGGATCCCGGACGCCATCCGGCACGCCGTCATCGACGACGTGGCGCTCGCGCGGGCCGTCAAGGGCGGTGGCGGTCACATCTGGCTGGGGCTGGCCGAGCGGGTGGACAGCGTCCGCCCGTATCCGCGGCTGCACGACCTGTGGCGGATGGTGTCGCGCAGCGCGTACGCGCAGTTGCGGCACAACCCGCTGCTGCTCGCCGGCACGGTGGCCGGACTCGCGCTGGTGTACCTGGTGCCGCCCGTGGCCCTGGTCGCGGGTGTGGCCACGGGGCGGACGGCGGCCCTGGTTCTGGGCGGCCTCGCCTGGTCGGTGATGACCGGGACGTACGTCCCGATGCTCCGTTACCACCGGCAGCCGCTGTGGCTCGCTCCCCTGCTGCCGTTCACCGCGCTCCTGTATCTCCTCATGACGGTCGATTCCGCGGTGCAGCACTACCGGGGACGCGGCGCGGCCTGGAAGGGCCGCACCTACACACGTCCCGACACCGTCGTCGGCGAGGAGAGCTGAACGCTCACTTGCGTCCGGGAGTCCAGTTCATGCCCCACCCATAGGCGCGGTCGACGGTCCGCTGCGGGCTCACACCGCGCTCGGGAACCAGGTAGCGGGCCTCGCGCCGGACCACCAGGTCGCTGCCGGTGTTGGTGATCAGGGCGAGCGCGCACACCGTCGAGGGGACCGTGCACTCGTCGAGGGAGAAGTCGACGGGGGCGCCGTGCTGCGGCTGGAGCGTGACCGTGGCGTGCAGGTCGGCGAACGAGCGCGCCCCTTGGTAGATGGTCACGAAGACGAGGACGCGCCGGAAGTCCCGCGTGTGGTCGAGGTTCACGGTGAGGTTCTCGCCACTCGAGAGGGCGCCGGTGCGGTCGTCGCCGTCGAGGTGGATGTACGGCGGCCGGTGCAGGGCTCCGAAGGCGTTGCCGAGGGACTGGACGACTCCCTTGCTGCCGTCGCTGAGTTCGTACAGGGCGCACAGGTCGAGGTCGAGGTCCGCGTGCGTGGCGATCGCGCGGCCGAGTTTGCTGCCCCAGCCGGAGAACTGCTTGTGGACCTCCCAGTTGAGGTTCACGCGCAGGGCGCCCGAGGTGCCGCCCTGCTTGGTGAGCGAGACGGAGGGTGCCGCCTTGGTGAGTGTCACCTTCGTCAGGCGGACGGGTGCCGTGGGAGGTGTCGAGGGGGGCGGCGGAGGTGGTGCCGAGGTCACCGGAGGTGCGGTGACCGGGGGCGCGAGGGGGGCGGCGGGAGCCGGGGCGGTGTGCTGGGGCTCGTCCACGGTGATGCCGTAGTCGGAGGCGAGGCCCGCCAGCCCGCTGCCGTAGCCCTGGCCGACGGCCCGGAACTTCCAGGCGCCCTGCCGACGGTAGAACTCACCGAGTACGAAAGCGGTTTCCACGGTGGCGCCGGCGCTGTCGAAGCGTGCGGCCACCGTGTCCCGCCGGGCGTCCCTGACCTCGATGTAGAGGTCGGGGACGGCGGCGAACGTACCGCCGTCGGCGGAGGCGGCCAGGACCACGGTCTCGATCGAGGGCTCCACGCGCGCGAGGTCGACCACCAGCGTGTCGGTCACCCTGCCGTCCGCCTCCCGCTTGCCCTCGTACCGGACCGCCCCGGAGGAGTGCACCGGCTGGTTGTAGAAGACGAAGTCACTGTCGGAACGGACCTTTCCGGCCACCAGCAGCAGCGCCGACGCGTCGGCGTCGGGCACGCCCGGTCCGGAGCGCCAGCCCAGTTCGACGCGCAGTGCCGTCGTCGGCACCGGAGCGTTGGATCCTTTCGGCATCGACATGCCTGCTCCCATCACGTGTCAGCGCGCCAGGAGGTGCCCCGGCAGTTCCGTCGGGTTGTCTACCTGTTCAACCTATTCCCCGGGGCGGCGAACTCCCATGAGCGGAGCGCGAAGGTGGGTCACCGACCCGCCGGTAACCCGCCGGGAACTCGGCCTTTACCGAAATGCCACCGCGCGCGGCGCCCCTTTTTGCCAAGTTCGCTCGCATTGGGGGTCCCACGTCACCCCCGACACGGAAAACAACCCTCTTATCGGTCTCCCCAACCAGCACATCGTGGGCTTAACTTATGTGCCATGACCTCCCCCCGCTCCACTTATGGCGGTGGCTACTACTCCGCCTCCTTCCCGGACACTCCGATCTACGACTCGCTCGTGGCCGAGCGGGGTACCCCGCAGATCGCCCCGATCCGGGTCCCCGCCGCGTACGACACACCGGGCAGTCACCTGCCCGCGCTGCCGTCGGCACTGCCCGCTCTTCCCGCCGGCCCCTCCCAGCCCTCCTACGGCTACCCGCAGGCGCAGCAGCCCGCCCCGTTCCAGCAGGCGCCCGCCGCGTACATCCCGCAGCAGGCCGGCATGCCGCGCGCCTACCCGGGCCAGCAGCCTCAGCAGCCGCGCCCGGCGGCTCCCGGTATGGGTACGGGCATGGGTACGGGCTACGAGGCGATGCGCCCCGCCGCTCCGCGCCCGGCGCAGCCGAACTACCAGGACCCGTACAACCAGCAGCAGCAGTACCGCGGCGGCTACTGACGCGTCTTCGGGGCTGTCGGTGCTGCCTGGCACGATGGCCTCATGGGGAACGCGCGATTGCAGTCGATTCACATTCATCCGGTCAAGGCGTTCCGGGGCCTGGCGCTCCGGGAGGTCGACGTGGAGCCCTGGGGGCCGGCCGGAGACCGGCGCTGGGTGTTGATGGACGACGGGGAAAAGGTCGTCACTCAACGCCAGCAGCCACGCCTCGCGACGGCCGTCGCCGAGCTCCTGCCCGGTGGCGGCGTCCGGCTGTCCGCGCCCGGCATGGAATCGTTGACGGTGCCCGTCCCGAGGCCGACCGACACGGTGCCCGTGGAGATCTTCCGGGACAAGGTCGAGGGTGTCCTGGCCGAGGGCGAGGAGGCGCACGCCTGGTGCAGCGCGTACCTCGGCATCGACGTGCGCCTGGTCCACATGGACGACCCGGCCACCAGGCGGCCGGTCGATCCGCAGTACGCGCTGCCCGGTGAGACGGTGTCCTTCGCCGACGGCTATCCGCTGCTGCTCACCTCCACGGCCTCCCTCGACGCCCTCAACTCCCTGATCGCCCAAGGTGATCACGCACACGAGGGCCCGCTGCCCATGAACCGTTTCCGGCCGAATGTGGTGGTGACGGGCACCGCGGCCTGGGCCGAGGACGACTGGTCCCTCGTCGCCATCGGCGAGGTCACCTTCCGCGTCGCCAAGATGTGCGGGCGGTGCGTGGTGACCACGACCGACCAGGCCACGGCCGACCGTGGCAGGGAACCCCTGCACACCCTCGGCCGGCACCGCCGTCTCGACGGCAGACTCGTCTTCGGGCAGAACCTGGTGCCCCGGTCCCGCGGCACGATCCGGGTCGGCGATCCGTTCACCGTCCTCGAATAGGCCGTGACCCGCCCCGTCGAAGGTCCCGGGAACCCGGCCCGGGGGCCCGGGCGTTGGGATTTTCGTGAGCAGTTCATGAGAGGTCCCGGCGCTGGTGATTTCGCTCTCTCTTTGACCGGGTCCGCACGTGAACAGCTGCGTCGGGGGTTATCACGGAGCGGGAAGAGCGGGAAGGGGGTGCGGGACGGTGCGAGCGATCAGCGGACTCTGGCGCTGGCGGCACAACCCGCTGCGCCGGGGAACCGATCTGGCCGAGGCCTGGATGTGTCTGGCGGCGCTGCTGCTGGTCCTGGTCGTCGGCCCGGTGCTCGGCTGGCTCGTCGGCGGCGTCGCCCAGGACACGCTGCAGCGGTCCGTCCGCGAGCAGCGCGAGTCCCGTCACGAGGTGACGGCCACCGTGGTCCGCGAGCTGGGCCGTTCCCCGCTGGACACCGACCCGGAGTCCACCGCCGGGCGGGATATGCGCAGCCGGGTGACAGCCGACTGGACCGGACCGGACGGGACAGCCCGGCACGGCACTGTCCTGGCCCCGCTGCGGAGTCCGCACCGCGGCGACCACTTCACGCTGTGGACGGACCGGCACGGCCGCCTGGCGGCCCGACCGCTGGACTCCGCCACCGCCACGACCCATGCCGTCCTGGCCGGGGTCGGTGCGGCCCTGCTGACGGCGGGCGCCGTCGAGGCCGGCAGACGGCTGGCGCTGTGGCGCATAGTCCGTCGCCGGTACGCCCGTTGGGACCGGGCCTGGGACCGGGCGGGCCCGGACTGGGGCAGGACCGGCACCGGCAGCTGACGGCCTTCCGGCTCTGGTCAACCCACTGTCCGCGCGCACGCTACGGTGGACCGGCCGAACGCATTCGGCATCAACCCGCGTACCACGAGGTGGGGGCACGGCAACGCCATGGCACAGGGCACGGTCCAGGTGACGCACACCGGCACATCGAGGTGGCGGCGCCGCACGGGTGAGTACGCGTCGCTCGCCGCCGCCCTGGAGGCCGCGGCCGACGGCGATGTCCTCACCGTCGCCCCCGGCACCTACCGGGAGAACCTCGTCGTCCAGCGGGCGGTGACCCTGCGCGGCCCGGACGGCTCCCCCGGGTCGGTGCGGATCGCGCCCGTGGACGGGGTGCCGCTGACCGTGCGGGCCTCGGCCGTGGTCCAGGACCTGCACATCGAGGGCCAGGACGCCGCCGCTCCCGCCCTGCTCGTCGAGGAGGGCACGCCGGAGCTCACGGACGTACGGATCGTCACGCGGTCCGCGGCCGGCATCGAGGTGCGCGGCGGCGCGCGGCCGACGGTGCGGCGCTGCACCGTCGACAACCCGGCCGGCATCGGCATCGCCGTACTCGACGGCGGCGGTGGGGTGTTCGAGGAGTGCGAGGTCGTCGCGGCGGGCCAGGCGGGTGTCGCCGTACGCGGCGGCGCGCACCCCCGCCTCGAACGCTGCAGGGTGCACCACACCTCGGGGGTGGGTCTGTCGGTGACCGGTGAGAACTCCGCGCTGGAGGCGGTGGGCTGCGAGGTCTACGAGGTCCGCGGCAGCGGCGTCCAGGTCACCGGCCGGGCCACCGCCCACCTCACCGACTGCGATGTGCACCGCACCACCGCCGACGGCGTCACGCTCGACACGGACGCCGTGCTGACTCTGGCCGACTGCCGTATCCACGACATCCCGGAGAACGCGGTCGACCTGCGCTCGCGTTCGGTCCTGACGCTCACCCGGACGACGGTGCGTCAGTTCGGCCGCAATGGCCTGTCGGTGTGGGACCCGGGCACGCGCGTGGACGCCAACCAGTGCGAGATCTTCGACAGCACGGGGGACTACCCGGCGGTCTGGGTCAGCGACGGCGCGACCGCCGTACTGGACTCGTGCCGGGTGCACGACGTGCCGGACGCCCTCTTCGTCCTCGACCGCGGTTCCCGCGCGGACGTCGTCGACAGTGATCTCTCACAGGTCCGCAACACCGCCGTTTCGGTGAGTGATGGCGCCACCGCCCAGCTCGACGACTGCCGGATCCGGGACGCGGCGACGGGTGCCTGGTTCCGTGACCACGGCAGCGGCGGCACTCTCAACAACTGCACCGTGGACGCCACTCAGACCGGTGTGATCGTCACCAAGGGCGCCGACCCGACGATAGAGCGCTGCACGGTCGACTCCCCCGCGGAGGCGGGCTTCTATGTCTCGGCGGGCGGCCGGGGCAACTTCCTGAACTGCCGGGTGACGGGCAGCGGCGGCTACGGGTTCCATGTGATCGACGGCTGCCGTACGACACTGAAGAAGTGCCGCACGGAGCGGTGCGCGCGCGGCGGGTACGAGTTCGCGGACGCCCCGGACGCGGCGTCCGGCGCGGGTCCCGTGGTGGAGGACTGCACCAGCGACGAGAGCGGCGGCCCGAGGCCCCCCGCCGCGCGGGAGACCGCCGTGGAGACGGCGCCCCGGTCTCCCGGTCTGCTGGGTTCCATCCCCGGGCAGCGCAGCACCGAGCAGGAGCCGCTGGTCGCCGCCGGGGAGCCGGAGCAGTCGGCGCGGAGCTCGAAGGACGTGCTGGGTGAGCTGGACGCGCTGGTGGGCCTGGACAGCGTCAAGCGCGAGGTGCGGGCCCTCACCGACATGATCGAGGTGGGACGGCGCCGTCAGCAGGCCGGTCTGAAGGCCGCGTCGGTCAAGCGCCACCTCGTCTTCACGGGCTCCCCCGGCACCGGAAAGACGACGGTCGCCCGCCTCTACGGCGAGATCCTCGCCTCTCTCGGGGTGCTGGAGAAGGGCCATCTGGTCGAGGTGTCCCGCGTCGACCTGGTCGGCGAGCACATCGGCTCCACCGCGATCCGTACGCAGGAGGCGTTCGACCGGGCGCGCGGCGGAGTGCTGTTCATCGACGAGGCGTACGCGCTGTCGCCGGAGGACTCGGGCCGTGACTTCGGCAAGGAGGCCATCGACACGCTGGTGAAGCTGATGGAGGACCACCGGGACGCGGTCGTCGTGATCGTCGCGGGCTACACCGCCGAGATGGAACGGTTCCTGTCGGTCAACCCGGGTGTCGCCTCCCGCTTCTCACGGACCATCACCTTCAGCGACTACGACCCCGAGGAACTGCTGCGGATCGTGGAGCAGCAGGCCGAGGAGCACGAGTACCGGCTGGCGCCGGGTGCCTCGGACGCGCTGCTGAAGTACTTCACGACGCTCCCCAAGGGCGCCGCCTTCGGCAACGGCCGTACCGCCCGCCAGACCTTCGAGGCGATGGTCGAGCGGCACGCGAGCCGGGTCGCCCACGTCGACGACCCGAGCAAGGACGATCTGACGCTGCTCTACGGCGAGGACCTGCCCGACTTGCCCTGAGGCTCTCCTTCGAGTCGCGGCGTGGGCAGGTCGGGCCGCAGTCGGCCCAGCAACCGTTCCCGTTCCTCGGCGAAGGCGGGGTCGGCCTGGTAGTCGGAGTGGCCGAGGATCGCCGCGGGCAGGGGGTGCCGCGCCGTACGGCCGTACACGAGCGGGTCCTTGAGGGCCTCGCGGTCCACCTGGGGGCCGCAGTCGCCGGTCAGGCGGACGGGGCCGCCGATGGGGTCGGTGGACCGGTACAGGTTGCGCCAGCAGTCCACGTCCTGGTGCAGGGCGCTCAGCGCCGCGGGGCCGAAGTGGGCCGGGAACCAGCGTCCGTAGAGGCGCTCCAGCGGGGAGCCGTAGGTCAGCAGCGCGACGCGTTTACGGACGGACGGGGTGAGCTGCCAGGCCGCGGCGGCGGCGAGCACGCTGCCCTGTGAGTGGCCGGAGATGACGAGCCGGCCGCCGGTGGCCCGGGTCCAGGTCGCCATCCGCCAGGTCAGGTCGGGTACCGCGCGCTCGGCGTAGCAGGGCGGGGCGAAGGGGTGGGCGGCGCGCGGCCAGAAGGTGCCTACGTCCCAGAGGATGCCGATGGTGCGACGCGCGGAGGGGTCCTTGTAGGCGCGTCGGCCCCAGGTGACGAAGAGCAGGAAACCGAGTCCGATCAGCCAGGAGCCCAGGGCCTGAGCGGTCTCGGCGGCGCTCTCGACGACGGCGTACGACTGCTGGGCCGCCTCGGCGGGTGTCTGGTCGGTGGTCATCGCGCCGACCAGGGCCGCGGCACCCAGCAGCAGGGTCGTGGTGGAGGTGACCGCGACGAGCAGGGGCGCGCGGTCGGTGAGGGTGGCCATCGCGCGGATGCGGGCGATGCGGCGGGTGCGGGTGAGGTCCTGCGGCTCGTCGGGGTAGTCGCGCTCCACCGCGGCCAGTTCGAGACGGCGCAGCAACCAGGTACACCGTCCCAGCCAGCCGAACAGCGCCAGCAGCACGAGGAGCAGCGGCGGGATCACCGACGCCTGCCAGGTGAGCAGGACCGGCGGGCCGTCGAGGTCGGTACCGGTGCCGTCCAGCCAGTCGGAGACCCGTTGGGAGACGCCGCCGGACATGACCCCGCCCAGCGCGCAGGCCAGCATCGCGACAGCCGGGCCGGCCAGCCCGCGCATCGCGGCGCGCGAGTCGGGGTGCGCACGGTGCAGTACATGGGCGACCACGCCGAGGGCGATCACCAGCAGGCCCTGGATCAGGGCGATGCCGCCGAAGGTCGTGTCGCCGGGCAGCCGGCCGGCCGACTCCCACCCGGGGCGCTCCCAGCCGGCGTACACCGCGGCGAGGACCAGCAGGGCGACGGCGGCGAGCGGCAGCCGTCGTACGAGATGTTCGTCGAGCTGCCGGTCGAGGCGGTGCTCGCTGCGGCCCCGGCGGCAGACCACCCAGACCACGCCCGCGGCGCCCACGACCAGCGCCGCCTCCAGGAGCCGGCCCAGGACGTCGAGGAGTGCGGGGCCGCCGGGCCGGTGGTCGAAGCGCGCGGCCGAGGTGCCCACCGCCGCGGCGACCGTCAGCAGGCCGGCGGCGGTGTGGGCGGCGCGCAGCCGGGCGACCAGGCGGCGTCCGTACCAGAACCCGGGCCGGCTCAGCGCGGTGCGGCCGGTCTCCTCCTCGGGCTCCGGGGCTCGGGACATCGGCTGCTGGGACTCGTACGCGCTCCAGGTGCGGTGGGACAGGTACCACAGCAGGGCGGTGAGGGCGGTCGGGACCAGGCCGGCGACCACGAGACGACGGCCGGGCCTGCTCCACCAGCCGCCGTCCGAGACCACGGGTGACAGGAAGCCCAGCCAGGAGTGCCGCTCGGCGCACGCGCGGGTGCCCGCGCACTGCCAGGCCGCGAGATCCAGGGCGACCTCGCAGGCGGCGGCGACCAGCAGCACGGTCAGGGTGAGGCCGGCGAGCCGCACCAGCAGGCCGTACAGGCGCACGGTCCGTCTGCGGCCCCGGGCGGTGGGGCGCATCCAGTGCGCGAGGTTGACGACCATGAACGGCAACAGCAGCAGCCACAGGGCGCGGGTGCCGTTGCCAGAGGTGAGGTTGCACCAGACGTACGCCTCCGGCACCGGCCGCCCGCGGTAGTCGGCGGGCCGGGACTCGGCGTCGGCGTCCTCCGCGCGCCGGAAGACGGCGGCGATGTCGTCGCCGGAGATCCGCGCCGTGCGCGGATCGTCCAGCATCTGTTCAGGTGTGGTGCCGCCCACTCCGTGGACCAGGAGTTCCAGGGCGGTTCCGGCTTCCTCCGGCCCGGAGAGGCAGCCGTCCGCTCCTCCGGTCGGGACATGTTCCCGCGCAGCTTCCACTGTTCGCACTTCCCCCGTGACGCGCCGTCGGCATCTGTCCGTGCGGGCACAAGGATCGCCCCTGGGGAGCGTGGCGAACACCCTCCGTCACGTAATCTCCCCGATCCGTGTGACAGCCGAGGCCCGGATGTCGCGTGGATGACATGCGCCAGTCCGGACGGTCAGTGGCGCGGCCCGGCGCGGCGCGTGCAAGGATGGGGCGTCCGCGCACCAGGGACGGGCAAAACGGCCTGGTCGATGGGGGTCCCCCTGGCTCGAGCGAAGTCGGGAGTCGGGGGAGGGTGTGCGGGGCGTGTCGGACGGCTTGAGGCGAAAGGACCGGAGCGTACGTGAGTGAGAATCAGAACCTCCTCGCGGAGCAGCGGCGCGCCCTGATCCTGGACGAGGTCCGACGCCGTGGCGGTGTCCGCGTCAATGAGCTGACCCGCAAGCTCGGCGTGTCGGACATGACGGTGCGGCGCGATCTGGACGCGCTCGCCCGGCAGGGCGTGCTGGAGAAGGTGCACGGCGGTGCCGTCCCCGTGGTCGAGGCGAGCACGCACGAGCCGGGGTTCGAGGCGAAGTCGGGTCTGGAGCTGTCCGCCAAGGAGGACATCGCACGGGCGGCGGCCGAGCTGGTCACGCCGGGCAGCGCGATCGCGTTGTCGGGCGGTACGACGACGTTCGCGCTCGCGCACCGACTGGTGGATGTGCCGGATCTGACCGTCGTCACCAACTCGGTGCGGGTGGCCGATGTCTTCCACGCGGCGCTGCGCACCTCGGGCCCCCGGCCGGGCGCGGCCACGGTGGTACTGACCGGTGGGGTGCGCACCCCGTCGGACTCGCTGGTGGGACCGGTGGCCGACCAGGCGATCGCGGCGCTCCACTTCGACGTGCTGTTCCTCGGTGTGCACGGGATATCGGTCGAGGCGGGCCTGTCCACGCCGAACCTCGCGGAGGCCGAGACCAACCGTCGGCTGGTGCAGTCCGCGCGGCGGGTCGTGGTGGTCGCCGACCACACCAAGTGGGGGACGGTGGGCCTGAGTTCGTTCGCGGCGCTGGAGCAGGTGGACACGCTGGTGACGGACTCCGGACTGTCGAGCGGCGCGCGCGCTGAGGTGTCGGAGCATCTGCGGCTGCTGGTGGTGGCGGGTGAGCCCGAAGAGGCACAGACAGGTGAGTGACCGTCAGCTAAGGTGACGCTGCCCGGTCAACCACCCGTCTTTGCGTGGGGGTTTCGCCCATGGCTCGTCAACTCCGTCCGGTGCGGCTCGAGTTCATCGAGACCGCGCCCGTACGACTTGTCTTCGAGCGGGAGATCTCCGCTGCTCCGGAAGCGGTCTTCGACGCGCTCGCCGGCGATGTGCCCGGCTGGTCCGAGTGGTTCGCGGCGGTCACGTCCGCCCGGCCCGTCGACGACGGAGCCCGGCGTGACGTCCGGCTCAGGGGCGGGTCACGCTTCCTGGAGACGGTGCTCGCCGCCAAGCCTTCCGAGGTGTACGCGTATCGCGTCGACGTGACCAACACGCCGGGAGCCCGCGCGTTGGCCGAGGAGTGGCGGCTCGTCCCCGCGGCCACCGGCACCCGGGTGCGGTGGACCTTCGCCGCCGACGGGACGACGGCTTTCCGGCTCGCCCTGAGGATCGCCCGGCCGGGCCTCGGGCGCGCCTTCCGAGATGCCGTCACCTCGCTGGACCGGCGCCTGGCAGCGCGCTGACGCCACGGGATGGGCGGACGTCAGCACCATGTACGCCATGCCGCCACCCCGCCGCCTGCCGCGGATCTAGCGCCAGACGCCCGTCTCCACCGCGGTGTACCGCGCGATGTCCAGACCCATGTACGTCATGCCAGCACCCCGCCACCTGCCGCGGCACTAGCGCCAGACGCCCGTCTCCAGCAGCGAGGTGATCGCCGCGGTGTACGGGGCGATGTCCAGGCCCTGCTCGGCGAGCCATGTGTCGGAGTAGTACTTGTCCAGGTAGCGGTCGCCCGGATCGCACAGCAGCGTCACCACGCTGCCCTGCCGCCCCTCGGCCACCATCTCCGCGACGATCTTCAGCGCGCTCCAGAGCCCGGTGCCGGTCGAGCCGCCCGCCTTGCGGCCGATGGCCTGCTCCAGGGCCCGTACGGCGGCGACGCTGGCCGCGTCCGGGACCTTCATCATGCGGTCGATCGCGCCGGCCACGAAGCTCGGTTCCATACGGGGGCGGCCGATGCCCTCGATACGGGAGCCGCAGTCGAAGGTGACGTCCGGATCGCCGGTGGTCCAGCCCTCGAAGAAACACGAGTTCTCCGGATCGGCGACACAGATCCGGGTGTCGTACTGCATGTAGTGGACGTAGCGCGCGAGGGTCGCCGAGGTTCCGCCGGTGCCGGCCGTGGCGACGATCCACGCGGGCTCCGGGAACCGCTCCAGGTGGAGTTGGCGGAAGATGGATTCGGCGATGTTGTTGTTGCCGCGCCAGTCCGTGGCCCGTTCCGCGTAGGTGAACTGGTCCATGTAGTGGCCGCCGGTCTCCACCGCGAGGCGGGCGGACTCCTCGTACATTTTGCGCGAGTCGTCCACGAAGTGGCACTGCCCGCCGTGGAACTCGATCAGGCGGATCTTCTCGGCGCTCGTCGTGCGCGGCATCACGGCGATGAAGGGCACTCCGATCAGTTTCGCGAAGTACGCCTCGGACACGGCCGTCGAACCGCTGGACGCCTCGATCACCGGGCGCCCCCGCCGGATCCAGCCATTGCACAGCCCGTAGAGGAAGAGGGAGCGGGCCAGCCGGTGCTTGAGGCTGCCGGTCGGGTGGGTCGACTCGTCCTTCAGGTAAAGGTCGATGCCCCACCGCTCCGGCATCGGGAAACGGAGCAGATGAGTGTCGGCCGAGCGGTTGGCGTCGGCCTGGACCTTGCGGACGGCTTCTTTCAGCCAGCCGCGGTAGGCGGCGTCACTGTGGTCGACGTCGAGGGTTTCGCCGGTCCGGGTCTGTTGGGGGGTACGCACGGCGGGGCTCCTTAGGCGTCGCGCCGACGGCGCTTCGCGCGGCCGACATACCGATCATAGACACCTTCTGCACCCTTCTCACCTGCATAAACATGCCTTTGGGCACCTCAAAGGCACCCCTGGGGCAGGGCGACGCCGAGGCCTGGGGGCGCATTCACGCGAGTGCTCCGGGCGCTCTCGGCCAGAGGGTCGTGCGCACTGGTGCTCGACGGCGGGTGCGTGCAGACTGCCCGACGGGACGAAGGTCCCGACCGGGGGCGCACACTGGACCACGACACGAACAGGACAACGGCCCACGCGGGGGCGGGGGTCGGCACCCAGACGCACAAGGGGGCGGGGCGGGATGGCGGAGCCGGAGTTCACGGCGACGGGCGTGCGGATCGGGAAGCGGCTGCGCTCGCTCACCCGGGCCGGAAAGGTCCGGATCAGCGGCGGCAGGCTCGAATTGCTCACCAGTTACGGCAGTGAGATCGACAGCGCGCCGGTCCAGGCGGTGCGCGCCTCCAAGCCCTGGTTCGCCCCGGAGGACCGGGCCTTGGCGGACCTCAACGGCAAGCGCTACCTGCTGACCCTCGGCGACCACGATCCCGCCCCCGGGGAGCCGGGGCCGCCTGCGGCACGCCGGTTCATCGAGGCCGTACGGAAGGCTGCGGGGCGTAGTCGCTGAGTCACCGCGAGTTGCGGGATGGCGTCCCTTACGTCACGCTGGTTCCACGTCACTCTGGGTTTACCGGCGACAACGCTGCGAACCAGCCCGCCGGCCACGACAGCAGGCGGCTGTTTCACGCAGGCACTTGCTGGATCGATCCGAACTCCGTGTTCTTCCGGACCTCTATGTCGGGGAGTCGCAGCCGTGATCAGTCACCCAAGCAGGCACTGCACGGTGGAGCTGCAAGCCCTGCCGTCGCGGATCGGCCAGGTCCGCAGAATCGTATCGGCGCAGTTGCGCTACTGGCATCTGGATCCGCTCATCGACCGGGCGGCACTGGGCGTGACCGAGTTGTTGACGAACGTCCACCGACATGCCCGGCCCGACAAGACGTGCACCGTGGAGATCGAGTTGGTGCTCGACCGGCTGAAGGTCTCGGTACGCGACCACGACCCGCGTCTGCCGGTCGTGGGACCCCTCGAGGACGCGGACACGCTCGCGACCTGTGGGCGGGGGCTCGCGATGGTCGCCGCGGTCAGTGAGAGCTGGGGCGTACGGCCGGACGGCGAGTCCGGCAAGGTCGTGTGGTTCACGCTGCCGACGACGACACCGTCGTCCGTACGGGCGGGTTCCGCGCGTCCGCCGCGGCGCCAGGTCGTCGAGAAGCCCGCGCACCGCTTCACGGAGGTCGAGCCGTCGGTCGACCCGCGCAGGCCGGAACACACTCCCGCCCGGTCGGCCGTTGTCGGCTGACCGGGCGGTGACCCGGCGCTCCGCTCGGTGGCGCTGATCGTCGGGGGCGCTGATCGTCGAGGGTGGGCGGAAGACGTCGAGCTGTCCGCCGCGGGCGGCCGCACCGAGTCGTTGGTCTCGGTGCCGGGGAGAACATCGGCCTCGGTGACCTCGGCTCACTCCACGACCACGGGCGCATCCACGCGGCCGCCG
>NZ_JBFAGK010000010.1:0-350045 GCF_040660135.1 Streptomyces sp. NPDC050997
GCCGAGGTCGCGTTGGTGATCGTCTCGATCGTCGTGAACGTCTTCGACGCCACGATGAACAGCGTCTCCGCCGGATCCAGGCCGTGGACCGCCTCATGCAGGTCCGCCCCGTCCACATTCGACACGAACCGGAACGTCAGCGACCGGTCGGTGTACGCGCGCAGCGCCTCGTACGCCATCGCCGGACCCAGATCCGAACCGCCGATACCGATATTGACGACATTGCGGATCCGCCGGCCGGTATGCCCCGTCCACTCACCCGAGCGCACCCGCCCGGCGAAGTCACCCATCCGGTCCAGCACCGCGTGAACCCGCGGCACCACATTCTCACCGTCGACCTCGACCACCGCACTCGCCGGAGCACGCAACGCGGTGTGCAGCACCGCCCGGTCCTCGGTGATATTGATCCGCTCACCCCCGAACATGGCATCCCGCAACCCGAACACATCCGTGGCGACGGCCAGTTCCCGCAACAGCCGCAGCGTCTCGTCGGTGACCAAGTGCTTTGAATAGTCGACGTACAGGTCACCGACCCGCAGCGTGAATGCGGTGCCGCGATCCGGGGCGGCGGCGAACAGCTCGCGCAGCCGCACCTCCCCGAGTTCCTCGCGGTGCTTCGCCAGAGCGGTCCACTCGGGCGTCTGGTTGAGTCTGGTACGGCCGTCTGTGTTCATGGAGGACTTCAGCCTTCTTTCGTACCTGTGCCTGCTGTCCCGCTGCTGTTTCCAACCTAATTGATCAGTGCGGGGCGTGAGCTGTGGTGACGTTGTCGTCGGGCGCACCAACAGATACGTCCGCCTTGAGCACGGGTATCAACGAGGCGACGGACAGGACGAAGAAGGCGGCTGCGAGCAGGGCCGGGGTGTTCAGACCCCAGGCGGTGGCCACCGCACCGCCGAGCAGGGCCCCCACGGGTGCTCCGGCGACCGCCAGGGTACGGAAGGCGGCACTGACCCGCCCCAGGGTGTCGGCGGGGGTGCGCTCCTGCATCAGGGTTCTGGTGTTGACGTTCCACAGCATGCCCATGAACCCGAAGACGGCCATGGCCGCCGCCAGGGCGAGGGGACTGGGCACCGAGCCCATGACCACCAGCGCACCGATCTGCACGGTTCCGGCGAGCAGCACCGCGCGCACCCGCCCGAGGCGGGCGACGAGCCGGCCGCTCGCCGCTCCCCCGGTCAGGCCGCCCACCGTGTAGGCGGTCATGGCCGCCGCGTAGCCCGCGGTGCCCGCGTCGAGCCAGCCGGTCACCAGGAGCACCATTCCTGCGATGAGGGCACCCATGCCGATGTTGCACAGCGCCGTGGCGGCGCACAGTCCGCGCAGGGCCTTGTCATGTCCCAGGGTGCGCAGTCCTTCGGCGATCTCGCGGCGCAGGGTGCTGCCCGCCGGTCTCGGTTTCCGCTCGGGCGGGCCGGTTCGCAGCGACGCGACCAGGGCGGCCGCCACCAGGAAGGTCACCGCGTCGGCTGCGAAGGGCATCGCGGCACCGGCCATCAGCAGCAGTGGCACCAGGGGTGCGCCCAGCAGACCCGCCGCGATCTGCTGGCCGGTCATCAGCCGGGCGTTGGCACTGCCCAGAGCGTCGCGGTCCACCAGGGAGGGCAGCAGGGCGGTGGCTGCGTTGTCGAAGAGCGTCTGGAGCGTGGTCAGGGCGAAGGCCAGCGCGATCAGCAGGCCGATCGAGGTGTGCCCGAGCGCGACGGCCACCGCGAAGCAGGCGACCAGCAGCCCTCGTACCACGTCCGCAGTCCACATCGCGCGCCGCTGGTCCACGCGGTCGGCGACGGCGCCGCCGAGCAGCCCGAAGACGATCCAGGGCAGATAGCCGCAGGCGGTGACCGCCGCGACGAGCAGGGGCCGGTCCGTCAGTGTCGCGGCGAGCAGAGGGAGCGCGGAGGTCCGCAGCGCGTCGCCGAAGCTGGAGAGCACGGCGGCGCTCCATAACCGCCCGAATCCCCCACGCCACGCGGGCGCGCATACGCCCCCCGTCTCGACCGTCGCCACGATTCCCCCTCCGGTTCGCCGATGAACAAACCGTAGAGGGCACCACTGACAATCGGCCTCGGCCGGGCATCCGGCGGCCGCTGCCGCGAACGGCTCCGGCCGGGCATCTGGATGCCCGGCCGGCTCTCAACTCCTAGATCTCGCCCCGCAGTTTGGCGAGCGCCTCGGCGAGGATCGCCTCACCGTCCGCGTCGCTGCGCCGCTCCCGCACATAGGCGAGGTGCGTCTTGTAGGGCTCGGTGCGCGGTGGGTCCGGAGGGTTGTCCCGGTCCTGCCCTGCCGGAAAGCCGCAGCGAGGGCAGTCCCAGGTATCGGGAACCTGCGCGTCGCTGGCGAAGCTGGGCTGCGTCTCATGCCCGTTGGAGCACCAGAAGGAGATGCGCAGCCGGGGCGCGGACTCGCCCCGCTCGGCCTCGCCCATCGGCCCCGCCCCGACCCGGCTTCCTCGGATCGCGTTGCCACTTGCCACGGTCGTAACTCCCTGCGTGATGGTGCCGCAAAGCGAGTCGGCGTTTCGCTTCGCTGCGAGCGCCTCAGTCTACGTAAGGCCCAACGCGCGTCCAGTGATTGGAGTTACAACCCCCATACACAGACGCAAGCCCCATGATAGGCCGCGCTCAGCTGCGCGTACCGAACATGGGGCCTTACGTGCGGAATGGACGTGCTGCGTGTGCGACGCTGATCAGTTGTTCACCTTCATCAGGATGCCGAGCACAACAATGCACGCGAACCACAGCAGACCGACCACGACGGTGATGCGGTCGAGGTTGCGCTCGGCGACCGAGGAACCACCGACCGACGACTGCATGCCGCCACCGAACATGTCGGAGAGGCCGCCGCCCTTGCCCTTGTGCATCAGCACCAGCAGCATCATCAGCGCGCTGAAGACGATCAGGGCGATCGAGAACCCCATAACCACAGCTGGACCAACTTCCTCGGATCTGGATAGACGACGGGGGCCGAAGCTCTGTCTGTGAGCTGTGCAAGCTCTCTTTCGGAGCCCTCGGCCCCCGCAAGGGTACGACGGATCGCGCCTACCGCATACTCACTGGTCGCGGAACCGTACGATCTTGACGAACTCGTCGGCGTCCAGCGAGGCGCCGCCCACCAGGGCGCCGTCGATGTCGGCCTGCGCCATGATCTCGGCGACGTTGCCCGACTTCACGGAGCCGCCGTACTGGATGCGGATCTGGTCGGCCAGTTCCTGCGTGTACAGGTCGGCGATCTTGCCGCGGATGGCCGCGCAGACCTCCTGGGCGTCCTCGGCGCCGCAGACCTTGCCGGTGCCGATGGCCCACACCGGCTCGTAGGCGATCACGACGGTCTCGGCCTGCTCGGCCGGGAGGTCCTTCAGGCCGCCCTCGACCTGGGCGAGGGTGTGAGCGACGTGGTTGGCCGCCTCGCGGACCTCCAGCTCCTCGCCGACACACAGGATCGGGGTCAGGCCGTGCTTGTAGGCGGCCTTGACCTTGGCGTTGACCAGCTCGTCGGTCTCGTTGTGGTACTGACGGCGCTCCGAGTGGCCGATCGCCACGTAGGTGCACTTCAGCTTGGCCAGCATCGGGCCGGAGATCTCGCCGGTGTAGGCACCGCCGTCGTACGCCGAGATGTCCTGGGCGCCGTACTTGATCTTGAGCTTGTCGCCGTCGACCAGGGTCTGCACGGAGCGCAGGTCGGTGAAGGGCGGCAGGACGGCGACCTCGACGGCGTCGTAGTCCTTGTCGGCCAGGGCGAAGGCAAGCTTCTGGACGTGCGCGATGGCCTCGAGATGGTTGAGGTTCATCTTCCAGTTGCCCGCCATCAGCGGCGTGCGCGTGCTCATAGGGTCAGTCCTCCAGTGCGGCAAGGCCGGGGAGCGTCTTGCCCTCGAGGTATTCGAGGGAGGCGCCGCCGCCGGTCGAGATGTGGCCGAATGCGTTCTCGTCGAAGCCCAGGATGCGGACGGCCGCGGCGGAGTCGCCGCCGCCGACCACCGTGAAGCCCGGGGAGTCGAGGAGGGCCTGGGCGACCGCCTTGGTGCCCTCGGCGTAGTCGGGGTGCTCGAAGACGCCCATGGGGCCGTTCCAGAAGACGGTGGCGGCGTCGGTGAGCTTCGAGGCGTACAGCTTGCGGGTCTGAGGACCGATGTCCAGGCCCAACTGGTCGGCGGGGATGGCGTCCGCGGCGACGGTGTTGGGGTTCGCCGGCGCCTTGGTCTTCAGGTCCGGGAACTCGGTGGAGGTCAGCACGTCGACGGGGAGGACCAGCTCGACGCCGTTCTTCTCCGCCCGCTCGATGTACTCCTGGACGACCGGGATCTGGTCCTCCTGCAGGAGGGAGGCGCCGACCTCGTACCCCTTGGCCTTCAGGAAGGTGAACACCATGCCGCCGCCGATGAGGAGGCGGTCCGCCTTGCCCAGCAGCTGGTCGATGACGGCGAGCTTGTCGGAGACCTTGGAACCGCCGAGGGCGACGACATAGGGCCGCTTGACGTCCTCGGTGAGCTTCTTCAGGACGGCGACCTCGGCGGCGATGAGGTAGCCGGCGGCGTGCGGCAGCCGGGCCGGGAGGTCGAAGACGGAGGCGTGCTTGCGGTGGACGGCGCCGAAGCCGTCGCTCACGTACACGTCCGCGAGGGCGGCGAGCTGGTCGGCGAAGGCACCGCGCTCGGCGTCGTCCTTGGAGGTCTCGCCGGGGTTGAAGCGCAGGTTCTCGATGACGGCGACCTGGCCGTCGGCGAGGCCGCCGACGGTGGACTTGGCGGACTCGCCGACCGTGTCGGTCGCGAACGCCACCTCGCCGCCGAGGAGTTCACCGAGGCGCGCGGCCGCCGACGCCAGCGAGAAGGCGGGGTCCGGGGCGCCCTTGGGGCGACCCAGATGCGAGGCGACGACCACCCGGGCGCCCGCTTCGGCGAGGGCCTTGACGGTGGGCAGCACGGCGCGGATACGGCCGTCGTCCGTGATGGTGGTGCCGTCCAGCGGCACGTTCAGGTCGGCGCGGACGAAGACCCGCTTGCCGCCCACGCCTTCGGCGAGAAGTTCGTCGATCGTCTTCATGGAGGGAACTCCTGGAGGGGGCTCGTGATGCTCGTGATCGTGAGAGGGCTGATCTGTACGTGAGTCAGGGCTCGGGCAGCGCGTCCCTGCGCTGTCCGAGCCCTGACTCACACCGAAGTGCCTGCTCTGTCGATCAGAGCTGGTTTCCGACGAAGACCGTCAGGTCGACGAGGCGGTTGGAGTAGCCCCACTCGTTGTCGTACCAGCCGATGATCTTCACGCTGTTGCCCTGCACCATGGTCAGGGAGGAGTCGAAGGTGCAGGAGGCCGGCCAGTTGACGATGTCCGAGGAGACGATCGCGTCCTCGGTGTAGTCCAGATAGCCCTTCAGCTCGCCCTGGGCGGCCTTCTGGAACGCGGCGTTGACCTCTTCCTTGGTCACCACGCGCTCCGTCTCGACGACCAGGTCGGTGACGGATCCCGTCGGGACCGGCACCCGCATCGCCATGCCGTTGAGCTTGCCCGCCAGCTCCGGGATGACCAGGCCGAGGGCCTTGGCCGCGCCGGTGCTCGCCGGAATGATGTTCTCGGCGGCGGCGCGGGCGCGGCGCAGGTCCTTGTGTGGGAAGTCCTGGAGACGCTGGTCGCTGGTGTAGGCGTGGACCGTGGTCATCAGGCCCGAGACGATGCCGAAGTTCTCCAGCAGAACCTTGGCCATCGGCGCCACGCAGTTGGTGGTGCAGGAGGCGTTGGAGATGATGTGGTGGTTCGCCGCGTCGTACTTCTCTTCATTGACGCCGAGCACGATCGTGATGTCCTCGTCCGAGGCAGGAGCCGAGATGAGGACCTTCTTGGCGCCGCCCGCGATGTGCTTCTCGGCGTCGGCCTTCTTCGTGAAGATGCCGGTCGACTCGATGACGATGTCGACGCCCAGCTCGCCCCACGGGATGTCTGCGGGGTTGCGCTCGGACAGCACCTTGATGGTGTGGCCGTCGACGGTGATCGTGTCGGCGGTGTGCGACACCTCGGCCTTGAGACGGCCCAGGATGGTGTCGTACTTGAGCAGATGAGCGGTGGTCGCGGTGTCACCCAGGTCGTTGACAGCCACGATCTCGATGTCAGCACCCTGCTCCAGCAGCGCGCGGAAGTAGTTACGACCGATGCGGCCAAAGCCGTTGATGCCTACGCGGATCGTCACGAAACCGATCTCCTCGTTGGTACGCCGGGTTCGACTCCGGCGAGCTGTATGGGATGTCCCCGACCGCCTACGACCCTACCTCCCTGAGCGATCCGTGGTGACATCGAGATGCCCCATACACGGCGAGGCGGTCCGTACCCACCAGTAGGGGTACGGACCGCCCGGGCCCGAAGGCCTGATCACCCGATATTGCTATGCGGCGTCACCTCTGGTTGACCAGGGACATCACCCGTCGAGCGCCGCGAGCGCCTTCCTCACCAGAGCCGTCCGATCGGCCGCCGAGGAGAGGTGCTCCAGACCGAAGCCCAGCAGCACGGTGTCGTCCGTGGTGACCGCTCCGTAGGTCTGGAAAAGGGTCCCGGTGCGCG
Organism: Streptomyces sp. NPDC050997; assembly: GCF_040660135.1. Taxonomy (NCBI): domain Bacteria; kingdom Bacillati; phylum Actinomycetota; class Actinomycetes; order Kitasatosporales; family Streptomycetaceae; genus Streptomyces; species Streptomyces sp. NPDC050997. The sequence continues at coordinate 6,552 of NZ_JBFAGK010000010.1, forward strand.
CCCAGTCCTTGAGCACTGCCGGGCTGCCCGGCGGCGGTCCGGCGACGCTCCAGGCGCCCAGCGAGGTCTCGAAGCCCTCGGTCTCGGTGGCGGTGCCCCCGACGACCAGCGAGGCGTTGTCCGCGAGGACGCCGTGGCCGCCGCTGCCCGGGTCGGTGACATAGCTGATCGAGATCTCGACGGACTTGCCGGCGTACGCGCTCAGGTCGAAGGAGACCTGCTGCCAGCCCTCGGACGCGCCGGTGAAGGCGTTCCACGCGCCGGTGGTGCCGGTCGCGGTGCAGCCGTCGGCCGCCACGGTCAGGTAGTGCTCCAGTTGCGGGTGCTCGCCCACGTAGTACCCGGCCGAGCAGTCCGCCGGCACGGTGGTGCCGGTGGCGCCGCCCGTCTCGGGGAGCGTGGTCCAGTCGTCGGCCCCGGTGGTGTGGGCCTCGACGATCACGTTGTCGTAGCCGGGCTCGGTGTCCCACAGCAGCTGGGAGCGCAGAGCGGGCCCGTCGGCGGCGGTCACGCCCGTGAGGTCCACGGTGCGGGTGAGCCGCTTGTAGGAGTCGTCGGTGTGGACGGCGGCCGCCATGTAGGAGCCCGCGTAGGGCCCGTACGGGTTGACGGTCCCGGCGAACTGGCCGGCGCCCGCGCTGGCGAACCGGGGGTACTTGTCGGCGGGCAGTTCGTCGGACGTCACGCCGTAGGTGCCGGCCCGGTCCAGGGGGTTGCCGGCCGCGGGGCCGAGCGCCCCCGTGAAGCCGCCGAGTCCGCCCGATCCGGTGAAGCCGGTGGCCCCGGGTGTCGACGTACGCGAGTAGGCGCCCAGGTAGTACTGGCTGAAGTCGTCCGACGGGGTGCCGTCGGCGAGGGCGACGCTGCCGCCGGCCTGTTCGCCGGCCTCGACCAGTTTGCCGCCCTCGTTGAGGAAGGCACGCAGTTCCAGCTGGGTGGCGATGCCGGGAGTGCTCGCGCCCGTGTAGTGGACGACGGTGTCGAAGTGGTTCAGCACGCCGAGCGCGTCGGGCGCGCCCTGACGGGCGACGTCCCAGACGAGTGCCTTGCGGCCGGCGGCCTTCAGCGCGTCGACGTAGGTCTGCGCCTGTGTGGCGGCCGTGCCCTCCTCGGAGACGACGAGGACGTCCGCGCGGGGCCGTTCGGCGATGGTGTAGGTGAAGTGATCGCTGGAGACCTTCTTGCCGCTCTTCGTCTCGCCGGTGAACCAGACCTCGACCTTGTCGCCCGGTTCGCCGTCCTGGACCTTGGCCCGGTACTCGTCGAAGTGGAGGTTGTCCTCACCGCCGTAGGTCTCGCCGCCCTTCCAGGGGCGCAGCGTCTGGTCGTACGTACGGCCGTCGACGCGGTACTTGAGTTCCTTGTCGCGCACCGCCTTTCGGACGACGACGGAGACCTCCTGGTCGGCGCCGCGCGAGTACGACGTCGAGAACGGGGCCGGGGTGAAGTCGGCGGCGCTCCGGCCGACCGAGGACTTCGGCTGGTCGGGGCGGGCGGCGGACTCGGCGACGGAGAGCGCGAACGGGATGTTCTTGGCGAACTCCTGCTGGATCAGCTTCTCGTCGTCCGGGAAGTTGAAGACCGACTGGCAGTCGGCCGGGTCCCAGGCGTCGTCGGGGTCGATGTTCGACGCGGTCGCACAGGTCGACATCTCGGGGGTGAACAGCGCCGTGCCGTTGACGTTCGCCGCGTGGCCGTCCGCCTCGCCGTTGGTGGTGTACAGCTCCGAGGAGACCTGCGGGTGGTAGCCCGGGATCGCGGAGTTGTCGGGGGTGCCGGCGAGCGCCTTGTAGAGAACGTCGTCGGGGGTGTCCGTGGCCACCTGCCAGCCGACTCCGTAGAGGAGGAGTTCGGCGGCGGAGTGGTAGTTGATGCCGTACGTGAACCCGATCCGCTTCTCGAAGGCGTCCAGGGCCTGGGTCTCGGGCTCGGAGTTCGGACCCGTGCCGCGATAGGTCTGGCTGGTGGGGTTGGGCGACGAACCCTCGTCGTCGTAGCCCCACTTGTAGGCGAAGTTGCGGTTGAGGTCGACGCCGTCGCTGGTGCTGATGGTGCCGTCGCCGTTGTTGTCGCGCAGGTTCTTGCGCCACAGGCGGTTGTCGGAGTTCTGGAAGGTGTAGTCGTAGCCGTCGGGGTTGGCCGACAGCACGAACCACAGCTCGGTCGAGTCGACGAGCTTCTTTATGCGCTGGTCCGTCTTGTAGTTGTCCACGTAGTGGTGCATCAGCCGGCGGGTCATCTCCGGCGTGATCCACTCGCGCGCGTGCTGGTTGGACATGTACAGGACGGAGGGTTTGGAGCCGTCCGCGGACGTCTTGGCGCCCTTGGTCAGCTTGAGGGCGAGGATGTCCTGGCCGCTCACCGTCTTGCCGATGGAGACGACCTTGGTGAGGCCGGGGTTCTCCTGGCCGGTCCTGACGATCTCCTCTTTCAGGCCGCCGCTGCCGCTGTACGGGCGGAACACCCCGTCGGCGGCCGCCTCGAGGCGGCTCTCGGCCTTGGCGGACAGCTTGTGCTCTTTGAGGTCGACCCCCTGGTCCTCGAGCTTGTCGGCCTGCTGGTCGGTGAGGTAGACCTCGACGGTGGCCTCGCCCTTCTCGGGCACCTGCTCACCGAGTTCATGGCCGTCCTGACCGGCCGCCAGCAGCAGGGGTACCTGTTGCCGGGTGACCTCGGCCCGGAAGACCTTGACCTCGTCCGGATCGGGAGAACCGGGATTGTCCGCGGCCTGTGCGAGGGGTGCGACAGCCGCACCGCCCAACAGAAGCGCGCCAACAGCGAGGATCGGTCTCGCTCTTCGTCTCATGAGCCCCCCTAGTGTGAGTTCGCCACAGCAGGCGAACTGATGCCAGGCTCATGACAGTCCATGATCGAGTCAAGGGTGCCTCAACGACACGCGAACGCCGGTGCCGATCACCCAAGTGGGCGTCGGCACCGGCGTGTTGGACTACTGAGATCAGCCAACGAGGTTGTCGGCCAGCTCGTCGCTGAGGTTGGCCTCGGTGCTCGCGATGCCGAGGTCGGAGGCGCGCTTGTCGGCCATCGCCAGCAGCCGGCGGATACGGCCGGCCACGGCGTCCTTGGTCAGCGGCGGGTCGGCGAGCGCGCCCAACTCCTCCAGCGAGGCCTGCTTGTGGTCCATGCGCAGCCGGCCGGCGGCGGCGAGGTGCTCGGGGACGTCGTCACCGAGGATCTCCAGCGCGCGCTGCACCCGGGCACCGGCGGCGACAGCCGCGCGGGCCGAGCGGCGCAGGTTGGCGTCGTCGAAGTTGGCGAGACGGTTCGCCGTGGCGCGCACCTCGCGGCGCATCCGGCGCTCCTCCCAGGCCAGCACCGCCTCGTGGGCGCCGAGGCGAGTGAGCAGGGCGCCGATCGCGTCGCCGTCACGGACGACCACACGGTCCACGCCGCGCACCTCGCGGGCCTTGGCGGCGATCGACAGCCGGCGGGCGGCGCCGACCAGGGCGAGCGCTGCCTCCGGGCCCGGGCAGGTCACCTCCAGGGAGGAGGAGCGGCCCGGCTCGGTGAGCGAGCCGTGCGCCAGGAAGGCACCGCGCCAGGCCGCCTCCGCGTCACAGGTGGCCCCGGAGACCACCTGCGGGGGCAGGCCCCGGATCGGACGGCCCCGGCCGTCGACCAGGCCGGTCTGCCGGGCCAGCTGATCACCGCCGGCGACAACCCGAACGACGTAACGCGAGCCCCGGCGCAGTCCGCCGGGCGCCATCACGATCAGCTCGGAGCTGTGGCCGAAGATCTCCAGGATGTCCCGCTTGAGGCGGCGGGCTGCCATCGCGGTGTCCAGCTCCGCCTCGATCACGATGCGCCCGCTCACCAGGTGGAGGCCGCCGGCGAACCGCAGAATGGCGGAGACCTCCGCCTTCCTGCAGCAGGTCCGGGTGACGGGGAGCCGGGAGATCTCATCCTTCACCGCTGCCGTCATCGCCATGGGCCGATCCTTCCATGCATCCGAAAAATACGGTCGTACGCGGCGGCCAGCAGCTCCGGGTCGTGCCTCGGAGTTCCGTCGCTCCGGGCCACAGGGGCCAGCTCGACCGCGGCTCCGAGCCGCTTGGCGGCCTCGGTGAGCACATCGCGATCGGGCACGGCGGCCTCGTCGGCCAGCACCACGTCCAGGGCGAGTTTAGGGGCGTGTCGTCCCAAAACCTCCAAATGACGCTGCGGGGAGAAGCCGTCTGTTTCTCCCGGTTGCGGGGCGAGGTTCAGGGAGAGTACCCGGCGCGCCTTCGTCTGCGTGAGCGCGTCGAGGAGCTCGGGCACGAGCAGGTGCGGGATGACCGAGGAGAACCAGGAGCCGGGGCCGAGGACCACCCAGTCCGCGTCGAGGACGGCCGCCACCGCCTCCGGCACCGCGGGCGGGTCGTTCGGCACCAGATGCACCGACTGCACCTCGCCGGGCGTGAGGGCGACGGTCGCCTGCCCCCGCACGGTGTCGATGTCCTCGGGCCGGTCCGGGTCGTGGCCCTTGACCAGGGCCTGGAGCTCCAGAGGCACGGCGGACATGGGCAGCACGCGCCCATGCGCGCCCAGCAGCTTGCCGACCAGGTCGAGAGCCTGGACATGGTCGCCGAGCTGCTCCCACAGGGCGACGATCAGCAGGTTGCCGACCGCGTGTTCGTGCAGCTCGCCCTGGGACTGGAAGCGGTGCTGGATGACCCGGGCCCAGGTCTGGCCCCAGTCGTCGTCACCGCACAGCGCGGCCAGGGCCTTGCGCAGGTCGCCGGGCGGCAGCACGCCCAGCTCGTCGCGCAGGCGCCCGCTGGAGCCGCCGTCGTCGGCCACGGTGACGACGGCGGTGAGGTCGCCGGTGATGCGGCGCAGCGCGGCGAGCGAGGCGGACAGGCCCATGCCGCCGCCGAGGGCGACCACCTTGGGCTGGGCACCGCGGCGGCGCGGCTTGGCCCCCCGGGCCTCGACGGGCCTGTCCGCGCGCCCCTCGGGGACGGCCCGGCGCAGCCTGCTCAGCCGCGGACTACGTCCCGTCATTCCCGTCCCATGTCCCGGTGCACGACCACCGTCTCGACACCCTCGGCCACGAGGCGCGCGGCGAGCTTCTCCGAAGTGGCGACCGAGCGGTGCTTACCGCCTGTGCAGCCGATGGCGATCGTCACGTACCGCTTGCCCTCGCGGCGGTAGCCGGCCGCGATGAGCCTCAGCAGCTCGGCGTACCGGTCGAGGAACTCCTTCGCGCCGGGCTGGTTGAAGACGTACGCGGAGACCTCCTCGTTGAGGCCGGTGAAGGGGCGCAGCTCCGGGACCCAGTGCGGGTTGGGCAGGAAACGCATGTCCGCGACCAGGTCGGCGTCGACCGGCAGGCCGTACTTGAAGCCGAAGGACATGACGGTGGCCCGCAGCTCGGGCTCCTCGTCGCCCGCGAACTGGGCGTCCATCTTGGCGCGCAGCTCGTGCACGTTGAGGCTGGAGGTGTCGATCACCAGGTCGGCGTCGCCGCGCAGCTCGCGCAGCAGTTCGCGCTCGGCGGCGATGCCGTCGACGATCCGGCCGTCGCCCTGGAGGGGATGCGGGCGGCGCACCGACTCGAAGCGGCGCACCAGGGCGTCGTCGGAGGACTCCAGGAAGACGATCCGCCGGGTGACCTGCCTGCTGTCCAGGTCGGCGAGGGACTCGCGGAGGTTGTCGAAGAAGCGCCGTCCGCGGACGTCGACGACGACCGCGATCCGTGCCACGTTGCCCTGCGAGCGGGCGCCGAGCTCCACCATGGTGGGGATCAGGGCGGGCGGCAGGTTGTCGACGACGAACCAGCCGAGGTCCTCCAGACACTTGGCCGCGGTCGAGCGGCCGGCCCCGGACATGCCGGAGATGATCACCAGCTCGGGGATGGCCGCCTCGGGGCTCCCGGGTGTTTCGATGGCCGTACTCACTTGTGCTCCGTTTTCGTGGCGCTCTTCGTCCCGTGCGTCGTGCTGTGCGTCGTGCTGTGCGTCGTGCTGTTCCTCTTGCTGTGCTTCCTGCGTCGCGTCCCGCTGTGCGGGATCATCGCCGGTTTCCTTGTGCGGGCGATCTCGCCGCGCTGTGGACTGGTCTTCGTGCTCAGTCATGTCTCCTGCCCCCGTCGTTCGTCCGAGGCTCCCGCGGGTACGGGTTCCCCAGGGGCATCCGCCGTCGTCTCGGGTACCCCGTCCTCATCGTCTTCCATGATCTCGCCGGTCGCCGTATTGACGGCGGGTGCGGCCGGGGACGCCCGGACTAGGGCCGCGGCGATGGTCTCGGCCGTTTTGCGGCCTATACCGGGCACCTCGCAGATCTGGTCGATTGTCGCGGACCGTAGCTTCTTCACCGAGCCGAAATGCTTGATCAACGCCTGTTTGCGGGTGTCGCCGAGGCCCGGTACGTCGTCCAGCGGGCTCGACCTGAAGCGCTTGGCGCGCTTGGTGCGCTGATAGGTGATCGCGAAGCGGTGCGCCTCGTCGCGGACCCGCTGCAGCAGATAGAGGCCCTCGCTGGTGCGGGGCAGCACCACCGGGTCGCCCTCGTCGGGCAGCCAGACCTCCTCCAGGCGCTTGGCGAGGCCGCACACGGCGATGTCGTCGATGCCGAGTTCGTCGAGGGCCTTCTTGGCGGCGGCCACCTGGGGCTGTCCGCCGTCGACGACGACCAGCTGGGGCGGGTAGGCGAAGCGCTTCGGACGGCCGTCCTCCTCGGTGAGGCCGTTGCCCGGGCCGTCGGCGTTCTCGTCGTCCGCCCACTCCCCCGTCCGCTCCTTCTCGGCGAGGTAGCGCCGGAAGCGGCGGGTGATCACCTCGTGCATGGAACGGACGTCGTCCTGGCCCTCGAAGCCCTTGATCTGGAAGCGGCGGTACTCGCTCTTGCGCTGGAGGCCGTCCTCGAAGACGACCATGGAGGCCACCACGTCGTCTCCCTGGAGGTGCGAGATGTCGTAGCACTCGATCCTCAGCGGGGCGCTGTCCAGGTCGAGGGCCTCGGCGATCTCCTCCAGGGCACGCGAGCGCGTGGTCAGGTCGGAGGCCCGCTTGGTCTTGTGCAGGCCGAGTGCCTGAAGGGCGTTGCGCTGCACGGTCTCCATCAGCGCCTTCTTGTCGCCGCGCTGCGGGATGCGCAGGGACACACCGGAACCGCGGCGCTCGGTGAGCCATTCCTGGACGGGCTCCACCGGGTCGGGCAGGGCCGGGACGAGGACCTCCTTGGGGACCGCGTCGCCCTTCTCCTCGCCGTAGAGCTGCTGGAGAGCGTGTTCGACGAGGGCCCCGGTGGTGATCTCCTCGACCTTGTCGGTGACCCAGCCGCGCTGGCCGCGCACCCGTCCGCCGCGTACGTGGAAGATCTGCACGGCCGCTTCCAACTCGTCCTCGGCGACCGCGATCAGGTCGGCGTCGGTCGCGTCGGCGAGCACGACCGCGCTCTTCTCCATGGCCTTCTTCAGGGCCTCGATGTCGTCGCGCAGACGGCCCGCCCGCTCGTACTCCAGGTCCTCCGCCGCCTCCGTCATCTGCTTCTCCAGGCGGCGCAGATACGTGCCCGTGCGGCCGGCCATGAAGTCGCAGAACTCCTCGGCGAGTTCCCGGTGTTCCTCGGTGGAGACGCGGTCCACACAGGGCGCGGAGCACTTTCCGATGTAGCCGAGCAGGCAGGGTCGACCGGTGCGGGCGGCGTTCTTGAAGACGCCGGCCGAGCAGGTGCGGACGGGGAAGACCCGCAGCAGGAGGTCCACGGTGTCGCGGATCGCCCAGGCGTGCCCGTACGGCCCGAAGTAGCGCACGCCCTTCTTCTTGTGACCGCGCATCACCTGTACCCGCGGGAACTCCTCGTTCATCGTCACCGCGAGGTACGGGTAGCTCTTGTCGTCGCGGTACTTGACGTTGAACCGGGGGTCGTACTCCTTGATCCAGGAGTACTCCAGCTGCAGCGCCTCGACTTCCGTGGACACCACTGTCCACTCCACGGACGCGGCCGTGGTGACCATGGTGCGGGTGCGGGGGTGCAGGCCCGCCAGGTCCTGGAAGTAGTTCGCCAGGCGCTGGCGCAGGCTCTTCGCCTTTCCGACGTAGATCACCCGGCGGTGCTCGTCACGGAACCTGTACACCCCGGGAGAGTCCGGGATCTGTCCCGGCTTGGGGCGGTAGCTGGAGGGGTCGGCCATGTCTCACACCCTACTGGCGAGGGCCGACAGTGCGGCGAGCCTGTGGACAACGCCGGGCCGCGAGATCGACCGTGTCTCCAGGCCGCGGACATGCTTCTCGGAGGCGGCCCCGGTGACCCACGGCCGGTGGGGGCCTTCCCTCACGACTTGAGACCGGGCGCGAGGGAGGGTCGAGTCACTGCGGATACAAAGGGATCTGCCGCTCCGGACGGGGCGGCGGTCATCGGTCGAAGGGCTGCGGACATGCGGCGGACACGGATCGAGAAGCGAAGGCGGCCGGCCCGTACCGGCCGCACCACGGACGACCGCGCCATGAACGATCGGACGACGGACGATCGGAGCACGGACGGCAGGCACTCGCTGCACGATCTGCTCGACCCGCGCGACCCCGACATCGTGCGCGCCAAGCGCGCCTCGCGGACCCAGGGCGGTGGACCCCGACCCTAGGCAGTGGAACCCCGCCCCCAGGCGGTGGCCCCGCCCCCAGAGCCGGACGGATGCCTCTCCGTCCGAACCCGACCGCCCGGAGCGTACGCGACGTCACCGAGTCCAGGCTCCCCCTCCTGGACCACTCCGTCCGCGTACGCCTCGGGCGGTCACATGTCCGCTCCGGACCCGCGCACCGGCAGCCGTACGGGCACCGTCGTGCCCCTGCCCGTGCGGGCTGCTGACGGCCGGCCTGCCTGTTCTGCGTGCCTGCCGATCGTCTCGGCCCGGTCGATGAGCCCATGCGTACTGGCCGACGGGGTACCGGCCAGCCGTCGTGCTGAGCTCGCCCCGTTCCCAGGACGACTTCCAGGCGCTCGTCGCTGACAGCCCCGCGCGGTTTCCCGCACAAGTCGGCACTGTCCGTGCGGGCGATCAGGGAAGTGGCGACCCTCGACGAGTGAGCGCGAACTCGGCCAGGAGTTCTGGCTGTTGGGCAGCAGGTGTTGTCGGGACTTGGTCAACACGCTTCAATGCGGGGGAACTCGGGGCCCTGAACGACGGCGTACGGATGTGAAGACCCCCGACGTCCGCGCGGTGGCCCCGGCACCTCCCTCGAACGGTCTGACCAGCCGTTGTGCCCCCTCAACAGAAAGGGCCCTGCATGCCGCACGCCACACAACACGGGGACGTCGCCACCGGTGCCACCGCGGAACTGGACTCGGCTCTGCGTGGCGGCCCCTTCCACGTAGCGCTGCGCGCCGCGATCGCAGCCCGCGGACTGCCGCTGCAGCGCGTGCAGCACCATCTGTCACGTCACGGGGTCAAGGTCGGTGTCACGAGCCTGAGTTACTGGCAGCAGGGGGCCCGGCGCCCCCAGCGCCCGGAGTCGCTGCGGGCGGTACGCGCGCTGGAGGAGATCCTCCAGTTGCCGGAGGAGTCACTGATCCGGCTGCTCGCCCGGGCCGACGAGGACCCCGGGGCGCAGCGACCCGCGACCCGCTCCTACCGCTCCCTCGTGGCGGCCTCGGACGTGCTGGAACAGCTGCTGACCGAACTGGGCTCGCCGCTCGACGGCGGACTGCACGCCCTCGGACACCATGAACGGGTACGGATCGGGGCGCGCCGCGAACTGGCCGGTCGCGAGTCCCACCACATCGTGCGCGCCCACCGGGACGGCGTCGACCGTTTCGTGGCCGTCCACCACGGCGACCCGGGGTGCGCGCCGGAGCGCACGACCGTCCAGGCCCTGGAGAACTGCCGTACCGGACGCGTCCGTTCGCACCACGACACCGGTGTGCTGGTGGCCGAGCTGCTCTTCGACACCCGGCTGCGGGCCGGCGACACGTACCTCTTCCGCTACGGCGTCGAGGACGGCACGGCGGGCGTGTCGCGCGAGTACGTCCGCGGATTCGGCGCCGCGGGCGGCCAGTACGCGCTCCAGGTGCGGTTCGACGAGCACGCCCTGCCCGCGCGCTGCCACCGCTTCACCCAGCACTCGGCGGCGGCGCCTCGCAGTGGCCGCCAGGAACTCGCCCTCACCGGGCGACATCACTCGGTGCACCTCGTCGAGCCGCGGGTGCGGTCGGGGATCGTGGGGATCGCCTGGGACTGGGAGTGAACGGCTCCGGGCCGTGGGCAAGGGGTAGTAGGCGGTGAGGTGAGGTGAGGTGAGGTGAGGTGAGGTGACGTAAGCGCTTGCGCAAACGTTTACGTCCTCCCCGAATGGGATACGTTCCCGGGCGGAAGGCCCGCATGGCCCACACGGCCACGGCCACGCAGCCACACCAGCCCGTACCAGCTCACGCCCTGCCCACACCGCTCGCACGGCCGAGGAGGGGAACCCGATGCCGACCATGGCCGACGTCGCACGCAGCGCCGGCGTGTCCGTGGCGACCGTCTCGCATGTGCTCAACGAGACCCGGCCGGTGCTGCCCCACACCCGCCAGGCCGTGCTGGACGCCATCGACGAACTCGGTTACACGCCCAACACGCTCGCCCGTTCCCTGGTGACCTCCCGCACCCGGTCCATCGGGCTCGCGGTGTCGGCGATCAGCAACCCGTACTTCACGGAGATCCTCCAGGGCGTCGAGGCCGGTGCCCTGGAGCACGGTTACGGGCTGCTTCTCGCCGACCCGCACGACGATCCCGTACATGAGCGCAAGGTCGTCCAGCTCCTGCATGAGCGACGGGTGGACGGCATGATCGTCGCGCCCTCCGCGGACCCCCACGAGCTCGTCTCCTACCTCCGGCGTCACGACGTGCCGACCGTGTTCCTGGACCGAGCCGTCGACTCCCCCGGGGACGACCCCCCGCGCTTCGACCAGGTCTGCGCCGACAGCGCCACACCGACGGCCGAACTGGTCACCCACCTCGCCGGGCTCGGCCATCGGCGGATCGCCCTGGTCGCGGGCCGGCCCGGGCTGAGTACGACCCGTGAGCGGATCCACGGGTACCGGTACGGCCTCGCCGCCGCCGGGTTCCCCTACGACGAACGCCTGGTCGTGCACGGCGACTCCGAGTCGGCCGGCGGGCAACGGGCCACCGCGACGCTGCTGTCCCTCCCCGTGCCGCCCACCGCACTGGTCACCGCCAACAACGTGATGACCCTGGGCGCGCTGCGGGCGTTGGGCGAGCGGGGCCTGTCCGTACCCGACGACATGGCACTGTGCTGCTTCGACGACTTCGACTGGGCCGACCTGTTCACTCCCCGGCTCACCGCGGTCGCCCAGCCCGGCAGGGAGATCGGCGCCCAGGCGGTCCGGTTGCTCCTGGAACGCCTCGCCGTACCGGACCGGCCCGCCCGGACCGTGCGGCTGGCCTGTACCTTCGTCCACCGCACCTCGTGCGGCTGCCCCGGCGGGCCAGAGCGGTCCGCCGAGTCCGAGAGAGGAATCGTCCCGTGATCGTCGTCGCCGGTGAGGCCCTGATCGACCTGGTACCGCAGGGCACGGGTGCCCTCGCGGGCCTCCAGCCGGCGCTCGGCGGGGGCCCCTACAACACGGCCGTGGCCCTCGGCCGCCTCGGCTCCCCCACCGCCTTCTGCTCCCGCACCTCGCGCGACGCCTTCGGCGAGGCTCTCCTGGACGGGTTGCGGCGGGCGGGGGTGGACGTGTCCGCGGTGCAGCGCGGCACCGAGCCGACCACCCTCGCTGTCGCCACCATCGACGCGCACGGTTCGGCCGCCTACTCCTTCTACGTCGACGGCACCGCCGACCGGCTGTTCAGGACTCCCGCGGAACTGCCCGAGGGAACGCGGGCGGTGTCCTTCGGTACCTGCTCGCTCGTCCTGGAGCCGGGTGCGAGCGCCTACGAGGAGCTGCTGCGGACGGCGTCCGCGCAGGGCGTGTTCACCGCGCTGGACCCGAACATCCGGGCCGGGCTGATCCCCGACGCGGACGCGTATCGGGTGCGGTTCAAGAGCTGGCTGCCGTCGGTGTCGCTGCTCAAGCTCTCCGAGGAGGACGCCCTGTGGCTGGGTGGCACTCCTCGCGAGTGGCTGGCCGCCGGCCCCTCGGCCGTCGTGATCACCCAGGGCGGCGACGGGCTGACCGTCTTCACCCGGGACGGCTCGGTGCACTCCGTGCCGGGCGAGAAGGTCGACGTCGTGGACACGATCGGTGCGGGCGACACCGTGAACGCGGCCCTGCTGCACGGTCTGGCCGCACAGGACGCCCTGTCCTCGGAGGCGCTCGCAGGCCTGGGCACCGACGGCTGGACCCAGCTCCTGCGGTTCGCGGCCCGCGCCGCAGCGATCACCTGCTCGCGTGCGGGGGCGGAGCCGCCGTACGCCCATGAACTGGACGGCTGACGGGCACCGCGTGCTTGCGACGGCTGACCGTGTCGTGTGATCCGCGAGGAGCAGCCGGGGCGCTCGATGCGGGCTCGACTGCCACCGCACTCGTCGGCCCCGCTCAGCCGGCCGGCCCCATGGCCCGGAGCACACCCTGGACGGTCCGCGGCCGCCGGACCGTCCAGGACGGCCGGACGGTCCGTGTGCCCTGGCCCCGTTTGTCCCTGGCCCGCGCGGCCCAGGCCTATGAGGCCCGGGTCGCGCAAGCGGGTCGCGCGGTCCGTTCGGCTCAGGCCTTGCGGGCCGAGACGCTCAGGCCTTGCGGGCCCGGACGCTCAGGACTTGCGGGCCTGGGCCGTCTTCCTCGCGGGTGCCGCCTTCTTCGTGGCCGCGGCCGCCTTCTTCGTGGCCGTGCTGTTGGCGGTTCCCGTCTTGGCCGTCGCCGTCTTCTTCGTCGCCGTCGACTTGGCCGCGACCGTCCTTTTGACCGCCGTCCGTCGCGGGGCCTTCACCGGTGCCCCGTCGCTGATCCGGTCGGCACCGAGGATCTCCCGCAGGAACTTGCCGGTGTGGCTGGCCGGGATCCCGGCGATCTGCTCCGGCGTGCCCTCGGCCACGACCAGACCGCCGCCGGCGCCGCCCTCGGGGCCCATGTCGACGACCCAGTCGGCGGTCTTGACCACATCGAGGTTGTGCTCGATGACGATGACCGTGTTGCCCTTGTCGACCAGGCCGGACAGGACAGTCAGCAGCTTGCTGATGTCCTCGAAGTGCAGACCTGTGGTCGGCTCGTCCAGGACGTAGACCGTGCGTCCGGTTGAGCGCTTCTGCAGCTCGCTGGCGAGCTTCACACGCTGTGCCTCGCCGCCGGACAGGGTGGTCGCGGCCTGGCCGAGACGGACGTAGCCGAGACCGACGTCCTTGAGCGTGTTGAGGTGGCGGGCGATCGAAGGAACGGCTTCGAAGAACTCCGTCGCCTCCTCGATCGGCATGTTCAGGATCTCGGCGATGGACTTGCCCTTGTAGTGGACCTCCAGGGTCTCCCGGTTGTAGCGGGCGCCGTGGCAGACCTCGCACGGGACGTACACGTCCGGGAGGAAGTTCATCTCGATCTTGATGGTGCCGTCGCCCGAGCAGTTCTCGCAGCGGCCGCCCTTGACGTTGAAGGAGAAGCGACCCGGCATGTAGCCGCGGACCTTCGCCTCGGTCGTCTCGGCGAACAGCTTGCGGACGTGGTCGAAGACACCGGTGTACGTCGCCGGGTTGGACCGGGGGGTACGGCCGATGGGCGACTGGTCGACATGCACGACCTTGTCGACGAGGTCGTCGCCGTCCACGCGCGTGTGCCGCCCCGGGACGTTCCTGGCGCCGTTGAGTTCGCGGGCCAGGTGGGTGTACAGGATGTCGTTGACCAGCGTGGACTTGCCGGAGCCCGACACGCCCGTGACCGCGGTGAAGACGCCCAGCGGGAAGGAGACGTCGATGTCCTGGAGGTTGTTCTCGCGGGCGCCGTGCACCGTGAGCTGCCGGGTCGGGTCGAGGGGGCGCCGGATGTCGGGCAACGGGATGGACTTCTTGCCGGACAGGTATTGGCCGGTCCGCGACTCGGCGTTGGCGAGCAGCCCCTCCAGGGAACCGCTGTGCACGACCTTGCCGCCGTGCTCGCCGGCGCCGGGACCGATGTCGACGACCCAGTCCGCGACCTTGATGGTGTCCTCGTCGTGCTCGACGACGATGAGCGTGTTGCCCATGTCGCGCAGCCGGACCAGGGTCTCGATGAGCCGGTGGTTGTCGCGCTGGTGCAGACCGATGGACGGCTCGTCGAGAACGTACAGGACGCCGACGAGGCCGGAACCGATCTGGGTGGCCAGGCGGATGCGCTGGGCCTCGCCGCCGGAGAGGGTGCCGGCCGCGCGGTTGAGCGAGAGGTAGTCCAGGCCGACGTCGACCAGGAACCGCAGTCGCTCGTTGACCTCCTTCAGGACGCGCTCGGCGATCTTCTTGTCGCGGGCGTTGAGCTTCAACTCGCCCAGGAAGTCCGCGCAGTCGCTGATGGACATCGCGGAGACCTCCGCGATCGACTTCCCCATGATCGTGACCGCGAGGACGATCGGCTTGAGGCGCGTGCCCTCACAGGTGGGACAGGGCACCTCGCGCATGTAGCCCTCGAAGCGCTCGCGACTCGCGTCGCTCTCGGCCTCGCTGTGCCTGCGCTTGACGAAGGGGACGGCACCTTCGAAAGGCGTGGTGTAGACCCGCTCGCGCCCGTAGCGGTTGCGGTAGCGGACCTCGATCTGGGTCTTGTGACCGTGCAGCAGGGCCTTCCTGGCCCGCTGCGGGAGGCCCGCGAAGGGGATGTCCGTGCGGAAGCCCAGCGCGTCCGCGAGGGCGCCGATCAGGCGGCCGAAGTAGTCCTTGGTGTGACCGTGCGACCAGGGGTGGATGGCGCCCTCGTCGAGGGACTTGTCCTCGTCAGGGACGATCAGCTCGGGGTCGACCTCCATGCGCGTGCCGATGCCGGTGCACTCGGGACAGGCGCCGAAGGGCGAGTTGAAGGAGAAGGAGCGGGGCTCCAGTTCCTCGAAGGACAGGTCGTCGTACGTGCAGTACAGGTGCTCCGAGAACATGCGCTCGCGCTCGGGGTCGTCCTCGGGGAGGTCGACGAAGTCGAGCACGACCATGCCGCCGGACAGGCCGAGGGCCGTTTCCACGGAGTCGGTGAGGCGGCGCTTGGCGGAGTCCTTCACCGTGAGGCGGTCGATGACCACCTCGATGGTGTGCTTCTCCTGCTTCTTCAGCGTGGGCGGGTTGGAGAGCTGGACGGTCTCGCCGTCCACCCGCGCGCGGCTGTACCCCTTGGTCTGGAGGTCGGCGAAGAGGTCGACGAACTCGCCCTTGCGCTCCCGCACGAGCGGGGACAGCACCTGGAAGCGGCTCCCCTCCGGCAGCTCCAGGACCCTGTCCACGATGGCCTGCGGCGACTGGCGCGAGATCGGGCGGCCGCACTCGGGACAGTGCGGCTTGCCGATGCGGGCGAAGAGCAGCCGCAGGTAGTCGTAGACCTCGGTGATGGTGCCGACCGTCGAGCGCGGGTTGCGCGAGGTCGACTTCTGGTCGATGGAGACCGCGGGCGACAATCCCTCGATGAAGTCGACGTCCGGCTTGTCCATCTGGCCGAGGAACTGGCGGGCGTACGAGGACAGCGATTCCACGTAGCGCCGCTGGCCCTCGGCGAAGATGGTGTCGAAGGCCAGGGAGGACTTGCCCGACCCGGACAGGCCCGTGAAGACGATGAGCGAGTCGCGAGGCAGATCGAGCGAGACGTTCTTCAGGTTGTGCTCGCGCGCGCCACGGACGATGAGACGGTCGGCCACGCCGGTCCGCACCTTTCTTGAGAGAAGTGACAGGGGCGAGGCCCCCGTGCTTTCTCAGACTAGGGGGAGCCACTGACAACGCCGGTCGGATTCCCGGATGCATAACGATCCCCGGCTATCCAGCATGCCCGACGCCACGCCCGACTCTATAGCACGCACATTCGATTTCCGGCACTCGTTCACCACCTTCACCCAAAGGTGCGGCGGGGCTAGTGTCAGGACCATGATTGATCACGCTCATGACCTGGCGTCTGTACGTGACGCGACGGATCGGCTGCTCACCGCAGTCGCCGAACTGGACAACGCGTCGGTGACCGAGCCGACACGGCTCCCCGGCTGGAGCCGCGGCCACATCCTGGCCCACCTCGCCCGCAACGCGGACGCCCTCGTGAACGTCCTCGAGGGGCGCCCGATGTACGCGTCCGGGGACGCACGGGACGCCGACATCGAGCGGGACGCCCCACGCCCGCTCGACGTGCAGCTCGCCGACCTGCGCGACAGCGCGGCCCGCTTCCAGGAGACCGGGGCCGCAGCCTCGGACTGGTCGCGCACGGTCGAGCTCCGCAACGGGGTCACCGACTCGGCTTCCCGGGTGCCGTTCCGGCGCTGGATCGAGGTGGAGCTGCACCACGTGGACCTCGGCATCGGGTACGAGCTGGAGGACCTCCCCGCGGAGTTCGTGGAGCGGGAGACCGACTTCCTCACCGAGCGGTTCACAGGGCACCCCGAGGTGCCGCCGACCCACCTGACGGACGGCACGCGCGCGTGGAGCACGGGCCGCAGTGACACCACCTCGCCCGAGGTCACCGTCACGGGCCCCGCGCCCGACCTGCTCGGCTGGCTCTGCGGCCGCCGCGACGGCTCCGGACTGACCGTGGCCGACGGCTCGCTTCCGGTGCTCCCTCCGCTGTAGGGCTCGAAACGGTCTTGGGGCCGCCGCCCCGCTATAGGCTGACCGCCATGACGTACAGCGGACAGGTGACGGTCGGCGGCCCGGCGGACGTACACGAACTCAAGGACCTGATGATCACCAAGGTCGCGGTCGGCCCGATGAACAACAACGCCTATCTGCTGCGCTGCCGGGCCACGGACGAGCAACTGCTGATCGACGCGGCCAACGACACGGACACGCTGCTAGGCATGATCGGAGACGACGGCATCGCGTCCGTGGTCACCACGCACCAGCACGGCGACCACTGGCAGGCACTCGCCGACGTCGTCGCGGCCACGCGCGCGCGTACGTACGCCGGCCGGGACGACGCCGACGGCATCCCGGTGCCGACCGACGTCCTGGTCGACGACGGCGACATCATCCGCGTGGGGCGCGTGGAACTCACCGCGCGCCACCTGGTCGGTCACACGCCGGGGTCGATCGCCCTCGTGTACGACGACCCGCACGGGCATCCCCATGTGTTCACCGGGGACTGCCTCTTCCCCGGAGGTGTGGGCAACACCCGTAAGGATCCGAAGGCGTTCGCCAGCCTGATCCGTGACGTCGAGACGAAGATCTTCGACGCTCTCCCGGATGAGACCTGGGTCTACCCGGGACACGGCGACGACACAGCCCTGGGCGCCGAGCGACCGCACCTGCCGGAGTGGCACGCGCGCGGGTGGTAAGCGCGAAGGTGTGAGCACAGGGCGGTGAACCCCGTCGCACGGGCGATGGGTCCGGACGCGGGACGGCAACGCGCGTACCCGGCTCCACCCGCCGCCCCTCCAACTCGCCGCCCCCTCCCTCAACGCGCCCCGCACACGCGCCCCGTGTGAAACGTTCACACGCGCCGGTGACACGCGCGCGCTCCCGGCGCACTTGGTTGCGCAGTCAACTGGGAGCAGCCCCGCACAGGATGACGGCTCCTGTGCGGTACGGGCCGCCGGTCTTTCGATCCCCGCCCTCGACCGGCGGCCCCGGCACCTCTCCCGTAACGCGTTCACAAGAACGCAACACCCGTTCCCACTATGCGGACAGTTCCTGCCGTGACCTCGACAAACGGGACGGTCGACTGCCAATCTCCCGCCATGCATCCTGCCTCGCGCGCGCTGCGCCGCGCCGTCGCCGCCGCGACCACAGCCCTGCTCGCCACCGCCGTCGGCTGTGCTCCGCAGCCGGAGGAGAAGGCCGCCGACACGCCTTCGGGGTCGGCCGGGACCACCTGTGCCAAGGGCAAGCTGGCCACCGAGACGTCCGGCAAGCTGACCGTCGCCACCGACGAGCCCGCGTACGAGCCCTGGTTCAAGGACGACAAGCCGGCCGGCGGCGAGGGCTTCGAGTCGGCGGTCGCGTACGCCGTCGCGAAACAGCTGGGCTACGACAAGAGCGACGTGGTCTGGCAGAGCGTCCCCTTCAACAAGGCCTTCGCGCCCGGTGAGAAGACGTTCGACTTCGACATCAACCAGGTGTCGATCAGCGATGAGCGCAAGAAGGCCGTCGACTTCTCGTCCGGCTACTACGACGTCCGCCAGGCCGTCATCGCGCTCAAGGGCACCAAGGCCGCGAAGGCGACGACCATCGCGGACCTGAAGGGCCTCAAGCTGGGCGCCCAGGTCGGCACCACCAGCCTCGACTACATCGACGACCTGGTGAAGCCGAACCAGGACGCGGCCGTCTACGCCAAGAACGACCAGGCCAAGTCCGCGCTGAAGAACGGCCAGGTCGACGCCATCGTCGCCGACCTGCCTACCGCGTTCTACATCACCGCCGCCGAGGTGACGGACGCGAAGATCGTGGGTCAGTTCGAGAACCAGGGCGGCGCGCCGGAGCAGTTCGGGCTCGTGCTCGACAAGGGCAGCGCGCTCACCTCGTGCGTGTCGGACGCCGTGGACGCCCTGCGCGAGAACGGCACGCTGGCGAAGCTGGAGCAGCGGTGGCTGTCCGACGCCGTCGACGCTCCGGTACTCAAGTGACGGTCACGAAGGAGGAGTCCGGCCAGGAGGACGCGGACGACAAGGGCGGCATGACCGGCGGCGACGGATACGCCCCGTCGCAACGGCGGATCGAACGCGAGGCCTACAAGCGCGCCCGGTCCCGCCGTGCCACGGCCGTCGCCGCGCTCTCGACCCTGGCGACCGGTGTCGTCCTCTACCTGGTCGTCGTCAACGCGCCCGGCTGGTCGCGCACCAGGGAGACGTTCTTCAACGGGCAGTACGCGCGCGAGGCGCTGCCCAAGGTCCTCGACGGGCTGTGGCTCAACGTCCGGCTGCTGCTGATCTGCGGCGCCGCCGTACTGGTCCTCGGGATGCTCATCGCCATCGCCCGCACCCTGCGCGGCCCGGTGTTCTTCCCGCTGCGGGTGCTGGCCGCCGCGTACACCGACTTCTTCCGCGGCCTGCCGCTCATCATCAACCTGATGATCGTGGTCCTCGGCGTCCCCGCGCTGCGACTGCAGGGCGTGACCGTCGATCCGGTGCTGCTGGGTGGCACCGCGCTCACGCTGACGTACTCGGCGTACGTGGCCGAGGTGTTCCGCGCCGGCATCGAGTCCGTCCATCCCTCGCAGCGTGCGGCGGCCCGCTCGCTCGGCCTGTCCAACCGGCAGGCGCTGCGGTACGTGGTGCTGCCGCAGGCGGTGCGCCGTCAGGTGCCGCCCCTGCTGAACGACCTGGTGTCCCTCCAGAAGGACACCGGGCTGGTGTCGATCGGCGGCGCGATCGACGCCGTTCGGGCCGCGGACATCATCGTGGGCCGCAGCCTCAACTACACGCCGTACATCGTCGCGGGCCTGGTCTTCGTGGCGCTGACGATCCCGATGACCCGGTTCACGGACTGGGTGACGGCCCGGATGGACCGTCGCCGGGCCCAGGGAGGAGCGCTGTGAACGATACACCCGTGCTGCGCATGCAGTCCGTCCGCAAGACCTTCGGCGACACGGTGGTGCTGCGGGACGTCGACCTGGAGGTGGCCCCGCACACGGTGACCGCGTTGATCGGCGCCTCCGGCTCCGGCAAGTCCACGCTGCTGCGGTGCGCGAACCTCCTGGAGGAGATCGACGACGGTGCGATCTGGCTGGACGAGGAGGAGATCACCGACCCACGTGTCGACCAGGACGCGGTGCGCCGCCGTATCGGCGTGGTCTTCCAGGCGTACAACCTCTTCCCGCACATGACGGTCCTGGAGAACATCACGCTCGCCCCGCGCCGCGTGCACGGCGTGACCCGCGCGGAGGCCGAGGCCCACGCGCGCGAGCTGCTGGAGCGGCTCGGGCTGGGCGACAAGGCCGGTGAGTATCCGGACCGGTTGAGCGGTGGTCAGCAGCAGCGCGTCGCGATCGTGCGTGCCCTGGCCGTACGTCCTCGGCTGCTGCTGCTCGACGAGATCACCGCCGCGCTCGACCCGGAGCTGGTGGGCGAGGTCCTCACGGTCGTCCGTGACCTGAAGGACGACGGCATGACCATGGTGTTGGCCACACACGAGATGGGCTTCGCCCGCGATGTCGCCGACCAGGTTTGCTTTCTGGACTCGGGGGTGGTGCTGGAGAGGGGCACCGCCGAACAGATCTTCGGCGATCCGCAGCAGGAGCGTACCCGGCGCTTCCTGCGGCGGATCGTGGAGGCGGGCCGGCTGTGAGGAGCCCGCCGGGCGCGTAAACGCTTACGCGTCGGCCTGCCCCGTCCCCGCCAGCGCCGCGACCCGCTCGACACCGAACACGTATCCCTGCACCCCGCACCCCGCGATGACACCGTCGGCGCGCAGCGAGACGTACGAGTGGTGCCGGAACGACTCGCGCTGATGGATGTTGGAGATGTGGACCTCCAACACCGGCAGTCCGTCACAGGTGTTGAGTGCGTCCAGAATCGCGACCGACGTGTGCGAGTAGGCAGCCGGGTTGATGACGATCCCGCAGTGGTTGAGCCGTGCCTCGTGGATCCAGTCGACCAACTCCCCCTCATGGTTGGACTGCCGGAAGTCCACCGTGCCGCCGTGCGCGGCCGCCGCCTTGACGCAGAGGGTCTCGACGTCGGCGAGTGTGTCGGAGCCGTAGATCTCCGGCTGGCGCTGGCCGAGCAGGTTCAGGTTGGGGCCGTTGAGAATCATGATCGGGGCGTTGGCCAGGGTGCGGGGCACGGTTCCTCCGGTCCGTCGGGGTGGGGCGATCCGTCGAGGACCGCTGCTCGGACACGGTCTATCACGGTGCGCGCGGGAGGGCGGCCCTGCCTTCGCGGGATGACGACACCGGCGCATCACCGTCACCTCCTGGTGTGCCGCGCCTCCACGCGCCCCCGTAACCCGCGATCACTGTGGGTAGTTGACGCGACATGCACGACGTACGCTCCGTAAGGAAGCCCTCCATGCTGCGGCTCGCGACCGCCTCGCTCGCCGGGACGGCCATCGAGTTCTACGACTTCTTCGTCTACGGGACGGCGGCGGCGCTGATCCTGGGGCCGCTGTTCTTCCCGACGTTCTCGCCGCTGGCGGGGACACTGGCCGCCTTCGGAACCTTCGGCGTGGGGTTTGTCGCACGGCCGCTGGGTTCGGTGCTGTTCGGGCACATCGGGGACCGGCACGGGCGCCGCCCGGTCCTGGTCGCCTCGCTGCTGTTGACCGGCGCCTCCACGGTCGCGGTCGGCTGCGTGCCGACGTACCACACGATCGGTGTGGCCGCTCCGGTACTGCTGCTGGTGCTGCGCTTTCTGCAGGGGCTCGGGCTCGGCGGGGAGTGGGGCGGGGCCGTGCTGCTGACCGCGGAGCACGCGCCCGCCGAGCGGCGCGGCCTCTGGTCGAGTTTCCCGCAGGTCGGTCCCGCGCTGGGGTTCCTGCTCGCCAACGGTGTGGTGCTGGCACTGTCGGCGACGCTGACCGAGGCGCAGTTCGCCCAGTGGGGCTGGCGGGTGCCGTTCTGGGCGGCCGGGGTGCTGGCCGTGGTGGGGCTGTGGCTGCGGTCGTCCATCACCGAGAGCCCCAGCTTCCTCGGCATCGACGACCACGCGCGCGTGCCGTTCGCCGAGGTGGTGCGCGACCACTGGCGACTGGTGCTGCTGACCGCCGGGGCGCTCGCCGTCGGATACGCGATCTTCTATGCCGTCACGACATGGTCCCTCGCGTACGGGACCGAACGGCTCGGGGTGAGCCGTACCGTCATGCTGACCTGCATCATGGCCGCGGTGCTGGTGAAGGGCTCGCTCACGCCGGTGGTGGCCATGCTCGGCGACCGTTACGGGCGGCGCCCCTTGTGCCTGGCCGGGTGTGCGGCCGCCGCGGTGTGGATGTTCCCGATGGTCGCGCTCCTCGCTACCGGTGAGCCGTTGCTGATGTTCCTCGGCTTCCTCGGGGCGATGCTCGCGTTCATCACGATGTTCGCGGTGATCGCCGCGTATCTGCCGGAGTTGTACGAGCCTCGGGTGCGCTGCACGGGCGCCGCGGTGGGCTACAACCTCGGCGGGGTCGTGGGAGGCGCGCTCACGCCGATCGTGGCGACCGCGCTCGCCGAACAGGGCGGTCGGGTGCCGTGGGGCGTGGGCGTGTATCTGACGGGGATCGCGCTGCTGAGCCTGGCGTGCTTCGCGCTGCTGCCGGAGACGCGGCCGGTAACGGTGGTGGCGGCGCGGCCGGTCATGGATTGATCGCCAGAGCCAGGTACGCGGCGAACAGCACCAGATTGCACGCCGCCCTGGAGCGCTGTGAGCCGAGCGATCATGGAGTGATCGTCGCAGAGACGAACAGGCCCCGCGCTCCGGAGGCATGGGCTCTCGGAGCGCGGGGTCCGTCAGGTCACTTCAGCTCGGCCATATCCACCACGTCTCAGCCGGTGAAGGACGGCGGCTGGTGCACGGCGCGGCCATCTGTCAGGCCTCGATGCTGTCCTTCGGGGCGCCTTCGCTCTGTGCCTTCTCCGCCTCGGCCGCCGCCTGCTTCCTGGACGCCCTGAGGCTGGTGATCGTGGTGACGATCAGGACGGAGCAGATCACACCGAGAGAGACCGGGATGCTGATCTCCGGGACGTGGACCCCGGACTCGTGCAGCGCGTGCAGGACCAGCTTGACGCCGATGAAGCCCAGGATGATCGACAGACCGTAGCTGAGGTGCACCAGCTTCCTCAGCAGGCCGCCGATGAGGAAGTACAGCTGCCTGAGACCCATCAGGGCGAAGGCGTTGGCGGTGAACACGATGTACGGGTCCTGCGTCAGGCCGAAGATCGCGGGGATCGAGTCGAGTGCGAAGAGGACGTCCGTGGTACCGATCGCGAGCATCACGACCAGCATCGGGGTCATGACCCGCTTGCCGTTCTCCTGGATCCACAGCTTGGTGCCGTGGTACCGGTCGGCCACGCCGAAGCGGCGCTCGACGGCCTTGAGGATCTTGTTCTCCTCGAATTCCTCGTCCTCGTCGTCGGCGCGGGCCTCCTGGATGAGCTTCCAGGCGGTCCAGATCAGGAAGGCACCGAAGATGTAGAAGACCCAGGCGAAGCTGGCGAGGATGGCGGCGCCCGCGGCGATGAAGATCGCCCGCAGGACCAGGGCTATGAGGACGCCGACCAGGAGCACCCGCTGCTGATACTGCGAGGGCACCGCGAACTTCGCCATGATCAGGACGAAGACGAAGAGGTTGTCGACGCTCAGCGACTTCTCGGTGATGAAGCCGGCGAAGAACTCACCGGCGGGCTGACCCCCGCCGAAGATCAGCAGGCCGAGCCCGAAGAGGCCGGCCAGCGCGATCCAGACGATCGTCCAGATCCCGGCTTCCTTGATGGACACGTCGTGCGGTTTGCGGCCGATGAAGAAGTCGACCGCGATCAGGACTGCAAGGCCCACGATCGTGAGGACCCATAGGGCCAGGGAAACATCCACTTGTGCCTCCGACATACGTAACGGCAAGAACCAGCGTCGTCGCGCTGCCGGAGGTCTCTTCCACCCAGGATGGGCCGACGCCCCGGGATCAGGCCTGATCCGTATTGACGGGAACGCCGCAGTCGACAGGGAGTACTCCCCTCCGTGAGGAAAACGGTACCCCAATCACCAAGGGAAGGTAAAGCGATTGGCAAAAGAAAGGTCAAACTCCCTGGTCAGGTGACTTTACGTGTACTTGGTACGGGCCGCGGCGACCAGGCTGAGCACCTGCTGGAGCACCTGGCTGCCGACGGGCACGAGCGCGGGCTCGTACGTCCAGGCGTGTCCGACCCAGGGGTCGGCGAGGTGGTCGTCGGGCACCGGCGTGAGCCGCAGCAGCGAACGCCACAGCGGGTCGAGCAGGGGACCGTAGGCGGTGGCCTCCTCGCGGTCCGCGACCACCATGAGGTGGACGCCGACGGCCGGGCCCTCGTCCGCGAGGTAACGCAGCTGGTTCACCGCTCCGTCGTCGAAGCCGTGCGGGAAGTCGTTGACGATCAGCAGTTGCTCGGCGGTGTCGAGGTCCGGCGGGAGCGAGTCGGCGGCGCCGCCGCGCACCGCCATCTGCACCAGGTCGACCCGCTGGGTCAGTCGGGCCAGGACGTCCGCCACCCCCGCCGCTCCGATCGCGGGCGGCGCCGCGAGGACACCGGCCCGCACCAGCGGGACGAGCGGCTGCGCGCCGGACCCCGCGGGGTCGATGACATGCACGCTGAACTCGCCCGCGGGGTAGACCGCGAGCAGCCGGGCCGCGTGTGCCACCGCCGTCTCCATCGCGAGCCGCCGCAGGTCATGGGTGTCGGTGAAGGAGCCGTCGAGCGATCCGGCGGACCCGCTGTCGATCCACAGGCCACGTTCCAGCGGCAGCCGGATCAGCAGGGGAATGCGCAGGTCGGCGGATTCGGGGAGGTGGAGATCGCCCACCCGCAGGGTCATCGGGATCTCCATGGGCACGCGATAGGCGTGCCACACGGGGCTGTCCCAGCGTGCGAAGGCAGGCGGCAGCGCGGGCTCGAGGACCTCGGCCTCGGCGGCGAGTTGGGCGAGGTCCCGGTCCAGGGCGGCCCTGGCCTGGTCGACGAGCTGGGCGTGCTTGGCGCGGGCCGCCTCACGTGCGGCGTCGCCCTGTCCGCCGATCCGGTTGCGCGGGTCGGACAGGACCTGGTCGAGTTCCTTCTCCATCCGCGAGTCGGCGAAGTCGACGGCACCGCGGTACGCGGCCGTGGTGCGGGCCAGGTCCTCGAACATGCCCCACACCTGGTTGTACAGCCGCTCGTCCATGGACCAGCCGGTGGCGTCGCCCGCGACCGGGGGCGGGGGCTGGTCGGACGGGTCCGGCGCGGGGGCCGGCCGGGGCGCCTGCCGTCGACGCGGGTGGCTGTAGTCGATCGGGGTGCCGCCAGGGGCGGGGCCGGTGGGGTGGGTCGGCGGGTCGGGCGGACCCTGGGCGCCCTGGCCGCCGTACGGGGAGGTGGGTTCTCGCGGTACGCCCGGGTCCGTGGCGTCGTACGGAGAGACGGGCTGTTGCGGCCTGGCCGGTCCGGAGAGCCCGTACGGAGTGATCGGTGGAGTGGTCGACTGTGGTGGTACGGGCCCGGAGGCCCCCTGAGGCGCCGGGCCGCCGGCCTGGTCGCCTCCGAGGGTCGGGGCGGGCGCCCGGTGGGAGCGGTCGGCGTCCGGCGGGCGGATCGGGGGTGCCGTGTGGGAGGGGGACGGGCTGTGGGCGATCGCGCCGTCGATCCTGGTCGCGAGCTGTCGGGCCTCGGGAAGTCCCTGGTCGGTGAGGAGCTCGGCGAGGCCGCCCGCGTATCCCTGGCCGACGGCCCGCACCTTCCAAGCACCCTGGCGGCGGTAGAACTCCAGAGCGACGACGGCCGACTCGGCGTCCAGGCCGGTGATCGTGTAGTCGGCGATCCCCGTGCCGTCGGGGCCGACGACCGCGGCGTGCGGGGCGGGAAGGCCGCCGAAGCGCTGCGGGCCACCGATACCGATGGGCAGCGCGATCAGCACATTGACCCGGCGCGCCGATTCGGGAAGCGCGTCGAGGTCGAGGGCCAGCCGGTGCTGGGCGGCGACCTGTCGCGGCACCTCCAGCCCAGGGAGGTCCGGCGAGCCCGGGTGCGCGACCCAGTCGGGCCGCGGCACCCGCCGGTGCTCGTCGGTGAGCGTGATGCCGGCGATCACCGGATGGCCGGCCGACAGCCGGATCTCCAGCCGTGACCCGGGCAACGGATGGTTCTGTCCCTGCACCAGCTCGGCGGTCATCGCGCCCACTCCCCCGTCCCGTTCCCGGCTCGCTAGAGGTACGGCACGATCGCCGGGGCGAGCTCCTGGATCGTACGGCCCTGGCTGGGCTCGCCGATCGCCTGCATGCTCCAGCCCGTGCCCTGCCGGGTCACCTTCGCCATGATCTGGGCGGTGGCCGAGCCACCACCGGTAAGGGTGTAGCGGGCCAGCTCCTGGCCGGTGGTCTCGTCGACCAGACGGCAGAAGGCGTTCTGCACCTCGGCGAAGGTCTGGCCGGTGAAGGAGTTCACCGTGAACACGATCTGGTTGATGTGCACCGGCACGCGCGCCAGGTCGACGAGGATCGACTCGTCGTCGCCGCCCTGGCCGGCACCGCCCACCCGGTTGTCCCCGGTGTGACGGACGGACCCGTCGTCGCTCACGAGCTGCTTGAACCAGACGGCGCCCACGGCCTGCTGGTCGGCGAACAGGACGGCCGAGGCGTCGAGGTCGATCTCACGGGTGCGGCTGCCGAAGAGCCCGCGGCGCGGGGCGGCCTGCCAGCCCAGACCCATCCGGACCGACTTCAGGGTGCCGCCGTCGGACTTCTGCAGGCTGATGGCCTGCCCCTTGGACAAGTTGACGCTCACGCGGTCCCCTCCTCATGCGGTACCGACCGCCGGGCGGCCGGACATGGCAGCGATCTGACTGCTCTGCGGCAACCTAAATGCCCCGGTACCGGACCTGGCCACCAGGAGGAGAGCTTTGTGTCAGGGTTGCAACACGCCGCCCGCCACCCCTACCGCCTCCCGGCCTGTCCGCACCAGCACCCTGCCAAAACAGTGAACGGGCAGGCCCGGTACCTCTACTCTGCTGTCGGCGACGCTGATCGGGAACGGTCGCGTGCTTGTCGATGCGGCATTGCGGCAACGGGGGTGCGATGAGGCCTCGGCTGGTGTTCGTGCACGGGGTGGGCGGTCCACGGGACGCGACCGCGGAACTGGCCGCCTGGACGGACGCGTTGGCGTCGGGGATGCGCAAGGCGGGCCATTGCGACGTGGCCGCCGCGTTGTCGGACGGCACGGTCGACCGCGCGTTCGTCCACTACGGCGATCTCTTCCGGCCCGCGCAGGCGCAGGGCGGCGCGGTGGAGATCCAGGACGACGCGTCGGCCGAGATCCTCCTCGAGTTACTCGACGAGATGCTGGCCGGCCTGTCCGACCCGCTCCCGGAGGCTCCGACGGCCGAACAGGACAGGTACCGCGCCAAGATCCTCGCGCACGCACGGGCACAGACCGCGCCGCGGCCTCAGGAACAGGGAGCGATGGCCGCGGTGCGCCGTGCCCTCGATGTGGCCACCACAGTGCTGTCCGCACCGCTGTTCCGGGGCCTCGGGCAGTGGGCCGCTCCCAAGCTGATGGTGCGTGACCTCGGTCAGGTGGCCCGCTATCTGGCCCGGCGGGAGAGCGACGGAACGGGCCGGGCGCTCGACGTGGGGATCCGCGGCCGGGTGGCGCGGGAGCTCGCCTTGGGCGCCACGGTGCTGGTGGCCCATTCCCTCGGCACTGTCGTCAGTTGGGAGACCCTGCACGAACGCCCCTCGCCGGTACGGCTGTTGGTGACACTGGGCTCGCCGCTGGGCATGCGTACCGTCGTATGGCCGCGGCTGGTCCCGCGACCGCCGTGCACGCCCGAACAGGTCGGCGCGTGGCTGAACTTCTTCGACCCCGACGACCCGGTGGCCGTACGCCCCCGGCTCGAGGACGACTTCGGACCCAACAGCGCACGGATACGGCCGGAGAGCCGAAGGGTCGACTCGGTGGGCCTCTGGGTCCATCCCGCCGTGCTCTACCTGGCGCAGCCCGGTGTGGCCGGCCCGGTCGCCGAGGCGCTGCGCACGGCCCTCGCCGGAGAGCGATGACCGCGCCCCCGCGTCACGTGCTGGTGATCAGCGCCCAGTGTGCCCCCATGGGGCACCTCGACCGGTTGGAGGAGTCGGCGAGCCTGCTGCACAGCGTTCTGGTCGATCCGCGCTTCGGCGGATGCGTTCCTGGGCTGCGCGATGGCCGTTCCCTGTTCACGGGGCCGGAGTTGACCGGCGCGAGGATCGGCGAACTGGTCCGCGAGGGGTACCGCTTCGCGGGCGAGCGCGGTGCCGTCCTGGTGGTGGCGCTGCTCGGACACGGCTTCGTGCCCGGCACCAGCGGTTCCCTCTGCTACATGGGCACCGATTCCCAGCCCGAGGTGCGCGAGGGAGCCGTCGAGGTCGGCCCGCTGCTTCGGGACGCCGCCGACCGGAACGGCGTGCACGGGGTCGTGTGCGTCGTGGACACCTGCCATGCCGGTGGCGCCATGCCGAACCCCAACGAACTGGCGGGCGGAGTCCGCGGCGGCAGCGTGCGGCTGAACGTCCTGATGTCCTGCGGGGCCGCTCAGCCGTCCGTCGACCTGCGGCTGTCCCGGGAGCTCGCCGACCTCCTGCAGCGAGGATGGGCCCGGGCCGGGCAGGTCATCGACACCGGCACGGCCGCCTTCGCGATGCGGGGCCGGCTGCCCGGCCAGAACGTCGGCCATTCCGCCCTGGACGGCGACCCGTTCGCGCAGGAGCCCCTGTGGCTGGGCCGCAACGTCTGCCACCCGGAGTACAGCGTGGGGCCGCGCGCCGGCGTCCCCGGGCCGCGGGCGCGGCAGGCACTGGCCGCCGCTCTCGCCGCTCTGGACCCTCCGCTCGGCGACGGCCGTCTGCCGAACACCCTGGACGGTACCGTGGCGCTGCTCGACACCCTGGCCGACCGGCCGGCCGACCCCATGACCCAACGGGCGGTGCGCGCCGCGGAGAACCTGGTCATCGAGTTCCGCACGGTGGACCTGCTCTCCGGCCGGCTCGGCGGCGAGATCAGCACCGCGCACCTGCGCCGCGCGCTCGGCGCGGTGCTGACCGCCGAGGACGGTCCGCCCAGAGGCAGCCCCAGGCCGACCGTGCCGGACGCCGTCGACCATCTCGTCTACGAGCATCCCGTCACCGACCCGGACTGCCGGCGTCGGCTCACCCACTTCGTGGTCCTGCTGGCGCAGGAGGCCGGACAGGATCCGGCGGATCCCGTCGTCAAGCAGTGGGCCCAGTCCATCGACGCCTCCGTCGCGCTCAACAACGCCCTCGGCTTCGCCCGCGCCCAGCGGGAGAGGCAGCGGCTCAGCCTCGTGGTCAGCCTGCACGCCTCGTTGACGGGCGACTGGCCCGACTCCCTGGACGCCTGGCTGTTGCGTGACGGTGACATCATCGGCCACGAGCCGTTCAAGGCACCGGACACCAACCAGGCGAGCGTCGAGGACGCCCTCGACCGTGCGGTGATCTGGGCCGAGGACACGGCGGACGAGCTCGGCATCGACCTCCACCGGGTCGACGTGGCACTGCCGACCGCGCGGCTGCTGGACTGGCCTCCCGAGGAGGCCGGGCCGGACGTACGGCTCGGCCACCAGTACGCCGTGGTCCTCCACTGGAGCGAACGGCTCGCTCCGACACGCTCGCTGAGACGGCTGCGCAGCGTCGTGAAGGACCGCTGGGAGCAGATGCACAACCGCACCGCCGACGTGCCCCTGGACTGGCTCGACCGCCGGGCCGTACAAGACCGCGAACAGCTGTACGACGAGTTGCGCAAGGGCCGCTACAGGCAAGGCATCGGCCTGCTGCACCACCCGGGCGGCGACACGTCCCTGGTGGAACTGCTCCTGAAGTACACACCGGTGTTCCTCTGGCCGCGGGACGGCGACTGCCGTGCCGACTGGCCCAGCTGCCTCGACCGGTACTGGCCGACCCTGCCCATCGGCCTCACTCAGGCCTATCGGCGGCGCTGGCTCGGCGAGTGCGGTGAGCCGATCGCGGACCTGCGCGTCGTGTGGGACAGCGGCGAGTGGCTCGCGTTCTGCCGCAGCATCGCCCTGCCCGTGCCGCCGACGGCGCCCCGACCCCTGCTGGAGGAGCAATGAGCTGGAACAGCTACTACACCGGCACCGGAGAGCCCCGGCCGAATTCCTGGTTGCCCCCCGCACCGCCCTGGCGGACCTTCCCGCACCAGCCGGCCGGGGACGTCTTCCAGCCGCCCGAAGGACTGACCGACGCGGTGAACGCCGCGCTGTGCCTACGACGGCCGCTGCTGCTCACCGGCCCGCCGGGCTCGGGCAAGTCGACGGTCATCGAGCAGGTGTCACTGGAACTGGGCCTCGGGACGGTGCTGCGCTGGCAGATCACCTCCCGCAGCATCCTGGCCGACGCGCTCTACCGCTACGACGCGCTCGGCCGCATCCACGCCCACCGGCTGGCCCAGGACCGCGACGACACCTCCGGCGCGGCGGAGGACATCGCCACCTTCCTGCAGCTCGGCCCGCTGGGCACCGCCCTGCTGCCGGCCCGGCGGCCGCGCGCCCTGCTCATCGACGAGATCGACAAGGCCGACCTCGATCTGCCCGGCGACCTGCTCGACGTCCTCGAACGGGGCGAGTTCACCCTCGTCGAACTCCTCCGCGAGAATCGGACGGCGGCGGATGTGCGCACCTGGGAGCCGGAGGTCGTGCACCGCGTCGAGAGCGGCAGAGTCCGCTGCACCGAGTTCCCGTTCATCGTCATGACCAGCAACGGGGAGCAGGAGATGCCTCCCGCGTTCCTGCGCCGCTGCGTCCGGTACAGCATGCCCGCGCCCACGATCGCGCTGATGTGCGACGTGGTGCGCAGGCACCTGGGGCTCGAGGTCCGCGAGTCGAGCCCGGAGGCGGACCTCGTCCAGGAGTTCGTCGAGCGGGTGGGAGCGGGCGAGACGGTCGCCGTCGACCAGTTGCTCAGTACGCTCCACATCCTCAGCGGTACCCCGTCGACGGACGTCGGCGAACGGGAGCGGGTGAAGCGGCTGCTGATGAAGGATCTCTCCCGTGCCTGACGAGTGGTCCCGGGGGGAGTCGGGCGACGCACTGGCCCGCGTCGCCCGGGCGGTGCTGCGTGCGGACCCGGGGCGGGACGCGTTGGGCCTGGCGGAGCTGCTGTGGCTCGCCGGTCTCGGACCGCCGCAGCCGGATCCGTCGGCCGGCGCGGACTCGGTGCCGCTCCCCGGGGGCGCGTCCGACGGCGTGTCGTCCCCCGCCGCACCGGCTTCCGGGACCGCGCCGCCCACCGCGGTGCCGGACGCGGACGAGAGGACGCCCGCCCTCGGGACCGAGGGCGAGGACGAGGACGGCCCGGCCCGCTCCGTGGTGGTCCCCGGCGGGCGGCCGCTCCTCAAGGCGCCCGAACTGGTGCGCGCCCTCTACCCGCTCCGACGGCAGTGGCCGCGCGGACGGGTCCGGCGACTGGACGTCGCCGCCACGGTGGCGGAGTACGGCCGAACCGGAGAGCTCTGGCCGGTGTTCGCCCCCGCGCCCGAGCGCTGGTTCGATCTGACCCTGGTCGTCGACACCAGCACCACGATGTCCGTCTGGCAGGAGACAGCCGACGAACTCGGCCGCCTGCTCAGGACGTTGAATGCCTTCCGCGCGATCCGGATCGGCAGCCTCGACGCGGATCTGCCCGCCCCCGAGCTCCACTCCCGCACGCGGCGCTCCCCGCGGCTGGCCCCGCTGTCCGTCCCGGTGCCGACCGGTCGGCGCGGGCTCGTCCTCGTGTTCTCCGACTGCACCGCGCACGCCTGGCAGAGCGGGTACCTGTGGGGGCGGCTGCACGACTGGGCGCACACGCAGACCACCGTCCTCGTCAATCCCCTGCCCACGCGCGTCTGGCGGCACGTCGGAGTGGATCTGCCGGCGGTGCGGGTCTCTTCGGCGGGAACACCGGGAGCGTCGAACAGCGGGCTGTTCTTCCGGGCGCCTCCGGAGCCCGGGCAGCTGCCGGTCCCGACCGTCACGCTGTCGCCCCGGCCGGTCGGCCACTGGGCGCGCACCCTGATGCGGTGCAGCCCCGAGGGGTGCGACGCGCTGCTGCTGCCGCCTCCCGGCAAGGGGGCCCAGAACCGCTGGGGGCTCCCGCCCGAGGTGGACGGTCCGCAGGATCCCGATCACGCGCTGGCGAAAGCCTTCCGCTACCGGGCCTCGACCGCGGCGGTGCGGCTGGCCGTGCTCTGCTCCCCGTTCCCGGAGCTGAGCGTCCCCCTACTGCGCCTGATCGCGGACGAGCTCGTGCCCGAGGCCACCGAGTCCGATCTGGCGGAGTTCCTCGTCGGCGGGCCCGTCGTCCCCGGCAAGCGGGTCCGTACGGGCGGTGAGGAGTCGGCGTGGGTGCACTACCGGCCCTCGGCCCGGGACTACTTCACGTCACTGCTCACCTCGCGTGAGGCCTGGCAGCTCTACGACGCCCTGACCCGGGCCGTGGCTCGCGGTCCCCAGGGCCGGACGCGTCGGTGTGGGCAGGGGGGCCTGTCCGTCGGCGCCGGAGCGGCCCTGGCGGGCGGGGCGTCGTTCGCCGACGCCCCTGCTCGGGTGCTGGAGTTGCTGGGGATCGCGCTGGGTCAGGAGCCGGACACGGCGCCGGTCGAGGAGACGACGGATACGCCGGTCGAGGAGGCGGCAGAGCCAGCGGCCGAGGAGGCGACGCCGGCCGAGGACGCCCCTCAGGAGGAGCCAGGGCTGCCGCTCGGGGAGAGCGTGCACCTGGCCAAGGGGCAGACGATCGTTCTGCGGCAGGCCGGAGTTCCCCTGTCGGTGGTCCGCGTCCAGGCGAGCTGGGAGGCCGCCCGGCGCCGCGGCCTCTTCCGGTCCCGAACCCTGGATATCGACCTCGATCTCTCGGTCGTCCTGTTCGCCGACCGGCAGCCGGTCGATGTGGTGTTCTTCCGCCATCTGGTCAGCGACGACGGCTCTGTCAGGCACACCGGCGACGCCATCACCAGCAGCGTCAACGACGAGTCGGTCCTCGTCGACCTGCAGCGCGTCCCTGCGCACATCGACAGCCTCGTCATGACGCTGAACTCGTTCACAGGTCAGACGTACAACGACGTGGCCCACGTCCAGCTCCGGCTCGTCGACCAGTCCACCGGTCGGGACGTCGCCCGGTACGGGCTGGCCGGCGGCGGCACGTACGCGGCCCAGGTACTGGCCAAGCTCAGCCGGCAGGGCGACGACTGGACCATGACGGCGCTCGGCACCCCGGCCAACGGCCGCACCTTCCAGGACCTGATGCCCGCGATCCTCCCGCTTCTGTGAGCGTCCCTCTCAGGTCGGTCAGGCCAGCCCGGCCTCCCGCATCTGGCGCAGTTCCTTCTTCATCTCGGAGACCTCGTCGCGCAGTCGGGCGGCGATCTCGAACTGGAGGTCGGCGGCCGCGGCGCGCATGCGCTCGGTCATCTCCTCGATCTGTCCGGCGAGTTCGGCCGCGGGACGGTCGGTCGGGACCGTCTCCTTGCTCTTGGCGGCCTTGGCGGCCTTGGCGTTCTTGGCCGCCTTGTTGCCGAGTGCCGGCACAGGTGCCTTGGCGCCCTTGCCGTCCTGCGACTTGCGGTAGCCGGAGCCGAGCAGCTGCTCCGTGTCGATGTCCTCGCGGGCGATCTGGGCCACGATGTCGTTGATCTTCTTGCGGAGCGGCTGAGGGTCGATGCCGCGCTCGGTGTTGTACGCGACCTGCTTCTCCCGGCGGCGGTTGGTCTCCTCGATGGCCTTCTCCATCGCCGGGGTGATCCTGTCCGCGTACATGTGGACCTGACCGGAGACATTGCGCGCCGCGCGGCCGATGGTCTGGATGAGGGAGGTGCCGGAGCGCAGGAAGCCCTCCTTGTCGGCGTCGAGGATCGCCACCAGGGACACCTCGGGCAGGTCGAGGCCCTCGCGCAGGAGGTTGATGCCGACCAGGACGTCGAACTCGCCGGAGCGCAGCTCGCGCAGCAGTTCGACACGGCGCAGGGTGTCGACGTCGCTGTGGAGATAGCGGACCTGGATGCCGAGTTCCAGGAAGTAGTCGGTGAGGTCCTCGGCCATCTTCTTGGTGAGCGTGGTGACCAGGACGCGCTCGTCCTTCTCGACGCGCTCCCGGATCTCGTGCACGAGATCGTCGATCTGGCCCTCGGTCGGCTTGACGACGACCTCCGGGTCGATCAGACCGGTGGGGCGGATGATCTGTTCGACGGCGCCGTCCCCGCGCGAGAGCTCGTACTTGCCCGGTGTCGCGGACAGGTAGACGGTCTGCCCGATGCGCTCCTGGAACTCCTCCCACTTCAGGGGGCGGTTGTCCAGGGCGGAGGGCAGCCGGAAGCCGTGGTCGACGAGGGTGCGCTTACGGGAGGCGTCGCCCTCGTACATCGCGCCGATCTGCGGGACGGTGACATGGGACTCGTCGATAACGAGCAGGAAGTCGTCCGGGAAGTAGTCGAGCAGGGTGTTCGGCGGGGAGCCGGGCGAGCGGCCGTCGAAGTGCATCGAGTAGTTCTCGACACCGGAGCAGGAGCCGATCTGGCGGAGCATCTCCAGGTCGTAGGTGGTACGCATGCGCAGTCGCTGGGCCTCCAGGAGCTTGCCCTGCTTCTCCAGGTCGGCCAGACGCTCGCCCAGCTCCTTCTCGATGTCGTTGGCGGCCCGCTCCAGGCGCTCGGGTCCCGCTACGTAGTGGGTGGCCGGGAAGATGTACAGCTGCTGGTCGTCGCTGATGATCTCGCCGGTGAGCGGGTGGAGGGTGGACAGGGCCTCGATCTCGTCGCCGAACATCTCGATCCGCACGGCGAGTTCCTCGTAGACCGGGAAGATCTCGATGGTGTCGCCGCGCACCCGGAACGTCCCGCGGCTGAAGGCCAGGTCGTTGCGTGTGTACTGGATGTCGACGAAGCGGCGCAGCAGCTGGTCCCGGTCGAGCTCGTCGCCGACTCTGAGGGGGACCATCCGGTCCACGTACTCCTGCGGAGTACCGAGGCCGTAGATGCAGGAGACGGAGGCGACCACGACGACGTCACGGCGGGTGAGCAGCGAGTTGGTCGACGAGTGGCGCAGCCGCTCGACCTCCTCGTTGATCGAGGAGTCCTTCTCGATGTAGGTGTCCGACTGCGGGACGTACGCCTCGGGTTGGTAGTAGTCGTAGTACGAGACGAAGTACTCGACGGCGTTGTTCGGCAGCAGCTCGCGGAACTCGTTCGCCAACTGGGCGGCCAGTGTCTTGTTCGGGGCCATCACCAGAGTGGGGCGCTGGAGCTTCTCGATCATCCACGCGGTGGTGGCGGACTTGCCGGTGCCGGTGGCGCCGAGCAGTACGACGTCCTTCTCACCGGCCTCGATGCGTCGGGCCAGGTCGGCGATGGCCGCCGGCTGGTCGCCGCTGGGCTGGTAGGGGCTGACGACCTCGAAAGGCGCCACCGTGCGTTCGATCTGAGAAACGGGCCGCATGACATCAACCGTACGACCCCCCACTGACAACGCGCCCCGATCAGCGGTTTTGCGGGGGCACGGGAGCCGGGACGGGCCGGCGGCGGCGCGTCAGCGGTTCTGGGGGGTGCGGGACGTGTGGTGGTCCGCGTGGCGGCGGGTGCGGAGGGTGGGGCGGCGGGTGGTGCCGTGCGAGACGAGTTCCCTCGCGGGTACGCCCGGCTTGTTCTCCACGGGTGTCCAGACGGGCTTCCCCATGACCATCAGCGGGTCGAACAGCACCACGACGCCGGCGAGCAGCAGGAAGGCGAGCGGCCCGATCATCATGGGCGCGAGCAGCGAGGTCGGCGAGTCGCCCGAGGTGGGGGCCGCCGTGCCGTGGAGATGGGCGCTGAGGGCTGCCATGCCGGTGTAGTGCATGCCGGTGACGGCGAGCCCCATGATCAGGCTCGCACCCACGCTCCACAGGAAGCCCCTGACCTGACCGGCCGCCCACAGGGCGACGGTGGCGGCGACGACGGCTATCACGACGGACGCGGCGACGGTGAGCGTGTTGTACTCCAGCTTGCCGTTGAAGCGCATACCGGCCATGCCCAGGTAGTGCATGGTGGCGATGCCCAGTCCGGTGACGGCGCCCCCGGTCATCAGGGCCGTCCCCCTGGCTCCTCGGTAACCGACGATGAAGATCCCGATGCCCACCATGACGATGGCGACGACCAGGCTCGCGTATGTGGTGATCCTGTCGTAGTGGATCGGCGCCTGCTCGATGTTGAAGCCCATCATCGCGATGAAGTGCATGGTCCAGATACCGGAGCCGATCGCGGCCGAGCCGAGGGCCAGCCAGCCGGGGCGCCAGGAGTTGCCGACGAGCATGGACCGGGTGGTGCAGCGCAGTCCCAGGGCGCCGCCCAGGCAGGCCATGAGGTAGGCCACCAGCGGTGTGACGAGTCCGTAGTTGAATCCGTCGATGGTGCCTCGCATGCGCGGCTGCCCTTCCGCCTTCTTACGTCCCGGAAATTTCTGATGTGCACCCCCTCCCAGGACCGTCCAGGCGGTCAGGGCTGAGGCAGAGAGTATGACCCCCACTGGAATGGTCGAACGATTTTCCGGCAAAGAAACACGGCCTTGCCCCAGTTGTGCGGCACCGGTGAGCGGACTTGGGACATCAGCGTTCAAGTTGTGGTCATCCTGTACCCGTCTACGGTTGACCCTCTGCTGTCAGAGTTGTGCTGTACGTGTTCGCTCGACGCGAGGAGTACGCATGCACGCGCGCGCTATCGCCGCCACGACCACCGCGCTACTGGGGACCGCAGCCCTCCTGCTTCCGCCCTCCCACGCCCGGGCCGACGGAGACGGGGGGCGCCCCACGGTCATCGCCCACCGGGGCGCCTCCGCCTACGCACCGGAGAACACCCTGGCCGCCGTCGACAAGGCGGCCGAGATGGGCGTCGCCTGGGTCGAGAACGACGTCCAGCGCACCCGGGACGGCGAGCTCGTCGTCCTGCACGACGACAGCCTGCAGCGCACCACCGATGCCGAGGAGGTTTTCCCCGGGCGGGCGCCCTGGAAGGTGAAGGACTTCACCGCGGCCGAAGTCGCGCGCCTCGACGCGGGAAGCTGGTTCGGTCCCGAGTACGCGGGCGCGCGCGTGCCGACGCTCCAGCAGTACGTACGTCGTGTGGAGCTGCACCACCAGAAGCTGCTCCTGGAGGTCAAGAACCCGGAGCTGTATCCGGACATCGAGCAGCAGACCCTGAAGCTTCTGGGCAACGAGGGCTGGCTCGACCGGCGGCATCTCGCGGACCGGCTGATCGTGCAGAGCTTCAGCGCGGACAGTGTGCGGATCGTCCATCAGCTGAAGCCCGGCGTCAGGACCGGCTTCCTCGGCACGCCGCCCGTGGCCGACCTGCCCGCGTACGCCGTTTTCGTCGACCAGATCAATCCGTCGTACAGCTCTCTCTCCAAGGGGTACGTCTCCGCCGTCCACGCCTCGACGGGCGCGCACGGCAGGCCGCTGGAGGTGTCCACCTGGACCGTCAACGACGCGAACACCGCCCGGCTGGTCACCGGGTACGGCGTCGACGGCATCATCAGCAACAAGCCCGACGTGGTGCGTGACGCGCTGCCCGCCGTCTGACCCCGGCCTCGCCCGGGGAGCCGGCGCGGGTGGTATCCGCCGCTCCCCGGGCGTTGTCAGTGGCGGGCCGTACGGTGGGTCGTATGGACAGCCATGGGCAGTACGAGCAGCAGGTCGTGTGGACCGTCGTGGCCACCGACATCGGTCCGCTGCTGCTGGCCGCGACCCGCGAAGGCCTGGTCAACGTCGTCTTCCACGCCACGGACGCGGTCCGCGACAAGTCGCTCGACCGGCTTGCGTCCCGGCTGGGCGGTGAGCCGGTCGAGGCACCCGACTCCCCGCTGCTGGCGGAGGCGATACGCCAGGTGCGGGCGTACTTCGCGGGCGAGCGGCACGACTTCGAGCTGCCCCTGGACTGGTCTCTGATCTCCGGCTTCAACCGACAGGTGCTGCGCGAGCTGGCGTCCGGCGTGCCGTTCGGCAGGGTCGTGGGGTACGGCGATCTGGCCGGCCGGGTCGGCCAGCCGGGGGCCGCCCAGGCGGTGGGGGTGGCGATGGGCTCCAATCCGCTGCCGGTCGTCGTGCCCTGCCATCGGGTCGTCGAGAGGGACGGCGGCATCGGCGGTTTCGGGGGCGGGCTGGAGACCAAGCGGAAGCTGCTCGCGCTGGAGGGAGTCCTTCCCGAGCCGCTGTTCTGAGCCCCCGGGCACGGGCGACACCGCATTCCAGGGTCGCCTGCCGCGGCACTAGTCGTAGTGCCGTGCCTCGAAGACGTTGCCGTCGGGGTCGCGGAAGTAGAAGCTGCGGCGGGCCGTCCCACGGGCGCCGAAGGAGTCGTACGAGATGTCCGAGACGGGGACCGACCGTTCCTCGAGGCGACCGCGCAGTGCCTCGAAGTCGTCGCCAGGCATGGCCAGGCAGACATGGTTGACCGGGTGGCCGGCGCTGTCGGCGGCGCCGGGGACCATCGTCATGCTCGGCGCGGTGGAGAGGGCCATGAGGTCGAAGATGGTCTCGTCGTTGAGCCGCACGGAGGGGAAGGAGACCGCCCCCGCGGCGAAGTCGGTGAGCCGCACGGGTTCCATGCCGAGCGCCTTCTCGTAGAAGTCGGCCGACGCCACCGGGTCGTGCACCCAGAGGACGACGTGGTCGAGACGTGTCGTGTTGTCCGTCATGCGGTCCAGGCTGGTGGGGTCCCCCACAGGGTGCAAGTGTTTGACCGGGTGTGCCGCCCGCCAGAGATGAGGAAAGACCGACCGACAGGAGGCAGGCTCGTGGTGCTGGTGCTGTCCGAAGAAGTGCGGGACGCGATCGACGCGCGTCGACCCGTGGTGGCCCTGGAGTCCACGATCATCGCGCACGGGTTGCCGCGCCCGCGGAATCTCCAGGTGGCGCTGGAGCTGGAGGACGTGGTGCGGCAGGAGGGTGCCGTGCCCGCGACCATCGCCGTGCTGGACGGGCGGCCCCATGTCGGCCTGGACAAGGAGCAGTTGGAGCGGGTCGCGAACGAGGACGGCATCCGCAAGCTCGGCCACCGGGACCTGCCGCTCGCGGTGGCCTCCGGGGCGAGCGGGGCGACGACGGTGTCGGCGACCGCGCTGCTGGCGGCCCTGGCGGGCGTACGGGTGTTCGCGACGGGTGGGCTCGGCGGGGTGCACCGGGAGTGGACGGTGACCCAGGACGAGTCGGCCGACCTCGGGCTGTTGGCACGCACGCGGATCACCGTGGTGTGCGCGGGCGTGAAGTCGATCCTGGACGTCCCGGCGACGCTGCAACGGCTGGAGACCCTGGGTGTCGCGGTGGCCGGATACGCCACGGACCGCTTCCCCGGCTTCTATCTCTCCGACTCGGGGCACCCGGTGGAGTGGACGCTGGAGACTCCTCGGCAGGTGGCGGACGTCATGAGAACTCAGGACGCGCTCGACGGCCCCGGGTCGGCGCTGATCGTCGCCAATCCGGTACCCGAGGCGGAGCAGCTGGATCCCGAACTGCACGCGCGGGTGCTCGCCGAGGCACTGCACGCGTGCGGGGAGGAGGGGATCACCGGCCAGGCGGTCACGCCGTTCCTGCTCGACTACCTGGTGCGGCACACCGACGGGGCGTCACTGAGCGCCAATCTGGCGGCGGTGCGCGGCAACGTACGGCTGGCGGGGCGGATCGCGGCGGCCTGGGCAGGCACGTGACGGAGCGGCCCCGGCCCGGTGCGGTCGGTGCGGCGGACCAGCGGGCGACCCGAACCGACCGCCCCGAGGGTGCGCTGCTGGTCGTGGGGGATGTCATCACGGACGTCGTCGCCCGGCATCACGGTCCGCTCGCCGCGGGCACGGACACGGTCGCGACGATCCGTACGGTGCCGGGCGGAGCGGGGGCCAACG
Source organism: Streptomyces sp. NPDC050997 (assembly GCF_040660135.1). Taxonomy (NCBI): domain Bacteria; kingdom Bacillati; phylum Actinomycetota; class Actinomycetes; order Kitasatosporales; family Streptomycetaceae; genus Streptomyces; species Streptomyces sp. NPDC050997. Next base: position 46,102 of record NZ_JBFAGK010000010.1, read on the forward strand.
TGGCCTGCTGGGCCGCTCACCAGGGGCACTGCGAGGTGCGGCTGGTCGGGCGGGTGGGCGCGGACTCGGCCGCCTGGCACGAGCGGGAGCTGGTCGCCTGCGGGGTGCGGCCAGAACTCGTCGTCGATCCGCAGGCGCCGACCGGGACGGTGATCTGCCTGGTCGACGCGGACGCGGCGGCCGAGCGGACGTTCCTCACCGACAGCGGGGCATCGTTGCGGCTCGCGCCCGAGGACTGGTCGGACACGCTGCTCGACGGGGTCGCACGGCTTCATCTGTCGGGCTACCTGCTGTTCTCCGAACCGAGCCGGGCGCTGGTGGCGGTGGCTTTGGCGGCGGCACGGGCGCGTGGGGTGCCGGTGAGCATGGACCCGGCGTCGGCCGGTTTCCTGGTGGCGTTGGGAGTGGACCGTTTCCTCGCGCTCGTCGAGGGCGTGGACGTGCTGTTGCCCAGCCGGGACGAGGCGTGCCTGCTCACCGGGTTGCCCGACGCGGCGGACGCGGCGGCCAAGCTGAGCCGTCACGTCCCGCTGGTGATCGCCAAGCAGGGCGCGGAGGGTGCGCTGGTGGCCCGGTCGGGCAGCGTCGTCGCCCGCGTACCCGCCGTACCGGCGACCCCCCGTGACACCACCGGAGCCGGCGACGCCTTCACCGGCGCCTTCCTCGCGGCCCTGCTCATGGGCGCCGCCCCCGAGGACGCGGCGGTGGAGGGCTGCCGGGCGGGGGCGCTGGCGGTGGAGGGGGTAGGGGGGCGGCCGCCGAGGGTGGGGTGAGGAGGGGCCGGCCCTGTCCACGCCTACCTACGCCGCCCCATCGCCCCCTTCGCCCAACCGCCCAACCGCCCCGGCGTCAACTTCCGCCGCTCTCCTAGCCCTTGCGTCCCCACGCCGAGATCATCGGGGCCGTGGCGAGGTCCATGGCGCCGGAGGCGACGTTCGCGAGGTGGCGGTCGATGTCCTTGGCGGTGGCGATGCCCGCGGTGACGAGTTGGTCGCGGATCTGGCGGACGGTGGCCGATTCCAGGGCGGCGCAGGCGGGCGAGCTGACCGGGAAGTAGGCGTCCGCCTCCACCCGGCGCAGGCCGGCCTCGCGGAGCAGCCGCGGCAGCCTGCGCCCGTAGGCCAGATCGGCGCCCCGGTCGGCGAGGAGTTGACGGAAGCCCTGCCTCAGCCGGTTCGCGAGTTGCTGCTCGGGGCCGTGCTCGTCGGGGCAGAGCAGCGGCTGGAGGGCCGGATCGGCGTCCTCGACCAGGAGGCGCCCGCCCGGTCGCAGGGCCTTGACCATCGATCGCAACGCCCTTTCCCGGTCCGGTACATGAACGAGGACGAGCCGGGCGTGCACCAGGTCGAACGCCGCCTCCGGCGGGTCCTCGGCACCCACGTCGTGCACCCGCACCTGCACCGGCGGGCGCGCGGCCGCGGCGACCCGTGAGGTGTCGATGTCGGTCGCGAGGACCCGTCCGGTCGGGCCCACCTTCTTGGCCAGCCAGGACACCACGGAGGTACCTCCGGCCCCGACCTCCCAGCAACGCCAGCCGGGTCCGACGCCGAGGCCCTCGAGGTGCCGGAAGGTCGTGGGGTCGAAGAGCGCGGCGAGGGCGTCGAAACGTTCCCCCGCCTCGGTCTGCCCGTTGTCGAGGAGATACCCGTCGGTTCGCGTCATACCGCGATCATCCCAGTTGCCCGGCTTGTCCGGAGCGGTCGACGCGATGCGACTCCTACGACGAGATGGCCGCGCTCCTGTCGGCACACGGCCCACGTCCGTCCGACGGACTACCCACGTCCGTCCGGTGCACAGCTGACGGTCCTGCCCCCGGATTCCCCGTGTCCAGGCGTCCACATCCGGGCACGAAGCCGTTGTCCACAGGCGGGAACCAAACGGAACGTCCTGCTCCCACAGGCTTACCCGCCGCTCACTCCGAGCTGGCAAACTGGCACGCCAGGGCGCAGGAATGTGGCGCGGGGGAGATCCACGCAAGGAGATCCATATGTCCATGGCAGGGAATCTGCGGAAGGTCACGAGCTTCGGCAGGGTAGGGGGCCTCCGCAAAGTGGCGCGGCTGGCGCGGCGGCGCCCTCGCGTCGACCTGAGCCATCCGGCCCGGTCCCCGCTGGGCTCCTCGGTGGTCAACTGCGTGACGTATCGGGAGGGTGTCCGGATCCCCGCCGGCAGTGACTTGGTCGACGCGGTGGAACGGGTGCGCAAGAACCGCGACGGATTCGTCTGGCTCGGCCTGCACGAGCCGACGGACCAGGAGTTCGCGGGTGTCGCCGAACTCTTCGACCTGCACCCGCTGGCGGTCGAGGACGCGGTCGAGGCGCATCAGCGCCCGAAGCTGGAGCGCTACGGCGAGACGGTGTTCGCGGTGTTCAAAACGGTCTGCTACGTCGAGCACGAGGAGCTCACGGCGACCAGCGAAGTGGTCGACACCGGCGAGATCATGGTGTTCGTCGGCGAGGACTTCGTGATCACGGTGCGCCATGGGCGGCACGGCTCGCTGGGGCCGTTGCGCGAGACGCTGGAGTCCTCTCCCCAGCAACTCTCCAAGGGCCCGGCCGCGGTACTGCACGCGATCGCGGACCATGTGGTCGACGACTACCTGCACGTCACCGACTCGGTGCAGGCGGACATTGACCTGGTCGAGACGGCCGTGTTCGCGGAAAACGGCGCGCGGGTGGACGCGGGGCGCATCTACCAGCTCAAGCGGGAACTCCTGGAGCTCAAGCGGGCCGTCGTGCCGCTCGGGCGCCCGTTGGAGGAGCTCGCCACCCGACCGATGCGGGTGGTCGACCCGGAGATACAGGCCTACTTCCGTGACGTCTCCGACCACCTGCTGAGGGCCAAGGAACAGATCGCCGCCTTCGACGAGTTGCTCAACTCCATCCTCCAGGCCCATCTCGCGCAGGTGACGGTCGCGCAGAACGAGGACATGCGGAAGATCACGGCCTGGGCAGCCATGGTCGCCGTACCGACGATGGTGTGCGGCGTCTACGGCATGAACTTCGAGCACATGCCTGAACTGCACTGGCGGTTCGGCTACGGCCTGATCATCGGCGTGATATCCGTCGCCTGTGTGTTCCTCTACCGGGGCTTCCGGCGCAACGGCTGGATCTGATCGGACCGGAGCGACGGCGGTCAGTGGGCGCCGGCCGTCCGGGCGTAGACGCTCTCGGCCCAGGCCGCGATCTGGTCGTCCGTGAGGTTCTGGGCCAGGTCGGCCTCACTGATCATGCCGACCAGGCGCTTGTCGTTGATGACGGGGAGCCGACGGATCTGGTGCTCCTGCATCTCGTGGAGCACCTCGCTGACATCGGCGCTGGCGTCGATCCAGCGCGGGGTGCCCCGGGCCATCTCGCCCGCGGTGACCTCGGCCGGGTCGTGGCCCATGGCCACACAGCCGACGACGATGTCGCGGTCGGTGAGGATGCCGCAGAGCCGTTCGTTCTGGTCGCTGATGGGCAGAGCACCGACATTGAGGTCGCGCATCAACTGGGCGGCGCGGTCCAGGGTCTGATGGGCGGGGATCCACTGTGCGCCCCGGTGCATGATGTCTCCGGCGGTGGTCATGGTGGTACCTCCCGGTGCCGGGCGGCCGGCGCGGAGCGGGGTCACCGCAAGTCCCGGCATCCAACATTCTCGCGGCGCCGCCCGGCGCACGCACCCGGAGCGGGCTCAGGCCGAGAAGCCCACGATTTTTCGCGGGACGACACGGATGATCACGCGGACCTCGTCGTCCTTCTCGGCGGGCGGGTCGATGCCGAGGTACTTGTGCGAGAGCTCGTGCGGGAGTCGCTTGTCCTCGTCCGGGAGGATCTCGGCGGTGCCGCGGATCTCGACCGAGGTGTAGGGGTTGGCGAGGTCGAAGACCGACAGGCTGACGCGGGGGTCGCGGCGGAGGTTGCGCACCTTCTGGCGCCCGTCGGTGGAGGAGAAGAGCACGGTGTCGTCCTCGCGCTTGATCCAGACCACCGAGTTCTGCGGGGCGCCGTCGGGGCCCAGGGTCGCGACGGCGGCGAAGTTCCTGCCGTCGAGGAGTGCGCGGACCGAGTCGTCGAAGGTGACGGGATCACTGGAGGAGGTCGTCATGGAGGCAGCGTAGTTAAATGCGCGCGCATATAAAGCGGTTTGGTGGATCTGCGAACGGAGGTGGATCCGCGGAGGGAGAGGGCCTCGGTCAGCCGTTCCAGGCCGGGTGACGTGGATCGTCGGCGCGCACGAGGACATCGGCCGTGCCGGCCGGGTCGGACTCGTTCTCGTAGCGCTCGAAGGCGGGCAGCGTCCAGTGGTCGGACTCGGGGGTGCGGCGCCGCAGGGCCCCCGGCGAGAGAAGCACGTGCACGGTCAGATCGAAGGGGAACCAGTGGTGCAGCAGGAGGGGACCGTGCAGCAACAGGAAACCGGCGGGCGGGAGTTGGACGTAGGGGCTGCGGGTGGCGCGGTCGGTGGCGGGGTCCCACAGGTCGGGCAGGACCCGGCCGTCGCCGCCGGGTTCGAGAGGGCCGAACACCTCGCGCCACAGGGCGGCGGTGTCGAACCAGCCGGTGTAGTAGGCCTCCGGGTCCCGGTGGCCGTACTCCAGGCGGAGCGAGGCGGGGCGCAGGAAACCCTGTGTCCCGACGGCCAGCGAGGCACGGCCGCGTATCCGGAGCGCTGCCGATACGCGGTCGGCGAGGTCGCCCGGGCGGGCCGCGGGGGCCCCGTCGAAGGCGATGCGCGGCCAGGGGCTGCCGTCGGCCGGTTTCAGGTCGAGCAGTCGCTCGGCGAGCTGGTCGCCGAGCCGGTCCCAGGTGATCGCTTCGAGTCGCACACGGCCCATGATGCGTCAGGCCGCGTTCAGGACGCGTCACGCTCATGGGGGCGGTCGCCGCCTGGCCGCGGCAGACCAGGACGGGTGGAGGGCGTAGTTCCGGGGGCGGAAGTCGGGAATGAACCCTGTATGGCGCACCTCGCAACTCCCCCTTCCCGTACCGGAACCCGAACCGGATCCCGAACCGGATCCCGAACCGGACCTCTCGTCGTCCAGCCGCTGCGGAGACGGCAGTGCGCGGAGTGCCGGCGCGGGCCGTTGTCGCTGGTCGTCGTCGAGGACGGCGCGCCTCGGTGCCTCGACTGTGCCGATCTGGGGCATCTGGTGTTCCTGCCGCGCGGCGACACCGCGCTGACGCGCCGGTCCCGGGAGGAGAGCACGTTGTCGGCGGTGGTCGTGCGGTTCAACCGGCGCAAGGGACGGTACGAGCGGCAGGGCGTCCTCGTCGAGGAAGCGGGGCTCGCCCGGGCCGAGGCACGCTGCCTGGCCGACGCGGAGGCACGGCGCCGACGCCGGGTTCGGGACGCTGCGCGGCGGGCGGCGCAGGACGTGCGGTTCACGGATGCCTTCGCGGCGGAGATACGACGGCTGTTTCCCGGGTGCCCGCGGGCGCGGGCACGGGAGATCGCCGAGCACGCCTCGGTGCGGGGCAGTGGCCGGGTGGGACGGAGCGCGGCGGGGCGGGCGTTGTCCGAGGGGGCGGTGACCTCGGCGGTCGTGGCGTCCGTACGGCATGTGGAGACGCCCTATGACCAGCTGCTGATGAGCGGGGTGGCGAGACATGAGGCGCGGCGGCGGATCGCGGGGGCGGTGGAGATGGTGGTCCGGGGGTGGCGGGAGGACGAGGACGGGGTGGAGGTGGCGGCCGGGTGAGAGCTGGACCGGGGCTGCTGTGGGGGACGGGATTCGGGGATTCACTGGTGGTGACGGTGGGTGCCGGGCCGAGGCTCGGCGGATGCGGGAGTGGGTGTTGGCGTGATCGATGGGCCGTACTTCGTACTGACCATGGTGGGTGTGTTGGGGACCGGTTTGGTGGCGGGGGTGTTCTGCGGGTTCTCGACCTTTGTGATGCGTGCGCTGGCCGCGTTGCCGCCCGCTCAGGGCGTCGCCGCGATGAACGCGATCAACGTGACAGCGGTGCGGCCCGCGTTCATGCTCGTGTTCACCGGGACTGCCGTGGTGTGCGCGGTGATCGCGGTGGTGACGTTCGTGTTGTGGCCGGACGAGGGGACGGTCGAGTTGCTGGTGGGCAGCGCGCTGTATCTGTTCGGCGTGTTCGGGCTCACCGTCGTGGCGAACGTGCCGCGCAACGACGCGCTGGCCAAGCTGGACCCGGGCACCCGGGAGGCGGCCGCGTACTGGCCGACGTACGTGCGCGAGTGGACGATGTGGAACCACGTCCGCACAGTCGCCTCGGCCGCGGCGGCGGTTGCGTACGTGCTGGCGCTGACCTGAGCGCGGGCTGGATCCCAGCTGAGCGGGAGCCTGACCCAGCCTGCGAGAAAGCGCCGTCGGACGCTCTGCAAGGGGGACCCACGGGACGTATCGTGGCCGAAAGAAGTACCTGGAGACGTACCGAACGATGCACCGCACCATGCAGCAGACGATGTACCGGACGATGTACCGGGCTATGTATCAGACGATGTACCGGGCTGGGTATCAGACGCAGTGCCGCAGGACTGCCGCCCGATGACGCACGGCCACGTCGGACGCGCAGGCGTCGCACGCGCAGGCAAGGAACACACCCATGGCCGATCCCAAGGGATTCATGACCACGCCCCGCCAGGACTGGCCGCGCCGGCCGGTCGAGGAACGGGTCCGGGACTGGGACGAGGTGTACGTCCCCGGGGCGCTGCTGCCCATCGTCAGCAAGCAGGCGGACCGCTGCATGGACTGCGGTGTCCCGTTCTGCCACGACGCCTGTCCGCTCGGCAATCTGATTCCCGAGTGGAACGACCTCGTGTCCCGGGAGGACTGGCGGGCTGCCTCGGACCGACTGCACGCCACCAACAACTTCCCTGAGTTCACCGGCCGGTTGTGCCCGGCGCCCTGCGAGGCGGGATGTGTGCTGGCGATCAACCAGCCCGCGGTCACGATCAAGAACGTCGAGGTCGCCATCGCCGACCGGGCCTGGGAGCTCGGGTTCGCGCCGCCGAGCCCGCCGGAGCGGCTGTCCGGGCGGACGGTCGCGGTGATCGGCTCGGGACCCACCGGCCTCGCCGCGGCACAACAGCTGACCCGCGCGGGGCACACGGTCGCCCTGTACGAGAAGGACGACCGGCTCGGCGGGCTGATGCGCTATGGCATCCCCGCGTTCAAGATGGAGAAGAGCCATCTGGAGCGCCGGATCGAGCAGATGCGGGCCGAGGGCACGAAGTTCCGTACGTCCACCACGGTCGGGCGGGACATCGACGCCGCGGAGCTGCGTGCGCGCTACGACGCCGTGGTGATCGCCACCGGCGCGACGGCATGGCGTGAACTGGATGTTCCGGGGCGCGAGTTGGCCGGTGTGCGACAGGCGATGGAGTATCTGCCGCTGGCCAACCGGGTGCGCGAGGGGGATCTGGAGGTCTCGCCCCTGTCCGCCGCCGGGCAGCATGTCGTCATCGTCGGCGGCGGGGACACGGGGGCCGACTGTCTGGGCACGGCGATACGGGAGGGGGCCGCGTCCGTGACCCAGCTGGACATCTACGTCCAGCCCGGCGCCGAGCGCGACGAGGACGCCGAGCCGTGGCCGACGTATCCGAAGGTCTACCGGCTGTCGGCCGCGCACGAGGAAGCGCGGGACCTGCGGACGGCACCGGCGGCGAACGCCGACGCGCGCCTGTTCGCCGCGTCCACGCTCCGCTTCACCGGGGACACCGACGGGCATGTGCGGTCGCTGCACCTGATGGAGGTGGACGCGCGGCGGCGGCCGGTGCCGGACAGCGGACGCAGCCTGCCCGCCGACCTCGTGCTGCTCGCGCTCGGTTTCTCGGGTCCGGACCAGGAGGACGGGCTCATGGGTCAGTTGGGGCTGGAACTGGAGCCTCGCGGGACGATCGCGCGGGACGCCGGGTTCGCCACGAACGTCCCCGGCGTGTTCGCCGCGGGGGACGCCGCGCGGGGACAGTCGTTGATCGTGTGGGCGATAGCGGAGGGGCGGGCGGTGGCGGCGGCCGTCGACCGCCATCTGACGGGCAGTTCGCAACTGCCGTCACCGATCGGCCCGTACGACCGCCCGATGGTCGTGTAGCCGTGTAGCCGCGCACCGCCACCGGGCTGAGGAGACCGGCGGAAGCGGGCGCGTCAGCGGCGCTCGTCCGTCCCGGCTACCTTGCCTGTCGACAGTGCCAGCCGGTTCCAGGTGTTGATCGTGAGGATCAGGGCCAGTACACGGGCCAGTTCCTGGTCGTCGAAGTGGGCCGCGGCCCGGGCGTAGACGTCGTCCGGGACACCTGCGTCGGCAACGCGTGTCACCGCCTCCGTCAGGGCGAGGGCGGCCTGTTCCTTCTCGGTGAAGAAGTGGCGGGCCTCGCGCCAGACCGCGACCATGTGCAGCCGGTCCTCGTTCTCGCCGGCCTTGCGGGCGTCGTTCGTGTGCATGTGCAGGCAGTACGCGCAGTGGTTGAGGTGTGAGGCGCGGATCTGGATCAGCTCGACCAGCGCCGGGTCGAGGCCCTCCCGGGCCGCGGCGTCGAAGCCGACGAGGGCGCGGAAGACCCTCGGGGCGGACTTCGCGAGGTCCAGGCGGGTCCGCCGGACGTCAGTCGTGTTCGTCGTCATGTGCATCAACCTACGATCGGAAAAGACCCTCTGTAGGGTGCATTTCCATGGATGAATCGTGGGTCAATTCCGCGGAGCGCATCGGTGCCGACCTGCATCTGGAGCTGTCCGGCCCGGGCGGTCGGCGGGCCGCGCTCATCGGGGCGCTGCGCGAGGCCGTACGCAGCGGGCGGCTCGCCCCGGACACCCGGCTGCCGCCGTACCGTTCGCTCGCCGCGGACCTCGGGATCGCCCGCAACACGGTGGCCGACGCCTACGCGGAGCTCATCGCGGAGGGCTGGCTGACCGCTCGCCAGGGCTCGGGCACCCGGGTGGCGAAACGGGCCGAGCCGCTGCGCCACACCGTACGAGTGCCGCGCAAGGGACCTTCCCGCGCGCGTGGGCCCCGGCACGATCTGCGCCAGGGCACCCCGGACGCGTCGGCGTTCCCGCGCGCGGCCTGGCTCACCTCCTACCGGCGGGCTCTCCAGCAGGCGCCCAACGAGGTGTTCGGGCCCGGTGACCCTGCCGGCCGTGTCGAGTTGCGGGAGGCACTCACGGAGTACCTGGCACGCGCGCGGGGTGTGCGCACCGAGCCGGGCCGGATCGTGATCTGCTCCGGTTTCTCGCACGCGCTGCGGCTGCTGTTCGGCCAGGACCGGGGCGGCGGGGGCGGCGTGCTGCGCGGTCCCCTGGGCGTGGAGGCGTACGGGCTGGGCTTCCACCGGGAGTTGCTCCGGGCCGCCGGGGTGCGGACCGTGCCGCTCCCCCTCGACGAACACGGCGCGCGGGTCGACGGGCTGGGGCGTGAGCGGGCCGTGCTGCTCACCCCCGCGCACCAGTTCCCGACCGGCGGACCGCTGGATCCCGCGCGCCGGGCCGCGGCCGTCGACTGGGCACGCGCGCGTGGGGCGGTGATCCTGGAGGACGACTACGACGGCGAGTTCCGCTACGACCGCAAACCGGTCGGTGCCGTCCAGGGCCTCGATCCCGAACGTGTGATCTTCATCGGCTCGGTCAGCAAGAGCCTGTCGCCCGCGGTGCGGCTGGGGTGGATGGTGCTGCCGGAGCGGTACGTCGACGATGTACTCGCGACCAAGGGCGAGCGCGAGACCTGGGCGAGCGTTCTCGACCAGCTGAGTCTCGCCGACTTCCTGTCCTCCGGGTCCTACGACCGTCATGTGCGGCGCATGCGTCAGCGGTACCGCGGCCGTCGGGACCGGCTGGTCGCGGCGCTCGCCACGCACGCGCCGCATGTCGAGGTCACCGGTGTCGCGGCCGGCCTGCACGCGGTGCTCAGGCTGCCGCCGGGCACCGAGCGGTCCACAGTGAAGGCGGCCGCCTGGCAGGGCGTCGCCCTGGACGGCCTCGCCGAGTTCCGGCACCCGGAGACCGACATGGCGGCGGGCGACGGTCTGGTCGTGGGGTACGCGACGCCCTCGGAGCACGCGTACGCGGCGGCGCTGGACGCGCTGTGCGCGGTGCTCCCGCCGGAGGAGGCACCCGCGGCGGGGTTCACTGGTAGTGGTGGTGATGCTCAGAGCTTGCGTGCCACCGCCCCGTACCCGGGAATGACCCCGTCGTCCTGACCGGGGACCGGGTCGCCCAGTTCGGGGTGCCACAACTGCGGCACCTCGACGCCGGGTTCGACGAGTTCCAGGCCGTCGAAGAAGCGGGCGAACTCCTCGCGGGAGCGCAGCGCCAGGGTGACGCCGGCCGCCTTGAGCTTCTCAGTGGCCGCCTTCGACTCCTCGGGCGTGAAGTCGGCCGTGGCGTGACTGACCACCAGGTAGCTGCCCGAGGGCAGTTCGGACAGCAGCCGCGCCACCAGCTCGTGGGCGCCGTCCTCGTCGGAGACGAAGTGCAGCAGCGCGATGAGCGAGAGCGCGACCGGCCGGCCGAAGTCCAGGACCTTCCGGGCGCCTTCGAGGACGGCGTCCGGGTCCCGCACGTCGGCCTGCAGGTACTCGGTCGCCCCCTGGTCCGTGCCGCGCAGCAGGGCCGCCGCGTGGGCGAGCACGATCGGGTCGTTGTCGCAGTAGACGACCCGCGCGTCGGGGGCGACCCGCTGGGCGATTTGGTGGAGGTTCGGTTCGGTCGGGATGCCGGTGCCGACGTCCAGGAACTGGCGTACGCCGTGCTCGGCGAGCCAGCGCGTGGCCCGCTGCATGAAGGCCCGGTTGACCCGCGCCATCACCGGCACCCTCGGGTCCAGGGCCAGCATCTGCCGGCCCATCGCCTCGTCGACGGGGTAGTTGTCCTTGCCGCCGAGATACCAGTCGTACATCCGCGCCGGATGCGGCCTGCTGGTGTCGATCTCGGCGGCGCCGAAGGGGTCCTGCCCGGTCATGAGGCACTCCGAAAGACGCGATGGGTATTCAATCAGCACCAAAATTAAGGGAGTTGAGCGAGAGAGAGGCAATCATTCGAAAAAACGGCAATGAGTCAGGAGAGGAGGAAGTCGGCCTCCCCCGCCTTGGCGCCCTCGATGAAGGCGGTCATCTCGTCCGTGGTGTAGATCAGCGCGGGGCCGTCCGGGTCGGTGGACTGACGGACGGCGATCCGGCCGTCGGCGAGCTTCATCGCCTCCAGGCAGTTGCCGCCGTTGCCGCCGCTCCAGGGCTTGTGCCAGCCCTCGCTGCCCAACTCCCGTGCGGGCATACCGTTGTAGACGCGACGGCGCGGCTTGATGCGATTCATTCACAGCTCCTTGCGGAGATCCCGGAGGATCTCCTTCGTGCGATGTGCAGTAGCGGCCTGCGCCGCCATGCGGTCCATGACCTCGAGGTGGGTCGCCACCTCGGCGCGCGCGTCCAGATAGACGGCGCCGGTCAGGTACTCGCTGTAGACCATGTCCGGGAGTTCCGGCACGGCGAATCGGAAGAGCACGAAGGGGCCGTACGTACCCGGGTGCGGCCCGTTCGCGAACGGGGCGATCTGCAGGGTGACGTTGGGCAGCTTCGTCGCGTCGAGCAGCTTGTCGATCTGGGCCCGCATCACCTCCGGGGTACCGACGGAGCGGCGCAGCACGGTCTCGTCCATCACGACCCACAGCCGGGGCGCGTCCTGACGGGTGAGCAGTTCCTGGCGCCGCATGCGCAGGTCGACATGGCGCTCGATGTCGTCGGGGCTGGTCTGCCCGATGGCACCCGACTCCAGGACGCCCCGCGCGTAGTCCTCGGTCTGCAGCAGCCCGGGGACGAAGTGCGGCTCGTACTGCCGGATGCCGGCGGCCGCCCCCTCCAGGCTCACATGCATCGAGAACCAGCCGGGCAGGACGTCGTGGAACCGCTGCCACCAGCCGGGTTTGTTGGCGTCCTCGGCCAGTTGGACGAACGCCTCGGCCTCGTGGTCGGAGATGCCGTAGGCCTTCAGGAGCAGTTGGAGGTACGGGATCTTCAGCCCGACCTCGGCCATCTCCATCCGGCGGACCGTGGCGGGGGCGACCCGGAGGATGCGGGCGGCTTCCTCACGTCTGAGCCCCGCGCGTTCCCGCAGGTCCAGAAGGCGCCGACCGAGGACAACCTGACCGACCGTCGGCGCGGACCGCGGTTCGCTCACCCTCCACCTCCACAAAAGTCCCTGACCGGACGGCCCTTGAGGAACGGGCCGGTCACCAAAGCATGCTCACAGCCCTGCGGCGCCATTCGAAGACCTGTCCAAAGATCTGTACGGATACGTACGGATCCTCGCTGATCCCAACTGGCGCCGCTCTACGTGCTGTTGTCAGCAGTGTGCCACGGCCTTTCACCGCGTTACACAGCACTCTGCATTTTTCAGAGTGACACTTGCCAAGTGTTCATGGCGGGGCGATAGTGGCAAGCGTGATTCCGTCCGCGCCCTTAGGAACAGACGCCGCCGCAGGCCGCCCCCTCGGTCTCGGACTCGGTGCCGTTGGGGGTCCCCCCGCTCCAGCCCGTTCGAGAGTGGGAGAGGGAGTGGGCCCGGAGCGGACCGCTGCCGAGCGCCGGTTCCGATTCGAGCTGGCCGCCCATCCGGGTTCTCCCGCGCAGGCCAGACGCCTGACACTGGCGCGGCTGACCGGCTGGTCGGTGTGCGCGGACACCTGCGACTCCGCGGTCCTGGTGGTCTCCGAGCTGGTCACCAACGCCATCGTGCACACCGCGAGCCGCCGGGTGGTCTGCGAGCTGCACGACGGTGAGGACCTGGTGCGGATAGCCGTGCGTGACGAGGGTTGCGCGCCTGGTGAGCCTCACCCCTCGCCACAGCGGCCCGACGAGGAGCACGGGAGGGGACTGTTTCTCGTCGACGCCCTCTGTCACGCCTGGGGAGCCCATGAGCACGGCCCCGGCCTGCTGGTCTGGGCGGAGCTGCCCCGCAAGGGCGACACACCTCGCACGGGCGACACACCTCGCACGGACTCCGGCCCCCGCAACGACCTGGGCTGGGGCGCCCGCCCGAAGCCGGGCCCGTCCAGCAGCTCGGGAAGCGCCGCCACGACGGGGACGCACCCCGGCGGCGCGGGGGGAGCCCGGCGGCACGGGACGGGGGCCGAATGGGCGTAAGGGCCGGGGCCGACGGCGGCCCGATACTGAGCCTGGACACGCTGGTCCGCCTCGGACGCGGGCCACGCACCCCGGGAACCCCCCGGCGGCTGTCCGTGCCCGAGGGCATGACGGCTCCGCTGGGCTGTGACGCGGTGGTGGTGCCCGCACGGTTCGGGCCCCAGCTGATGCCGCGACTGCCGCGCGTCGGGTGCGTCTACGCCGACGAGGCGAACTGGTGGTGGATCGTTCCGTCCGACTCCGACTTCGCCCTGGAGTGGCCCGCCCCGGCGCGGTACGCCACCGGTGCGGTCGTAGCGGACGGTCCGGGCGAGTCGGGCGAGCCGGGCCTGATCCACCGGCCGATGGGGACCATTCCGTACACCCCGCCGATACCGCTGTACCTGGCCCTGTGTCGGCTGACGGGCACGACGCCGACGTGGTCGAGACCCGTCAGCGCGTAGGTCGCCCCAGGCTCCCCTCCCCTCCCGTCCCCTCTCTCCCCTCTCCTCCGCGCTCCCCCTCTCCGGGCCCGCGCCGGCGTCTCGCCGGGTGTGCGCCCGCGCGCTCCGTCCGCCTCGGCACACGCCCTGCCCGTGACGAGTCCGCCCCGCGATAGTGGCCGTTCGTCCACGATCAGGGGAGGTCGACGGTGGGAAAGACGCGCGACGCGGATCAGGGCGGCGCGGGCACACCGGAGGTGTCCGAGTCGGAGCAGCTGCTCTTCGGCGGACCGTTGCGCTACGACATGGGCTGGAACTCGCACGCGGACGCGTTCCTGGAGCTGAACTTCCGGGCCATGGTGACCCGTCTCCCTTCCCTGCTGACGGCCAGCTTCCGCCTCGCCTGGCAGGCCGACCGACGGGACGCCCGGACCGTGCTGGCCGCCGAGGTGGGCCGCGGCCTGACCCAGGCCGTGAGTCTCCTGGCCGTCAACAACGTGCTGGGCCGGCTGATCGGCGGCGGCGCCCTGGAGGACCGGTTGCGTGGTGCCGTCCCCGCCCTGGTGGTGATGGCGGCCGCGATGCTGGTCGGGGCGCTGCTGCGGGCCGCGTCGACCTACGCCACCGGGCGACTGGAGCCCAAGGTGGAGCGGGTGGCCACCGAGCGTTATCTGGAGCGGGCGGCGACCGTGGAGCTGGCCGCGATCGAGGACCACGCCTTCCACAAGCTGCTGGACACCGCGCAGTACGGCGCCGCTTCCGCCCGGCGCATGATCTCGTACGCCACCCGTGTGGTGAACGCGATGATCTCCCTGATCGCGGCAGCGGGCGTACTGACCGTGCTGCACCCGGCGCTGCTGCCGCTGCTGGTGACGATGACCCTGCCGAGCGCGTGGAGCGCGCTGACCATGGCTCGCCGGCGCTACGAGTCGTTCCACGCCTGGGTGCAGCACGCGCGCGCGGGGCGGCTGCTCGGCGCCCTGCTGATCGAGCCGGAGGCGGCCCCGGAGATCCGGGTGCACGGTGTGGGCCCGTTCCTGCTGCGGCACTTCCGCGCCATGTCGGAGACGGCGGAGGCGGAACAGGCCCGCCTCGCCCGGCTGGCAGCCCGTACGGGTCTGATCGCGGCGGGCTGGACGGGCCTGGCCACGGCGGCGACGTACGCCACGCTGGGCGGACTGCTGCTGGCGGGCGCGATGGCGCTGTCGGTCGCGGGGACGGCCGTGATCGCCATCCGCACCGGCTCGCAGAGCCTCGACACGCTGGTCGTGGAGGTGAACGCGCTGCACGAGGAGGCGCTGTTCGTCGGCGACCTCCAACGTCTTTACGTCGAGGCGGCCGAACGGGCGATCCCGGTGGGCGGGGCGGCCCTGCCGGACGAGCCGCGCGAGATCCGGTTCGAGAACGTCTCCTTCACCTACCCGGGCGACGCGACCCGTCCCGCGCTCGACGACGTGACCCTCCGTGTCCCGCTCGGCAAGATCGTGGCGCTGGTCGGCGAGAACGGCTCCGGCAAGACGACCCTGGTCAAGCTGCTGGCCGGGCTGTACGCCCCCGACGACGGCCGGATCCTGTGGGACGAGGTGGACGCGGCCGGCGCCGACCGGCGGTTGCTCGCCGAGCGGGTCGCGATGGTCGCCCAGGACTTCAAGCGGTGGCCGTTCACCGCCCGCGTCAATGTGGCGGTCGGCCGTTCCTCGGCGCCGCTCACCGACGAGCGGCTCACCGAGGCGGTCGCGCAGGCCGGGGCCGAGGAGGTGGTGGTGGATCTGCCGCGCGGTCTGGACACCCTGCTGGCCCGCAACTTCAGCGGCGGCCACGAGCTGTCCGGCGGTCAGTGGCAGCGGCTGGGGATCGCCCGGGCCGCGTACCGGCGCGGGCGCATCCTGATCGTGGACGAGCCGACGGCGGCCCTGGACGCCCGGGCGGAGCTGGAGGTCTTCGAGAAGATCCGCGCTCTGGCAGGCACCGGGCAGACCGTCATCCTGATCACCCACCGGTTGGCTTCCGTCCGGCACGCGGACCTGGTGCACGTCCTGGAGCAGGGCCGCCTGGTGGAGTCCGGCACGCCGGACGAGCTACTGGAGACCGGCGGGGTCTACGCGGAGTTGTACTCGCTCCAGGCGGAACAGTTCACGGCGAAGATCCCCACACGGACAACCGCCCGGACGCCACAGGTGCCCGCCCCGAAGGCGGGCTGACCTCACGCGACGGCGTCGGCCGCACCACCACTGCGCACGATCACCAGGAACGTGTCCGTCGCGAGGTCCATCACGACCTCGGCGGGCAGTCCTTCAAGCCGCCGCGCGTGCGCGAACTCCTCCGCCGGCCACGAGCCTCGCGGCCCACCTGCGGGAAAGCGTTCGAGCACTGTTCGCCCGTTCACCACCCTGCACCTCCAGAAAGCGTCGTACTTGTAGGAGTTAACGCCTTCCAGGCGGAGAACGCCTCGGTCGGTTGCTGGACTGAGACGTAGTTGACACGCGTTCAGCGCGCAGCGTGAGAATCCGGTTACCGAACGGTCACTTCCACTACCGTTCGTGTCACATCTCGTACTCATCGTGACATCGGACGTGATCACCTCCGTGGGCGGCCATCGGTGGTTTCTCAGGTGTCGTAGTTCTGGATGCGCCTGCCGTGGCTCCGGTCGACGAGGGCGGGCAGCCGCTCCGCCACCACCGCGGGGACGTCGATCGTCAGGAGTTCGCGGTCGCGCATCAGGATTCGTCCGTCGACGATCGTCGTACGGACGTCGGCGGAGCGGGCGCTGTGCACGAGGGTCGCGGCGAGGTCGTGGACGGGCTGGGTGTGCGGCCCGGTGAGGTCCACGAGGACGAGGTCGGCCCGCCGGCCCGGCGCGATGCTGCCGACGGCCTCGCCGAGGCCCACCGCCCGGGCGCTCTGCAGGGTGGCGTGGTGCAGGGCCCGACGGGAGGTCAGCCAGCGCGGGTCACCGGTCGTGGACTTCTGGACCAGCGCGGTCAGCGCCATCGACTCCCACACGTCGAGGGAGTTGTTGGAGGCCGCTCCGTCGGTGGCGAGCCCGACGGGCACGCCGATGTCGTGCAGGGCGCGGACGGGTGTGGTGGTGGGCCAGGCGAACTTGAGGTAGCCGCGGGGCGCGGTGGCGACAGCGGTACGGCCGCCGGCGCCTTCGAGGAGGGGGAGGTCGCGTTCGACGATGCCGGTGCCGTGGGCGAGGAGGACGTCCGTGTCGAGGATCCCGGTGCGCTTGAGGACCTCGATCGGGGTGACACCGTGCCGGGCGAGGCTGGTGTCGGTCTGCTCGCGGTTCTCGGAGGCGTGGATGTGCACGGGAAGGCCGTGCGCGTGGGCGAGTTCGGCGGTGGCGGCGAGGTCGGCGTCGTCCACGGTGTAGGGGGCGTGCGGGGCGAGGGCGGTGGTGATGCGGCCGTCGGCGCCACCACGGTGTCGTAGCGCGAACTCCAGTGACTTCTCCCGCCCTTGGGGCCCCTGCGAGGAGAAGTACGCCTCCCCCAGGTGGGCGCGGATCCCGCACTCGGTGACGACGGCGGCCACCGCGTCCATGGCGAAGTAGTGGTCCGCGAAGCAGGTGACGCCGCCCCGGATCATCTCGGCGCAGGCGAGCCGCGCCCCCAACTCGACGTCCTTCTCGGTGAGGTTGGACTCCACGGGCCAGACGACGTCGTTGAACCACTCCTCGGTGGGCAGGTCCTCGGCGAGGCCGCGCAGGGCGACCATCGGCGCATGGGTGTGGCAGTTGACCAGCCCCGGCAGGGCGACCTGTCCGCGCGCGTCGAGACGCTCCCCGGCCGGCCGGTCCGCGACCGCGGCGGCGGTCGTCACGGACTCGAGGACTCCGTCCCGTACGACGATCCCGGCGTCCTCCTCGAACCCGATCCGTTCTTGATCGTCGTGCACGAGGACGGTGCATCCGGTAATGATGAGATCAGCGGGAGAGTCACTCACCGGGCCAACGTACGACGCCGTAGTCGCCTCGTGTGAGCCGAACCGCGCATCCCGTCACGGCTCTGTCGCATCCATGGCCGGACCAGCACCCTGGCCTCACCACAGCCCGCCCGAAGGCTTCTGGAAAGGAGCCCGGCATGCTCGTAGGCACCTGGAACCTGGAGAACCTGTTTCGTCCCGGCGGCCCGTTCGGCCCCAAGGACAAGGCCGAGTACAAGGAGAAACTCGCCGCCCTCGCCGTTGTGATCACACAGCTCGATCCGACGCTGCTGGGTGTGCAGGAGGTCGGGGATCCGGAGGCGCTGCGGGACCTGACCGAGATGCTCGACGGCGACTGGACATTCGAGCTCTCCGAACACCCGGACAGCCGGGGCATCCGGGTGGGCTTCCTCAGCCGTACGCCGTTGGAAGTGCTGTCGGACACGAACGAGTTCCCGTCGAAGCTGCGTCCGGTGCAGTCGGACGACGAGGGGGCGACGGTGGGGAAGGCGGGCCGCGGCTTCCTTGCGGTGGAGGCGGACACCGAGATCGGGCCGCTGCGGGTGGCGGTCACCCATCTCAAGTCGAAGCTGCTGACGTATCCGGGCAACCGCTTCCAGCCGCGCGACGAGGGCGAGCGGGCGCGGTACGGGGCGTACGCCCTCTACCGGCGGGCGGCGGAGGCGACGACCTTGCGGGCGCTGGCCGACGATTTGTTGGACGGCCAGGGCCGCGAGCGGGACGTGGCCGTGCTGGGCGACCTGAACGACGAGGTGCAGGCCGCCACCACGCAGATCCTGCTGGGCCCGCCCGGCTCGGAGATCGGCACCGGCGGCTTCGAGGCGCCGGACCGGGGCGACGCGGTCCGGCTGTGGAACGTGGCCCCGCTCATCCCCGCCGAGCAGCGCTTCTCCCGCATAAACTTCGGCCGCCGCGAACTCATCGACCACGTCCTGGTGAGCCACCGCCTGGCCCACCGGATCACGAAGGCGGGCACGGGCCTGCCGCACGACGAGACGCCGCGGCTGCCGTCCGTGGGGTCGGATCCGGCGGAGCGGCTGGGGGCGCCGGGGTCGGATCACGCACCGGTGTGGGTGCGGGTGGAGTAGAGGTCCGTGGCGTCACCGTGACTCCGGGGCCGGGTTGCGGAGTCACGGTGACGGAATCACGGTCACCCCGCCGCGAAGTCACCCGGCCGCGGGCAGGTCGGGGATCCGCAGGCCTCCGCGCTCGCCCTCCTTCGCCAGTTCGGCCAGCAGTTCGGTGAGGCGTTCGGTGTGCCGCGCGGTGAGCCGTCCGGTGTCGTCGAGGTGTACGGCGCAGGCGGTGGTCGTGTCGACGAGCCGTTCGAGGGTGGTGGCGATCTCGTCCGCGCCCTCCGAATGCCGGGCGAGCGAGGGGAGTTCGGCGGCGGCGAGGGCGATGGCGGTGCGGGCCTCGGCGAGGGCCCGGTAGGCGTCGCGGCGGAGGGTCCAGCGGACGCCACGGCTGTCGGAGTCGGCGCCCGTGCCGGAGTCGGTGGCGGGTGCGGTGCCGGCGACGGGAGCGGTGCCGGCGACGGGTTCAGTGCCGGCGGTGCGCAGTCGGTGGGCGTCGGACTCGCGCGCCGCGTGGGCTTCGGATTCACGCAGGACATGCGCGAGGTACGCCTGTGCGGCGACATTCGCCACCGCGAGCCGGGAGCGTACCCCGCCGGCCCGCTGTCCCGGCATCGGCAGGTGGCCCACGATCAGCACGATCGCGCAGGCCAGCAGCGTCTCCCCGATCCGGCCGGCGGAGGCCTGTGGCTCGCCGCCGACCATCACCAGCGCCAGCACGAGGACGGTGACGACGGCGGTCTGCGCGGCGAAGTGCCGGGTGGCGACCGGGATGAGGGCGCCGCTGAGGGCCACGAGTGCGATGAGCCCTTCCGGCCGGGGCAGCACCGCGGCGAACCCGGCGAAGACGAGGGCGCCGAGGACGGTCCCGGCCGCGCGGTTCAGCACACGCGAGGCGAGCGGCCCCAGATCGGGCTTGACCAGGAAGACGGTGGTGGCGGGCAGCCAGTACCAGTGCTCGTGCAGCCCCTGCCAACGCGCCTGGTGCAGGGCCTGGGCGACGCCGACGCTGGCGCCGAAGCAGAGGGCGACCCGCAGCCCGTACTCACGCCCCCCGGCCCCGAACACGGTACGCAGCAGGGCCCTCGCGCCGCGCTTGCGGGTGTGCAGGTCGGAGCCCTTGGCCAGGTCGAAGGCCTCGGCGGCGTGCAGCAGGGCGTCGTCAAGGGCGCGCAGCCCGGGCCCCGATCGGGAGGGCGCCGGCAGTGGCCCGGTGTGCGTGTTGTCGCGTACGGCGGCGGCGAGGCGCCGGGGCCCGGCCGAGGACCGCCCGGAGACCTCCTCCCCGGCCCAGGCCAGCGCGGTCGCGGCCTCGGCGAGCGGCAGCGCGGCGGCGTACTGCGCGTGCAGCCGCCGTTCGGCCGACGAGCTGGCGTAGCGCCGCAGCCGGGGCCCGGCGAGCGCGTCCTGCGCGTGATCGAGCGCGGCGGTCAGCGCCACGCGGCGGGAGGTGGCGTCCGGCGTACCCGCGGCGTCGAGAAGCGCCGCGACCGCGTCGTAGACAGCGGCGACGGCCCCCCGCTCCCCGTCGAACCGGAAGTCCCCGGCGAGGCCGCCGGGCGTGGGCAGGGCCAGCCGCAGCCCGAGCAGCCATCCGGCGCCCACCAGGTAGGCGAGCGCCCGCTGCCATCCCGGGTCGGGCAGCGGCATCCCGGCTCCGATGGCGGAGGCGACGAGCCACTGCGTCCCGGCCGCCGAGGCGACGGGCCCGACGGCGCTGACGCCCCCGGCGACGAGTCCGACGAGGGTCAGCAGCAGGGTGAGGGCGACGGCCCCGACCTGCGCTCCGGTGTACGTCCCCATGAGCAGCCCGCAGGCTCCCGCGAGCGCGGGCACACCGATGCGCCGGACGGAGACCCGCCGGCCGCCTGGGCGGTCGTTGATCCCGGCCAGCATGGCGGCGATGGCCGCGACAACCCCGAGGGAGGTATGGCCGACGAGCACGGCGACGAGAAGCACCGGCCCGGCGGACAGCGCACCCCGCGCGACCGCGTTCCACGGCACGGGCCCCCGCTGGGCACGGAAGGCATGGGCGAGCCAGGGCGGAAGGGGCAGAGCAGCGGGGCGGGACACGGGGCTCCTGTCGTCTGTTCGAGGCGGGGGTAAGCCTGCGGGCGACGGTGGCCGGGCTGTGGGGCGGGGCCGTGTGAGGTGCGTGTGGGGATGCGGCCTGTATCTGCACGGTAGATCGCGGTCTTGGAGGAGATGGGGCGAATATATTTCGGCGATGTGACGATTGACGGTAGGGGCGGTTTCTTTATGAACGCAATTCAGACCGGGAGACCTGAAGAAGCCCGCTGCGCTCTCCGGCGTGACCGGTCCCCAGGAATTCGGATGCGATCCCGGGCAAGGGCTCGGATGATCGTCAGGTTGTCCGCCGCCCGCCTCAGGAGCTCACATGATCCAGCGCGTCACCGTCCCCGCCCTCTTCCCGCCGCCGACCTACTCGCACGCCTCCGTCGTCGAGGCCGGCACGAGGCTTGCCTTTCTCGCCGGGTCGGTACCCCTCGACGCCGAAGGGAAGTTGGTCGGAGCGGGAGACCCGGTGCGGCAGGCCGAGCAGGTGATCGCGAACCTGGGTGTTCAACTGCGCGCTGTCGGGAGCGACTTGGAACATGTCGTGTCGTCCGACGTGTACGTCGTGAGCGGTGATCCGGCGGTGCTCTCCGCCGTCTGGGATGTAGTCGAGGCGTCCGCGCTCAGCACCGGGCCGCACTCGTCGACGCTGCTCGGCGTGGCCTGCCTCGGATACTCGGGGCAGTTGGTGGAGATCACGGCGACGGCCGTGGTACCGGAGGACTTGCCCGTGAGCGAGTCCGAGGACCACCGGAGCGGGTGACCACGGGGGGCCGTTTCCGGGTGGAGCGGTCCCGCATCGAGCGGTCTCCGCATCGAGCCGTCACCCCATCGCCCCCGCCCCCCACACCCGCCCCTTCGGTACCGGCTTCGCATAGCTCCCCGCGCGGCTCGTCGTCAGGCCGAGGGTGACCAGGGACTCCGCGAGTTTCACCGCCGCCGCGACCCCGTCGACCACGGGAAGCCCCAGTTTCTCCCCCACCGCCCGCTCCAGGCCGGTCATCCCGGCGCAGCCCAGCACCAGTACCTCCGCCCCGGCCCGGCACGCCTGCTCGGCCGCCGCGAGGAATGCCGCCTCGGTACGCGCCCGCTCTCCGCGCCCGTCACCCGCTCCGTCACCGAGGTCGAGGACGCTCAGTCCCGTGCCGACGACGGCGGCGCAGTTGCGGCCCACGCCCGCCAGTTCCAGGCTGTCCTCGATCTGGCCGCACGACCGCTCCAGCGTGGTGACGACCCCGTACCGGCGTCCCAGCAGGCAGGCCAGATGGGCCGCGGCCTCGGTGATGTCGACCACCGGTACGTCCACGAGCTCCCGCACGCCCTCCCGTCCGTGCTCGCCGAAACCGGCCATGACCACGGCGTCGTACGGCGGTCCCTGGTAGGTGCGCAGCAGGTCGATGACCGCGGCGGCGGACAGATAGCTGTCGAGCCAGCCCTCCGCGGACTCGGGTCCCCAGGCGGGGGTCAGCCCGGTCACGACGGTGCCCGGGCCTGCCGCGGCCCGGGCACCTCGTACGATCTCCTCGGTCATCTCCTGCGTGGTGTTGCAGTTGGTGACGACGATCCGCACGTTTCTCAGACCTCCACGGTCTTCTCGGGCAGGGGCACGGAGTCGGCCGCGCGGTCGGCGCGGCACAGCGCCACGTACAGTCCGGCGGCCAGCGCCGTACCGATGAACCAGGAGTACGGCGCGACATCGCTGAACGTCTTCACCAGCGCGAGCACCGCCGCGACCGCCGCCGAGGGCAGGAACGCCCACAGTGCCTTGGGGTTGACGCCCTTGGCGTAGTAGTAGCGGGATCCGGGACGGCCGTCGAACAGTTCGTCGACGTCGATGCGGCCGCGCTTCACCCAGTAGTAGTCGACCATGATCACGCCGAACAGCGGGCCGAGGAAGGCGCCGAGGCCGCCGAGGAAGTAGTTGACCACCGTGGGGTTGGAGAAGAGGTTCCACGGGGTCACCAGCAGCGCGACGACGGTGCTGATCATGCCGCCGACCTTGAAGGTGATCTTCTGCGGCCAGACATTGGCGAGGTCGTACGCCGGGGAGACGAAGTTGGCGACGATGTTGACGCCCATCGTGGCGATGGCGAAGGTCAGCGCGCCCACCACCAGGACCCAGGTGTTGCCGATCTCGGCGACGAGGTAGGCGGGGTCGGTGATCTGCTTTCCGAACACCTCGTAGGCGCCGGCGGTGACGATGACCGACACGATCACGAAGGCCGTCGAGTTGACGGGCAGTCCCCAGAAGTTGCCGCGCCGGACCGTTCGGTAGTCGGGGGCGAAGCGGGAGAAGTCGCAGAAGTTGAGCATCAGGGTGCCGTACGTGGCGAGGATCAGGCCGACCGCGCCGAACCACTGCCGCCACTGTTCCCCGACGGAGACGGGATGCGGGGTGCTGGTGAGCGAGATGGTCCAGCCGGCCTTGGCGAGGATCCACACGGCCAGCGCGATCATCACGACCCAGATCGCCGGGCCGCAGAAGTCCTGGAACTTGCGCACCGACTCCATGCCCCGGGTGATGATCGCCGCCTGGACCAGCCACAGCGCCACGAACGACACCCAGCCGAGCGCGTCGAGTCCGAGGAACGAGCTGTGCGTCCAGGACTCCAGGCCCGGCCAGGCCGCCAGCAGCATCACGTTGACGGCGACGGAGGCGAGGTAGGTCTGGATGCCGTACCACATGATGGCGATCACGGCTCTGATCAGGGCGGGGATGTTGGCACCCCAGACACCGAAGGCGACACGACTGACCACGGGGAACGGGACGCCGGTGCGCTGTCCGATGCGGCCCATCATGTTCATCCCGGCGTAGATGATCACGAAGCCGACGAGCAGGGACGTGAAGATCTGCCAGACGTTCATGCCGAGGAAGAGCAGGCCGGCGGCGAACGTGTAGTTGCCGAGGTTGTGGACGTCGGACATCCACATGGCGAAGAGGTCGAAGACCTTCCAGTTGCGCTTGCCCGCGGGGGCGAGGTCTTCGTTGGTGAGCCGGGGATCGGGGACGAACGCTGCTGTGCCGGTGACTTCGGCAGAGTCGGCGAGGGACACGGAGGCCTCCAGGAGCGGGTGGAGCCGGCGGCGTGTTTGGTATACCAAACTGCGGACATAGTCCTCTCGTCAACCGTTCCGACCGATGTCGTTGTGGTTAACGCTCCGTAAAACACCCTCTCCGTCGGCGAAGATGGGCCCATGAGCTCCATGACGAAGATCGAGCCTCTCGGCGCGGTGCGCGAACGCGTCCTGGCCACTCTGCGCCAGGAGATCATCGCGGGCCGTCTCCGTCCCGGCGACCGGCTGGTCGAGCGGGAGCTGGCCGAGCGCTTCGGGGTCTCGCGCGTCCCGGTCCGGGAGGCGATCCGCGCCCTGGTCGCGGAGGGCTTCGTCCACTTCGAGACCCCGCGCCGCACGGTGGTACGACGACTCACCCCGGCCGACGTCAGGGAACTCTTCGAACTGCGCGAGGCGTTGGAGGTGTACGCGGCCGGGCTCGCCGCGTCACGGGCGACGCCCGAGGACCTGGCCGAGGTCGAGGAGCTCCTCGACCGGGCGACCACCGCCACCGAGGCACAGGACGCGGAGGCGATCACCGACATCAACAGCCGCCTGCACGACCGCATCGTGGCCATGGCGGGCAACAGCCTGCTGATCGCCTCGCTCGAACCGGTCGCGGGCCGCCTGCGCTGGATGACCCGGCGCAACGAGGAATGGCACCAACTCCTGGTCGAACACCGCGAGTTGTACGAGGCCATCGCCTCCGGCGACCCGGAACGCGCCCGCACACACGCGCTCACCCACGTCCGCACCAACCACCGCTCGACGGTACGACAGCTGTTCGGCGACACCGAAGTCCCCTAGCCGGGCACGCGTGTGCGCTCCCCCGGCCGGGCACGCGTGAATCCGTGGCCAGGCACGCGT
The DNA here is from genome assembly GCF_040660135.1 of Streptomyces sp. NPDC050997. Classification (NCBI taxonomy): domain Bacteria; kingdom Bacillati; phylum Actinomycetota; class Actinomycetes; order Kitasatosporales; family Streptomycetaceae; genus Streptomyces; species Streptomyces sp. NPDC050997. The sequence continues at coordinate 70,625 of NZ_JBFAGK010000010.1, forward strand.
AAGTCCCCCGCGAGGGCCGAGCGCGCCTGAGTACCCCGGCCTCGTCGCCGTGTTTACGGCGCCACGGGTGGGGTCGCCTCACGTCGAGCCGGGTCGGCTCGCCTCAGGTCGAGCCGGGCAGTCCGGCCGCTTCGGCCGCCGTCGCCAGCACCTCCCGCAGCATCGCGGGCGTGAGCCGGCCGGTGAAGGTGTTGCGCTGGCTGACGTGGAAGCAGCCGAAGAGCTCCAGACCGTCGAGGGGAACGTGCCTGCCGTGGGCGAAGGCGGGGCGCGGCCGGGGCACCTTCCAGCCCGCCTCGGCGAACGCCGGCAGCGCGGCCTGCCAGCCGAAGGCGCCCAGGACGACCACGGCTCGCAGGGTCGGCCGCAGCAGGTTCAGCTCCTGGACGAGCCAGGGCCTACAGGTGTCCCGCTCCTCGGGGGTGGGCTTGTTGGCGGGCGGCGCGCAGTGCACCGGCGAGGTGACCCGCACTCCGTGCAGCTCCAGGCCGTCGTCGGCGGATACCGAGGTGGGCTGCGAGGCGAGTCCGACGTCGTACAGCGCCTCGTACAGCACGTCTCCGGAGCGGTCGCCGGTGAACATCCGGCCGGTGCGGTTGCCGCCGTGCGCGGCCGGGGCGAGGCCGACGATCAGCAGCCGGGCGTCCGGCGGTCCGAAGCCCGGTACCGGCCGACCCCAGTACGTCCAGTCGGCGAACGCGGCGCGCTTGACGCTTGCCACCTCCTCCCGCCAGGCGACCAGCCGAGAACAGGCCCGACACCCCGCGACCCGCTCGTCCAGCCCGCCGAGTCCGCCGAGGAGGTCGGGGAGGTCGGGTCCGACGGGTCCGGAACGGCCGCTGGTGTTCATGCCTCCACCGTACGGAAGCCCTGGCCTTCGCCCCGGTCCGGACCGCCGGGAAAACCTGTCCTGGCCGCCCGGCCCGCGTACTAAGGTCGGAAGCATGGCTGTGGAGCACACGGACGACACGAAGACGAGTGGGACGACCGGCCCGGACACGAACCGCAGGTCCGGCGACGCCGACGCCGCGGGCGCGACCGGCAGCCAGGGAAGCAGCCCCGAACCCACCCCGGGTGCCGGACCGCAGGACGTGGACGCCAAGACCGCCGCCGCCGCCGTGGCCGCCGCGGAGGCGGCCGCTCCGAAAAACGGTGAGACCGTCCGTCTGGACAGCTGGATCTGGGCGGTCCGGCTGGTCAAGACCCGTTCCATGGGAGCCACCGCCTGTCGGGGCGGTCATGTCCGGGTGAACGGCGAGCGGGTCAAGCCCGCCTACACGGTGCGCGTCGGCGACGAGGTGCGGCTACGCGGGGAGGGCACGGAGCGGATCGTCGTCGTCAAGCGGTTGATCCGCAGGCGGGTCGGCGCCCCGGTGGCCGCCCAGTGCTACATCGACAACAGCCCGCCGCCCCCGCCCCGCGAGGCCGTCGCCCCCGCCGGTATCCGTGACCGAGGCGCGGGCCGCCCGACCAAGCGCGACCGCCGCGAGCTGGAACGCCTGCGGGGACTGCCCGGCGGCGGCCACCCCGAGGAGCGCTGAACGCCGTCCCCGATCCGCTGGCACCCGCGGCGATGTGACGACGGTGGCGTCCGGGGAAGAGCAGGGCCCGGACACCACCGCCACCGCCGTCACCACCGCCGTACGGTCGTCGCACGGCCGCGGATCACCCCGCGGATCACGGGATCACACTCCCTCACGCCTGTCGTCGCACCAGCCGCAGCAACCGCGTGTTGCTGTCCCGCCGTGCCCAGGCGATCAGGGCGAGCGGCACGATCAGGATCAGCGGTGTCGCCGCGTTCTCCCCGCCGAAGACGGTGACCTGCACGACGAACGCGCCCACCATCAACGCACTCAGCGCCACAGCCGCCACCGACTGGAGCACCGGGATCAACAGCGCGATCCCCCCGGCCAGTTCGAGGACACCGATGGTGTACATCCCCGCACTGCCCCAGCCCATCTTGTCGAAGCCCTCGGCGGCCGAGGGGTGCGCGATCAGCTTGGGCAGCGCGCTCGCGATCACGTAGAAGAGGGCGAGGACCACCTGGAGACCGCGCAGGGCGATCCGGGCACGGCGCCCACGGGCGGTCGGGGACTCGGCGACGACGGTACCGGAGGAGGAGACGGCGGTGACGGCGGAGACGGGGGCGATGGTCTCGGACATGGGGTTCTCCTGTGGGAAGCGGTCCGTTGTGCAATCACAGGGATAGACCGAGCCGCACTCCGAAACTCATCGCCCTGCCACGCGCGAACTCCTCGCCGCGGCCCCCGAACTCATCGCCGTACGGCGCGCACCCAGATCCGGTCCTCCGTCAGATAGCTGTCCACCCTCAGCCCTGCCTCCGCTAGCGCCTCCTCGAACTGTTCCTTCGTCAGCGGACGGGCCCGGAACGTCTGGGTCCAACGCGCGTCCGGAAAGTCGTACTCCGCGCGGACCACGTTGACCCCGTCGCCGAGCGGCTCCGAGGAAGCGATCCGTACGGTGAAGCCGCCGGGTTCGATCCGCTCGCGCGGCACGTTCGTGTGGTAGTCCTCGCCCTCGCGTTGGATCAGCACGCACCCGTCCGGCGCGACATGTCGGGCGCAGGTGCGCAGCAGCCCGTCTCGGACCCGGAGGTCTCCGTCGTGTACCAGGAACGACGCGAGTAGCACCACGTCGAACGTCTCGCCCAGGTCCAGGTCTTCGATGGGGCTGCGTATCGTGCGCGCCCCCTGGACGCGCTCCAGCATCTCGGCAGACTCGTCCACCGCCGTGACCGTGAAGCCCCGCTCCAGCAGGGGGTGGGTCATGCGCCCGACACCGCTGCCCAGTTCCAGGATGCTTGCCCCCGCCGGCACGGCACCGGCGATGATGTCCGGCTCGGGCCCTACCGGAAGCCGTGCGTAGAACTCGACCGCACAGCCGTCCGGGGTGATCGCCCCGGGGCCCGTCCCCTCATGTCCCGTTCGCATTTTCAGCTCCATGCCCGTCCAACGGCCCGCCTGCGCACGTCCGTTCCCGCCTCGCACACATTCACCCTTTCGAGTGGCGACACCGTGATCGGCACCAACTCGCTTTCACCGAACGGTGGTTGGCAGCGGAAACCAGCCGTGCCCTATGTACCAGTGCTTCCCGGCCCGCAGGTGGTCGCCGACGGCCCGCTCCACGGACGTCCCCCGCGGCAGGCTCTCGACCGGCAGCTCCGGGTCGCCGAACACGAACTGGACCGGTTCCGTGTCCGCCGGCTCCCTGTCCTCGCGGGCGACCCGGAAGCGCTCCTGGAACCGGACGACGTTGGAGTCCTCGGGCAGGTAGTCCCTCAACTGCGGGTCCAGCAGCCAGGAGTGGCAGAGCACGGCCCGGTAGGTCTCCTCGGGGTAGTGCCGCGCGAAGAACTCGTCGGCCAGCGCCAGCGAGCGGTCGCAGGCGGCCGGTGACAGCGGGCCGAGGAAGTCGGGAACGTGCAGGTTCAGACAGAGCGTGCCGGGAGCCACGTCCAGTCCGGCCGCCCCGAGCACCCGAGCTGTACGCTCCCCGTACCGGGCCCGTTCGAACTGCAGTCGGCCCAGCTGGTACAGCTCGCCCCGGAAGTGGTGGATGAGCCACCACGGGGCCTGCACACCGGCTCGTCCGTGGCGCCTGCGGTACACGGCCATGTTCCGTCCGAGGTCGGCGAGGGTGCGCCGGGAGACCTCGGCGGGGATGCCCCGCTCACGGTGGTGGGCGCGAGTGTGGGGCAGCGCCGCCACGAACACGTACGCGGGGAAGCAGCGCCGCAGTGCGCCCGGGGCCCAGTCGAGCTCCGGCAGGTCGACCGCGCCGCCGACTTCTCCCATGCCCCGGACGAGTTCCTCGACCGACGCCTCCAGGAACCGTCGCAGCTCCGGATCGTCGGCGACCCTGCGGCCCATCCGGACGAGGTCGTTGATGTCCTCGTGCGGTACGGCAAGGTCCAGCAGCGCGTCGGCCAGTTCATCGGCATCCGGAAGCACGCGATGACCCCCTGTTCGAACCCTGGTGAACGGTTCGGACGCTGTGGTGTACGTCCGTTCCGAAGGGTACGTTGCAGAGAGGAGTGGTGTTCGAAATGCGTACGGGCAGTGAGCCGGCGACCGCGCGCAGTGCGCTGCGAGCGCGGTTCTGGCTGAGCGTGTGGGGTGTCGTCTGGGCGGTCTTCGGTACGGCCGCGTTCGCGCTGGTCGGACGCCCGGGGTGGGCGATCGCCTGCGGGGTGCTGTGGCTGGTGATCACCGTCGACCTGACCCTGATCGTCAGGCACATGCGCCAGGGTCCGCACTTCCAGCCGGGCCCCGACATCCCGCCGTACCGGCCCCCGGAGAACCGTCGCCGCTAGGGCCTGTCCGCTTCCTGACAGGCCAGCAGAGGGGTGCCTCGCTCACGGGCCGCCACGAGTCCTCGCCGACGGGGCCGTGCCGGGTGCGCGGCCCCTCACTCCTCGAAGCGTGCCGCCTTCAGGAACTCCGGCTTCGGGTCCAGTGCGGCCGCCAGCCGGAAGTGACGCCTGGCCTCGTCGGGCCGGCCCTGACGCTCGTAGGTCCGGGCGAGCGCGAAGTGCGCGAACGCGTTGTCCGGCTCACGCTCCAGGACGATGGTGAACTCCAGCTCCGCGGGCCTCAGTTGTGCGGCGGCGAAGAAGGAACGCGCGCGCAGCAGTCGGGCCGCGGTGTTCTCGGGGTGCGCGGCGATCACCGGGTCGAGCAGCTTCACCGCGCCCCGCGGGTCCCGCGCGGCGAGCAACTGCTCGGCGGCACGGAAGTCGATGACATGCGTCTCCGGAGTACGTCCGGTCGATCCGCTGGTCTCGGGCACGGCAGAGTCCTTCCCTCACTGCAGGGGTTCAACGCCCGCACGGGGGGCCGCTATTCCTGGGCGCCCTGGGCGCCCTGGGCCGCGTGGGCTCTGCGGACGAGGTCGGCCCATACGTCCCGGACCCGTCGCGGCAGGTTTTCCAGCGGGACGTCGTTGTCGATGACGATGTCCGCGATGGCCAGGCGCTTCTCGCGGGTCGCCTGGGCCGCCATGCGCGCGCGGGCGTCCTCCTCGGTCATGCCGCGCAGCCGGACGAGGCGGTCGAGCTGGGTCTCGGGGGCGGTGTCGACGACGACCACGACGTCGTACAGCGGGGCGAGGTCGTTCTCGGCGAGGAGCGGGACGTCGTGGACGACGACGGCGTCCTCGGCGGCGGCGTTTTCCAGTTCGCGGGAGCGGGCGCCCACCAGGGGGTGGACGATCGAGTTCAGGACGGCGAGCTTCTCGGGGTCGGAGAAGACGATCGAACCGAGCCGGGGCCGGTCCAGGCTGCCGTCGGCGGCGAGCACGTCGGTACTGAAGGCCTCGACGACCGAGGCGAGGCCCGGCGTTCCCGGCGCGACGACCTCCCGCGCGATGCGGTCGGCGTCGACCAGCACGGCACCGCACTCCACGAGCAGTCGTGACACCTCGCTCTTGCCGGCGCCGATACCGCCGGTCAGGCCCACCTTCAGCATGAGCGGTAGCTTAGGGCCTGGCACCGACAGCGCACCCCTCGGGCCTCGGCGCGGTTCAGCCGTCGCCCTCCCGCTCCGCCAGGAACTTCTCGAACTCGAGGCCGATCTCGTCCGCCGAGGGGATGTCCACGGGTTCGGCGAGCATGTTGCCGCGGGTGTCGGCGCCGGCGGCGGCGTCGAACTGGTGCTCAAGGCCCTGGACGAGCGCGACAAGTTCCTCGTCGCCCTCCTGGACCTGGCGGTCGATCTCGGTCTGCGTACGGTGCGCGTCCGTGCGCAGGGCGTGCGCGATGCCCGGAAGGACCAGGCCGGTCCCCGCCGTGATGGCCTCCAGGACCGTCAGGGCCGCGTCCGGGTACGGAGAGCGGGCGATGTAGTGCGGGACGTGCGCGGCGACGCCCAGGACGTCGTGGCCGGCCTCCATGAGGCGGTACTCCACCAGGGCCTCGGCGCTGCCGGGCACCTGTGCCTCCTCGAAGGGGCTGCGGTGACCGGGGACCAGCTCCGTGCGGTTGCCGTGCGGGGTGAGGCCCACCGGGCGGGTGTGCGGGACGCCCATGGGGATGCCGTGGAAGTTCACCGAGAGGCGGACACCGAGCCGTTCCACGATCTGCTGGACGGCCGCGGCGAAGCGTTCCCACTCCACGTCCGGCTCGGGCCCGGACAGCAGCAGGAAGGGCGCACCGGTGGCGTCCTGGACGAGCCGCACGTCGATGGTGGGTTCCTCGTACTCGGCCCAGCGGTCGCGCTTGAACGTCAGCAGCGGGCGGCGGGCCCGGTAGTCCACGAGCCGGTCGTGGTCGAAGCGGGCGACGACCTGGTGGGGCAGCGAGTCGAGGAGCCGGTCGACGATCTGGTCGCCGGTCTCGCCCGCGTCGATGTAGCCGTCGAAGTGGTAGAGCATGACAAGTCCAGCCGACTCCTGGGCGAGCGCCATGTCTACGACGGCGAGGCCCTTCGGCTCCCATGCGTACAAACCCTGCGGATCAAGCACTGTGACCGCTCCTCCTCGTGTTCGTACTGCACAACGCGTCGCAGGACATGGGCATTCCCGCCCGAGCCCCTGATCAGGCACCTCTGACCGGGATTTCATGAGACGAGGCCGAGACCAACACCCCGAGGCGCGCGGGGAACTGAGCGCCTGGCCCCCCGCCGACCACGGCCGAACGACGAACCCGCCCCCGGGCAACACCGAGGGCCGCGCGACGAACCCGCCCCTCGCAACGCTGAAAGGCCGAACGGCCAACCTGCCCCGGGCAACGCCGAAGGGCCGCACCTCGAAAGGTGCGGCCCCTCAGTTACTGGTCAAGCCCAGCGGTGAGCGTTCAGCTCTGGCCGCCGGCCAGCTTCTCGCGCAGCGCGGCAAGCGCCTCGTCCGAGGCCAGCGCGCCGGACGTGTCGCCACCCTCGGAAGAGTACGAACCGCCGCCACCGCCGCCGCCGGAGCCGGAGCCACCGGACGCCGCCGGAGCCGCGGCTTCGCCGCCACCCTCGGCAGCGGCCTTCTCGTCCGCCTCGCGGGACTTGATGACCTGCGCCTGGTGCTGCTCGAAGCGCGTCTGCGCCTCGGCGTACTGGTTCTCCCACACCTCACGCTGGGATTCGTAGCCCTCGAGCCAGTCGTTGGTCTCGGGGTCGAAGCCCTCGGGGTAGATGTAGTTGCCCTGGTCGTCGTACGACGCGGCCATGCCGTACAGGGTCGGGTCGAACTCGACCGAGGCCGGGTCGGAACCGAACGACTCGTTGGCCTGCTTCAGCGAGAGGCTGATGCGACGGCGCTCGAGGTCGATGTCGATGACCTTGACGAAGATCTCGTCGTTGACCTGGACGACCTGCTCCGGGATCTCCACGTGGCGCTCGGCCAGCTCGGAGATGTGGACCAGACCCTCGATGCCCTCGTCCACGCGGACGAACGCACCGAACGGAACCAGCTTCGTGACCTTGCCGGGCACGACCTGGCCGATCTGGTGGGTGCGGGCGAACTGCTGCCACGGGTCTTCCTGGGTCGCCTTCAGCGACAGGGAGACGCGCTCGCGGTCCATGTCGACGTCGAGGACCTCGACGGTGACTTCCTGGCCGACCTCGACAACCTCGGAGGGGTGGTCGATGTGCTTCCAGGACAGCTCGGAAACGTGCACCAGACCGTCGACGCCGCCCAGGTCCACGAAGGCACCGAAGTTGACGATCGAGGAGACGACGCCGGAGCGGACCTGACCCTTCTGCAGGGTGGTGAGGAACGTCTGGCGAACCTCGGACTGGGTCTGCTCGAGCCAGGCGCGGCGGGACAGGACCACGTTGTTGCGGTTCTTGTCCAGCTCGATGATCTTCGCCTCGAGCTCCTTGCCCACGTAGGGCTGGAGGTCGCGGACACGGCGCATCTCGACGAGCGAAGCCGGCAGGAAGCCACGGAGGCCGATGTCGAGGATGAGTCCACCCTTGACGACCTCGATGACGGTACCGGTGACGATGCCGTCCTCTTCCTTGATCTTCTCGATGGTGCCCCAGGCGCGTTCGTACTGGGCGCGCTTCTTCGAGAGGATCAGGCGGCCTTCCTTGTCCTCCTTCTGGAGAACAAGGGCTTCGATCTCGTCACCGACGGCGACGACCTCATTGGGGTCGACGTCGTGCTTGATCGAGAGCTCGCGGCTCGGGATGACACCTTCGGTCTTATAACCGATGTCGAGCAGGACCTCGTCCCGGTCGACCTTCACGATGACGCCGTCGACGATGTCGCCGTCGTTGAAGTACTTGATCGTCTCGTCGATCGCGGCGAGGAAGGCTTCCTCGTTACCGATGTCGTTGACCGCTACCTGCGGAGTGGTAGAGGTGGTCTCGGTGCTGCTCGTCATGTGGGAAAGGGCTCCGGTACGGACGGTGAGTCGTAGGTACTGCTTACGCCGGGAGCCCGTTTCGCTCTGAAGAAGCCGGACAGCCAAGGAAGCGCCACACCAGAGAGCTCTGGCGGCGCCTCGACAACCGAGGGGACATACAACAGATGCGAGCGCAGCCTGCTACGTCTGAGGAGCGCAAGCTCGCAGCGCAACTTGTAGCATACGGGGGCAGCCAGACAGGGTCAATGCGCGAAGGCGCACACCCGGGGCGGATCACCGCATACCCGGCACAAAACCTGTCTCACGAGGCCACGCGGGCCCGGTGACGTCCCATTCGTGGCGCCGCCGCGACAGCTGTGGCGGCCGAGCCCGCACATTCTTACGAGGGAGCCGATCATCCAAGAGCCCGAAGCGTCCGAGCCGGAACCCACCCGGCGCACCGCCGGTGTCACGGAGAGTTCCCGGGCCAACCGGGGCTGGTGGGACCGCAACGCGGACGAGTACCAGGTCGACCACGGCACGTTCCTCGGGGACGACCGTTTCGTGTGGGGGCCCGAGGGCCTCGACGAGGTGGAGGCCGAACTGCTCGGTCCGCCGGAGGAACTCAAGGGCCAGGACGTCCTGGAGATCGGCGCCGGCGCGGCCCAGTGCGCGCGCTGGCTGGTCGCCCAGGGTGCCCGTCCGGTCGCCCTGGATCTCTCCCACCGCCAACTCCAGCACGCGCTGCGCCTCGGCGGCTCCTTCCCCCTGGTGTGCGCCGACGCGGGCGCGCTGCCCTTCGCGGACGGTTCCTTCGATCTGGCGTGCTCGGCGTACGGGGCGCTGCCGTTCGTCGCCGACCCGGTGCTGGTCCTGAAGGAGGTGCGTCGGGTGCTGCGTCCCGGCGGCCGTTTCGTCTTCTCGGTGACCCACCCGATCCGCTGGGCGTTCCCGGACGAGCCGGGCCCCGAGGGGCTGTCGGTCGCCGCCTCGTACTTCGACCGCACTCCGTACGTCGAGCAGGACGAGGAGGGGCACGCGGTGTACGTCGAGCACCACCGGACGATCGGCGACCGGGTGCGGGACGTCGTTGCCGGGGGCTTCCGCCTCGTCGACCTGGTCGAGCCGCAGTGGCCGGCATGGAACACCTCCGAGTGGGGCGGCTGGTCACCGCTGCGCGGGAACCTGATCCCCGGGACGGCGATCTTCGTGTGCGAGCGGGACTGAATCGCCTACGCGCGCGTATGCGGGACTGATCGCCTACGCGCGCGTAGAGCGCTGCACGCCCGCGTAGAGCGCTCTTCGCGGGCGTACGAAACCGACGGGCGTACGACACTGGGGGGCGTGATCCGTTACGACGCCCTGGACGCCCTTCCCGTACGCGGGGCCCTGCCCGGTCTGAACGACGCCCTGGAGGGGCACGGCACCGCTGTGCTCGTCGCGCCGCCCGGTACCGGCAAGACGACGCTGGTGCCGCTGGCCCTGGCGGGGCTGCTGGGTGAGGGGCCCGCGCGGCGGGTGCTCGTGGCCGAGCCGCGACGGATCGCGGCGCGGGCGGCGGCGCGGCGGATGGCGTGGCTGCTGGGCGAGAAGGTCGGCGGGAGCGTCGGGTTCACCGTGCGCGGGGAGCGGGTGGTCGGGCGGCGCACGCGCGTGGAGGTCGTCACGACCGGTGTGCTGCTGCAGCGCGTACAGCGGGATCCGGAGCTGGCCGGGGTCGACGTGGTGGTGCTGGACGAGTGCCATGAGCGGCATCTGGACGCGGACACGGCGGCGGCGTTCCTGTGGGACGTGCGCGAGACGCTGCGGCCGGATCTGCGGCTGGTGGCCGCGTCCGCGACGACCGACGCGGACGGCTGGGCGCGGCTGCTGGGCGGGGCGCCGGTGGTCGAGGCGGCGGGTGTCTCGTATCCGGTGGAGGTGGTGTGGGCTCCGCCGGTGCGGCCGGTGCGGCCGCCGCACGGCATGCGGGTCGATCCGGCGCTGCTGACGCATGTGGCGTCGATGGTGCGGCGGGCGCTGGCCGAGCGGGAGGGGGACGTGCTGTGTTTCCTGCCCGGGGTGGGCGAGATCGCGCGGGTCGCCGGGCAGTTGGGCGCTCTCGGCGCGGTGGACGTGCTCCAGGTGCACGGTCGGGCGCCGGCGGCCGTGCAGGACGCGGTGCTGGCTCCCGCTCAACGGCGTCGGGTGGTCCTCGCGACCTCCGTGGCCGAGTCCTCGCTGACGGTTCCCGGGGTTGGGGTGGTCGTCGACTCGGGGTTGGCGCGGGAGCCGCGGGTGGACCACGCGCGCGGGCTGAGCGCGCTGACGACGGTACGGGCGTCGCAGGCGGCGGGGCGACAGCGGGCGGGGCGGGCCGGGCGTGAGGCGCCAGGGGCGGTGTACCGGTGCTGGGCCGAGGCGGAGGACGTGCGGTTGCCGCGCTTCCCGTCCCCGGAGATCAAGGTCGCCGATCTGGCGGCGTTCGCCCTGCAGACGGCGTGCTGGGGGGATCCGGACGCGTCCGGGCTGGCGCTGCTGGATCCACCGCCGGGCGGGGCGATGGCGGCGGCGCGGGGCGTGTTGACGGCGATCGGAGCGGTCGACTCCGCCGGGCGGGCCACAGAGCGGGGCCTTCGGCTCGTGCGGCTGGGGCTGCATCCCCGGTTGGGGCGGGCGTTGCTGGACTCGGCGACGGTGGTGGGGGCGGAGCGGGCGTCCGAGGTGGTCGCGTTGCTGAGCGAGGAGCCGCCTCGGGAGTACGGGGACGACCTGGCGGCCGCCGTGCGGGCCGCGCGGCGTGGAGCCGACGCCTATGGGGGGCGGTGGCGTGCGGAGGTGCGGCGGCTGCGCGCCCTCGCCGCGGAAGCCACGAAAGCCACGGAAGCTATAGAGGCTCCAAAAGCTCCGGGAGCCCCAGGAGTTCCGGAAACCACACACGCTACGGAGGACGCTCTTGTCGGGTTCGTGGCCGCGCTGGCGTTCCCTGAGCGGGTCGCCAAGGCCGACGGCGCTTCCTACCTGATGGTCTCCGGCACCCGCGCCGAGACCGGCGAGGGCGGCGCCCTGCGCGGCGCCCCCTGGATCGCCGTCGCGGTCGCCGATCGGCCCGTGGGCAAGGGGCACGCGCGCGTGCGGCTCGGGGCCGCCGTGGACGAGGGCGTGGCCCGGCTGGCGGCGGGCTCACTGGCGGGGGCGGGCGACGAGGTGCACTGGGCCGACGGGGATGTCGTCGCGCGGCGGGTGGAGCGGCTGGGGGCCGTCGAGCTGGCTGTGCGTCCGCTGCGCAACGCCGACGCCGGACTCGTACGGAACGCGCTTCTTGAGGGGCTGCGGCTCGAAGGGCTCGGCCTGCTGCGGTGGTCGGCCGAGGCGGTCGCCCTGCGGCAGCGGCTGGCCTTTCTGCGGCTGCGCCTCGGGGAGCCGTGGCCCGACATGTCCGACGAGGCGCTCCACGCGCGCGTGGACGAGTGGTTGGAGCCCGAGCTGGGCCGGGCACGGCGGCGCGCCGACCTCGCGCGGATCGACGCCGGTACGGCGCTCGCGCGCCTGCTGCCCTGGGCCTCCGGGGACGCCGCCCGGCTCGACGAGCTCGCCCCCGAGCGGATCGCCGTACCGAGCGGGTCCAGGATCCGGATCGACTACGGGGATCCCGCACAGCCCGTGCTGGCCGTGAAGTTGCAGGAGATGTTCGGACTGCAGGAGTCGCCCCGGGTCGCGGGGGTGCCGTTGCTCGTGCACCTCCTGTCCCCCGCCGGGCGGCCCGCCGCCGTCACCGCCGACCTCGCGTCCTTCTGGAAGGACGGCTACAAAGGCGTACGGGCGGAGTTGCGCGGCCGGTATCCGAAGCATCCGTGGCCCGAGGACCCGGCCGTCGCCGAGCCGACGCGGCACACCAACGCCCGGCTCAGGCGGTGACCGGCTCCGGTTCCGTCGTCTCGGCCGGGGCCGGGTCGCCCGGACGCCGGCCGCGGGCCTCCAGATACAAGGACAGCGACAGCAGCAGGACGCCCAGGATGAGGAAGCCCCAGGGCAGGTACGAGGTCAGCAGCAGGACGAGGGTGCGGTTGGACTTGACCAGGTCGACGGTGTGCTCGATGTAGTCCTCGCGCATCTTCACGTGACCGGCGAACGCCGTCACCTTCTCCCGGCCGCCCAGCAGGGTCCCGCCGCGCAGTTCCTCCTTGTGGATCTCCTCGCCGTAGACGGGGGCGCCGGTCAGCGGCTCGACCCAGAACTTGCGGACCGTGGTGTACCAGCGGGTGGTGCCGGTCTTGGCGACCGTCTCGGGGGTGATGCCCGCGACGGGCATGGCCTTGGGGAACGCCACCCTGGTCCAGGGGATGGTCTGCTCGAAGTAGTAGACCTCGACGCCCCGGAAGTTCTGGGTGCCCCGGTAGTGGATGGGGGAGGTCACCCGGGCCTGCGCGTCGAAGTACTCGTAGTCCCGTTTCTCGGTCAGGAACGGCCACTTGAACTCGATGCCCTCACGTTTCACCGGGTCGCCGTCGACCATCTCGCCGGTGGCGTGGACGGGTTCCTGGGTATGGGCGTCGAAGATGTACCGCTCGGGGATCTTGGACACCATCTTGCCGTCGGGGCCCTGCACATAGGACAGGCCGTCCCAGACGACGACGTCCTTGCCCGCCGTCTTCTCGATCTGCTCGGAGGCCTCCACGTTGCCCCTGAGCGTCTGCACGATGGTGACCTTGGGGACCTTCTTCTCCTTCAATCCGTCGTAGTCGAGGAGGGTCGCGTCCTTCGCCTCCAGCACCATGTCCTGGTACTGGTTCGCCGGGATCTTGGCCAGGCGGGGGAAGGCGTACCAGCGCAGCAGCGGGGACAGCGCCGCGAAGAACATGGCGAGCGCGAGCAGGACGAGACTGGTCTTGCGGCGCATCTCGGTCTCCCTCCCGGGGCGTTACGGGTGTGCGGGCACCGTCGTCAGCATCGGTTTCGGGGAGGTGCTCCCGGTCGGTGAGCCCATGGCCGTGATGGTCAGGACCAGGGCGAACGCGACGGCGAGGCCGGTCGCGGCGGCGATCAGTGCGCGCATGCCTGCCTCCGGGCGAGCTGGAACTGATGCATCGTCAGATCCGGCACCGTAGCAACGGGCGGGTGAGATGAGAACACCGCGCACACAACGGCGGCGCCCGTCCGCAGAGGGGCGCCGCCGTGATGGTCGTAGGTGCTATGCGCTGGGACTGGCCGAACCGCCGGCCGAACCGCTGTCCGAACTGCTCGCGGATGGGGACGGGCTCGGCGACGACGTCTCGGCCGCCGCGACGGTCAGCGGGACGTTGATCGCCGCGCCGCCCGCGGTGGTGACGCGGAGCATGTACGTGCCGGCGGTGTCGTCGGCATACAGCTTCGGCAGTTTCAGCAGGCCGTTCTTGTCCGTCTTCAGGCCCGTGAGGGTGCGTACGGTCTTGCCGTCCGCGTCCTTGAAGTAGGGGCCCTTGTCGTTCTCGGTCGGGTCGAGTGCCGACTTGACCAGGGTGGCGGTGACCGCGACCTGGTCGGCGATCTCGCCCTGGTTGGTGGCCTTCACCTCGACCTGGTCGGCGAACTCGCCGCCCGGGGTGCAGGTCAGCGCGGTGTCGCTGGTGCGGGTGAGTCCGTCGGCGGTGCGCTCGGTGACGGTGGCCTTGTAGTCGAGGGCGCTGATCGCGCGGCCGACGACGGTGGCACGGACGGTGAAGTCGCCCGTCTTCTCGCCCGCCTTCAGCGCGGGCGCCACGGCCACGCCGGTGCTGTTGGTGACGACCGTGGCGACGCTCTCCCCGCCGGTGAACGTGGTGTCGGTGTCGCCGACGACGGTGAAGCGGACGCGGACCTTGGCCACGGCCACGCCGAGCTTGGTCTCGGCACGGGTGCTGACCTTCTGGGCGAAGGCGTCACCGGCGGTCGCGGTGAGCTTGGCGGTGCCCGCGTCCTCCAGGTGGTCCACCGTGTCGGTGGGGGTCTGGGGGGTGGTGGGCGGCGTGCTCGGCGGGGTGGAGGGCGGCGTGCTCGGCGGAGTGGTCGCCGGCGGGGTCGTCGCGGGCTGGGTCGTCGCAGGCGGGGTGGGGCTCTGGGTGCCGCCGCCGGGCTTGTTGCCGGGCTTGGCCGGCTCGACCGAGGTCGGCGGGGACCACCCGGGGCTCGACACGGTGTTGCCGTCGCTGCGGTTGCCGGGCAGGGTGCCGGTGCCGTCCGGGATCTCGTGGGTGCCCTTGCGGTAGTACTCCAGCCACGTCAGGACCGTGTTCAGGTAGTCCTGCGAGTTGTTGTAGCTGAGGATCGCGCTGTCGCGGTCGGTGTTGCTGGACAGGTCCCAGTCGAAGCGGCACAGGTAGTGGCCGGCTGCGAGCGCCGCGTCGTAGACGTTGTTGGGGTCCTTGGTGCCGTCGTCGTTGCCGTCGCGGCCCGCCCACGCCCAGGTGGACGGGATGAACTGCATGGGGCCGATGGCCTGGTCGTACGCGCTGTTGCCGTCGTAGGCACCGTTGTCGGTGTCCTTGATCAGCGCGAAGCCGTTGCCGTCGAGCTGCGGGCCGAGGATCGGGGAGATCGTGGTGCCGTCCGCCCTGACCTTGCCGCCGCGGGCCTGGCCCGACTCGACCTGGCCGATGGCGGCGAGGAGTTCCCAGGGCAGGTTGCAGCCGGGCTTGGACGCCCGCAGTTCGGCGGCGGCCTTCTTGTAGGCGTCGAGGACGGTCGCGGGAACGCCGGCGGTGGTGCCCTGGGAGGCGGACGGGCCAACGGTCGGCGAGGGGTTCGGGCTGTTGAGCGGCGGCAGGTCCGTGTAGTACGGCGAGTTACCGGTCGCGCCGTCGTCGGCGGTCGCGTCGGGTGCGGTCTCGGCGCCGGTGGTGGCCGGTCTGCCCTGGTCGCCGGTCGTCACCCCCGGGGCCTGAGAGGCGGACAGGGCCGCGACCGCAGCCGCGGCCACGGCGGTGGTTGCCGCTCCCTTACGCAGCCTCCTGCCGAATTGCGCCGCCATAGAGTGAACCCCTCCCGTGAACGCCCGAGCGTCCGTCTTCGTCTGCCGGTCTCGCTACTCAGTACTGCTCTCGACCTGTTGTGACGAACGACCCGCGGTGCGGGTTGCCCTCGTTACGCTTTTGCGTGCTGTGTTCGCGTGTTCGACCGTGCGCCCTGACACGGCAGCCCAGGCGACCCTACGACAACTTCCTTTTCACCGGCACCCGTTCGTGCCCGATTTTCACCAGTTGGCCATGTGCGGTGGTGCCCGGTGGGTGGCGTGCCGTGTCCCGCATACTGGGCTTCGCTGATCACCGGGCCTTTCCGGCCCTGCCAACGCCTGCTGCGAGGAGCCCCGTTGCCGTTCACTTTGAGCCACGCGGCGGCCGTCCTGCCCGCCGTACGCGGCGACGGGAGCGGCCGCGGGAAACTGGTACCGGCCGTACTGGTGGCGGGTTCCTTCGCGCCCGACTTGACCTACTACGCGGCAAGTGCGGTGTCCGGGGCCATGGAGTTCGGCGACGTGACCCACTCGTTCCCGGGCGTCTTCACGATCGACGTGCTGCTCGCCTGGGCGTTGGTCGGACTGTGGCTGCTGGTGCGTGAACCACTGGTGGCGCTGCTGCCACGGGCACGGCAGGGCCGGGTGGCCGCGCTCCTGCGCTGCGGGGCGCCACGCGCGCGGGTAGGGCCGTCCGCGCTGCTGTGGTGGTACGTGTCCGCCGCGCTCGGTGCGCTGACCCATGTGGTGTGGGACGCGTTCACGCATCTCGACCGGTGGGGGATGCGGCTGTTCCCCGTCCTGGGGCACGAGGTGGCGGGCTCCCCCTTGTACTGGTATCTGCAGTACGGCGGCTCGGCGGTCGCCGCCGTCGTCATCGCCGTGTTCGTGGTGCACGCGCTGCGGCGTGCGCCCGATACGGCGGTGGTGGGAGTCGCGGCGCTGTCGGTACGGGACCGCTGGTCGGCCGGTGCCGTGATCGGCGGTTGTGCGGCGGTCGCGGCGGCGCAGCGGGTGACGCGCTGGTGGGACTACTGGGGGTCCACCGCGAAGCCCTGGGAACTGATTCCGACGCTGTGCTTCGGAGCGGGCGCGGGGCTCGTCCTGGGTGTGCTGCTGTACGCCGTGGGGGTCAGGGTGTGGCGTCCGGCCCGGGTCGCTCACGATCCGGGAGCGACCGCCGGGGAGCGGAGCCGGGCCGCGCGCTGACGGAGGCGGACTCCGTGAAGGTGGCCAACGGTCGTGACCGTGGCAGCGGGTTGAGCGTCCGGGCGAGGTAGCCACGGCCCAGCTCCGGCCCAGCTCCACAGAGACGTCCGGCGCAGGGCCGTCGCGAGGTCGGCGGGGACGCGGGCGGTGCTCGCGGCGGCCGGGACCGGCGGGGGCGGCGACGGGGCCGACTGAGCATCTGCCTGTGCCTGCGTCCGTGCGTGGGCCGTCCGTCGGTGGAGCGTACGTATACCCATGCCCGCGTCCTTAGGGCGGGGACGGCGAGCGGCGCTTTCGGCGGGGGCCACGCGCGTGACGGGCCCTGCGGGGGTGGGGCGGCGGGGATGTGTTCGCGGCGGCCGGACGAGGCCATGACGTACGACAGTGCCGATAGCGCCGAGGCGCAAAGGAGACGAGCCGGGCCCGAGTCGCGTCCCGGCCGACGCACGACCCACGACCACCCGGGCGGGGCCCCGACGCACCTGCGCACCGGGGCCCGCTGTCGCCGACACCTGTCCGGGCCCTAGTGGGCCGCCGATTCCCAGTCGGTGCCGGCGCCCACCGACACGCCCAGGGGGACCGTGAGGTCGACGGCGCCGGCCATTTCCCGGCGGACCAGTTCCTCCGTGGCCGCGCGCTCGCCGGGGGCGATCTCCAGGACGATTTCGTCGTGGACCTGGAGGAGCATCCGGGACTTGAGGTCCGCCTCGCGCAGGGCCTTGTCCACGTTCAGCATGGCGATCTTGACGATGTCCGCCGCCGTGCCCTGGATGGGGGCGTTGAGGGCCATCCGCTCGGCCGCCTCACGGCGCTGGCGGTTGTCGCTGTTGAGGTCGGGAAGGTAGCGGCGACGCCCGAAGAGGGTCGCCGTGTAGCCCGTCGCCCGCGCCTCGTCGACCGCCCGGCGCAGATAGTCCCGTACCCCGCCGAACCGCTCGAAGTACGCGTCCATCAAGGCACGGGCCTCCGCCGCCTCGATGTTCAGCTGCTGCGAGAGACCGAACGCCGACAGGCCGTACGCCAGTCCGTACGACATCGCCTTGATCTTGCGCCGCATCTCCGCGTCCACCGCGGTCGGTTCGACCGCGAACACCTGCGCGGCGGCCGTGGTGTGCAGGTCCTCGCCTGAGGTGAACGCCTCGATCAGTCCCGCGTCCTCGGAGAGGTGCGCCATCACGCGCAGTTCGATCTGGCTGTAGTCGGCTGTCATCAGCGATTCGAAGCCCTCGCCGACGACGAAGCCGCGGCGGATCGCCCGCCCCTCGTCCGTGCGGACCGGGATGTTCTGGAGGTTCGGGTCCGTGGACGACAGGCGGCCGGTCGCGGCGACCGTCTGGTTGTAGGTGGTGTGGATACGGCCGTCCGCCGCGACCGTCTTGATCAGGCCCTCGACGGTGACGCGCAGCTTGGCCTGCTCGCGGTGCCGGAGCATTATCACCGGCAGTTCGTTGTCGGTCTGGGCGGCCAGCCAGGCCAGCGCGTCGGCGTCGGTGGTGTAGCCCGTCTTGGTCTTCTTCGTCTTCGGCAGTCCGAGCTCGCCGAAGAGGACCTCCTGGAGCTGCTTGGGCGAGCCGAGGTTGAACTCATGGCCGGCCGCCGCGTGCGCCTCCTTCACGGCCTGCTGCACGGCGCCCGCGAACATCTGCTCCATGGCCTCCAGGTGGGCCCGGTCGGCGGCGATGCCATACCGCTCCAGCCGGGCCAGCAGCACGGACGTGGGCAGCTCCACGTCACGCAACAGGTCCGCGGCGCCGACCTCCTGGAGGCGGGCCTCGAAGACCTCGCCCAGGTCGAGGACGGCACGGGCCTGGATCATCAGGGCCTCGGCCTCGGCACCGTCGTCCGCGCCGAAGGCGAGCTGGCCGTCGGCCGTGGCGGCGGGGGCCAGCTCACGGTGCAGGTACTCCAGGGACAGCGCGTCCAGGTCGAAGGAGCGGCGGCCCGGCTTGACCAGGTAGGCGGCGAGTGCCGTGTCCATGCCGACGCCGGCGATCGTCCAGCCGTGCTCGGCGAAGACCCGCATCGCGCCCTTGACGTTGTGGAAGACCTTGGGCCGGCCCGCGTCGGCGAGCCAGGCGGCGAACGCCGTCTCGTCGGCCTCGTCCAGCTGGGACGGGTCGAACCAGGCGGCCGCTCCCCCGGCCGCGGCGAGCGCCACCTCGGCGACCGAGCCGGTACCGAGCGCCCAGGTGTCGACGGTGGCCACACCGAGGATCTCGGTGGCGTGCTCGGTGAGCCACGGAGCCAGCTCGCCGGTGCCGAGCACCGTGCCGTCGAGCTCCACACCGCTCTCGACGATGGGCGTCGACTCGGCCTCCTCGGAGCCGGGGTCGACGGCGAGCAACCGCTCGCGCAGCGACGGGTTGCGGATCTCCAGGGTGTCCAGGACCAACGCGACCGCCTTGCGGTCGTACGGAGCGCGCTCCAGGTCGGGGACCGTCCCGGGCAGCTCGACGGTGGTGACCATCTCGGTCAGCCGCCGGTTCAGCTTGACGGCCTCCAGGTGCTCGCGGAGGTTCTGCCCGGCCTTGCCCTTGACCTCCTCGACGCGCTCGACCAGCTCCGCGAACGAGCCGAACTGGTTGATCCACTTCGCGGCCGTCTTCTCGCCGACGCCCGGGATGCCCGGGAGGTTGTCGGACGGGTCGCCGCGCAGGGCCGCGAAGTCGGGGTACTGCGCGGGCGTCAACCCGTACTTCTCGAACACCTTCTCCGGAGTGAACCGGGTCAGCTCGGAGACGCCCTTCGTCGGATACAGCACGGTCGTGTGCTCGCTGACCAGCTGGAAGGAGTCACGGTCGCCGGTGACGATCAGCACCTCGAAGCCCTCGGCCTCGGCCTGGGTGGCGAGGGTGGCGATGATGTCGTCCGCCTCGAAGCCGTCGACGGCGAAGCGCCGCGCGTGCATCGCGTCGAGCAGCTCGCCGATCAGCTCGACCTGGCCCTTGAACTCGTCCGGGGTCTTTGAGCGGTTGGCCTTGTACTCCGTGAACTCCTCGGAGCGCCAGGTCTTGCGGGAGACGTCGAACGCCACCGCGAAGTGTGTGGGCGCCTCGTCGCGCAGGGTGTTGGCCAGCATCGACGCGAAACCATAGATCGCGTTCGTCGGCTGACCCGTCGCGGTCGTGAAGTTCTCCGCGGGCAGCGCGAAGAACGCGCGGTAGGCCAGTGAGTGCCCGTCCATGAGCATCAGGCGGGGGCGCGTGCCGCCGGCGGTCTTGTCGGTCTTCTTCGATGCTGTTTCTGCCACGCCCCCGATCCTGTCACGAGCCACTGACAGTGCGGCCCGCCCGCCGCCCACGGCCGCTCCCGAGACGGCGTCGCCCACCGCGAACATTGCTCGCGCCGTCGGAATCGCCCGGCCTCGATCGTTGTCACCGGCGCGTGCGAGGATCGGAGGCCTGCGGAGGCCAGGGCCCCCGGAAGGACACCGCGCATGTGTACGCGGCCAGGGAACGAGGAGAGCGCGCGATGGCAACGAAGCCGCCCAAGGCAGATCCGGTCCAGGACGCGCCGCAGGTCGCCGAGCCGAAGCACGCGGCCGCGGGCATCCCGGCCATCGGGCACAGCCTGCGCATGGCGCAGCAGCAGATGGGCGTCAGGCGCACCGCGC
The DNA here is from genome assembly GCF_040660135.1 of Streptomyces sp. NPDC050997. Classification (NCBI taxonomy): domain Bacteria; kingdom Bacillati; phylum Actinomycetota; class Actinomycetes; order Kitasatosporales; family Streptomycetaceae; genus Streptomyces; species Streptomyces sp. NPDC050997. Next base: position 90,689 of record NZ_JBFAGK010000010.1, read on the forward strand.
TGACCCTCCTGCGCGTGAACCAGAAAGACGGCTTCGACTGCCCGGGCTGCGCCTGGCCGGAACCGGAGCACCGGCACGCGGCGGAGTTCTGCGAGAACGGCGCGAAGGCGGTCGCCGAGGAGGCCACCCTGCGCCGGGTCACCCCGGAGTTCTTCGCCGAGCACTCCGTCGCCGACCTGGCCACCAGGAGCGGCTACTGGCTGGGACAGCAGGGGCGGCTCACCCACCCCGTGTACCTCCCCGAGGGGGGAACGCACTACGAGCCGGTGACCTGGGAGCGGGCCTTCGACATCGTCGCCGAGGAGATCACCGCCCTCGCCTCCCCCGACGAGACCCTCTTCTACACCTCCGGGCGCACCAGCAACGAGGCCGCGTTCCTCTACCAGCTCTTCGCGCGCGAGCTCGGCACCAACAACCTGCCGGACTGCTCCAACATGTGCCACGAGTCGTCCGGCTCGGCCCTGTCGGAGACCATCGGCGTCGGCAAGGGCAGCGTCCTGCTGGAGGACCTCTACAAGGCCGACCTGATCATCGTCGCCGGCCAGAACCCGGGCACGAACCATCCGCGCATGCTCTCCGCCCTGGAGCAGGCCAAGAACAACGGCGCGAGGATCATCAGCGTCAATCCGCTGCCCGAGGCGGGCCTGGAGCGCTTCAAGAACCCGCAGACCCCCAAGGGCCTCACCACCGGCGCCGCGCTCACCGACCTGTTCCTGCAGATCCGCATCGGCGGCGACCAGGCCCTCTTCCGCCTCCTCAACAAGCTGATCCTCGCTGAGTCCGACAGCGCCTCCGGCGCGGGCTCCGGCGCGGTCGACGAGGAGTTCGTACGCGAACACACCCACGGCTACGAGGAGTTCGCGGCGACCGCCCGCGCCGCCGACTGGGACGAGACGCTCACCGCGACCGGCCTGTCCCAGAGCGAGATCGAGGAGGCCCTGCGCATGGTCCTCGCCTCGAAGCGCACCATCGTGTGCTGGGCGATGGGCCTCACCCAGCACAAGCACTCCGTGGCGACCATCCGCGAGGTCGTCAACTTCCTTCTCCTGCGCGGCAACATCGGCCGGCCGGGCGCGGGCGTGTGCCCGGTGCGCGGCCACTCCAACGTGCAGGGCGACCGCACGATGGGCATCTTCGAACGCCCCGCCCCCGCCTTCCTCGACGCCCTGGAGAAGGAGTTCGGCTTCGCACCGCCCCGCGAGCACGGCTACGACGTCGTACGGGCCATCCGCGCCCTGCGCGACGGCGAGGCGAAGGTCTTCTTCGCCATGGGCGGCAACTTCGTCTCCGCCTCCCCCGACACCGACGTCACCGAGGCGGCCATGCGGCGCGCCCGGCTGACCGTGCACGTGTCGACCAAGCTCAACCGCTCGCACGCCATAACGGGCGCGCGTGCCCTGGTCCTGCCGACGCTCGGCCGCACCGAACGCGACCTCCAGGGCGGCGGCGAGCAGTTCGTGACCGTCGAGGACTCCATGGGCATGGTGCACGCCTCCCGAGGCCGCCTGGAGCCCGCGAGCACGCGGCTGCTGTCCGAGCCGGCGATCGTGTGCCGCCTCGCCCGCCGGGTGCTCGGCGAGAACAGCAAGGTGCCGTGGGAGGAGTTCGAGAAGGACTACGCCACCATCCGCGACCGCATCGCCCGCGTGATCCCCGGCTTCGAGGACTTCAACGCGCGCGTGGCGCACCCCGGGGGTTTCGCGCTCCCCCACGCCCCCCGCGACGAGCGCCGCTTCCCGACCGCCACCGGGAAGGCCAACTTCACCGCCGCACCCGTCGAGTACCCGAACCTTCCGCAGGGCCGCCTGCTCCTGCAGACCCTTCGCTCGCACGACCAGTACAACACCACCATCTACGGCCTCGACGACCGCTACCGGGGCATCAAGAACGGCCGCCGGGTGGTCCTCGTGAACCCCGACGACGCGCGGACCCTGCACCTCGCCGACGGCTCGTACGTCGACCTGGTGAGCGAGTGGAAGGACGGCGTGGAGCGTCGGGCGCCGGGCTTCCGGGTCGTGCACTACCCGACCGCGCGGGGCTGTGCGGCGGCCTACTACCCCGAGACCAACGTGCTCGTGCCGCTGGACTCCACGGCCGACACCAGCAACACCCCGGCCAGCAAGTCCGTCGTCGTACGTCTGGAACAATCGGCGACCGACTGAGCGTTTGCTCAGCGAGTAGCCGTACGGCCGCTCCCGCAGACGCGTACACCATGAACGGAGCCGGACCCCATGGGCGAGCACCAGCACGTGAAGTTCCCGCAGGAGGTCATCGACGAGTACGCCGCACTCGGCGTCGACCTGCAGGCCCTGTTCTCCGCGGGACACCTCGGCACGCGCATGGGCGTGGAGATCGTGGAGGCGTCGGCGCAACGCGTCGTCGGGACCATGCCGGTGGAGGGCAACACCCAGCCGTACGGACTGCTGCACGGAGGCGCCTCCGCGGTACTCGCCGAGACACTCGGATCGGTGGGGTCCATGCTGCACGGAGGCAGCTCCAAGATCGCGGTCGGCGTCGACCTCAACTGCACCCACCACCGAGGCGCGCGCTCCGGAGTGGTGACCGGAGTGGCCACACCCGTGCACCAGGGCCGGTCCACGGCGACGTACGAGATCGTGATCAGCGACGAGACCGGGCGACGGGTGTGCACCGCACGCCTGACCTGTCTACTCCGGGACGTACAGCCCGCCGACGAAGCCCGGATGCGCGCGAGCGACTGACCCCTGGCCCGATCCCCCCAACCGCCCTAGCGTCTAGGCATGACCGCGGAAGAAGCCCCCAGGACGGGGGCAGCACTCGGATTCGGCCTCGCACTGGTGCTCCTGACGGGCGGTCCGCTCACCGGATGCGGCGACCTGGGCACACCCGACGGAGCGGCGGGCGTGCCGGGCGACGCCACCACCGGACCCCGCCCCGGGACCCCCGAGGCCACGCCCCCGGAGGTCCTGTGCACCCGGATCGTCACATACTGGTCGCGCCGCCAACTGAAGGACGACACCTACGGCGACTACCAGTCGATGGGCCTGTCCAACGGCCAGTACGAGATCCTCATGGACGCCGTGGACGCCGCCCGCGCCGAGTGGAAACGCGGCGACACCAAGGCCGCCGAACGGTCCATCGACCGCACGGCACGCACCGGCTGCGAGAAGTGGTACCGCAACGGCGGCCCCGGCAAAGGCCCATGGCAGTGAACGGTGCCGGACGATCGGCACTCACCACCCATGTCGTGACATATGCGCATGCACCGGCAAAGCCGGACCCACTTTCCTCGGCGTAACTCTGCGTAATACGCGCGCAACAAGGACTCCAGGTTCATCCACCGCGACCCCCGCGCCCACACCGCCTCGGACATCGCCCAAGTCGCCCGCAGCAACAATGCCCTACCCTCGCCCCGTCATGACCAAAACCGCAGGACACTACTGAAACGACCGCCGCGCACCCTGCGCGTTCTCACTATGCGGACCGGGCGAATCGGTCGGAATTCCACGCATCCACCCACCGCGTACCGCTCTGCATTACGTCGTGTCATAACAAGAGCGTCACAGCCTTCGCCAGACACTCCTCCGCGTTCCCCACACACGCTTAGAGTCACGCCCAGTCACCGCGCCAGCGGATTCGAAGTCATTTCGACCCAGCGCTCGACTCGGTGCGTTCCACGGGGAGCCGCCGTGCCAGGGAAAGGACCTGATTCGTGCGTCAACGTTCGATCATCGCTATCACCGCCGCACTCGCGGCGGGATCGCTGACTCTCACCGCCTGTGGGTCGCGTGACGACGACGGCGGCAGCAGCAACGGCGACAAGACCACAGTTGTGATCGGTGTCGACGCCCCCACCACCGGCGACCTGTCCGCGCTCGGCCTCGGCATCAAGAACTCCGCCGACCTGGCCATCAAGACCGCCAACAAGGACGAGTTCGTCAAGGGCGTCGAGTTCAAGCTGGAATCCCTCGACGACCAGGCCCAGCCCTCCGTCGGCCAGCAGAACGCCCAGAAGTTCATCAGCGACAAGGACGTCCTCGGCGTCGTCGGCCCGCTGAACTCCAGCGTCTCCCAGCAGATGCAGAAGCCCCTCAGCGACGCCGGACTCACCCAGGTCTCCCCCGCCAACACCGGCACGGAACTCACCCAGGGCGACGGCTGGAAGACCGGCAAGTCGGTCCGCCAGTTCAAGACCTTCTTCCGCACCGCCACCACCGACGAGATCCAGGGCGCCTTCGCCGCCGAGTACCTGTACACCAAGGCCGGCATCAAGAAGACCTACCTGATCGACGACCAGAAGACCTACGGCGCCGGCCTCGCCGCCTCCTTCAAGGCGAACTACACGAAGCTCGGCGGCAAGATCGTCGGCAGCGACCACATCAACCCCGACGACCGCGACTTCAACGCTGTCGTCGCCAAGATCAAGAAGACCGGCGCCGAAGCCCTCTACTACGGCGGCGAGTACCCCGCCGCCGCCCCCCTGAGCCAGCAGCTCAAGGACAGCGGCCAGAAAATCCCGCTCATGGGCGGCGACGGCATCTACTCCGCCGAGTTCCCCAAGCTCAACAAGAAGGCCGACGGCGACCTCGCCACCTCCGTCGGCAAGCCCGTCGAACAGCTGCCCTCCGCCAAGGAGTTCATCGCGAACTACAAGAACGCGGGCTACAAGGACGCCTACGAGGCCTACGGCGGCCTCACCTACGACGCCACCTGGTCCATCATCGAGGCCGTCAAGCTGGCAGTCGAAGGCAACGACGGCAAGGTCCCCAGCGACGGCCGCAAGGCAGTCCTCGACGCCATGGCCAAGGTCAAGTTCGACGGCGTCACCGGCGCCATCTCCTTCGACGAGTTCGGCGACACCACCAACACCCTCATGACCGCCTACAAGGTCAAGAACAACGCGTGGACGCCCGAGTACAGCGCCGCCCCCAACGTCGGCTGAGCGAGGCCGGGTAACGAGCCCTCCCCACCGCACACATTGATCCAGGCCGCGCGGGAGCGCCCACCAGCGCTCCCGCGCGGCGCCATATCCGAATCACTCCACGGAGGCCCTGCGGTGAACGAACTGCCGCAACAGCTGGCCAATGGCCTCATACTCGGCGCGATGTACGGACTCATCGCGATCGGCTACACGATGGTCTACGGCATCGTCCAGCTCATCAACTTCGCCCACGGCGAGATCTTCATGGTCGGAGGCTTCGGAGCCCTGACCGTCTACCTCTGGCTCCCCGAAGGCTTCGCCCTCGGCGCCGCAGTACCCCTCATGATCCTCGGCGGCATCCTCGTCTCCGTCGCCGTCGCCACCGCGGCGGAACGCTTCGCCTACCGGCCCCTGCGCACCGCACCACGACTGGCACCGCTCATCACCGCCATCGGCCTGTCCATCGTCCTCCAACAGGTCGTCTGGATGTGGTACCCCGACGCCAAGAAGGACCGCCCCTTCCCCCAGTTCGACGGCGGCCCCTTCGACGTCTTCGGCGCCAACATCCAACGCGGCGACCTCTTCGTCCTCGTCGCCGCACCCCTCTGCATGATCGCCCTCGGCCTCTTCGTCACAAAGACCCGCTCCGGCCGCGGCATGCAGGCCACCGCCCAGGACCCCGACACCGCCAAGCTGATGGGCATCAACACCGACCGCATCATCGTCATGGCCTTCGCCATCGGCGCCGCGTTCGCCGCCATCGCCGCCGTCGCCTACGGCCTCAAGAACGGCCAAGTCGGCTTCCGCATGGGCTTCCTCATGGGCCTCAAAGCCTTCACCGCCGCCGTCCTCGGCGGCATCGGCAACATCTACGGCGCCATGCTCGGCGGCCTCGTCCTCGGCGTCGCCGAATCCCTCGCCACCGGCTACATAGGCGACATCCCCGGCATGGACCTCTTCGGCGGCGGCGCCTGGAAAGACGTCTGGGCCTTCGCCCTGCTCATCCTCGTCCTCCTGATCAGGCCACAAGGCCTGCTCGGCGAACGCGTCGCGGATCGGGCGTGATACCCATGACCACCAACCACCCCACCAACAGCACCACCAAGGCACCCCCGGCAACCCCCCTGATCCCGCTGCCGCCCACCGCGGCACGCGCCATCACCCTCGCCGGCTCCGCCACCGCCCTCGTCGGCACCTTCCTCGCCTGGACCTGGACCGAGGAATTCCCCGGCAACCTCACCGTCACCGGCTACCCCGGCGGCCTACAGATCCTCACCCTCGTCGGAGCCATCCTCACCCTCCTCTTCACCCTCTCCGGCCAAGGCATCCGAGGACTGAGCTGGCTCACCCCCGGCGGCACCAACAGCCCCGTCCGCCTCCTCACCCTCGGCGTCCTCGGCACCACCGGCTACGCCATGGGCGCCATCAGCGACGAACTCGGCGGACTCGTCAACCTCGAACCCGGCGCCTGGGTCGCCGGCATCGGCTCCCTCATAGCCGCCATCGGCGCCTTCGGCCTCCCCGCCGACACGCCCTACGACGACAACGACCCCACACCCAACCTGTGGGGCAGGATCCGCCACACCTTCACCGCCCCCGAACCCGGCCGCGCCAAGGAACTCCCCGCCTGGACCGAGATCCTCATCATCGCGGCCGGCTTCGGCGCCGGACTGTACGTCTTCGCCTACGGCATCGGCACCGAATACTCCGAACTGTTCATCGGCTTCCTCATCATCGCCGGGTTCGGATTCACCGCCCTCACCCGCGCGGGCCTCCTCAAACGCCTCTCCAGGCTGACGGCCAAACACCGCAACGTCACCCTCACCGCAGCCTTCGTCGCCGCGATCTGCTTCCCCTTCACCCAGGGCAACGACCAGTTCGCCCTCATCGGCGCGAACATCCTCATCTTCGCCACCGTCGCCCTCGGCCTCAACGTCGTCGTCGGACTCGCCGGCCTCCTCGACCTCGGATACGTCGCCTTCCTCGGCGTCGGCGCCTACGCCGCCGCCCTGGTCTCCGGCTCACCCCAGTCGACCATCGGCGTCCACTTCCCGTTCTGGGCAGCAGTCCTCACCGGAGCCCTCGCCTCACTGATCTTCGGCGTCGTCATCGGCGCCCCCACCCTGCGGCTACGCGGCGACTACCTCGCCATCGTGACCCTCGGATTCGGTGAGATCTTCCGCATCACCATGAACAACCTCAACGGGAACAGCGGCCCCGACATCACCAACGGCTCCAACGGCATCCCGAACATCCCCGACCTGGAGATCTTCGGCTTCAACCTCGGCCTCCCCCACGACGTCCTCGGCCACGAACTCACCCGCTCCGGCAACTACTACCTGCTGATGCTGCTGTTCACCGGCATCGTCGTCATGGTCTTCCGCCGCTCCGCGGAATCCCGCATCGGCCGCGCCTGGGTCGCCATCCGCGAAGACGAGACCGCCGCCACCGCCATGGGCATCAACGGCTTCCGCCTCAAACTCCTCGCCTTCGCACTCGGCGCCGGCCTCGCCGGCCTCGCCGGCACCGTCCAGTCCCACGTGTCCTACAGCGTCACCCCCGAGCAGTACCAGTTCGCCGGACCCGTACCACCCAACTCCGCCTTCCTCCTCGCCGCCGTCATCCTCGGCGGCATGGGCACCATCAGCGGCCCCGTCATCGGCGCCGCACTCCTCTACCTCATCCCGGCCAAACTCCAGTTCATGGCGGACTACCAGCTGCTCCTCTTCGGCATCGCCCTGATGCTCCTCATGCGCTTCAGGCCCGAAGGCCTCGTCGCAGACCGCAGGAAACAGCTCGAATTCCACGAAACCGGACAACTCGACGTACCCAAGGACACCCCACTGCCCGAAGGTGCCACCGGCGTCGCCAAGGCAGGGACGTGACCGCGATGACCACCACAACCACCGCCACCACCACCGCGGTCCTCGACGCCAGCGACGTCACCATGCGATTCGGCGGCCTCACCGCCGTACGCTCCGTCGACCTCACCGTCAACACCGGCGAAATCGTCGGACTCATAGGCCCCAACGGCGCAGGCAAAACCACCTTCTTCAACTGCCTCACCGGCCTGTACGTCCCCACCAGCGGAACCGTGAAGTACAAGGGCACCGTCCTGCCGCCCAAGCCCCACCTCGTCACCCAGGCAGGCATCGCCCGCACCTTCCAGAACATCCGGCTCTTCGCCAACATGACCGTCCTGGAAAACGTGCTCGTCGGACGCCACACCCGCACCAAAGAAGGCCTCTGGTCAGCACTCCTGCGCCTCCCCGCCTTCAAGAAAGCCGAACAGGAATCCCGCGAACGAGCCATGGAACTCCTTGAGTTCACCGGCCTCGCCGCCAAAGCCGACCACCTCGCCCGCAACCTGCCCTACGGCGAACAACGCAAGCTCGAAATCGCCCGCGCACTCGCCAGCGAACCCGGCCTTCTCCTCCTCGACGAACCCACCGCCGGCATGAACCCCCAGGAGACCCGAGCCACCGAGGAACTCGTCTTCGCCATCCGCGACAAGGGCACCGCCGTCCTCGTCATCGAACACGACATCCGGTTCATCATGAACCTCTCCGACCGGGTCACCGTCCTCGTACAAGGTGAAAAACTCGTCGAAGGCACCGCCGACGTCGTCCAAGCCGACGAACGCGTCATCGCCGCCTACCTCGGCACCCCCTTCGAAGGCGCACCCGGCACCGAGGAAGTCGCCGAAGTCGAGGCCGCCGAGAACACCAGGGAAGGAGACGCCAAGTGACCGCACTACTGGAGGTCGAAGACCTCAGGGTCGCCTACGGCAAGATCGAAGCCGTCAAGGGCATCTCGTTCAAGGTGAACGCCGGCGAAGTCGTCACCCTCATCGGCACCAACGGCGCCGGAAAGACAACCACCCTCCGCACCCTCTCCGGCCTCCTCCAACCCCTCGCCGGACACATCAAGTTCGACGGCAAATCACTCAACAAAACCCCCGCACACAAAATCGTCGCCCTCGGACTGGCCCACTCCCCCGAAGGCCGGCACATCTTCCCCCGCATGACCATCGAGGACAATCTCCGCCTCGGCGCCTTCCTCCGCACCGACAAAGAAGGCATCGAAAAGGACATCCAACGCGCCTACGATCTCTTCCCCATCCTCGGGGAACGCAGAAAGCAGGCCGCGGGCACCCTCTCCGGCGGCGAACAACAAATGCTCGCCATGGGACGCGCCCTCATGTCCCGACCCAAACTGCTCATGCTCGACGAACCCTCCATGGGCCTCTCCCCGATCATGATGCAGAAGATCATGGCGACCATCCAGGAGCTCAAGAGCCAGGGCACCACCATCCTGCTCATCGAGCAGAACGCCCAAGCCGCCCTCTCCCTCGCCGACCACGGCCACGTCATGGAAGTCGGCAAGATCGTCCTCTCCGGCAGCGGACAGGACCTCCTCCACGACGAATCCGTACGCAAGGCGTACCTCGGCGAGGACTGAGCGCGCCGACGCCCTCGCATACGTCGAGGCCCGCGCCCCCTTTCCGGGGGCGCGGGCCTCGACGGCGTTCAGGGGCAGGGCGTCAGCCCTTGCTGCCCTTCTTCTCGTCGGCATCCGCGATGACAGCCTCCGCCACCTGCTGCATCGACATCCGACGATCCATCGACGTCTTCTGAATCCACCGGAACGCGGCCGGCTCCGTCAACCCGTACTGCGTCTGCAGAATCGACTTCGCCCGGTCCACCAGCTTCCGGGTCTCCAGCCGCAGACTCAGATCCGCGACCTCACGCTCCAGCTCCCGCAACTCCGTGAAGCGCGAGACAGCCATCTCGATCGCCGGAACCACATCACTCTTGCTGAACGGCTTCACCAGATACGCCATCGCACCGGCGTCCCTCGCCCGCTCCACGAGATCGCGCTGCGAGAACGCGGTGAGCATCAGAACCGGGGCGATACTCTCCTCCGCGATCTTCTCGGCCGCCGAGATACCGTCCAGCTTCGGCATCTTCACGTCCAGGATCACCAGATCCGGCCGGTGCTCACGGGCGAGCTCGACGGCCCGCTCACCGTCACCGGCCTCGCCCACGACGCTGTAGCCCTCTTCCTCCAGCATCTCCTTGAGGTCGAGCCGGATCAGGGCCTCGTCCTCGGCGATGACGACACGGGTCGTCAGCGGAGGCACGTGCGACTTGTCGTCGTCGGGCGCGTCTACGGGCTGGGGCGACTCGGGGGCGGTCACGGGGGCTCCTCGTTACGGGCCGGGCAGGTACTTCTGCTCATGCAGCCTACCTAGCGGCGGGGAGCTGCGGTGACCCGGTATGATTCCCGAGAGCTCCTCAGCTTGCCCGGTTGGAGGAACTGGTCAGACTCGCGGTGCTCAAACCACCGTGCCTTAGGGCATGTGGGTTCGAATCCCACACCGGGCACCTTCCGTAAGAAGCGGATGTTCACGTTCTCGTGAACATCCGCTTTTTGCTGCATGTGGTCACGGTCAGTGACACAGAGTGGCCGCATGAACTTTCACAGCACTGAGGTACGACAGAAGGCCCTCACCCTCCTACGCGGCGGCACGAAAAACGCAGAGGTCGCACGGCGTCTAAACGTGCCGCTCGGCACGGTCGGCTACTGGAAGCATCTGGACCGCGCGAAACGCGGCGAGTGCCCTGGCAAGCACGATCCCAAGTGCCCCCGATGCGACGGACGGGACCTCGATGAACCCGCGTATAGCTACCTGCTGGGCCTGTATCTCGGCGATGGCCACATCAGTCAATACTCCGAGCATCGAGTGCCCAACCTCATGATCACCTGCACCGAGTCATGGGGCGGCCTCATGGACGCCTGCGAGCAGGCAATCCGCGCGGTCTTCCCCGACAACTCCGTCTGCCGCGTCCGCAGGACCGGCTGCAGCAACGTAAAGGTCTACTCGAAGCACCTGCATTGCCTGTTTCCTCAACACGGTCCTGGAGGAAGCATGAGCGCCTCATCGCCCTTGACCCCTGGCAGCAAGAAATCGTCGACGCTCACCCTTGGGAATTCATCCGCGGCCTCATCCACTCCGACGGCTGCCGCATCACCAATTGGACCACTCGCCTCGTAGGCGGTGAGCGCAAGCGGTACGAGTATCCCCGGTACTTCTTCACCAACGTCTCCGACGACATCCGTCGGCTCTGCACCGACACCCTCGACAAGCTCGGGATCGAATGGACGCGCTGTACCCGGAACGGCAACCCGTACAACATTTCCGTCGCCAAGAAGACCTCAGTCGCCCTCATGGACACCCACGTAGGCCCCAAACACTGACCGACCTACTTGTCGTCCGCCCCGATGTGATGCACCCGGACGAGGTTCGTCGAGCCCGAGACGCCGGGCGGGGAGCCGGCCGTGATGACCACGCTGTCGCCCTGCTCGCAGCGGCCGTATTTCAGGAGGAGCTCGTCCACCTGGTCGACCATGGCGTCGGTGGATTCGGCGGTGGGGCCGAGGAACGTTTCGACGCCCCAGGTCAGGCTGAGCTGGGAGCGGGTCGCCGGTTCGGGGGTGAACGCGAGGAGGGGGATCGGGGAGCGGTAGCGGGACAGGCGGCGGACGGTGTCGCCGGACTGGGTGAAGGCGACGAGGTATTTCGCGCCGAGGAAGTCGCCCATTTCGGCGGCCGCTCGGGCGATCGCGCCGCCTTGTGTGCGGGGTTTGTTGTTCTCGGTCAGGGGTGGGAGGCCTTTGGCGAGGATGTCCTCCTCGGCCGCTTCGACGATCTTCGCCATCGTCAGGACGGTTTCGATGGGGTGCTTGCCGACACTGGTCTCGCCGGAGAGCATCACGGCGTCGGTGCCGTCGATGACCGCGTTGGCGACGTCTGAGGCTTCCGCGCGGGTGGGGCGGGAGTTCTCGATCATGGAGTCGAGCATCTGGGTGGCGACGATGACCGGTTTGGCGTTGCGTTTGGCGAGTTTGATGGCGCGCTTTTGGACGAGGGGGACTTGTTCGAGGGGCATTTCGACGCCGAGGTCTCCGCGGGCGACCATGATGCCGTCGAAGGCGGCGACGATGTCGTCGATGGCTTCGACTGCCTGGGGTTTTTCCACTTTGGCGATGACGGGGAGGCGGCGTCCTTCTTCGTCCATGATGCGGTGGACGTCGTCGATGTCGCGGCCGCTGCGGACGAAGGAGAGGGCGACGGTGTCGAAGCCGGTGCGCAGGGCCCAGCGGAGGTCGGCTTCGTCCTTGTCGGAGAGGGCGGGGACGGAGACGGCGACGCCGGGGAGGTTGAGGCCTTTGTGGTCGGAGACCATGCCTCCTTCGATCACCGTGGTGTGGACGCGGGGGCCGTCGATGGCGGTGACTTCGAGGCAGACTTTTCCATCGTCGACGAGGATGTGTTCGCCGGGGGTGACGTCGGTGGCGAGGCCGGGGTAGGTGGTGCCGCAGGTGTGGCCGTTGCCTTCGGTGTTTTCCTCGACGGTGATGGTGAAGGTGTCGCCGCGTTCAAGGAGTACGGGTCCTTCGGTGAAGTGGCCGAGGCGGATCTTCGGGCCTTGAAGGTCGGCGAGGATGCCGACGCTGTGGCCGGTCTCGTCGGAGGCCTTGCGTACGTGGTGGTAGCGCTCCTCGTGTTCGGCGTGGGTGCCGTGGCTGAGGTTGAAGCGGGCGACGTCCATTCCGGCTTCGACCAGGGCTTTGATCTGGTCGTATGAGTCGGTGGCGGGGCCCAGGGTGCAGACGATTTTCGCTCGGCGCATGAGGTGACCCTAGGCCTTACCGGTGGGTAGGGAATTGGGTGTGCATGGCTACTCGACGACCTTTGAGTGACGGGGTTTTGACAAGGGTTGAATTGTGCGCCGGGGTGCTCCGATGAGCATTCGGTGTACGAATTCCTGTGCGGTGGCGGCTGTGGTCTTGGGGTGGTTCACAGCTGTGGGGGTGCCATGGTGAATCGGGCGTTGACCTGGGCGTGGACGTGTTGGCGTTGGGGTTCGAGGTCGAGTGGGGCGGCGGTGGTGTCTTCGGTGGCGCCGTGGGCCATGGAGCGCATGCGGGCGCCGGGTGCGGCGGGGTAGGCGGGTGGGGTGTTCTCGGCGCCTATGTCGGCGAGTTCCACGAGGGCGGCGAGGGTGGTTCCGAGTGCTTCCGCGTATTCCCTGGCGCGTTGTACGGCTTCTCGTACTGCTTGTTGTCGGGCTTCGCGGTGTGCGGGTGAGTCGGGGCGTAGGGCCCACCAGGGGCCGTCGACGCGGGTGAGGTCGAGGTCGGCGAGGCGGGTGGTGAGTTCGCCGAGGGCGGTGAAGTCGGTGAGTTCGGCGGTGATGTGGACGCGGCCGTGGTGGGCGTGGATGCGTTCGCCGCGGCCTTCTTTGAGTTGGGGGGTGATGGAGAAGGTGCCGGTTTCGAGTCGTTCGACTGCTTCGCCGTAGCTCTTGATGAGGTCGAGGGCGGTGGTGTTGCGGCGGGTGAGGTCGTCGAGGGCGGTGCGGCGGTCTTTGCCGCGGGAGGCGACGGTGATGCCGATGCGGGCGATTTCGGGGTCGACTTCGAGGTGGGCTTCGCCGCGGACGGCGATGCGGGGGGCGTCGGGGGTGCCGTAGGGGACGGCGGGGTGGGGGTCGTCGGGTGTCGGGGGGGTCATACGTCCCACTGTGTCACTTCTTATGTGCTGGGGGCCCTAGCTGGTCACCGGATCGAAACCTTTGGGGGCTATTGCGTTGCGGTGTGTTCGGGCCAGAATCTACGCGCGTCGTTGACCGTTGTTCGAGGGGATCGAAACATGCCGTTGAATCGCCGGAAGTTCCTGAAGAAGTCCGCTGTGACCGGGGCGGGGGTGGCGTTGGCGGGGGCGGCGGCTCCCGTGGCGGAGGCCGCGGAGGCGGGGAAGGGGCATCGGCCCGTGAAGCGCTATGCGCTGACGGTGATGGGTACGACGGACCTGCATGGTCATGTCTTCAACTGGGACTACTTCAAGGACGCGGAGTACACGGACGCGCAGGGCAACGCGCAGGGTCTGTCCCGCATTTCGACGCTGGTGAATCAGGTCCGTAAGGAGAAGGGCCGTCGGAACACGTTGTTGCTGGACGCGGGCGACACGATTCAGGGCACGCCGTTGACGTACTACTACGCGAAGGTGGATCCGATCACCGCCGAGGGTGGTCCGGTGCATCCGATGGCGGCGGCGATGAACGCGATCGGGTATGACGCGGTGGCGTTGGGCAACCATGAGTTCAACTACGGCATCGAGACGTTGCGGAAGTTCGAGGAGCAGTGTGATTTTCCGCTGCTGGGTGCGAACGCGTTGGACGCGAAGACGTTGAAGCCGGCGTTCGCGCCGTACGTCATCAAGACGTTCCATGTGAAGGGTGCGCCGCCGGTGAGGGTGGCGGTGCTGGGGTTGACGAACCCGGGGATCGCGATCTGGGACAAGGCGTACGTGCAGGGGAAGTTGACGTTCCCGGGTCTTGAGGAGCAGGCGGCGAAGTGGGTGCCGAGGCTGCGGTCGATGGGTGCGGACGTGGTCGTGGTGTCGGCGCACTCGGGTTCGTCGGGTACGTCGTCGTACGGTGACCAGTTGCCGTACGTGGAGAACTCGGCGGCGTTGGTGGCGCAGCAGGTGCCGGGGATCGACGCGATTCTGGTCGGGCACGCGCACGTGGAGATTCCCGAGCTGAAGGTCGCCAACACGAAGACGGGCAGGACGGTGGTGTTGTCGGAGCCGTTGGCGTATGCGGAGCGGTTGTCCGTCTTCGACTTCGAGTTGGTCTTCGACAGGGGCCGCTGGTCCGTCGAGTCGGTGAAGGCGTCGGTGCGGAACTCGAACTCGGTGGCCGACGACCCGAAGATCACCAGGCTACTGAAGGACGATCACGATGTCGTGGTGGCGTATGTGAACCAGGTCGTCGGTTCGGCGACGGAGACGTTGACGACGGTGGAGGCGCGGTACAAGGATGCGCCGATCATCGACCTGATCACGAGGGTGCAGGAGGACGTGGTCAGGGCGGCGCTGGCGGGTACGGAGTACGCGTCGGTGCCGGTGATCGCGCAGGCGTCGCCGTTCTCGCGGACGTCTCAGATCCCGGCGGGTGAGGTGACGATCCGGGATCTGTCGAGTCTGTATGTGTACGACAACACGCTGGTCGCGAAGTTGATGACGGGCGCGCAGGTCAGGGCGTATCTGGAGTATTCGGCGCAGTATTTCGTGCAGACGGCGGCGGGTGCGGCGGTGGATGTGGAGAAGCTGACGAACGCGGGGGGTCGTCCGGACTACAACTACGACTATGTGTCGGGGTTGTCGTACGAGATCGACATCGCTCAGGCGGCGGGTTCGCGGATCAGGAATCTGTCGTTCGGTGGTGTCGCGTTGGACGATGCGCAGCAGTTCGTGTTGGCGGTGAACAACTACCGTGCCAATGGTGGTGGTGCGTTCCCGCATGTGGCGTCGGCGAAGGAGTTGTGGTCGGAGTCGACGGAGATCCGGACGCGGATCTCTGAGTGGGTGACGGCGAAGGGTGTGTTGGATCCGAGGGACTTCGCGTCGGTGGACTGGAAGCTGACGCGGGATGGTACGCCGGTGTTCTAGGTGCCGGTGGTTGTGTGTGTGAGGGACGGTGGGAGCTTTTTCCCGTCGTCCCTCTGTCTTTGTCGCCGGCTGTCTTTGTTGTCGGCCGTCGGTGTTACCGGCCGTCGATGAGTGGGGTGAGGGTTCGGGGGGCCTGTCGGGCGTGGGGCACCTGTGGTTGGGGTTGGTGGAGTCCGAAGGTGGTGAAGGCGGTGCGGGTGGGCAGGGGGTAGGGCTCTTGCGGGGTCAGGGTGTTGAGGATGGTGGCGCTGCGCCAGGCGGCGAGGCCGAGGTCGGGGGTGCCGATGCCGTGGGTGTGGCGTTCGGCGTTCTGGACGTATACGGCGCCGGTGACGCAGGGGTCGAGGACGAGGCGGAACTGTTCGTCGACGCGGGGGCGTTCGCGGCTGTCGCGGCGTAGGTAGGGGTCGAGGCCGGCGAGGATGCGGTCGAGGGGGCGTTCGCGGTAGCCGGTGGCGAGGACGACGGCGTCGGTGGTGAGGCGGGAGCGGGTGTTTTGCTGGGTGTGTTCCAGGTGGAGTTCGATTTGGGTGGTGGCGATGCGGCCGGCGGTGCGGACGTGGACGCCGGGGGTGAGGACGGCGTCGGGCCAGCCGCCGTGGGGGGTGCGGTGGTAGAGCTCGTCGTGGATGGCGGCGATGGTGCCGGCGTCGATGCCTTTGTGGAGCTGCCATTGGGTGGTGACGAGGCGGTCGCGGACGCTTTCGGGGAGGGCGTGGAAGTAGCGGGTGTAGTCGGGGGTGAAGTGTTCGAGGCCGAGTCTGGAGTACTCCATGGGGGCGAAGGCCGCGGTGCGGCCGAGCCAGTGGAGGTTTTCGTGGCCGGTGGGGCGGTTGCGGAGCAGGTCGAGGAAGACTTCGGCGCCTGACTGTCCGGAGCCGATGACGGTGACGTGGCCGGCGGCGAGGAGGGTGTCGCGGTGGTCGAGGTAGTCGGCGGCGTGGAGGACGGGTACGCCGGGTGTTTCGGCGAGGGGCTTGAGTGGTTCGGGGATGTAGGGCTCGGTGCCGATGCCGAGGACGATGTTTCTGGTGTAGGTCCGGCCGAGGGCTTCGGCTTCTCCGTCGGTGTCGAGTTGGGTGAAGTCGACTTCGAAGAGGTCGCGTTCGGGGTTCCAGCGGATGGCGTCGACCTGGTGGCCGAAGTGCAGTTGGGGGAGGTTCTCGGACACCCAGCGGCAGTAGGCGTCGTATTCGGAGCGCTGGATGTGGAAGCGCTCAGCGAAGTAGAAGGGGAAGAGCCGGTCGCGGGCCTTGAGGTAGTTGAGGAAGGTCCAGGGGTTGGTGGGGTCGGCGAGGGTCACCAGGTCGGCGAGGAAGGGGACTTGGATGGTGGCGCCGTTGATGAGTAGTCCGGGGTGCCAGTCGAAGGTGGGGCGCTGTTCGTAGAAGACGGTGTCGAGGTCGGGGAGGGGGTGGGCGAGGGCGGCGAGGGAGAGGTTACTGGGGCCGATGCCGATGCCGACGAGGTCGCGGGGTTGGTCGGGTTCGTGGTGTGGGGGGTGGGACGTCGGGCTCATCGGGGGGTGGTTCCTTCCACGAGTTTCAGGAGTCCGGTCAGGTCGTCGGGCCGGGTGTGGGGGTTGAGGAGGGTGGCCTTGAGCCAGAGCCGGCCGTCGAGGCGGGCGCGGCCGAGGACGGCTCGGCCGTCGTGGAGCAGTTGTCGTCGTATGCGGGCCACGGTGTCGTCGGTGGCGTTGGTGGGCCGGAACAGGACGGTGCTGATGGTGGGCATGTCGTGGAGTTCGAGGGCGGGGTGGTCGTGGATGAGGGCGGCGAGCGTGTGGGCGTGGTCGCAGACCTGGTCGACGAGGGTGGCGAGGCCGGTGCGGCCGAGGGTCTTGAGGGTGACGGCGATCTTGAGGACGTCGGGTCGGCGGGTGGTGCGCAGGGAGCGGCCGAGGAGGTCGGGGAGGCCGGCTTCGGTGTCGTCGTCGGCGTTGAGGTAGTCGGCGTGGTGGTGCAGGGCGGTGAGGTCGTGGGTGTTCTTGACGGTGAGGAGGCCTGCGGCGGCGGGTTGCCAGCCGAGTTTGTGGAGGTCGAGGGTGATGGTGTCGGCGGCTTCGAGGCCGGTGAGTTTGGTTCGGTGGCGGTTGCTGAACAGGAGGCCTCCCCCGTAGGCGGCGTCGATGTGGAGGCGGGTGCCGTGGGCGGCGCAGCGGGCGGCGATGTCGGGGAGGGGGTCGATGAGTCCGGCGTCGGTGGTGCCCGCGGTGGCGGCGACGAGCAGGGGTCCCGGGATCGTGGTGAGGGCTTCGTCGAGGGCGGCGGGGTCGAGGGTGCCGGCGGGGGCGGGGACGACGACGGGTTCGGGCAGGCCGAGGAGCCAGGCGGCGCGGGGCAGTGAGTGGTGGGCGTTGGCGCCGTGGATGAGCCGGAGGCCGGGGCCGTGTGTCTCGCGGGCGAGGAGGAGCGCGAGTTGGTTGGATTCGGTGCCGCCGGTGGTGACGAGGGCGTCGGTGGCGCCTGCTTCGCGGGCGAGGGCCGAGGTCACCAGCGTTTCGAGTTCTGATGCCGCCGGGGCTTGGTCCCAGGAGTCGAGGGAGGGGTTGAGGGCGGAGGCGGCAAGGTCGGCGGCAGTGGCGACGGCGAGGGGTGGGCAGTGCAGGTGGGCGGCGCAGCGGGGGTCGGCGGGGTCGGCGGCGCCTTCGGCGAGGGCGTGGACGAGGCGCCGTAGGGCGTCGGGGTCGCCTTCGGTGGGGAGGATCTCGCCGACGGCGTCGCGTAGGCGTGCGGCGACGGCTGTCGGTCCGCCGGCCGGCAGAGGGCCTTTGCGGGCTCGGGTGCCGGAGTGCAGTGCGTCGAGGACGGTGTGGAGCATGGGCCGCAGGGCGTGGGGGTTTTCGGGGTCTGAGGCGAGCGGCGGTGTGCTCATCGTTGTCCTCCGGGGCGCTGGGCGAGGAGAGTTCCAGCTTGAGCGCGGAGGCTCGGGCGCGTCCGGGGAGTTCAACGATCCAGACCCGAATGGGGGTACTCCCGTACGGGGAAAACGTGTTGGGCTCGGCTCGGCGGCGGAGGGCTGCGATCACGGAGGTGCGTTCTGAGGTTGATCGTCCTCCCCGGCTCCTTGGCGCTGCCGAGGAGCCGGGGAGGACGATCAACCTCGGAAGGCAGGCCCTAGTTGCCAGGCCCTAGTTGCCCCTGACCCGCAATGCGCGTGTGAGGTCGTCGAGTTGGTCGGCGAGTTTGCGGCGCAGGGCGGGGATGGGGTCGGTGTCGCGCAGGCATTGCTCGCCCTGGTGGAGGGTGTCGGTGTCGACGGCGTGGGTGGGGAAGGCCCAGCGGCCGGCGGCGTCGGCGATGGCGGGGCCGCGGCGGGCGGCGACGGCGACGGCGTCCTGGAAGTAGCGGGGTACGTACTCCCGTACCAGGTCGGCCTGTTCGGGCTGCCAGAAGCCCTGGGCGGTGGCGGTGAAGAGGTAGTTGGAGAGGTCGTCGGTGGTGAACATCGATGCCCAGGCTTTGGCCTTGGTGTCCGGGTCGGGCAGGGCGGCGCGGCAGCGGGCGGCGCCTTCCTGGCCGGTGGCGCTGGGGTCGTTTTCCAGTTCGGCGGTGATGGCGGCTTCGTCGGTGGCGCCGAGGACGGCGAGTCGGGCGAGGACGCGCCAGCGCAGTTCGGGGTCGAGTTCCGGGCCGCCGGGTACGGTGCCGTCGGCGAGCCAGGCGGCGATGGTGTCGGGGTGGGCGGCGACGTCGATGTGGTGGCGTACGGCGAGCAGGCGCAGGCCGGGGTGGTCGCCGTCCTCGGTGCGGCGGATGAGGTCGCGGCACAGGGCGGTGAGGGTGGCGAGGGCGGCGGGCCGTTCCTCGGGGGTGAGGTAGCGGTCGGTGATCTGGGTGGAGGCGAAGGCGAGGACGCCCTGGACGAGGGCGAGGTCCGTCTCGTGGGGGAGGTGGGTGCGGGCGGCTTCCAGGTAGGCGGTGGCCGGTAGTTCGGCGTCGCGGACGGAGTCCCTGAGGGCGTTCCACACGACGGCGCGGGTGAGCGGTTCGGGCAGTCCGGCGAGGGCGACGCCGGCGGTGCGGAATGAGTCGGTGTCGAAGCGGATCTTGGCGTAGGTGAGGTCGCCGTCGTTGAGGAGGAGCAGGGCGGGGCGCTTGCCGATGGGGTGGGGCCCGCCGGATTCGGTCTGTGGGATGTCGAGGTCGAGGCGTTCACGCAGGGCGAGGTGGCGGCCTTCGCCGGTGACGTCGCGGTCGTAGAGGCCTACGGCGATGCGGTGTGGGCGGGTGCCGGTGTGCTCGACGGTGAGGGTGCAGGTGCCGCCGTCGGCGGTGATGTGGGGGGTGAGGGTGTCGACGCCGGTGGTGCGCAGCCAGGTGTCGGCCCAGGCGTGGACGTCTCGCTCGGTGTGGGCGGCGAGGGAGTCGATGAAGTCGGCGAGGGTGGCGTTGGCGAACTTGTGGCGGGCGAAGTGGGTGTTGATGCCGGCCAGGAAGTCCTTCTCGCCGAGCCAGGTGACCAGTTGCCTGAGGGCGGAGGCGCCCTTGGCGTAGGAGATGCCGTCGAAGTTGAGGAGGGCGGAGGCGGTGTCGTCGACGTTCTCGGGGGCGACGGGGTGGGTGGAGGGGCGCTGGTCGGCGTCGTAGCCCCAGGCTTTGCGGGCGACGCCGAAGTCGGTCCAGGTGTCGGTGAAGCGGGTGGCTTCGGTGAGGGTCTGGTAGCCCATGTACTCGGCGAAGGACTCGTTGAGCCAGATGTCGTCCCACCAGCGCAGGGTGACGAGGTCGCCGAACCACATGTGGGCCATCTCGTGGGCGATGACCATGGCGCGGGTCTGGCGTTCGGTGTCGGTGACGGCGGAGCGGTAGACGAACTCGTCGCGGAAGGTGACCAGTCCGGGATTTTCCATGGCGCCGGCGTTGAACTCGGGGACGAACGCCTGGTCGTAGGAGTCGAAGGGGTAGGGCTCCTCGAACTTCTCGTGGTAGCGGTCGTAGCACTGGCGGGTGATGTCGAGGAGTTCGTCGGCGTCGGTGTCGAGGTAGGGGGCGAGTGAGCGGCGGCAGTGGATGCCGAAGGGCAGGCCGTGGTGTTCGGTGCGTACGGAGTGCCAGGGGCCGGCGGCGACGGCGACGAGGTAGGTGGAGATCAGCGGGGTGGGGGCGGCCTGCCAGCGGCCTTCGCCGAGGTGTTCGGTGATGCCGTTGGCGAGGACGGTCCACTCTTCGGGGGCCTTCACCGTCAGGTCGAAGACGGCTTTGAGGTCGGGTTGGTCGAAGGCGGCGAAGACGCGTTGTACGTCGTTCATGAACAGTTGGGTGTAGAGGTAGGTTTCGCCGTCGGTGGGGTCGGTGAAGCGGTGCATGCCTTCGCCGGTGCGGGAGTAGCGCATGCCGGCGTCGACGCGCAGTTCGTGTTCGCCGGGGGTGAGGTTTTTGAGGGGCAGTCGGTTCTCGTCCAGGGTTTCCGGGTCGAGGGGTTGTCCGTCGAGGGTGACGGAGCGCAGTGCGGCGGGCTTGACCTCGACGAAGGTGTCCGTGATGTCCTGGTCCGCGCGAACGGTGAACCTGATGACGGTGCGGGAGTCGAAGGTGTCGTCGCCGGCGGTCAGATCGAGGTCGATCGTGTAGCGGTGGACGTCGATGAACCTGGCACGGGTCTGCGCTTCGTCGCGCGTCAGTACGGACATGCACGCCATGCTGCCTGATGGCGTCGGCGCGGCACAGAGGCGGATCGGTACGCGCCCTATGTCCGGTCCTGTTCGAGCTCCTCGGTGTGCGCCCCTTGTGCGCGCGGGAGCGGGACCACGGTGTCCGGGTGGGGCGGGGTTTCCTCGGCTTGGGTGTGGTTCTTGACGAGGGCGCGTAGTGCTCGGACCTCGTGTTCGAGGGCGCGGTGGCGCTGGTGGGCGTCGTACAGGTAGCGGACCTTGGTGCGCAGTTCCCAGGGGTCGACGGGTTTCATGACGAGGTCGGCGACGCCGAGTGCGAAGGCGGCGGAGGTCAGTTCGTGGTCGGGGCCGAAGCCGGTGAGCAGGATGACGGGAATGTGCTGGGTCTGTTCGAGGCGCCGCATGTAGCGCACGACGTCGATGCCGCTGACGCCGGGCATGCGCACGTCGAGCAGGAGGAGGCCGACCTGGCCCCGGAGTACCTGCTTGAGTGCCTCGTCGCCGCTGGTGGCGCGGCCCAGCAGATAAGCCCAGGGGGGCCAGGGCGCTCTCCAGCGCGTACAGGGTGTCCTCGTGGTCGTCGACGATGAGGATCCTGGCATCCGACGGCATGGCCCGACGTCCCTCCCTCGTGGACAGACCAGCTTATGTCCGATGAGCTGACAGGGAGTGCTCGTCAGCTGACAAGGAGTGCACAGCGCAGCATGCCGCTGCGGAGCCCCGGTGTCACGCCCTCGGGCGCCCGTCGAGGTCGGTTGGAGGCCGGTCGGAGGTCAGTTCGCCGATCGTGTCGAGCCGTTCACGCCGCTGTCCTCGGCGATGCTCTCGTGGTGTCTGATCACCTCGGCGATGATGAAGTTCAGGAACTTCTCGGCGAACGCCGGGTCGAGTTTGGCGTTTTCGGCGAGGGTGCGCAGTCGTTCGATCTGCCGGGCCTCGCGGGCGGGGTCGGCGGGCGGCAGTTGGTGGCGTGCCTTGAGGTGGCCGACCTGTTGGGTGCACTTGAAGCGTTCGGCGAGCATGTGGACGACGGCCGCGTCGATGTTGTCGATGCTGTCGCGCAGCCGGGCGAGCTCCTCGCGGACCGCGGGGTCGACGTCGCCGGTTCGGGTGTTGCTGGTGGTCATGGGCGACCACATTACGGGGCGTGCGGGCGTTCGATCATGGGTGGATCGTCGGGGTCGGGGACCTGGTTGCTCCAGCCGCCGGGGACGGTGCGGCCCTGCTGGGCGCGGAAGCGGACGGGGGCCATGCCGACGCGGCGGGTGAACAGGCGGGAGAAGTAGGCGGGGTCGTCGTATCCGACGCGGCGGGCGACGGCCGCGACGGGCAGTTCGGTGGCGGCGAGGAGTTCCTTGGCGCGGCCGAGGCGGATGCCGAGCAGGTAGTCCTTGGGGCTGCAGCCGGCGCCGCGGCGGACGGCGGTGCGCAGTTCGGCGGGGGTCATGCCGTGCCGGGTCGCGTGGTCGGCGACCGACATCGGCAGGCAGGCGTCGCGGGCGAGGGCCTTGAGGACCTGGTCGCCGTCGGGGGCGAGGTCGGCGCGGGCGCGGCGCAGGGCGACGAGGAGTTCGTGGACGGCGGCTCCGGTCTCCACCTCCAGGAGGGGG
This sequence comes from Streptomyces sp. NPDC050997, assembly GCF_040660135.1. Taxonomy (NCBI): domain Bacteria; kingdom Bacillati; phylum Actinomycetota; class Actinomycetes; order Kitasatosporales; family Streptomycetaceae; genus Streptomyces; species Streptomyces sp. NPDC050997. The sequence goes on from NZ_JBFAGK010000010.1 coordinate 113,335, forward strand.
TTGTCGCGGCGGGCGGCGCGGGCGATGCGGGCGACGACGCCGCGTGGGCCAGTGGCGTCCGTCAGGGGCACCACGGGGCGGGCGGGCTCGATGTAGCCGAGTTCGGTGTAGGTGGCGGTGGCGGGCCCGGTGAAGTCGACGAAGCCCTCGTCCCAGCCGGTGTCGGGGTCGGGTGCGTAGTGGTGCGGGACGCCGGGGGTGAGCCAGAGCAGCGCGGGCGCGGTGACGGTCGTACGGCGGCCGTCGGGGCTCAGGTACCAGCCGGTGCCGGCGCTGATGACGACGGCGACGTGGTGGTCGAGGGTGCGGGGGCCGACGGTGGGCAGGGTGCCGTGCTGGAGGCCGACGCCGAGGCAGACGAGGCCGAGCCGGTGGTGGGCGGGGCCGGGCGTGAGAAACCGCATCCAGGTGTGGTACATCCGCGGGCCTCCCGGTTCCTGTGCTCCCGCTTTTCGTCTTTCGTCCAAGCAGCGCCGATCTTTGTCCATGGACGTGATCACCGCCAGGGGGTGAGGGTGGAGCGCATGAGTGAGTTCAGGGTGGGGGACGGGGACTTCCTGCTGGACGGGCGGCCGGTGCGGCTGCTGTCCGGTGCGCTGCACTACTTCCGGGTGCACGAGGCGCAGTGGGGTCACCGGCTGGGGATGCTGCGGGCGATGGGCCTCAACTGTGTGGAGACGTACGTGCCGTGGAACCTTCACGAGCCGCGGCCCGGGGAGTTCCGGGATGTGGAGCGGCTGGGCCGGTTCCTGGACGCGGTGCGGGAGGCGGGTTTGTGGGCGATCGTGCGGCCGGGCCCGTACATCTGTGCGGAGTGGGAGAACGGGGGGCTGCCGCACTGGGTGACGGGTGGGCTGGGCACGCGCGCACGGACCCGCGACGAGGGTTTTCTGCGTCCGGTGGAGCGCTGGTTCGGGCGGCTGCTGCCTCAGGTGGTGTCCCGGCAGGTCGACCGCGGCGGCCCGGTGCTGCTGGTGCAGGTCGAGAACGAGTACGGCAGCTACGGCTCGGACGCGGGCTATCTGGCCCGCCTGGCCGACCTGCTGCGCGGCGAGGGCGTGACGGTGCCGCTGTTCACCTCGGACGGCCCGGAGGACCACATGCTCACCGGTGGTTCGCTGCCCGGCGTGCTGGCCACGGTGAACTTCGGCTCCCACGCGCGCGTGGCGTTCGAGACGCTGCGCCGGCACCGGGGGGCAGGGCCGCTGATGTGCGGGGAGTTCTGGTGCGGCTGGTTCGACCACTGGGGCGGGGAGCATGCCGTACGGGACGCGGCGGACGCTGAGGCGGTCCTGCGGGAGATTCTGGAGTGCGGGGCCTCGGTCAACCTGTACATGGCGCACGGGGGCACGAGCTTCGGGGGCTGGGCGGGGGCCAACCGGGGTGGCGGCGATCTGCACGAGGGTCCCCTGCTGCCGGACGTGACCTCGTACGACTACGACGCTCCGGTGGACGAGGCCGGGCGTCCGACGGACAAGTTCTGGCGCTTTCGCGAGGTCCTGGCGGCGTACGCGGACGGCCCGCTGCCCGACCCGCCTCCCCCGCCCGCGCGGTTGGGTGCCCCGGCCGAGGTGGAGCTGACCGGGTGGGCGTCGCTCGGCACGGTGGTCGACGCCCTAGGCGGCCCGGAGACCTCGTCTCCCGTGCCGCCGACCTTCGAGGACCTGGATGTCGACCGGGGGGTCGTGCGGTACGAGGTGACGGTGCCGGGGCCACGGCAGCCCTACCCGCTGACCGCGCGCGGGCTGCGGGACGTGGCGGTGGTGTACGTCGACGGGAAGCGGGCCGGAACGCTCACCGAGGACGACGACCGTCTCAAGGAGCCCGTCGCCGGGCACGCGCGTGTGGAGCTGTGGGTGGAGTCCCTGGGGAGGGTCAATTACGGCCCCCGCAGCGGCGAGCCCAAGGGGATCACCGGGGGCCTGCTGCACGAGCGGCAGTATCTGCACGGGGTACGCGCGCGTGGGCTGCGACTGGACGCGCTGGACGATGTCACGGGGGTCGCTCTGGGCCCGCTCGACGGCGACGGCGGCCCAGGCCTGTACCGGGGCACCATCACGGTCCGGGGCGCCGGGGACGCCTGCCTGGAGCTGCCGGGCTGGACACGCGGTTTCGTGTGGATCAACGGCTTCAACCTCGGCCGCTACTGGTCAGCCGGCCCCCAGGAGACGCTGTACGTGCCCGGGCCGGTACTGCGGGAGGGCGTCAACGACGTGTGGCTGCTGGAGTACGAGGGGTCGCCGACAGGAGAGCCGATACGGGCTCCGGCCCTCAAGGCACGCTGACCCCAGCGACGAACCGACCGCAGAGGTTCCAGCCGCGCCCCCGTACAGTGGAATCGGGTTCAGGGCGTCTTGGGGGTACGGGCGTGGCGAACGACGGACCGGTCGAGCACGGCTACCCGCACCTGGAGACAGTGCGGGCCGCCATCACCGCTTTGTACAAACGGTTGTCGTACGACACCGTCCAGACGTTCGCGACCAGCGTGGTCCCCGCCGACGTGGCGTTCTGCGACACCGACGACCTATATCTGGGGGCGCAGCGGGTGGCCCGCGAGCTGGTGCGGCACTACAGGCTGCCGGACGCGCGGCTGGTCGTGAGCTTCCGCGAGATGCGGCACGCGGCGAACGTCGAACTCACCGCCGGGCCGGAGTACTTCGTCGAGCTGAACGACCGGTTCCGCACTCACCGCCGGGACATCGGCGCGGCCCTCGCGCACGAGGTGATGCATGTCTATCTGCACCGCCTCGACCTGTCCTTCCCCGGCACCCGCGAGAACGAGATCCTCACGGACACGGCGGCGACGTACCTCGGTGCCGGTTGGCTGCTCCTCGACGCGTTCCGGGAGGACGCGGCGTCGTCGCAGAAGCTCGGCTATCTCACCCCGGAGGAGTTCGGTTACGTCCTGGCCAAACGCGCCCTGGTCTTCGGCGAGGACCCCGCGGTGTGGTTCACCAGCCCGCAGGCCTACACGGCGTATGTACGGGGCATGGCGCTGGCCAAGCAGGACGAGCAGCAGCCGCCGCTGACGGCGGCGGGATGGGCAGGCCGGCGACGCTACGCCCGCGACCGCCGCCACGCGCCCGGCCCTCAGCCCGGCGTCCCCTACGCCTTCACCCCCGACACCCGCGGGCTGCGAGTGTCCTTCCCCTGCCCGACCTGCCATCAGCGGATCCGGGTACCGGTACGCGGGAGGGTACGAGCACGGTGCGCGTTGTGCCGGACGGTACTGGAGTGCGACACGTAGGGTGCGCGCGCGAGGCCCGCAGACGAGTACGGCGGCAAGGGGCCGCGTCGGGGGGTGTCCGCCCGCAGCGGTTGGCGCGTCAACACGGGCCCCTTTCCAAGCAACCGATTCCGCGCCGTTCCGAGGACGGACACCCCCCGACGCGGCCCCGACCCCCCACCCACCCGCACAGGCCGCCGCAGGCACCTACGCCCCGTACACCACCCCCGGCACCCCCGCCGAGGCCAACAGCTTCAGCGCCGCCTCCCCCGCCTCCCCAGGACTCCACCGTGTCCCCTTGTCGGCGCTGGGCCCCGGGCGCCAGCCCTCCATCACCGTGATCCGACCCCCCTCCGCCTCGAAGACCCGTCCGGTGACACCGACGCTCGCCGCGGAGCCCAGCCAGACGACCAGGGGCGAGACGTTCTCCGGGGCCATGGCGTCAAAGCCGACCGTAGGCGCGGCCATGGTCTCGGCGAACGTGCGTTCGGTCATCCGGGTCCGGGCCGCGGGCGCGATGGCGTTGACCTGGACGCCGTAGCGGCGCAGCTCGGCCGCGGCCACCAGGGTCAGCCCGATGATGCCGGCCTTCGCCGCGCTGTAGTTCCCCTGCCCCAGCGACCCCAACAGCCCAGCTCCGCTGCTGGTGTTGACGATCCGCGCCTCGGGTGTGCGGCCGGCCTTGGTCTCGGCGCGCCAGTGTGCGGCGGCATGCTTCAGAGGCAGGAAGTGGCCCTTCAGATGAACCCGCAGGACGGCGTCCCAGTCGTCCTCGTCGAGATTGACGAGCATCCGGTCGCGCAGGAAGCCGGCGTTGTTGACGAGGGTGTCGAGACGCCCGTACGTCTCGACGGCGGTCGCCACCAGGGACGCCGCTCCCTCGCTCACGGCGATGTCGCCGCCGTGGGCGACCGCCTCGCCGCCCGCCGCGCGGATCTCCGCCGCCACCCGCTCGGCCGGGCTGTCGGCGCCGGGGGTGCCGGGGATGCCGTCGAGGCCGACGCCGAGGTCGTTGACGACGAGCCGGGCGCCCTCGGATGCGAAAGCCAGGGCGTGGGCGCGGCCGAGTCCACGGCCGGCGCCGGTGACGACGACGACCCGTCCGTCACAAAGTCCGCTCATCTCATGTCTCCTTGTTGACAGTTGCCGCGTCCAGAAAGGCGGGCCGCTCCCCGCCGCCGTGGACGAGCAGGCTCGCCCCGCTGATGTAGGCGGCGGCGTCCGAGGCGAGGAAGACCGCCGCGGCCCCCACGTCCGACGGCTCGGCCAGGCGCCCGAGCGGGACCGTGCGGGAGACGGCCGCGATGCCCTCGTCGTCCCCGTAGTGCAGAGGGGACCGCTCGGTGCGGACCATGCCGACGACGAGGGTGTTGACGCGGATGTCCGGCGCCCACTCGACGGCCATCGAGCGGGCGAGGTTCTCTAGCCCCGCCTTGGCGGCCCCGTACGCGGCGGTGCCGGGCGAGGGACGGCCGCCGCTGACGCTGCCGATCATCACGATCGAACCCCGGGCCCGCTTGAGGAGGTCGTGCGCGGCGAGGGACACGGTCAGCGGCGCGAGGAGGTTCAACTCCAGGACACGGGCATGCCGTTCGGGCCCGCCCTGCGCGAGCGGACGGTAGGGGGCACCGCCCGCGTTGTTGACGAGGACGTCGAGGCGGGGCAGTCCGGCGAAGAACCGCCGTACGGAGTCACCGTCCCGCACATCCAACGCGGCGAACTCCGCCTTCCCCAAAAAACCTTCAGGCGGCCTGCGCGCACACACCACAACCTCGGCACCGGCCGCCACGAAGGACCGCGCGATCCCCGCACCGACACCGCGGGTCCCGCCGGTGACGACCACGACCCTCCCGTTCAGCTCCATTCACCGCTACCCTTCACCTAACAAACGTTTGGTGGAAAGGTAGCTGATGCGCCCATGGGTGTCTCCACCTCGTCCCCGGAAAAGGGGCCCGGAAAAGACGGAATCGCCGTCGTCACGGTCGACTACCCGCCGGTGAACGCGCTGCCGGTGCACGGCTGGTTCGCACTGGCCGACGCCGTGCGGACGGCCGGCCGCGAGCCGCAGGTCCGGTGCGTGGTGCTGGCGGCGGAGGGCCGCGGCTTCAACGCGGGCGTGGACATCAAGGAGATCCAGGCACGCGGCCAGAGCGCACTGCTCGGCGCCAACTCCGGCTGCGCCGAGGCTTTCGCGGCCGTGTACGAGTGCGAGGTGCCGGTAGTGGCGGCGATACAGGGCTTCTGTCTGGGCGGCGGCATCGGCCTCGCGGGCAACGCGGACGCGATCGTGGCGAGCGAGGACGCCGTCTTCGGGCTGCCCGAGCTGGACCGTGGAGCGCTGGGCGCGGCCACCCACCTGTCCCGGTTGGTCCCCCAGCACCTGATGCGCGCGCTGTACTACACCTCGCGCACGGCGACCGCAGCCGAGCTGCATGCGCACGGCTCGGTGTGGCGGGTAGTCCCGAGCGAGCAACTGCACACGGCGGCACTGGAGTTGGCCCGCGAGATCGCCGCCAAGGACGGCCGGCTGCTCCGGCTGGCGAAGGCCGCCATCAACGGCATAGACCCGGTGGACGTGCGGCGTAGCTACCGCTTCGAGCAGGGCTTCACCTTCGAGGCCAACCTCAGCGGCGTGGCCGACCGCGTCCGCGACAACTTCCGGAAGGAAGGTGCGTAGGTGAGCGACAAGACGATGACCGCCGACGAGGCCGTCTCCCGGCTGGCGAGCGGCATGACCCTCGGCATCGGCGGCTGGGGCTCAAGGCGCAAGCCGATGGCCCTGGTCAGAGCGCTGCTCCGGTCGGACATCACCGACCTCACCGTCATCTCGTACGGCGGTCCGGACGTCGGCATGCTGGCCGCCGCCGGACGGATCCGCAAGCTGGTCACCGCCTTCGTCACCCTCGACTCGATCCCTCTGGAACCGCACTACCGAGCGGCCCGCGAGCGCGGCGCCCTCGACCTGACGGAGATCGACGAGGCGATGTTCCTGTGGGGCCTGCACGCGGCCGCGAACCGGCTGCCCTTCTTTCCGGTGCGGGCCGGGATCGGCTCGGACGTGATGCGGGTCAACCCCGGCCTGCGGACGGTGACTTCGCCGTACGACGACGGGGAGACGTTCGTGGCGATGCCGGCGCTGCGGATGGACGCCGCCCTGGTGCACGTCAGCCGCGCGGACCGGCAGGGCAACGGCCAGTACCTCGGCCCGGACCCCTACTTCGACGACCTGTTCTGCGAGGCGGCGGACACCGCGTACGTGTCCTGCGAGCGGCTCGTGGACACGGCCGAGCTGACGAAGGAGGCCGCGCCGCAGACCTTGCTGGTCAAGCGTCACACGGTCACGGGCGTGGTGGAGGCCCCGAACGGCGCCCACTTCACGTCCTGCGCCCCCGACTACGGCCGGGACGAGGCGTTCCAGAAGAGGTACGCGACCACGCCGTGGGCGGACTTCGCGGCGCGTTTCCTGGCCGGGGACGAGCGGGCCTACCGGTCGGCCGTGCGGGCCTCGGAGGAGGAGGGGACATGACCGACAGCGAAACCGGCACCGGCACGGCCACCGACAACACCATCCCCCGCACCTCTCCACCCCCACCCCCACCCACCCGCGCCGAATACTGCGTGATCGCCTGCGCGGAGGCTTGGCGGGACGCGGGCGAGATCCTGGCAAGCCCCATGGGCGTGATCCCGTCCATCGGCGCCCGGCTGGCCCGCCGAACCTTCGCGCCGGACCTGCTGCTGACCGACGGCGAGGCGATGCTCGTCGGCCCGGACGGCACCGTCGAGGGCTGGCTGCCCTACCGGCAGCACCTCACCCTGGTCGCCGGAGGCCGGCGGCACGTGATGATGGGCGCGAGCCAGATCGACCGGTACGGCAACCAGAACATCTCCTGCGTCGGCGACTGGGCCCGCCCCAAGCGGCAGCTGCTCGGGGTGCGCGGCGCCTCGGTCAACACCCTGAACAACCCGACCAGTTACTGGGTGCCCAGGCACTCCCGACGGGTCTTCGTCGAGCGCGTCGACATGGTGTGCGGGGTGGGATACGACCACGCCGCCGAGCATCCGGGGACGGCGCGCTACCACCGCGTCCCCCGGGTCGTCTCCGACCTGGGCGTCTTCGACTTCGCCACCCCCGACCACTCGATGCGGCTGGCCTCGCTGCACCCCGGCGTCACCGTGGACCAGGTCAGGGACGCGACCGGCTTCGAACCGGCCGTCCCGGACGAGGTGCCGTACACCCGGGACCCGACGCCCGAGGAGCTGGCGCTGATCCGCGAGGTGATCGATCCGGGGAACACCCGGGCCCGGGAGGTCCCGGCCTGATGGACACGGCACTGACCCGGCTGGCCGGGGTGCGGCATCCGGTCGTGCAGACCGGGATGGGCTGGGTCGCGGGGCCGCGGCTGGTGAGCGCGGTCGCGGAGGCGGGGGCGCTCGGCATCCTGGGCTCGGCGACGATGACCGTGGACGGGCTGCGGGAGGCGGTCCGGGAGGTGAAGTCCCGTACGGGCGCGCCGTTCGGGGTGAATCTGCGCGCGGACGCGGAGGACTCCGGGGACCGGGTACGGATCGTCGTCGAGGAGGGGGTGCGGGTGGCGTCGTTCGCGCTGGCCCCCTCGCGGGAGCTGATCGCGGAGCTGAAGGAGGCCGGCGTCGTCGTCATCCCCTCCGTGGGGGCGCGCAGACACGCGGAGAAGGTCGCAGCGTGGGGTGCGGACGCGGTGGTCGTACAGGGCGGAGAGGGCGGCGGGCACACCGGTGAGGTGGCGTCGACGGTGCTGCTGCCACAGGTGGTGGACGCCGTGAACATCCCGGTGGTGGCGGCGGGGGGCTTCTTCGACGGACGGGGCCTGGTCGCGGCGCTGGCGTACGGCGCGGCCGGGGTGGCCATGGGCACCCGGTTCCTGCTGACCTCGGACTCGACGGTGCCGGACGCGGTGAAGGCGCGCTATCTGGCGGCGACGGTGAAGGACGTCACGGTCACGCGCGCGGTGGACGGTCTTCCGCACCGCATGCTGCGCACGGACCTGGTGGACTCCCTGGAGGGCTCGGGCCGCGCGCGGGGGCTTCTGCGCGCGGCCCGTCACGCGGCGGCCTTCCGCAGGCTCTCCGGTCTCACCTGGCCGCGGCTGGTCCGCGACGGCCTCGCCATGAAGCACGGCAAGGAGCTGTCCTGGAGCCAGATGCTGCTCGCCGCGAACACGCCGATGCTGCTGAAGTCGGCGATGGTGGACGGCCGTACGGATCTCGGTGTCATGGCGTCCGGGCAGGTCGCCGGAGTGATCGACGACCTGCCGTCGTGCGCGGAACTGGTGGACCGGATCATGAAGGAGGCCGAGCAGATCAGGGAAAGACTCACGGCCTCCCCCTGACCGTCCTCACAACCGCTCGATGATCGTCACGTTCGCCTGCCCGCCGCCCTCGCACATCGTCTGGAGGCCGAACCGGCCGCCGGTGCGCTCCAGTTCGTGCAGCAGGGTCGTCATGAGCTTGACGCCCGTCGCGCCCAAGGGATGCCCGAGAGCGATCGCACCGCCGTTGACGTTGACCTTCTCCGGATCCGCGCCCGTCTCCTTCAGCCAGGCCAGCACGACCGGTGCGAACGCCTCGTTGATCTCGACGAGGTCGATGTCGTCGAGCGACAGGCCGGTCTTCTTCAGGGCGTGGGCGGTGGCCGGTATCGGCGCGGTCAGCATGCGGATCGGGTCCTCACCGCGCACGGACAGATGGTGCACGCGCGCGCGTGGCCGCAGCCCGTGTTCGCGCACCGCCCGCTCCGAGGCGAGCAGCATGGCCGCGGACCCGTCGGAGACCTGCGAGGAGCAGGCCGCGGTGACGGTGCCGCCGTCGATGACCGGCTTCAGGGCGGCCATCTTCTCCAGTGAGGTGTCCCGGCGCGGCCCCTCGTCGACGGTGACCTGGCCGTACGCCACGGTCTCCCGCTCGAAACGCCCCTCGTCGATCGCCCACAGCGCGCGCCGGTGCGAGCGCAGCGCGAACTCCTCCTGGTCCTGCCTGCTGATGCCCCACTTCGCGGCGATCATCTCGGCGCCGGCGAACTGGTTCACCGCCCGGTCCCCGTACCGCGCCCGCCAGCCCTCGCTGCCCGCGAACGGGCCCTGGGTGAAGCCGAGCGGCTCGGCGGCCTGCCGGGTGGCGAAGGCGATCGGGATCTGCGACATGTTCTGCACACCGCCCGCGACGACCAGGTCCTGCGTCCCGGACAGCACGCCCTGCGCGGCGAAGTGCACGGCCTGCTGCGAGGAGCCGCACTGCCGGTCCACCGTCACCCCCGGCACCTCCTCGGGCAGCCCGGCCGCCAGCCAGCAGGTCCGCGCGATGTCCCCGGCCTGCGGTCCCACGGTGTCGAGGCAGCCGAACACGACGTCCTCCACGGCGGCCGGGTCGACGCCGGCCCGCGCGACGAGTTCCTTCAGCACATGCGCGCCCAGATCGGCCGGGTGGACCCCGCTCAGTCCTCCCCCGCGCCGCCCGACGGGCGTACGGACCGCTTCGACGATGTAGGCCTCGGCCATGGCAACTCCCTCACAGGAAAGGGGCGTACAAAAAGGGCTATTCGCGTACGGCGATCCCGTCCAGCACCATCGACAGGTACTGCCGGGCGATCTCCTCCGGGCTGTGCTGTCCGTCGGGCCGGTACCAGGACGCGGCGACCCACACGGTGTCGCGGACGAACCGGTAGGTGAGGCGGACGTCGAGGTCGGACCGGAACACCTCGGCGGCGACCCCGCGCTCCAGCGTGGACAGCCACGCCTTCTCGAACCTGCGCTGCGACTCGGCGAGGAACGCGAACCGCTCCTGCGCGACGAGCTGCTTGCTCTCCTTCTGGTAGATCGCGACGGCGGCGCGATGCCGGTCGATCTCCCGGAACGACTCGGTGACCAGGGCTTCGAGGGTCTCGCGCGGGCCGAGCAGGGCGCCCAGGACGGTGTCGTAGCCGTCCCAGAGCTCGTCGAGGAAGGTCCGCAGGATCTCCTCCAGCATCGATTCCTTGGAGTCGAAGTGGTAGTAGAGGCTGCCCGCGAGCATGCCCGCGTGGTCCGCGATCTTGCGCACGGTGGTGGCGTTGTAGCCCTGGTCGGCGAAGACCTCGGCGGCGGTGTCGAGGAGTTCGCGGCGGCGGGCCCCGGCGGCGGCAGCCACGGGTTTTCTGGTGGCGGTCACCTGGGGCTTCTTCTTGGTCGGCACGGGTCCATTGTGGTCTGCCCTCCGCTCGTCAGGCGTGCTGACTGCTGACGGAGACGACCTCTCCGGTCAGGTACGAGGAGTAGCCCGACGCCAGGAACACGATCACGTTGGCCACCTCCCAGGGCTCGGCGTGCCGCCCGAAGGCCTCGCGCTCGGTCAGCTCCGCCAGCAGTTCGGCGGAGGTCACCTTCACCAGGTGGGGATGCATGGCGAGGCTGGGCGAGACGGCGTTGACGCGCACCCCGAACTCGGCCGCCTCGATCGCCGCGCACCGGGTCAGCGCCATCACGCCCGCCTTCGCCGCGGCGTAGTGCGCCTGCCCGGCCTGGGCGCGCCAGCCGACGACGGAGGCGTTGTTGACGATCACACCGCCGGTGTCCCTCATCCGCCGAAGGGCTGCCCTCGTGCATCGGAACGTGCCGTTCAACGTCACGTCCAGTACGCGCGACCACTGCTCGTCGGTCATGTCGACGAGGGCGGAGGTTCCGCCGAGACCGGCGTTGTTGACCACCACGTCCAGTCGTCCGTGCTCCCGTACGGCCTCGTCGAACAGCTCCCGCACCTGGCCCTCGTCGGTGACGTCGCACGGCACCGCGGCCACCCGTTCCACGCCGAACTCGTCGGCCAGCTTGGCCTGGGACTCCTTCAGCCGTCGCGCGTGCGTGTCGCTGAGCAGCACCCGCGCGCCCTCCTCCAGGAAGCGGCGGGCGGTCGCGCCGCCGATCCCGGCGCCCGCGGCGGCCGTGATGACGGCGGTACGTCCGCTCAGCAGCCCGTGCCCGGGCACGTACTCCGGAGTCTCGACGCCTGTCATAGGGCCACGCTAACCTACCAAACACTTGTTAGGGAAGTGTCGTCGAAGGGCTGCCGCCGATGGATCTCGCCTTCACGCAGGAAGAAGAGGCCTTCCGAGCCGAGGCCCGCGCCTGGCTGAAGGCCCATGTACCGGCCGCTCCCCCGCCCTCCCTGGAGACGGAGGAGGGCTTCGCCGCGCACCGCGCGTGGGAGGCCGAACTCGCCGCGGACCGCTGGTCGGTGGTCGACTGGCCGGCGGTCTACGGCGGGCGGGACGCGGGCCTGATCCGCTGGCTGCTCTTCGAGGAGGAGTACCACGCGGCGGGCGCGCCGGGCCGGGTCGGCCAGAACGGCATCAGCCTGCTCGCGCCGACTCTCTTCGACCACGGCACCGAGGACCAACGCGCGCGCGTGCTGCCGCCGATGGCCACCGGTGAGGTGGTCTGGGCGCAGGCCTGGTCGGAGCCGGAGGCGGGCTCGGATCTGGCGTCCCTGCGGTCGAGAGCCGTCCGCACCGCCGGAGGCTGGCTGCTGAGCGGCCAGAAGACCTGGTCCTCGCGGGCGGCGTTCGCCGACCGCGCGTTCGGCCTGTTCCGCGGCGACCCGAAGCCGGCGAGGCCCCACCAGGGACTGATCTACGTGATGTTCGACCTGCGGGCGCCCGGCGTCACCGTCCGCCCCATCCGCCGCCTCGACGGCAGACCCGCCTTCGCGGAACTGTTCCTGGACGAGGTGTTCGTGCCGGACGAGGATGTGATCGGCGAGCCCGGTCAGGGTTGGCGGGTGGCGATGTCGACGGCGGGCAACGAGCGCGGGCTCACGCTCCGCTCCCCCGGCCGCTTCCTGGCGGGCGCCGGCCGGCTGTACGCGCTCTGGCGGGCCCAGGGCAGCCCGGACGCGGTGCGGCCGCGCGTGGCCGACGCCCTGATCGGCGCCCGCGCCTATCAGCTCTTCACCTACGCCGCCGCCTCCCGACACCTCGACGGAGCGGCCCTCGGCCCGGAGTCCAGCCTGAACAAGGTGTTCTGGTCCCAGTACGACATCGCGCTCACCGAGACGGCCCTCGACATCCTGGGCGCGGCGGGCGAGGCGGCCGACACGGAGTGGGCCGAGCGGTACGTGTTCGCCCTCGCCGGCCCCATCTACGCCGGCACGAACGAGATCCAGCGCGACATCATCGCCGAACGCCTGCTGGGCCTGCCGAAGGGACGCCGGTGATGCGATTCCTCCCGACCACCGAACAGCGTGCCTTCACCGACTCCCTGGCCGCCCTGCTGACGGCCGCCGACACCCCGTCCGTCGTACGGGACTGGAGCCGCGGCGACCGGACGGGCGGGCGCGCGCTGTGGTCCCGCGTCGCCGAGGCGGGCGTCTTCGCCCTGGCGGTCCCGGAGGCGTACGAGGGGATGGGGCCGCGTCCCGTCGAACTCGCCCTCGCCTTCGTGGAGTTGGGGCGGCACGCGGTGCCGGGGCCGTTGGTGGAGACGGTGACGGCGGCGACACTGCTCGCGGCGCTGGACGACACGGGCCCGGCCAAGCGCCTGCTGCCCGCCCTGGCCTCGGGCGAGTCGACGGCCACCGTGGCCCACGGCGGGTACGCACTGGACGCGGACGCGGCGGACGTACGACTGAGGCTGTCGGGACCCGAGAGCGCGGCGGAAGCGACCCGAGCGGCGGGGTCCGCCGCCGAGCTGCGCCTGGCACCCGCGCCGGGCCTCCCGCGTCCCTCCCTCGACCCCGCCCGCCGGCTCTTCCCCCTCCCGCCCGGCGGGGACCTCCTCGCCACCGGCCCGCAGGTCACCGCGGCCATGGCGCACGCGCTCCGGCTCGCCCGGCTCACCACGGCAGCCCAGGCCCTGGGCGTCGGCCTCGCGCTCCTCGACAGGACCGTCGCGTACGTCGGACAGCGCACCCAGTTCGGTGTCCCCATCGGCTCGTTCCAGGCCGTCAAACACCAGCTGGCGGACGCCAAGATCGCCCTGGAGTTCGCGCGGCCCCTCGTCCTCGGTGCCGCGCTGACCATGACCGGGCAGGACATCGCCGCGGCGAAGGTCACGGCGGGCGAGGCGGCGTACGCCACCGCCCGCACGGCTCTGCAACTGCACGGCGCGATCGGCTACACCGCGGAGTACGACCTGTCGCTGTGGCTGACCAAGGCCCGCGCTCTGCGCGCCGCCTGGGGCGGCCCCGACGAGTGCCGGGCCACCGTCCTCGGTACCGGCGATCGCCCTCAGTGGTGGTGATCGCCGCTCGTGATCTCCCGGTACTCCTCCACCGTCGGCTTCTCGATCCGCGTCTCCGGACCGAACATCGCCCGCGACACCCGTGCCCGCACGCGCTGGGAGACCTTGACCTGCCGTCGTACCCCGCCCGCGTCCACGAGCGGCCCGATCTCGTACGCCGGCTCCTGTTCATGCTGGGTGAGGGTGAACAGCTGCCCCTGCGAGAGAGGTTCGTGGACCTCGACGTACTCGCCGTGCGGCAGCCGCTTGACGGTGCCGGTCTCCCTGCCGTGCAGCACCTTGTCCCGGTCCCGGCGCTGCAGACCGAGACAGACGCGCTGGGTGACGACGTAGGCGAGCACCGGCACCACGAACACCGACACCCGTACGAACCAGGTGATCGCGTTGATGGACAGATGCAGATGTGTGGCCACGATGTCGTTGCCGCCGCCGATCAGCAGCACCACGTACAGGCTCAGCCACGCCACTCCCAGGCCGGTACGCACGGGCACGTTGCGCGGCCGGTCCAGGATGTGGTGCTCGCGTCTGTCGCCGGTGACCCATGCCTCGATGAACGGATACAGGCCGAGGGCGAGCAGGATCAGCGGGAAGAGGGAGAAGGGGATGAAGACACCCAGTTGCAGGGTGTGACCCCAGGCGTTGATCTCCCATCCCGGCATCACCCGGATCAGTCCCTCGGAGAAGCCCAGATACCAGTCGGGCTGGGCGCCCGTGGTCACCAGGTCCGGGCGGTACGGCCCGAAGGCCCACACCGGGTTGACGCTGGCGATGCCGCCCATGATCGTCAGAACGCCGAAGACCAGGAAGAAGAAGCCGCCCGCCTTGGCCATGTAGACCGGCAGGAAGGGCATGCCGACCACCGACTTCTCGTTCCGGCCGGGGCCCGGGTACTGCGTGTGCTTGTGGTAGAAGATCAGGATCAGATGCACGACGACCAGACCCAGCATGATCCCCGGCAGCAGCAGCACATGGATCGGGAAGAACCTCGGAATGATGTCGTGCCCCGGGAACTCCCCGCCGAAGAGGAAGAAGGACAGATACGTCCCGACGATCGGGACGGACAGGATGGCGCCCTGCGCGAAGCGGACGCCGGTGCCGGACAGCAGGTCGTCGGGGAGCGAGTAGCCGGTCAGGCCGGTCAGGATGCCGAGGAACAGCAGCGTCCAGCCGAACATCCAGTTCAGCTCGCGGGGCTTGCGGAACGCGCCGGTGAAGAACACCCGCATCATGTGCACGAGCATGCCGGTGACGAAGACCAGCGCCGCCCAGTGGTGAATCTGCCGGATCAGCAGCCCGCCGCGCACGTCGAAGCTGATGTCGAGCGTCGACTCGTACGCCCGGGTCATGATGACGCCGTTGAGGGGCTCGTACGTGCCGTTGTAGACGACCTCGACACCGCTCGGTTCGAAGAACAGCGTGAGGTAGATCCCGGTGAGGATCAGGATGAGGAAGCTGTAGAGGCAGACCTCGCCCAGCATGAAGGACCAGTGGTCCGGAAAGACCTTGCGCATGTTGGCCTTCGCCAACGCGTATAACCCGAGCCGCCCGTCGGCCCAGTCGGCGACTTTCTCGCCCTTGCCGGGAGCCTCCCCGCGCGCCGGAACGGCCCGCCCCGCTCCCCCGTTCACCGATCGTGCGCCGTCCATACCTCGTCGCCTCCCCGTCGGATCAACCCAGGCTGACACGACAGTAAGGGCAAGCCAAGGGGGCGACCAGTCAGGAGGGCCGGATGATTTTCCGGCTCCCGCGCGCCCCACCAGACACTGTGGGAACTCACCCACGACAGGGTCGACAGCCCCGGGTAGAACATCCGCCGGAGATCCGCTCCCTCCTCCTCGGGGACCGAACCGTCCGCCGGATCCACGGCACCGCGCGACCGTACGCTTGGGCAGTATGAAACGTGCCGGTCTCCTCGCGCTCGGCGCCGTGCCCCTCGTGGTCGCGGCGACGGTCTACGCCTCGACGGCACCCACCTCGGACGGGGACAGCGGGGCACAGGGGAGCGCGGGGCCGACGGTCGCGGCCCGTACGTCGGCCGCGAGCACGCCGGCCGCCCGTACACCGGCCGCCCGTACGACGGCCGTGGGTACACCGACCGCCCGCACGCCCGCCGCGCGTACGACCGCCGCCCGGCCCGCGAGCCTGGCCGACCCCGGCAAGAAGGAACTGGCCCAGCGCCTGGTGGCCAGTGCCGAGAACTCCACCCTCGACTGGCAGGACGCCTACGCCTACATCGAGGACATCGGCGACGGACAGGGCTACACGGCCGGCCTCATCGGCTTCTGCACCGGCACCCACGACCTGCTCACACTCGTCGAGACCTACACCGAGGAGCACCCCGGCAACGGCCTCGCCCGCTACCTCCCCGCCCTGCGCGCCGTCGACGGCACGGACTCCCACGAGGGCCTGGACCCCGGCTTCACCGCGGCCTGGAAGGCGGAGGCCGCACGCCCCGCGTTCCGCGCGGCCCAGGACGACAAACGCGACCGTGTCTTCTTCGACCCCGCGGTCCGCCGCGCCGAGCAGGACGGTCTGGGGGTCCTCGGCCAGTTCGTCTACTACGACGCGATCGTCTACCACGGCCCGGGCACCGACCCCACCAGCTTCGGCGGCATCCGCGCCGCAGCCATGCGCCGCGCGGCCACCCCCGCCCAGGGCGGCTCCGAGAAGGCCTACCTCGAGGCCTTCCTCGACGTCCGCCGCGCCGCCATGACCACCCTGCACCCCGGCACGGACACCAGCCGCGTCGACACCGCCCAACGCCGCTTCCTGAACGAGGGCAACCTGGGGCTCACCACTCCGCTGAAGTGGGAGGTGTACGGACAGACGTACACGGTGCGCTCGACCTCCTGAGTCTCTGTCAGCCCCCCGTCCCCCAGGCGCTTCTGAGAAGATGTGCCGGGGACACGCACCATTCGGGGGCTTCACGTGGGTATCGCTGACAACGCACGCTCTTTTACGGCGGGACGGCGGCGTGCCTTGCTGATCGGCGTCGCGGACACGCCTCATCTCCAGGGCAACCGGGACCTCGCCGAGCGGTACCCGCGCCTCGACTGCGCCCCGAAGGACGTCGAACTCGTCGGTTCGGCGCTCGCGCGGTCCGGCTACGAGATCAGCACCCGCCTCGAGGACAACGGGTACGCCCCGTTGATGGGCGCGCTCTTCACGTTCTTCGCCTCGTGCGAGCCCGGCGACACCGCCTTCGTCTACATCTCCTGCCACGGGGTGTCCGTGGGCGGCCACGACTACCTGCTGCCGTCCGACGCCCAGCCGGGAGGGCTTCGCGAGGACGGCTCACCGGGGCTGCTCACGCCGTTGCTGGTCGAGGCCGAACCCGGAGTGATGCTGCGGGGACTGCGCCCGGGAGTGACTGCCGTGGTCTGCGTCGACGCCTGTCGAACCGAGGAGGAGGACCCCGGCTCCGGGGAACCGCAGGCCCGGTGGGCCTCGTACGAACTGGACGCGCTGTGGGTGTACGGCTGCGGCCCCGGGCAGTACTCGTATGCCGACCCCGCCGAGGGCAGTCTGTTCGCCCGGGTCCTCGCGGAGGCGCTCCAGCCGAACAGCCCTCCGACCACCTTCGCGGACGTCGTGGAGTACGTCGGCAAGGGGATGCGCCGGCTGTCCGGAAGCCTGCCGGTCGTCCCGCAGATACCCGCGCCGTACGTGCCGTCCCGGCTGGAGGACCGTACCGGGGAGATCATCCTGTGCGAGGGCTCCGAGGACACACTGCGCTGGACCGGGGCGGTCACGGCCTCCGAGCTGTGGAAGCACACCGCCGGCAGCCCCGCGGTGCACGAGCGGGTGAAGCAACAGCTGGGCGAGCTGATTCGCTACGTGGTGGACAGCTGTGCGGGCGCCGGTGCCCACCAGGAGGACCCCTGGCACGACCCCGCGTACCCCGAGCGGGTCGTGCACCGTCTGGGCGACCTCGTCCGCCGCGCCGCGCTGCGCCCCGGTGACCTGCTCTCCCCCGCCGAGACGGCCTGCCTGCTCGCGGGGCCCTTCGTGCACGAGGGCGTCATCGCCACGGCACTGCAGGACCTGCACGTCTACCAGCCTCGCCACCTCGGCGCGCCCGCGGAGCAGGGAAGCGACGACCCGCACGGGCAGCAGGTGCGCGGCGCCGCCCAGGACGTGTGCCGCGCGCACTCCCAGGTGCAGCGCACGGCCGACACGCTGCGGGCCCGTCGGCTCGACGACGCGGCCCGCGCCGCCGACCACTGGCTGCGGCACCGCTTCATCGCCGACTGGGACGCCCTGTGGGAGCGTGGCGAGGCGTACTCCGCCGTCGACGCGATCATCGTCAAGGCGGTCGACGCGGTCGTCGCGGCAGCCGAGGACGCCACCGCCGGGCCCCGCACCGACGACGCCCGGGGTGAGGTCGACGACCAGGTCCGCCAGGTCCTCGGGCACATCACGGTGAACCCCGGCCGCGCCGACAACGGTCCCCGGGTCAACGTCCGTGGCCACGGGGACCGTTGGAACCTCCGGCATCCGGTACGCGGCAACACCTGGCGGGCACCCGATCTCGCCCGGCTGCTGTGGAGCGCGGCCCTCCTCGCTGCTGACCCGCGCCGCCTGTCCAGCGTGCTCGTCGACCACCTCGGTGCCCACGAGCCGCTGCGCCCGCAGGACGTGGTGACCGCTCTCGCGTACGACTTCGACTACGCGGAAACGGACGGTCGCACCGCCGCCACGCACGGCCTCGACGTGCGTTTCAGCTGCCCGCACCCGGCCTTGCACGCGTCCGTCGAGGAGTTGGTGGGGCACGCCGACGCCACGGTTCGGTCCGTCCACCGCGAGTGGAGCTCGACGGGCCTGCCGCCCCTGCTCAAAGGCTTGCCGGACCGGGTCACAGCCGCGAACCTGACCCCGCAGAACCAGCGTTACCGGCAGCCGCTCGAACGTTTCCGGCTCGCCGAGGACGAGATCCGCCCCCTGCTGATGGGCACCCAACTGTACGGCGACCGCATGCTGGCCGTCCGAGAGCTCTACCAGAACGCCCTCGACGCCTGCCGCTACCGCCACATGCGCCGCCAGTACGGCGCGATCCAGTCCGGCTGCGGCTCCCGCGCCAACTGGACCCCGCAGATCTCCTTCACGCAGGGCTGGGACGCCGACGGACGCCCCTACATCGAATGCGAGGACAACGGCACGGGCATGACCCGCGCCAAGCTGACCTCGATGTTCGCCCGGGCGGGCAAGCGGTACGAGCAGGATCCCGGATTCGTCCAGGAGCGACGCAACTGGCGCCGCGCCGGGATCGAGGACGTCGGCATGAACTCCCGTTTCGGCATCGGGGTGTTCTCGTACTTCATGTTGGCCGACGAGGTTGTCGTCTGGACCCGCCCGGTGGACCGCCACGGCCTGCCCGGCACGGAACGGCCCCTGCGCGCCGACATCCAGTCCGGCTCCGGTCTGCTGCGGGTCAGCGACACGGCGGACTCGCCGGAACTCGGCGGGACACGGGTACGGCTGTATCTCGCGGCCCACGAGGAGAAGCAGCCGTCACTTCTGGAGGCGTTGCGGACGATTCTCTGGGTGAGCGACTACGAGGTGCGGGTGGAGGAACGCGACAGCCAGGATCCCGAACAGGTCGTACGGAGCGCGACGTGGGCGCCGAACACGTTGACGGCCGACGGATCGTGGGACGGGGAGGCCGTTCAGGCGGGGCGGGACGCCTGGTTGGTGCAGGGCAAGGGGCAGTTGCTGCTCGACGGCGTGGTGGTCAAGAACGCGCCCGAGGTCTACGGCCGGGTGTTCAACCTCCGGGAACGACACGCCCCCGAACCGAGCGTCGACCGCAACGAGATGCTCTCGTACGACGAGGACCTGGTCATGCGCGAGTTGCTGGCCGGCGTGCCCGAGGGCGTGGTCCAGTGGCCGGACGTTCCGCTGCGCGCGTTGTGGACGCTGGCCGAGGAAGCTCCACTGCTTGCGGTGGCGGTGCTGGCGGCACTGCCCAAGAGCACGACGGCCGTGCTGGAGAGCGGCCCGGGCGACCAGACTCTGGTGCTGGAGCGGCTCCCGCTCGCCAAGGCGGGGTGTCTGCCCATTGACCGCGTGCTGCTGCGGGAGGACCACGCGAGCTTCTCGCTGGGAACGGACCGCGACCACGAATCCCTGTTGATCCGCGACTGGCAGGCGACCCGGCTTGCGCTCACCTACGTGCGCGGGCATGCGTTCTGTCCCGCCGGATATCCCGAACCGGCCCCCTTGGACGCACTGCTGTTTCAGCGAGAGCCTACCGAGGCAGCGAGCTGGCTCACGGTCCTGAGCGCGGCGGCCATGAACCGCGTCCCGCTGCGAGCGTCGGTGCGGGCGATGCGGCGGTACGCCGTCACGGGAATGCATGTCCCCGCCGTGGAGTCCGTGCGCCACCTCGACGACCTGCGCCCGGACCAGACCGACGTGTTCCTCTACATCGCCTACCGAGTTCAGCGGCGCACGTCGAGCGGGGCGTCTTCCGCGCCGCACGCGCCGATGGTGGTGCTCTCCGCCCACCAGGGCCTCAGCTTTGGACAACTGTCGGCGCGGCTGGAACGCCTGCGCGCCCTCGACCCCCGCCTGCCTCAGCCGCCGGAGCTCACCACGGACCTCGCGGCGGAGCACGCGTCGGTCGAGGCGTCGCGGTTGGCGGCCGAAGAGTACAACGTGTACGGCACATGGTCCTTCAGAGCCGCCTGGCGCCCGGGCGCCGTGGCGCCCATCGACCTGCTGGACCACGCGGACGCGACGTTCCCGATCAACGAACTGGTCGACCTGGTCCGGCACCTGGCCCCGCTCGGGTTCTCGTTCTCCTCCGAGCCGACCCCGGTGACGCTGGCACACGGCCCGCTCAAGGCCTCCGAACGGCTTCTTCTTTCCGGGAAGTACAGGACCTCGCTGTTGCGTGGCAGACTCTCCATGACCCAGCTGTTCGACATCTCGCAACGACTGCAGACACCGCTGGGCGAGGTCGCCAAGCGCATCAACGACCTCGCGTCCGCCGCGGGTGTGCAAGCGCCCGCAGTTCCCGCCGAGGCCGCCGACTTCGTCGTCCCCAAGTGGGTGGTCGAGGCCGTGACCCCCCGGCGGCTGCCGCTCGGCCCCTGGGCACTGGTGGTGGCAGGCACGTCCTTCAGAGCAGCGCGCGCCTCCGAGGGGGAGCCAAGGCTGCGTGAAGCGCTGCCCGTCCTGCGCGCGTGCGGCCTGTTGCGAAGCGATCTCGCCTGGGACGACGAGGCGGTCGTACGGGAAGTGGAGGCCCGCAGCCCCCTCGGGGCGCTCCTGGGGCCAGTGGCCTCCGACCTCGACCACCAGGGCATCACGATCCCCATGGCCTTGACCGTGTCCAGCACGGTCGGCGAGCGGCTGGATCACCTGGCAAGTGTCTCGCGGCACCTGCCCGTGGCGGCGATCGCGAAGATCACGGCCCCGGAGACCCGAAGCCTCCGTTTCGAGCCAGGTGACCAGGTGCTCCTGGCCAACGGACTCCCGCACCGACGCAGGTCCTTCCGCGACGAGTTGAGCATCCAGCACATCCTGGAGCGCTGCCGCACCGCCGCCACCCCCCTGGGCCCGTCCGTGCGTCACCTGGCCCGCTTCACCGCGCTCGGCGCGCCCGCTTCCCCGGGCGACTTCACGGGGCCCGACGCCGAGAAATTGGAGGACTTCGTCCCCGACCGGTTCGACATGGCCGCCTTCGACGCCGGGCTGCTCGGTCCCGGTCGCCTCGGCCCCCTCGAACTCGTCCTGATCGCGGGCCGATTCGGCCGGACCCTCGGCGAGGCGTACGAGCGCTACGCCCCCTTCAGATGCCTCGGCCTCAAGGTGACCGTGGACGAGCCGAACGCCGCGGAGGCCCAACTGACCCCGGGCTGGCAGGACGTGGTCGTGCTCACCGAACAACTGACCGGCCGTGCCCCGGCGTTGAGCGGGCCGGTCGACCCCGACCACATCGCGCTCTGCGCCGAGGAGACGGACCTCACCGAACCCAAGGTCCGCGAGCGTCTGCAGAACTACGGCCGTCTCTTCGGCCTCCGGCTCCCCGATACCCCGGGCAGAAAGGACACCAGCACGTGAGTTCCGCGATCCCCTACGACGAGGGCGCCTCCCATCCGGCCCCGCTCACCTTCCTGTGGACACAGGGCGAGGCCGCCGGGGAGGTGACGTACGTGGCCACCGGGCACTGCCCGGTGTGCGGTTGCGCGATGCGGCGCGCCTGGACGTTCGGGCAGCCCGCGCTGACCAAGGGCGGCTTCCTCGGCCGCCGCAAGGACCCGGGGCCGGCGCCCTATCACACGTTCTGCCAGTGCGAGACGCTGCACATGGGGCGGCCCGCCGGAGAGCCGCTCGGGTGCGGGGCCCTGCTCATCATCGCGCCGCCGCAGACCATGACGAACGGCACGGGACCGTGAACTTCACTCCTCAGCAACTGCGCGACGCCGATCGCCGGGTCCGCGAGATGTCCTCGCCCGGGCGCCAGTTGGAGCTGGCGTTGCGTCAGGCCGAGGGCTACCGCAACTTCCTCGCCTCGCTCACCGGCCTGCTCACCGCGGTCTTCGTGCTCAAGGGTCAGGAAGACCTCAGCAAGCTCGCCGGCATCCCGCACTGTTCGGTGATCGGCCTGCTGATCACGGGGTTCCTGGCGCTGATCGTGGCCTCGTGGCTGGGTGTGCTCGCTGTGCACGGGCGTCCCGGTGAGGAGATCATGCTGGAGTCCGGCAGGCTCCTCGCGTACGAGAAGGCCCGCGTACGCGACGTGTGGCGTCTGGTGGAGTGGGCCCGCTGGCTCGCCCTGATCGGCGTCCTCGCCATCGCCGCGGCCGTCATCGTCACCTGGATCGCCCCCACCAAGTAGCGCACATGCGGCGGCGCCTGCCCATTCGTCCGGTCGGGGACAAGAGGCAGACGCCGTCTCCGGGGATCTGGGGGCGAACCCCCCAGATATCCCGCCCGTACGCCGTTGTACGGGATGTGTGAGGCCCCTTTTCGGGGGGGGGCCGTCAGCCTGTCAGACCATCAGGGAGCGGTCCGTCGGGCGGATCGGGGCGTGCAGCTCGCTGCCGCCGGTCAGGAAGCGGTCGACCCCGCGGGCGGCCGAGCGGCCCTCCGCGATGGCCCACACGATGAGGGACTGGCCGCGGCCGGCGTCACCGGCGACGTACACGCCCGGCACGTTGGTCTGGAAGTCGGCGTCGCGGGCGACGTTGCCGCGCTCGTCGAGGTCCAGGCCGAACTGCTCGACCAGGCCGTTCTCGCGGTCGGTGCCGGTGAAGCCCATGGCGAGGGTGACCAGCTGGGCGGGGATCTTGCGCTCCGTGCCCGGCTTCTGGGTCAGCTTGCCCTCGACGAACTCGACCTCGCTGAGGTGCAGCCACTGGACGTTGCCGTCCTCGTCGCCCTCGAAGTGGGTGGTGGAGACGGAGTAGACCCGCTCGCCGCCCTCCTCGTGCGCGGAGGTGACCTTGTAGAGCATCGGGAAGGTCGGCCACGGCTGGGAGACCGGGTTCCGGTCGTCGTTCGGGCGGGGCATGATCTCCAGCTGCGTGACCGAGGCCGCGCCCTGGCGGTGGGCGGTGCCCACGCAGTCGGCGCCGGTGTCGCCACCGCCGATGACCACGACGTGCTTGCCCTCGGCGGAGATCGGGGGCGCCACGAAGTCGCCCTCCTGCACCTTGTTGGCCAGCGGCAGGTACTCCATGGCCTGGTAGATGCCCTGGAGTTCGCGGCCGGGGACCGGGAGGTCACGCGAGGTCGTCGCGCCGGCGGCGATGACGACCGCGTCGTACCGCTTCTTCAGGTCGGTCGCCTTGAGGTCGCGGCCGATCTCGATGCCGGTGCGGAAGCGGGTGCCCTCCGCGCGCATCTGCTCGATACGGCGGTTGATGTGCCGCTTCTCCATCTTGAACTCGGGGATGCCGTACCGGAGGAGGCCTCCGATGCGGTCCGCGCGCTCGTAGACGGCGACGGTGTGGCCGGCCCGGGTGAGCTGCTGGGCGGCGGCGAGTCCGGCGGGACCGGACCCGATGACCGCGACGGTCTTGCCGGACAGCCGCTCCGGGATCTGCGGGGCGACGTCACCGGTCTCCCACGCCTTGTCGATGATCGAGACCTCGACGTTCTTGATGGTGACGGCCGGCTGGTTGATGCCGAGCACACACGCCGACTCGCAGGGCGCGGGGCACAGCCGGCCCGTGAACTCCGGGAAGTTGTTCGTCGCGTGCAGACGCTCCGACGCGGCCGCCCAGTCCTCGCGGTAGGCGAAGTCGTTCCACTCGGGGATCAGGTTCCCCAGCGGACAGCCGTTGTGACAGAACGGGATGCCGCAGTCCATGCAGCGGCTGGCCTGCTTGCTGATGATCGGCAGCAGGGAGCCGGGGGCGTAGACCTCGTTCCAGTCCTTCAGGCGTACGTCGACGGGGCGGGTCCTGGCGACCTCGCGGCCGTGGTTCAAAAAGCCCTTCGGGTCAGCCATTGATCGCCGCCTCCATCATCTTCTCGGTGATCTCGGTCTCGGTGAGACCCGCTCGCTCGGCGGCGTCCTTGGCGGCGAGCACTGCCTTGTACGTACTGGGGATGATCTTGCTGAAGCGCTCCACGGACACGGTCCACTCGGCGAGCAGCTTCTCGGCGACCGTCGAGCCGGTCTCCTCGGCGTGCCGGCGCACCACGTCGTGCAGCCACTGCTTGTCGGTGTCGTCCAGCTCCTCGACCGCGTCGGCGTTGCCCACGTTGACGTTGTCGCGGTTCAGGTCGATGACGTACGCGACGCCACCGGACATGCCGGCCGCGAAGTTGCGGCCCGTCTCGCCGAGGACGACCGCGTGACCGCCGGTCATGTACTCGCAGCCGTGGTCGCCCACGCCCTCGGAGACGACCGTCGCGCCGGAGTTGCGGACGCAGAACCGCTCGCCCGACCGGCCGCGCAGGAACAGCTCGCCGCCGGTCGCGCCGTACGCGATGGTGTTGCCCGCGATCGTCGAGAACTCGGCGAGGTGGTCGGCGCCCCGGTCGGGACGGACGATCACCCGGCCGCCGGAGAGGCCCTTGCCGACGTAGTCGTTGGCGTCGCCCTCCAGGCGCAGCGTGATACCGCGCGGCAGGAAGGCGCCGAAGGACTGGCCGGCGCTGCCGGTGAAGGTGATGTCGACGGTGTCCTCGGGCAGGCCCGCACCGCCGAACTTCTTGGTCACCTCGTGGCCGAGCATGGTGCCGACCGTGCGGTTGATGTTGCGGATGGTGACCTGGGCGCGCACCGGCTGGGCGTCGGTCGCGGAGTCCGCGGCGAGGGCGTCGGCGGCGAGCTTGATCAGCTCGTTGTCGAGCGCCTTCTCCAGGCCGTGGTCCTGACCGATCACCTGGTGCAGCGCGGCACCCTCGGGCAGCTCGGGCACGTAGAAGAGCGGAGTCAGGTCCAGGCCCTGCGCCTTCCAGTGGTTGACCGCGCGGGTCACGTCGAGCGTCTCGGCGTGGCCGACGGCCTCCTCGATGGAGCGGAAGCCCAGCTCGGCGAGGATCTCGCGGACCTCCTCGGCGATGAACTGGAAGAAGTTCACGATGTGTTCGGCCTTGCCGGTGAACCGTTCCCGCAGGGTCGGGTTCTGGGTGGCGATGCCGACGGGGCAGGTGTCCAGGTGGCAGACCCGCATCATGACGCAGCCGGAGACGACGAGCGGAGCGGTCGCGAAACCGAACTCCTCGGCGCCGAGCAGCGCGGCGATGACGACGTCACGGCCGGTCTTGAGCTGGCCGTCGGTCTGCACGACGATGCGGTCGCGCAGGCCGTTGAGCAGCAGGGTCTGCTGGGTCTCGGCGAGACCGAGCTCCCAGGGGCCGCCCGCGTGCTTCAGCGAGGTCAGCGGGGAGGCGCCCGTACCGCCGTCGTGGCCGGAGATGAGCACGACGTCCGCGTGCGCCTTGGACACACCCGCCGCGACCGTGCCGACGCCGACCTCGGAGACCAGCTTCACGTGGATCCGCGCCTGCGGGTTCGCGTTCTTCAGGTCGTGGATCAGCTGGGCCAGGTCCTCGATGGAGTAGATGTCGTGGTGCGGCGGCGGGGAGATGAGTCCCACGCCCGGCGTCGAGTGACGCGTCTTGGCGACCCACGGGTACACCTTGTGGCCGGGCAGCTGGCCGCCCTCGCCGGGCTTGGCGCCCTGGGCCATCTTGATCTGGATGTCGTCGGCGTTGACCAGGTACTCCGAGGTCACACCGAAGCGGCCGGAGGCGACCTGCTTGATGCTGGACCGGCGCGCCGGGTCGTAGAGGCGGTCCGCGTCCTCGCCGCCCTCACCGGTGTTGGACTTGCCGCCCAGCTGGTTCATGGCGATGGCGAGCGTCTCGTGGGCTTCCTTGGAGATGGAGCCGTACGACATGGCGCCGGTGGAGAAGCGCTTGACGATCTCGGACGTCGGCTCGACCTCGTCGATGGAGATCGGCTGACGGTCCTCGTTCTTGAAGCCGAACAGGCCGCGCAGCGTCATCAGACGCTCGGACTGCTCGTTCACGCGCTCGGTGTACTTCTTGAAGATGTCGTACCGGCCGCTGCGCGTGGAGTGCTGAAGGCGGAAGACCGACTCCGGGTCGAACAGGTGCGGTTCGCCCTCGCGGCGCCACTGGTACTCGCCGCCTATGTCGAGGGCGCGGTGGGCGGGCGCGATGCCGCTGGCCGGGTACGCCTTCGCGTGGCGGGCGGCGACCTCCTTGGCGATGACGTCGATGCCGACGCCGCCGATCTTGGTGGCCGTGCCGCTGAAGTACTTGGTGACGAACTGCGCGTCGAGGCCGACCGCTTCGAAGACCTGGGCGCCCCGGTAGGAGGCGACCGTCGAGATGCCCATCTTGGACATGACCTTCAGGACGCCCTTGCCGAGGGCGTAGATCAGGTTGCGGATGGCCTGCTCGGCCTCGATGTCCGACAGGAAGGTGCCGGCGCGGACCAGGTCCTCGACCGACTCCATGGCCAGGTACGGGTTCACGGCGGCGGCGCCGAAGCCGATGAGCAGGGCGACGTGGTGGACCTCGCGGACGTCACCGGCCTCGACCAGCAGGCCCACCTGGGTGCGCTGCTTGGTGCCGATGAGGTGGTGGTGGACGGCCGCGGTGAGCAGCAGCGACGGGATCGGCGCGTGCTCGGCGTCCGAGTGTCGGTCCGACAGGACGATCAGGCGGGCGCCGTTCTCGATGGCGGCGTCGGCCTCGGCGCAGATCTCCTCGATGCGCGCGGCCAGGGCGTCGCCGCCGCCGGAGACGCGGAAGAGACCGGAGAGGGTCGCAGCCTTCATGCCCGGCATGTCGCCGTCGGCGTTGATGTGTATGAGCTTGGCCAGCTCGTCGTTGTCGATCACCGGGAAGGGCAGGACGACGCTGCGACAGGACGCGGCGCTCGGCTCCAGCAGGTTGCCCTGGGGGCCCAGCGACGAACGCAGGGAGGTGACGAGTTCCTCGCGGATCGCGTCCAGGGGCGGGTTGGTGACCTGCGCGAACAGCTGGGTGAAGTAGTCGAAGAGCAGCCGCGGGCGCTCGGACAGCGCGGCGATCGGCGAGTCCGTGCCCATCGAACCGATCGGCTCGGCACCGGCCTTGGCCATCGGCGCCACGATGACGCGCAGCTCCTCCTCGGTGTAACCGAAGGTCTGCTGGCGGCGGGTGACGGAGGCGTGCGTGTGCACGATGTGCTCACGCTCGGGCAGGTCGGACAGCTCGATCTCGCCGGCGTCCAGCCACTCGGCGTAGGGCGCCTCGGTGGCGAGCTGGGCCTTGATCTCGTCGTCCTCGATGATGCGGTGCTCGACGGTGTCGACGAGGAACATACGGCCGGGCTGCAGCCGGCCCTTGCGGACGACCTTGGCGGGGTCGATGTCGAGGACGCCGACCTCGGAGCCGAGGACGACCAGGCCGTCGTCGGTGACCCAGTAGCGGCCGGGGCGCAGTCCGTTGCGGTCGAGGACCGCGCCGACCTGCTTGCCGTCGGTGAAGGTGACACAGGCCGGGCCGTCCCAGGGCTCCATCAGGTTGGAGTGGAACTGGTAGAAGGCGCGCCGGGCCGGGTCCATGGAGTCGTGGTTCTCCCACGCCTCCGGGATCATCATCAGCACGGAGTGCGGCAGTGAACGGCCGCCCAGGTGCAGGAGTTCGAGGACCTCGTCGAAGGACGCCGAGTCGGAGGCGTCGGGCGTACAGATCGGGAAGACCCGGTCGAGGGCCTTCTGGTCCGCCTCGCTGTGCCCGTGGTCGGCGGAGCCGCTGTGCTCATGGTCGGCAGAGCCACTGTGCTCATGGTCGGCAGAGCCACTGTGCTCATGGTCGGCGGAGCCGAACAGCTCGGAGACCAGCTGGGACTCGCGGGCCGCCATCCAGTTGCGGTTGCCCTTGACGGTGTTGATCTCGCCGTTGTGCGCGACGAAGCGGTACGGGTGCGCCAGCGGCCAGCTCGGGAAGGTGTTCGTCGAGAACCGCGAGTGGACCAGCGCGATCGCGGAGGCGAAGCGGCGGTCGGACAGGTCCGGGAAGAAGGGCTCCAGCTGGCCGGTGGTCAGCATGCCCTTGTAGACGATGGTCCGCGCGGACAGCGAGGGGAAGTAGACGCCGGCCTCGCGTTCGGCGCGCTTGCGCAGCACGAACGCCTTGCGGTCGAGGGCGATGTCCGTCGAGGAGCCGTCGGTCACGAAGATCTGCCGGAAGGCGGGCATCGTGGACCGGGCGATGGTGCCGAGGAGTCCGGGCGCGACCGGCACCTCGCGCCAGCCGAGAACCGTCAGGCCCTCGTCCGCGGCGATCGTCTCGATCTGTGAGACGACGTCCTCGGTGCCGTCCTCGGGCAGGAAGGCGATACCTACGGCGTACGCACCGGCCGCGGGCAGCGCGAAGTCGGCCACCTCACGGAAGAAGGCGTCCGGCACCTGGGACAGGATGCCCGCGCCGTCGCCCGAGTCGGGCTCGGAGCCGGTGGCGCCGCGGTGCTCCAGGTTGCGCAGAACCGTGAGCGCCTGCTCGACCAGCGCATGGCTCGCCTCGCCGGTGAGGGTGGCCACGAAGCCGACGCCGCAGGCGTCGTGCTCGTTGCGGGGGTCGTACATACCCTGCGCAGCAGGGCGAGCATCCATGAAGGACCATTTCTGGCCATTCGCGGAGTGCTGGGACGGCTGGCGCGGCGTACGCATCGGCTCTCCCGTCGTCGTCATCTGGCATATGCATATTGCCGAGGGACGACGCTGGCCCTCTGCGTGAGTGCAAAATTTCGTGCAGGTTACATGATGGAGCGGTTCTCGGGAACCGGATCATCCGTTCCAACATGCGGACGCCACGCGGGTGCGAGGGGGTATCGCACACATGGCTTGAAGTATGTGGGGACCAAGCGGGACAGGTCGGTGTCCATCGGCCCAAGGAGGCGGAGCGGGCGTCGTCGCCCACCCCGCAAAGTGTGCCGCAGGCTTCATTGCCCCCAGCGCTTACGGCTCATGCCCGCTGGTTAAGCATTCGAAACCAGCAAGTAACGGCTACTTATGCGACCCAGCGCATAACTCGCAAGCCGCTCTATCCTACGGCCGTTCCGAACAGAGTGCCCAGGGCGTACGTCACACCGGCCGCCGCACCCCCGAGAGCGAGCTGCCGCAGCCCGCTGAACCACCAGGACCGCGCGGTCACCCTCGCCACGACGGCACCGCACGCGAACAGCCCGAAGAGCGCGAGCAGTACGGCGGGCCACAGAACGGTGGCGCCGAGCAGATACGGCAGTACGGGCAGCAGGGCACCCAACGCGAACGCCCCGAACGACGACACGGCGGCGACCAGCGGCGACGGCAGGTCGCCGGGGTCGATCCCGAGTTCCTCCCGAGCGTGTATCTCCAGCGCCTGCTCGGGATCGCGGGACAACTGCCGGGCCACCTCACGCGCCAGCCCGGGCTCGACCCCCCGCCCCTCGTACAGCGCGGCGAGCTCGGCCTCCTCGTCCTTGGGGTGCTTCCGCAGCTCCCCGCGCTCCACCTCCAGTTCGGCCTCGACGAGTTCGCGCTGCGAGGCGACGGAGGTGTACTCGCCGGCGGCCATGGAGAAGGCGCCTGCGGCGAGTCCCGCGAGGCCGGTGATGACGACGGTCCGGTGCCCGACCGAACCGCCCGCGACACCGGTCATCAGGGCGAGGTTGGACACCAGGCCGTCCATCGCGCCGAAGACGGCGGGGCGCAGCCAACCACCGTTGACGTCCCGGTGCGTGTGGTTGTCGCGGTGCGCCTCGTGCAGCGCGGCCTCGGTTTCGATGAGCGCCATTCCGGTCCCCCAGAAGCTTATTTGGACTGATTCCACTTTTTGACAACGACCACACTACGCTTCCGCATTCCCGTCCACCAGCAAGGAAAGGCTCGGCTAACCTGCGGCTTTACCCTCGGACGCTCATTCGACAGAGGCTCCGCACAGATGTCGACCGGGTGATGATGAAGCCTCCGTGGCTCTGGCGAACCACTCCGGTGGGACACATCCGCAAAGGGTTTCGCGCCCTGTGCGAGACCCCTGGAGGAGGAGGCCGCGGATGGCATCCATCGCCTGCATTCCCTCGACCCCGGCACCCGAGGACGCCGCCGGCCTCCGCGAGCGGGCCCGCGGCGCGCTGCTCGGCCTGGCCGTCGGGGACGCTCTCGGAGCCCCCGCGGAGAACATGAAGCCCTCCGAGATCCGCGCTCGCTGGGGCCGTATCACGGGCTACGTCAGCGACCGCCCCGCCGGCACGGACGACACCGAGTACGCGATCTTCTCCGGCCTCCTCCTGGCCCGCCACGGCTCCGCGCTCACCCCGGCCCATGTGGAGGCGGCCTGGCACCTGTGGATCGCGGACCGCGCCGAAGGCCCCTTCCGGGGCGCGGGCTTCAGCGAACGCGGCACCCTGGAGAACCTGCGCCGGGGCCTGGCCGCCCCCATCTCCGCCCAGCACCGCCACGCCTGGAGCGACGGCCTCGCCATGCGTGCCGCCCCCTTCGGCGTGTTCGCCGCGGGCCGCCCCGCCGAGGCCGCCCGCCTGGTCGCGATCGACGGCTCGGTGAGCCACGACGGCGAGGGCATCTACGGCGGCCAGGCGGTGGCGGCCGGGGTCGCCGCGGCGATGGCGGGCGCCCCGGTCATCGCGGTGGTCGCCGCGGCCCTGGCGGTCGTCCCCGACGACTCCTGGACGGCCCGCTCACTGCGCCGTGCCGTGACCGCGGCCCACCGCGGCGAACGCGCGGTCCGCTCCGCCGTCGTCATCGGTGGCTACCCCTGGACCGACCTGGCCCCCGAGGCGGTCGCCCTCGCCTTCGGGGCCTACGCGTCAGCCGACGGCGACTTCGTCCAGGCGGTACTGACCGCCGTCAACATGGGCCGCGACGCCGACACCACGGCAGCGGTGGCGGGCGCCCTGGCCGGCGCGACCCGCGG
This sequence comes from Streptomyces sp. NPDC050997, assembly GCF_040660135.1. Taxonomy (NCBI): domain Bacteria; kingdom Bacillati; phylum Actinomycetota; class Actinomycetes; order Kitasatosporales; family Streptomycetaceae; genus Streptomyces; species Streptomyces sp. NPDC050997. The sequence goes on from NZ_JBFAGK010000010.1 coordinate 144,199, forward strand.
CGCCGCCGCGATCCCGGCCGACTGGGCCTCGGCCATCGGCCCGGCCCGAGGCAGCTGCCTGCCGTCGATGGCGGGCCACCACGTCCTGGACGTGGCGGAACTGCTGACTCCGGGCGAGGACGGCAGGTGGGGCGCCGGGGGATTCGTACCGAGCGAGGTCCCCCTACGAGCCGACACCCCGCGGGCGAACGACAAGACAGAGGTGGCCTCATGACGCCCCCGACCCCCTGGGACGAGACGACACTCACGCTCGGCACGACCGACCCCGCGGCCGCCGACGTCGAGGACCCCCCACCGGGGCCACCCGCACCCGACAACGAAAGCGCCACGGGTGGTGCGGGTGGGCACAAAGAGGCCGAAGGCGAAGCCAAGGCCGTGCACACCACAAGCCGCCGCATGGAAACAAGCCGCCGCATCGAAGGCCTCCTGCTCGGCCTAGCCGCAGGCGACGCCGCCGGGTGGCCCGCCGCCCGCCACCGAGCCGCCCGCATGCCCGACTGGACCCGCCGCCTCACTCGCGAACTCGACACCTTCGCCGAACAGAACGCGACCACCACCCTCCCCGTCCCCATCGCGCTCAACCAGCCACCGGAGCCCCTCCGCCTGGGCCCCTCCGACGACGCCGAGTGGGCGGCCTTCGCCGCGGAGGCCCTGCTGCGGGCCGGCGACGACAGCGTCCTCGGCGACCTGAGCCGACAGCGCCGCACCCGCGCGGCGATCGACCTCACCTGGAACGCCGTGGCGAGCGAGGTGGCCGCCGCCGCGAACCGCGCCCCCGAGATCGAGTCCGCGGTCCTCCCCCTGCGCGCCCGCATCTCTGTGCGCGCCGGCCTCGGCAACCTCGCCGCCGGCCTGCGCCCGCCCGCCACCGGCCACGACAACCCGCACTACTTCGACGACGCGGCCTGCGTCCGAGCCTGTGTCCTCGCCGTGGCGCACCCCGGCGACCCCCGACTCGCCGCCGACCTGGCCGAGTTCGACGCCCGCTACACCCAGGACGGCGACGGCGTGCACGGCGCCAGAGCGATGGCCGCGGCCCTCGCCCTCGCCCTGGCCGGGTCCGACGTACACACCTGCACGACCGCGGCCCTCGCGGAGCTCCCCGAGTCCACCGAGATCGGCCGCAACGCCCGCCACGCCCTCGCGTTGGCCCGTGACGCCGAGAGCACCTTCGCCCTGATCCCCCTGCTCGAACACCAGATCGTCGACCACGTCTACAGCTACGGCATCGCCGCCGCCGAGACGGTCCCGGTCGCCCTCGCCCTGGCCACCGCCGCGAACGGCCGGATCGCGGAAGCGGTACCGGCGGCGGCCTGCCTCTCCCGGGTCGCGGACTCGGCCCCCGCTCTGGCCGGCGCTCTCACCGGCGCCCTGGGCGGTGGCGCGTCGATCCCCGCCTCCTGGCGCACCGCCTGCCGCACTCTCTCCGGCTGTGCACTCCCCCGGCTCACCGGCACGGACCTCGTGGAACTCGCCGAACTCCTGGAAGCCGCACAACCCACCCCACCAGAGGGATGATTCGGGGCATGACACCCAAAACTGAAGAAATCCGTGAAGTGGGCCTGGCCGAGCGCATCGCCGGCGCCCTGGTCGGCGCGGCCGTCGGCGACGCGCTGGGCGGTCCCGTCGAGGGCTACTCCCCCGCACAGATCCTGGAACGCCACGCCGGCCGCGTCCACGGCGTCGTCGGCCCCTGGAACGGTGACGCCTGGCGCACCGCCCGCCCCATCGCGCCGTACCACAAGGGCGACGGGCACGTCACCGACGACACCTTGATGACGCATGCGCTGGTACGGGTCTACGCCCAGGTCCGCGACCACCTGGACGCGTACGCGATCGCGGAGCACCTGGTCCCCGACCTGATGACCACCCCGCGCTGGATCCCGGAGCTGGAGGCTCAGGCCCTCCCCCTGCACCGTGTCTTCCTCGCGGAGAAGTGGCTGGTGGCCAGGCTCCACTACGGCCATGTCGACCCGCGCGAGGCCGGCGTAGGCAACATCGTCAACTGCGGTGCGGCGATGTACATGGCCCCGGTCGGCCTGGTCAACGCGGCCAACCCCCCGGCCGCCTACGCGGAGGCCCTCGACATCGCGGGCGCCCACCAGTCGTCGTACGGCCGCGAGGCGGCGGCCGTCCTCGCGGCGGCGGTGGCCGCGGCGACCACACCGGGTGCCGGCCCGGACTCGGTCGTCGCCGCCTGTCTTTCCCTGGCGAAGGACGGCACCCGGGAGGCGATCGAGAAGGTCTGCGAAGCCGCGTCGAACCACTCGGACTTCGAGTCGGCGCTGGGCCCGCTCCGAGAGGCGGTCGCGCCCTACGACACGGTGGGCCCCGACTACCGGGCCCCCTCCCTGGGCGCCCGCCGCCCGTCCCGTCTGCACGCGATCGAGGAACTCCCCATCGCCCTGGGCATGTTGGTGGTCTCCGGCGGCGACTACCGGCACGCGGTCCTCGGCGCGGTGAACTACGGCCGCGACTGCGACTCCATCGCGACGATGGCCGGCGCGCTGGCGGGCGCCCTGGGCTCCCCGGTCCCGGAGGACTGGTCGAAACAGGTCTCGGAAGCGAGCCGTCTGGACCTGTGGGAACCGGCGGCCACCCTCACCGCCGTCACCCGGGAGATCTTCGAACAGGACGTACGCCGACGCCGCTCCCACGAGTTGGCCCTCACCCTCCTCGGAGGCACCGGGTGCTCCGCCTGACCTGGGTCCAGCCGGAGGACCTCGTCGGCCACGAACTCCGTCAGGCGGCCCAGGACGGCCGCGCTCCCTCGGCGATCGCGTCCCGCTGGAAGGCGGCGGGAGGCCGGGAGGCCCCGGCGACGGCGGGTGCCTCCCCCGAACGCGCCTGTCGCAGTCTGCGCCTCCTGGCGGTGGATCTGCTGGACGAACTGGCGGACCTGCCGAGCCCCTTGGCGGACCGGGAGCCGACGGACCTGGACCAGATCAAGTCCCTGTGCCCCAACTGGCCGAAGAAGGCAGGCGGGCGCGGCCACTCCGATCCCGGCGGCCACCCCACCGCCCCCACCCGGGCCCGCCTGGAAGCCGCCTGGTTGGGCAGAGCCGCCGGCTGCCTCCTGGGCAAGCCAGTGGAGAAGCTCCCCCTGGAAGCCATCCGCCAACTGGCGCGGTCCGCCGGAAACTGGCCCCTGAACGGGTACTTCACAGCGCGAGGAGTCCCCACCGCCCTTCTGACGGCACACCCCTGGAACCGCCGCTCGGCCACCACCTCCCTCGCCGAGAACATCGACGGCATGCCCGAGGACGACGACCTCAACTACCCCCTCCTCAACCTCCTCCTGCTGCAACGCCACGGACAACACTTCACCACCCGCGACGTGGCGGCCCTCTGGCTCGACGAACTCCCCGCCGGCCGCACGTTCACCGCGGAACGCGTCGCCTACCGCAACCTCCTCACCGGCCTGGAACCCCCGCACACCGCCCGCCACCACAACCCCTTCCGCGAATGGATCGGCGCCCTGATCCGCGCAGACGTCCACGGCTGGACCAACCCCGGCGACCCTGCCGCCGCAGCCGAACAGGCCCACCGGGACGCCACCCTCACCCACACCGCCAACGGCGTCTACGCGGCGATGTTCATCGCGGCCACCATCGCCCGGGCAGCCACCGGCACCACCGACATCCACACCGCGCTGCGCACCGGCCTCACGGTGGTCCCCCCGAACTCCCGCCTGGCCCGAGCCGTCCACCACGCCCTCGAACTGGCCCGCGGCCACCAGGACTTCGACACCGTCGTCGACGAACTCCACGCCGTCCACGCGCACACCCACTGGGTCCACGCCATCCCCAACACCGCGCTGATCACCGCCGCCCTCATCCACGCGGACGGCGACTTCACGGGCTCCATCTGCCGTGCCGTGTCGGGCGGTTGGGACACCGACTCCAACGGCGCCACCGCGGGCAGCGTCGCCGGTCTCCTCGCCGGCGACCCGTCCGCCCTGCCCGACCGCTGGACGGCCCCGCTGAAGAACCGTCTGTCCACCACCATCGGCGACTTCGACGGCGTCGGCTTCGACACGCTCGCCCACCTCACCCGCACGCTCACCCACCCGGAGGCACCCCGCCCATGACCCCCATCGCCGCGGGACACGTCAAGCCCCAGAGCCCTCTCACCGGCCTGCGCGTCCTCGACCTCGCCACCCTGTTCGCGGGCCCCCTCGCCGCCACCATGCTCGGCGACTTCGGCGCGGAGGTCATCAAGGTCGAGCACCCCACCAGGCCCGACCCCTCCCGGGGCCACGGCCCGTCGAAGAACGGCGTGGGCCTGTGGTGGAAACTCCTCGCCCGCAACAAGCGCACCATCACCCTGGACCTCTCCACTCCCGGCGGTCGCGCCACCCTCCTGCGCCTGGCCGCCACCGCGGACGTCGTCATCGAGAACTTCCGCCCCGGCACCCTGGAGAAGTGGGACCTGGGCTGGGAGGAACTGTCCGCCGCCAACCCGCGACTGGTCCTCACCCGGGTCACCGGCTTCGGCCAGTTCGGCCCCGCCGCCCATCGCCCCGGCTTCGGCACCCTCGCCGAGGCGATGAGCGGCTTCGCCGCGATCACCGGCGAACCGGACGCGCCCCCGACGCTCCCGCCCTTCGGCCTCGCCGACTCCATCGCGGGCCTCGCCACCGCCTACGCCGTCATGACGGCCCTCGCCGCCCGCGACCGCACGGGCGCGGGCCAGGTCGTGGACATGGCGATCATCGAACCGATCCTGACCGTGCTGGGCCCGCAGCCGACCTGGTACGACCAGCTCGGCCACGTCCAGCCCCGCACCGGCAACCGCTCCCAGAACAACGCCCCGCGCAACACGTACCGCACGGCGGACGGCACCTGGGTCGCCGTCTCCACCTCCGCCCAGTCGATCGCCGAGCGGGTGATGCGGCTGGTGGGCCACCCGGAACTGATCGACGAACCGTGGTTCGCGACGGGCGCCGGCCGGGCAGCCCACGCCGACGTTCTCGACGAGGCGGTCGGCACCTGGATCGCCGCCCGCACCCGCACCGACGTCCTGGCCGCCTTCGAGAAGGCGGAGGCGGCCGTCGCCCCGATCCAGGACGTCCGGGACGTGCTGGCCGACCCGCAGTACCAGGCCCTGGACAGCGTCACCACGGTCGACGACCCCGAACTGGGCCCTCTCCGTATGCAGAACGTCCTTTTCCGTCTGTCCGCCACGCCCGGCGCGATCCGCTGGGCCGGCCGGCCGCACGGCGCGGACACGACGGAGGTCCTCACCGAACTGGGCCTGACCGAAGCGGAACTGGCCGCCCTGCGCGAGGCGGGCGCCGTATGACAGCGCCCCCGCTCACCTGGCTGTACGCCCCCGGCGACCGTCCACACGTCGTCGCGAAGGCCCTCGCCGCGGGCGCCGACGTGGTCGTGGTCGACCTCGAGGACGCGGTCGCCCCCGACCGCAAGGACTACGCCCGCGCGGCCACCGCCGAACTCCTCACCGAGCCGCAGCCGATCCCGGTCCACGTCCGCGTGAACGCCGTCGGCACCCCCGGCGCCGACGCGGACCTGAAGGCGGTCGCCACGCTCCCGGGCGTCCACGGACTGCGCCTGCCCAAGGTGACCTCCCCCGAGCAGATCGTCCGCGTCGCCGAGGACACGGCCGGCGCCGACACGGGCGCGCCCCCGCTGTACGCCCTCCTGGAGTCGGCCCTGGGCATCGAACGGGCCCACGCGATCGCCTCCTGCCACACCGCCCTGCGCGGTATCGGCCTCGGCGAGGCGGACCTCCGCGCCGACCTCGGGGTACGCGAGGACGCGGGCCTCGACTGGTCCCGCTCCCGGGTGATCGTGGCCGCACGAGCGGCGGGCCTGCCCCCGCCGCCCCAGTCCGTCCACCCCGACATCCGCGACCTGGAGGGCCTCGCGGCCTCCTGCGCCCACGGCCGCACCCTGGGCTTCCTCGGCCGCGCCGCCATCCACCCCCGCCAGCTCCCGGTCATCGAGCGGGCCTACCTCCCCACGCGGCGGGAGATCGAGGAGGCGGAGACGATCATCAAGGCGGCGACGACGGAACAAGGCGCCCAGGCGTTGCCGGACGGCGCGTTCATCGACGCGGCGATGGTGTCGGCGGCGCATCGCACCCTGTCACTGGCCCACCGGAACTGACCACGGCCCACACACGATGAGGGCGCCCTGGGATCCCAGGGCGCCCTCATCGTCGTACGACGTGATGTCAGCTCTTCTTCGCCGACTCGGCCTCGTCCTTCACGCCCGCGTCGGCATCCGCGTCCTTGTCCGCGGCATCCGTGTCCGGGTCGACGTCGGCGTCCGCCTCGGCCTTCCCGTCGGCCTTCCCGTCGGCCTTCTCGTCGGTCTTCGTCCCGGCCTCGGCCTCGGCCTCATCAGCGGAGGCACCGTCCGCGCCGTCGGCCGCCCCGTCGGAGACACCCGGTTCCACGACGGTCTCCCGCCCCGGCCGCTTCTTCCACGAGAGCACGATGTACACCACCGCGAGCACGAACACGATCAGCGCGGTCCAGTTGTTCAGCCGCAGCCCCAGCAGGTGGTGGGCGTCGTCGATCCGCATGTACTCGATCCAGAACCGGCCCACGCAGTACGCCGCGACGTACAGCGCGAACGCCCGCCCGTGTCCGAGCTTGAAGCGGCGGTCCGCCCAGATCACGAGGGCCGCGACACCGAGGCACCACAGCGACTCGTACAGGAACGTCGGTTGGTACGTGCCCGGCACCCGCCCGTCCGAGGACGACGTGATCTTCAGCGCCCACGGCAGGTCGGTGGCCTTCCCGTACAGCTCCTGGTTGAACCAGTTGCCCCAGCGGCCGACCGCCTGCGCGACGGCGATACCGGGGGCGAGGGCGTCGGCCCACGCCGGCAGCGGGATGCCCCGGCGCCGGCAACCGATCCACGCGCCCACCGCGCCGAGCGCGATCGCGCCCCAGATACCGAGGCCGCCCTCCCAGATCTTGAAGGCGTCCACCCAGTCACGGCCCTCGCTGAAGTACAGCTCGTAGTCCGTGATCACGTGGTAGAGCCGGCCGCCGACCAGACCGAACGGCACGGCCCAGACCGCGATGTCGGCCACCGTGCCGGCCTGGCCGCCCCGCGCGATCCAGCGCCGGTTGCCGATCCAGACGGCGGCGAAGACGCCGATGATGATGCAGAACGCGTAGCCGCGCAGCGGAATGGGGCCGAGGTACAGCACCCCGCGCGACGGGCTGGGAATGTAAGCAAGTTCCATGGCAAGGTCGACGCTACCGTGCCGGGCCGCGCGCACGGCAGGCAGCCCGGCTACGGGTCCATAACGGGCCGGTGCGAATCCCCCGGCCCCGCTTACCCCTTGTTCGCCCGCTGGACCAGCCGCTTCAGCTTCGCCGGGGTCATCGTCCGGTCCTGGTAGATGTTCTTGCCGTCGAGAATCACCGTCGGCGTGCCACTGAAGCCGCCGTTGCGGAAGGCCGCCGCGGACTTGTCGACCCAGCTGTTGTGCGTCCCCTTCTCGACACACGTGCGGAAGGCGGGCGTATCGAGACCGTCGACCTCGGCGGCCAGCTCGATGAGCTTGCTGTTGTCGGCGTAGCCGTCGTCGGTCTCGGCGGGCTGCTTGTCGTAGAGCACGTCGTGGTAGTCGGGGAACTTCCCGGTGTCCTGCGCGCAGGCCGCGGCGTTGGCCGCGTTACGGGAACCGGTGCCGCCCAGGTTGCCGTCGATGATCGTCGCCAGGTGGTACCGCACCTTCAGCTGCCCGGCGTCGGTCAGCTTGTGGATGGTGGGCCGGTACGCCGTCTCGAAGGCCTTGCAGGCCGGGCAGCGGAAGTCCTCCCAGACCGTGAGCGTCGACTTGGCGCTCTCCTTGCCGACCGGGATGGCGAGGCTGTCCTTGCCCTGCGCCCCCGAGGGCGCCACCACCGGGCCCGCCGCCTTGCTGCCGTCGTCCTTGCCCGCGTTGGCCGCGACGACGCCGATCACCGCCGCGAGGCCCAGGACGCAGACCACACTCGCGCCCACGATCAGGACCCGGCGGCGTCTCTCCGCGGACTTCTGCTTCTCACGCTCGGCCGCCAGCCGCTCCCGGGCGGTCCGCTTTCTCTCACGGTTCTTCTCGCTCACACCCCGCAGAACGAACCGGGGAGGCGCACCGCGCCTCCCCGGTCCCAGGTCCACCCGTTCGAGTGACCCGTGCGATATGTCCCGCCTTGTTACGACCTTCCGCGCACGCCCTTGGCGAGTTCACCTGCGAGCGCGCGGACCGCCTCGACACCGGCCGCGTCGTTCGGCGCGTCCAGCATCCGCTTGACGAAGGCCGAGCCGACGATCACGCCGTCGGCGAAGCCGGCCACCTCGGCGGCCTGCCCGGCGTCGGAGACCCCGAGGCCGACACAGACGGGCAGGTCGCCGGCGGCCCGGGTGCGGTCCACCAGGTCCTCCGCCTGCGCGCCCACGGACGCGCGCGTGCCGGTGACCCCCATCAGCGAGGCGGCGTAGACGAACCCGCTGCCCGCCGCGGTGATCTCGGCGAGCCGCTGGTCCTTGCTGCTGGGCGCCACCACGAAGACGGTCGCGAGGCCGTGCTTCTGAGCGTGCTCCCTCCACAGCGCCGACTCCTGCACGGGCAGGTCGGGCAGGATGCAGCCCGCCCCGCCCGCTTCCGCGAGTTCGGCGGTGAAACGCTCGACGCCGTAGCGGTCGATGGGGTTCCAGTACGTCATCACGAGCACCGGCTTCCCGGTCGCCTCGTGGGCCTCCCGGACCGTCCGCATGACGTCCGCGATCTTCACTCCGCCCTTCAGGGCGATGTCGTCGGCGGTCTGGATGACCGGTCCGTCGAGGACGGGGTCGCTGTGCGGGAGACCGACCTCGACGATGTCCGCGCCGCCGTCGAAGACGGCCTTGATCGCCTCGATGCCGCCGTCCACGGTCGGGAACCCGGCCGGGAGGTAGGCGATGAGCGCGGCACGCCCCTGCGCCTTCGCGGCGGCGAGGGTGTCCGTCAACAGCTGGATGTTGCCGCTCACTTGGCGTCCCCCTCGATCTCCGCGGTGTCGTTGTCCGCGTCCGCGGCGACCTCGGCGTCGGTGTCGTACAGGTCGAAGTAGCGGGCGGCGGTGTCCATGTCCTTGTCGCCGCGGCCGGACAGGTTGACCACGATCAGGCCGTCCCCGCCCAGCTCCCTGCCGACCTCCAGGGCGCCGGCCAGCGCGTGGGCGCTCTCGATGGCCGGGATGATGCCCTCGGTGCGCGACAGCAGACGCAACGCCTGCATGGCCGCGTCGTCGGTGACCGCGCGGTACTCACCGCGGCCGCTGTCCTTGAGGTAGGCGTGCTCGGGTCCGATGCCCGGGTAGTCCAGTCCCGCCGAGATCGAGTACGGCTCGGTGATCTGGCCCTCCTCGTCCTGGAGGACGTAGGAGCGCGAGCCGTGCAGGATGCCCGGCTCGCCCGCGGTGAGCGTGGCCGCGTGCTCGCCGGTCTCGATACCGTGCCCGGCGGGTTCGCAGCCGATCAGGCGGACGCCCTCGTCCGGGATGAAGGCGTGGAACAGACCGATGGCGTTGGAGCCGCCGCCGACGCAGGCCACGGCGGCGTCGGGCAGCCGTCCGGCCTGCTCCAGCAGCTGGCGCCGGGCCTCGACGCCGATCACCCGGTGGAAGTCGCGGACCATGGCGGGGAAGGGGTGCGGTCCCGCAACGGTGCCGAACAGGTAGTGGGTGTGGTCGACGTTGGCGACCCAGTCGCGGAACGCCTCGTTGATCGCGTCCTTCAGCGTGCGGCTGCCGGACTTCACGGCGATGACCTCGGCGCCGAGCATGCGCATCCGGGCCACGTTCAGCGCCTGCCGCTGGGTGTCGATCTCGCCCATGTAGATGGTGCACTCGAGGCCGAACAGCGCACAGGCGGTGGCCGTCGCGACGCCGTGCTGACCGGCGCCGGTCTCGGCGATCACACGGGTCTTGCCCATGCGCTTGGTGAGCAGGGCCTGGCCGAGCACGTTGTTGATCTTGTGCGAGCCGGTGTGGTTGAGGTCCTCGCGCTTGAGGAACACCCGGGCGCCGCCCGCCTCCGCGGCGAAACGGGGCACCTCGGTGAGGGAGCTCGGCCGTCCCGTGTAGTGGACGAGCAGGTCGTCGAGCTCACGGGCGAACTCGGGATCGTGCTTGGCCTTGTCGTACTCGACGGCCACCTCGTCGACGGCGGCGACGAGGGCCTCCGGGATGAACTTGCCGCCGAACGCGCCGAAGTAGCCTTCGGCGCTGGGGATCCGACCCTCGGGATCGGGAATGAAGAACTCGCTGGGCATGCGGAAACCTCACGGTGAGTGTGTGGAAATGACACTGATCGCCGTGGGGGCGGGGAGGTTGGTCGGCTGCGGGCCGTCAGTGGTTTGTCGCGCCCGCGCGGCGGTAGCCGCACATCAAACAGAGCCCCGCGCCCCTAAAGGGCGCGCTGCCATCGACGGCCGTTCACCTGGCCGGGTTCGTCACCGATGACGTACCGGACCCTGCGCCCGTGCACCCGGCGGGCCGGCGCGCGGCAGCCTCGGGGACGGCAGCCGCGCGCGAGGCGGGCGTACCGGTCCACGGTCGTCACGGTGAGAGTCATCGGCGCCAACTCTACCCGGAGATCAACTGCGCCCGTGCCGCAGTGCGGGGTGCTCGCCCGCCGCGACCAGGTCGGAGACAGCCGTCTTCGGGTCCTTGCCGGTGACCAGGGACTCGCCGACCAGGACGGCGTCGGCGCCGGCATTGGCGTACGCGATGAGGTCGTGCGGGCCGCGGACACCGGACTCGGCGATCTTGACGATGTGGTCGGGGATCTCCGGGGCGATCCGCTCGAACGTGCCGCGGTCGACCTCCAGCGTCTTCAGGTTGCGCGCGTTGACGCCGATCACCTTCGCGCCCGCGTCCACCGCACGCTCGACCTCGTCCTCGTCGTGCACCTCGACGATGGGGGTGAGTCCGATGGACTCCGCGCGCTCGACGAGGGACTCCAGGGCCGACTGCTCAAGGGCCGCGACGATCAGCAGCGCGAGGTCGGCGCCGTGGGCCCGGGCCTCCCAGAGCTGGTAGGAGGTGACGATGAAGTCCTTGCGCAGCACGGGAATGTCCACCCGCGCGCGGACCGCCTCCAGGTCGGCGAGCGAGCCGCCGAAGCGGCGCTGTTCGGTGAGGACGGAGATGACGGCCGCGCCGCCCGCCTCGTAGTCCGCGGCGAGCCCGGCCGGGTCCGCGATCGCGGCCAGCGCGCCCTTGGACGGGCTGGAACGCTTGACCTCGCAGATGACCTTGACGCCGTCGCCGCGCAGGGCGGCCAGTCCGTCCTTGGCCGCGGGAGCCTTCGCCGCGCGCTCCTTGAGCTCGTCGAGGCTGACGCGCGCCTGCCGCTCCGCGAGGTCGGCACGGACTCCGTCGATGATCTCGTCGAGCACACTCACGCGAGCGGCCCCCTTCCAGACGGTTGATGTTCAAGCGGTTCGGTTTCCCTCACCGGCCCGCCCCATCGGGCGCGGGCGAGAAGAAAACCGATGGTCACTGCGATGGTATCCGGAGGACGGCGTAGGCCTCACATCCGGTTGACGCCGGTCCCACTACCTGGACCTCCGCCCATTGATCAAGGGTGGAGCCAGCCACCGAACGGCAGGTTCCGGACAACGGTGAAGACCAGCAGCAACGCGCCCAGCGTCCACACGAGCGCCGGGGCCGGATCGATCCGCAGCGGACGTCCACGCACCGCGTGGACCACCCACACAGTCCACATCGCGGCGAACCCCAGATAGCCCATGACGGCCGCCGCGTTGTCGTGCAGCGCCGACAGGAAGTCCCCGTGGACGACGGCGTGCGCACTGCGCAGCCCGCCGCAGCCCGGGCAGTACAGGCCGGTGTAGCGCAGCAGCGGGCAGACGGGGTAGTGGCCGGGCTGGTTGGGGTCCACGGTGCCCACGTACGCGAAGGCTCCGGCGACCGCGGCGAGGATCCCCGCGGGCACCGCCAGCCGGGCCATCATGCCCCCGGTGTCGGACGGTGTCCCTGTCACCCTGTGCTGGCTGTCGGCGTTCACGTCTGGCATTGTGCCGCGCTCCGCCCGCGCACGCGCGTGAGGGGCGGCCCCGGCGGCACCGCCGGGTCGCCCCTCACGACCGTACGAACGCGCTTACCGCGCGTACGGGAGTCAGCTCTCGACGCCGGCCGGCTCGCGCTGCTCGGCGGAGTCGTGCACCGGGTGGGTCTGCTTCGGCATGCCCAGGCCCATCGCGCTCATGATCCAGCCGACCACGCCGCCGAGGACCGTGATCGCCATACCGGCCCAGAAGCCCGCCGGCTGGGCCAGCACCATGAAGGCGCCCGCCACGCAGAAACCGATGAAGATGATCGTGACACCGGTCCAGGCGGCCGGGGTGTGACCGTGGCTGCTGCCCGCCATGACTTGCTCCTCGTTGCTGTGTACCTGTCTGAGCCGGACGCTCAACGTCCATCATCCCGTACGGGCACGAGCGGCCTGTCCGGGGGTCGCCCTCGTGCGCCCGGCCGTCGGACGGCCCTGCCGTCGGGGCGGACCCCGTCGGCCCCCGCGGATCGGAACCTACGCTCCGGTGGGGTCCTCGCCCCGGTCGAGGGCCTTCCACAGCTCCTCGGGCCGGTCGGGGTCGGCGGCGGGAGTACGGCGGGGGCGGGGGGCGCCCGAGCGTTCGTAGCGGCCGGACATCGCGGGCCACAGGCGGCCGTAGCGCAGGGCGAGCAGTCCGGCGACGAGGAGCAGGAGGCCGCCTACGCCTGCGACATACGGCCAGGCGGTGTGGGTCAGCGAGTCCACGGTGGCCGAGGTGTCGCCGGAGGCGTCCGCGGCCTTCTCGTCGAGCGCGGAGGTGTCGGAGGCGCCGAGCAGGGTCGCGACGATCGTGCCGGCGCCGGAGAGCGCGAGCAGGGCGGCGACGGCGAAGCGGCCGGCCCTGCGGACGGCGAAGACGGCGACGAGCGCGGCGAGGCCCACTATGGCGAGGGCCGCGGGGACGCCGGTGACGTCGCTGCCCGTGGCGGTCAGCGGGAAGTCACCGCCGGCCACCGTGGCGGTGCCCTCCGACCACTGCTGTCGGGTGGCCAGCAGCACCACGGCCGCGCCGAGCGCACCGGACAGCAGAGCTACGGCAAGGCTTCGGCGGCCGGCCCGGGCGGGGCCTGCGGCTTGGGAGCGGGGGTGCGGTACAGCAGTCACATACCCCACTATCGCCTGAACCCCGGGCGAACGGTCACCCGGGGTTCAGTGAGAAGCGCCCCATTTTCGCGAAGCGCCCTACTTGCCCAGCCGGTTGGCCGTGTGGACCGCTCGCAGGACCGCCGCCGCCTTGTTGCGGCACTCCTGGTCCTCGGCGACCGGGTCGGAGTCGGCGACGATGCCCGCGCCCGCCTGGACGTACGCGGTGCCGTCGCGCAACAGGGCCGTGCGGATGGCGATGGCGGTGTCGGAGTCGCCGGCGAAGTCCAGATAGCCCACGCAGCCGCCGTACAGGCCGCGTCGGGAGGGCTCCAGTTCGTCGATGATCTGCATCGCGCGGGGCTTCGGCGCGCCGGAGAGCGTGCCCGCCGGGAAGCAGGCCGCGAGGACGTCGAAGGCGGTATGACCCGCGGCGACCTTGCCGGTGACCGTCGAGACGATGTGCATGACGTGCGAGTACCGCTCGACGGACATGAAGTCGACGACCTCGACCGAGCCCGGCTCGCAGACCCGCCCCAGGTCGTTGCGCCCCAGGTCGACGAGCATGAGGTGCTCGGCGCGCTCCTTGGGGTCGGCGAGCAGTTCGTCGGCCAGGGCCTGGTCCTCCTGCGGGGTCGCCCCGCGGTGCCGGGTGCCGGCGATGGGGTGGACCATCGCCCGCCCGTCCTCGACCTTCACCAGGGCTTCCGGGCTGGATCCCACGATGTCGAACCCGTCGAGACGGAACAGGTACATGTAGGGCGACGGGTTGGTCGCCCGCAGAACCCGGTAGACGTCCAACGCGCTCGCGGTGCAGGGCGTCTCGAAGCGCTGGGAGGGGACGACCTGGAAGGCCTCGCCGGCGCGGATGCGCTCCTTGACGTCCTCGACGGCCTCCCGGAAGTCGGGGCCGCCCCACAGGGCCTTGTACTCGGGGAGTTCGGAGGGCGGGAGGACGGCCGGGGGCTGGGCCACCGGGCGCGAGAGGTCGGCCTCCATGGCGTCCAGGCGGGCCACCGCGTCGGTGTACGCCTCGTCGACGCCCGTGGCGAGGTCGTTGTGGTTGATCGCGTTGGCGATCAACAGGACCGAGCCCTCCCAGTGGTCCATCACGGCCAGGTCGCTGGTGAGGAGCATGGTCAGCTCCGGCAGCCGCAGGTCGTCCCGCTCGCCGGGGCCGATCTTCTCCAGGCGGCGCACGATGTCGTAGCCGAGGTAGCCCACCATGCCGCCGGTGAAGGGCGGCAGGCCTTCCTGGTGGGGGGTGTGCAGGGTCTCGATGGTGGCGCGCAGGGCGGCGAGGGGGTCCCCGTCGACGGGGACGCCGACGGGCGGGGTGCCGAGCCAGTGGGCCTGTCCGTCGCGCGCGGTGAGGGTGGCGGCGCTGCGGACGCCCACGAAGGAGTAGCGGGACCACTGGAAAGCTGTGCGGCCGTTCTCCGCGGACTCCAGCAGGAAGGTGCCGGAGCGCTCGGCGGCGAGCTTGCGGTAGAGCGCGACCGGGGTGTCGCCGTCGGCGAGGAGCTTGCGGGTGACGGGGATGACCCGGCGGTCGATGGCCAGCTTGCGGAACGTCTCGAGGTCCATGGCGGCTGACCCTACTGAGCCGACGACGGGGTGTCGGAATCGGCGGCGCCCTCGACGGCCTCGAGGACGTCCTTGTCGAAGCAGGTGCGAGCGCCGGTGTGGCAGGCGGCGCCCACCTGGTCGACCTTGACCAGCACGGTGTCGGCGTCACAGTCGAGGGCGACGGACTTGACCCACTGGAAGTGGCCGGAGGTGTCGCCCTTGACCCAGTACTCCCGGCGGCTGCGGGACCAGTAGGTGCAGCGGCCGGTGGTGAGCGTGCGATGCAGCGCCTCGTCGTCCATCCAGCCGAGCATCAGCACCTCACCGGTGTCGTACTGCTGGGCGATGGCGGGCAGGAGGCCGTCGGCGCTGCGCTTGAGGCGCGCGGAGATCTCGGGGGCCAGGCGACTGGGCGGGGGCGTGCTGGTCATGGGGCCCATTGTGCCGCGCGCCACTGACAGTGACGGCGGGGCGTCCACTGGGCGGACCCGGTGGGCGGTCGTAGGCTGGCACCATGTCCACTTTCGCCAAGCGTGAACGGCTCCTGCTCGCCGACCTCTTGGAAACCGCGGGTCCCGAGGCTCCGACCCTCTGCGAGGGCTGGCAGACCCGGGATCTGGCCGCGCACGTGGTGGTGCGTGAGCGCCGCCCGGACGCCGCCGGCGGCATCCTGATCAAACAGCTCGCGTCCCGTCTGGACAAGGTGATGGAGGAGTTCGCCGCCAAACCGTACGAGGAACTGCTCCGCCTGATCCGGACCGGCCCACCCCGTTTCTCCCCCTTCCAGCTCAAGCAGCTCGACGAGGCGTCGAACACGATCGAGTACTACGTCCACACCGAGGACGTCCGCCGCGCCCAGCCGGACTGGACGCCCCGCGAGCTCGACCCGGTCTTCCAGGACGCCCTGTGGTCCCGTCTGGAGCGCACCGCCCGCATGATGGGCCGCAGCACCCCGACCGGCCTGGTCCTGCGTCGCGCGGACGGTCGTACGGCGGTCGCCAACCGGGGCACTCCGGTCGTGACGGCGACCGGGGAGCCTTCGGAGCTGCTGCTGTTCCTGTACGGCCGACGGAACGCCGCCAAGGTGGAGCTGGACGGGGAGAAGGACGCGATCACCAAGCTGCACGAAGGCAGGCAGCTCGGTATCTGAGAGGCCCGGTATCTGAGAGGCCCGGGCATGATCAAGGTCGCGATGACGAGCGTCTACGTCGACGACGTCTCCAGGGCCCACGCCTTCTACACGGAGGTCCTGGGCTTCGAGACCCGCGCCCACATGGACCTCGGCGACGGCACACTGTTCGTCACGGTGGGCGCCGGGGAGGGGGCCCAGCAGGACCTTCAGCTGCTGCTGGAGCCCGGCCAGAACCCCATCGCCGACCCGTACCGCAAGGCGGTCCGTGAGGCGGGCCTGCCCTGCGTCGTCTTCTCCGTCGACGACATCGAGGCGGAGTACGAGCGGCTGCGCGGGCTCGGCGTGGAGTTCGCCCAGGAACCGCGGGGGCAGGGGCCGGTCGTCGCGGCCGTACTCGACGACACGGTGGGCAATCTCGTGCAGCTGGTGCAGCCGAAGGACTGACCAGGTCAGCGGGGCAGTTCGGCGCGGCGCAGGTCGCGGACGCACAGGGCGACCACGCCACCCAGCCCGCACACGACAGCGCTGACGACGAAGACGGGGCCGGTACCCCAGGCCCCGATCGCCGCGGCGGACACGGGCATGCTCAGCGGGGCCAGACCGAGGCTGACGAGGCTGGCGACAGAGATGACACGGCCGAGGAAGGCGGGGTCGGCCTGGGTCTGCAACAGGGCGTGGCACATGGCACCGCTGAGCCCGGCGAGCAGCCCGATGAGCAGGGCCGTACCGACGGCCGCGACGACGCTCGGTGCGTAGGCGAGGGCGCCGATGGCGACGGAGCCCGCCACGAGAGCGTATCCGGCGACCTGTCCGGCATGGGGCAGCCGTCCCCGCACGGTCAGCAGGAAGGAGGCGGCCCCCGCACCGACGCCGAACCCGGCGAGCACCCAGCCCATCCCGGCGGCACCCCAGCCGCGCTCGTCGGCCAGCAGGGTCAGACCCACGTTGAGCGGTCCGACGAAGCCGAGGTCGCCGAGGGCGATGGCGAGCATCAGCGGGGCTAGGACGCGGTGGCCGCGGATGTAGCGGAGGCCGACCACCAGATCGCTCCAGGCGGTGGTGACGGGGGCCGCGGTGTCGCCCTGGGGCAGTTCCCGGACCCGTACGGAGATCAGCAGCGGCACCGACGCGGCGATCAGCAGCCCGGCGAGCCCGAACGCGGCCGCCGCGCCCCCGATCGCCACGGCGAGCCCGCCGAGCGGGGCGCCGACGACCACGGCGAACCGGTACGCCAGGCCCCGCATCCCCTGCACCCGGGCGAGCTGTCCCTTGCCGGTGATGCGCGCGGGCAGCGCACCCACAGCGGGTATGAAGACGGCGTCCACGATGCCGAAAACCAGGGCGAGCACGGCCAGCGGCCACAGCCCCGGGCTGGTGAGGAACAGCAGCGCCGCTACCCCGAGGACGGCCGCGCAGCGCGCGACGTCGCTGCCGATGACGACCCGGCGCGGCCCGAAGCGGTCGGCGATCACGCCCCCGCCCAGCATCAGCACGGCACGCGGCAGTGCGCTGACCGACATCACCAGTCCGGCCTGGGAAGGCGTGCCCGCTTGTACGGCGGCCCAGGACAGGGCGATGTAGTAGACGCCGTCGCCGGCCATCGACGAGGCGTACGCGCCCAGCCAGCGCAGGACGTTGGGGTCGCGATGGGCGGCTCTGTCGGTGACAGGTCCCGAGCGGACTGCGGTGGCGGACATGCGGGGCGGGTCCTCTCAGATGCGGAACTCTCCGACGCGGAACTCTCCGACGCGGAACTCTCAGACGCGGAACGGGAAGCCGTACGTGTACATCGCGACGTTCTCGCGGCCCTCGGTGTCGTCGGCGGCGCGGCCGCGTTCCTCATACCTGCGGACGACGGCGTACATCTCCCTCGACAACTCGGCCAGTTCCTCCGGCGTGAGCCTGAGCAGCCACTCGGAGGAGTCGGAGGCCGTCGTCCACGCGTCGCTCCAGTGGGCGCGCTCGTCGAGGTAGCGCCGGTACATGTCGACGCGCTGCTCGAAGAAGAGCCTGCTGGCCGCGGTGTGGGCGGCGGCCTTCTCGGGGGCGTCGCGAAAGTCCTCGTCGCGGATGCTCACCCCGTCCGAGGCCGGCTCCCACCACCGCTCCCGACCGTCCGCGCTCTGCGCCTCGGCCTCGTCGATGAGCCCGTGCTCGGCCAGCTTCCGCAGGTGGTAGCTGACCAGTGAGACGGCCTCGTCCACTTGCTCGGCGAGCTGCGAGGCGGTCGCCGAGCGCGCGATGATCAGCCGTCGGTAGAGCTGAGCCCGCAGCGGGTGCGCGAGCGCCTTCAGCGTTCCCACGTCGGTGATCCGGCGGTCTCTCTCCTTGCCTGTCATGCGCACCACCCTAGACAGGAAAGAAAAGTTGCACAATATTTTTTGCGCAACTTCTCTTTCGCGTCTCGCCAAGCGGAAGCCCCGGCCACCCTCAGGCGACCGGGGCTCGCATCGAAGCCGGCGACGTCAACCGACGGCGTCGGTCGACAACGTCACCTCACCGGATGTCCCGACTCCCGCAGCACGTCCTTGACCTGCCCGATCCGCAGATCACCGAAGTGGAACACCGACGCCGCGAGCACCGCGTCCGCACCCGCCGCGACGGCCGGCGGGAAGTCCGCCAGCTTGCCCGCGCCGCCGGAGGCGATCACCGGGACCGTCACATGCTTGCGGACGGCGGCGATCATCTCCAGGTCGTAGCCGTCCTTCGTGCCGTCCGCGTCCATCGAGTTGAGCAGGATCTCCCCCGCGCCCAGCTCGGCGGCCCGGTGCGCCCACTCGACGGCGTCGAGGCCGGTGCCCTTGCGGCCGCCGTGAGTGGTGACCTCGAAGGAGCCCGACTCGGTACGGCGAGCGTCCACCGACAGCACCAGCACCTGCCGGCCGAAGCGCTCGGCGATCTCGCGGATGAGGTCGGGACGGGCGATCGCGGCCGTGTTGACGCCCACCTTGTCGGCGCCAGCCCGCAGCAGCTTGTCCACGTCCTCGGGGGTCCGGACACCGCCGCCGACCGTCAGCGGGATGAACACCTGCTCGGCGGTGCGGCGCACCACGTCGTAGGTCGTCTCGCGGTCGCCCGAGGAGGCGGTGATGTCCAGGAACGTCAGCTCGTCGGCGCCCTCGGTGTCGTACACCTTGGCCATCTCGACGGGGTCGCCCGCGTCGCGCAGGTTCTGGAAGTTCACGCCCTTGACGACCCGGCCGTTGTCCACGTCCAGGCAGGGGATCACTCGTACGGCGAGGGTCATGCCGCTCCCTCTCCTCGGAACGCCTCCACCTCGACCTCGACGACCAGACTGGGGTCCACGAAGCCGGAGACGATGATCATGGACGCGGCGGGCCGGACGGCGTCGAACAGCTCCTTGTGAGCGCGTCCGACGTCCTCCACGTCCCGGGCGTGCGTGAGGTACAGGCGGGTCCGCACGACGTCCTCGCGGCCGAGCCCCAGTTCCCCGAGCGCCGCGAACGCGACCTTGAAGGCGTTGACCGTCTGCTCGTACGGACCGCCGCCGGCGATCTCGCCGTCCACTATCGAGGTGCAGCCGGAGACCAGCACCAGACCGTTGGGCAGTTCCACCGCGCGGGAGTACCCGAAGGTCTCCTCCCACAGCGCGCCGGTCGTGACGCGTCGCAGTTCGCTCACTGGGCTACCGCCTCCAAGGCCTCTTCGAGGGTGAACGCCTTCGCGTACAGGGCCTTCCCGACGATGGCGCCCTCGACACCGAGGGGCACCAACTCGGCGATGGCCCGCAGGTCGTCCAGCGACGACACACCACCGGAGGCCACGACCGGCCGGTCCGTCGCCGCGCACACGTTCTTCAGCAGCTCCAGGTTCGGGCCCTGCAGCGTGCCGTCCTTCGCGATGTCGGTCACCACGTATCGAGCGCAGCCCTCCTTGTCGAGGCGCTCCAGCGTCTCGTAGAGGTCGCCGCCGTCGCGGGTCCAGCCGCGCCCGCGCAGGGTCGTCCCCCGTACGTCGAGACCGACCGCGATCTGGTCGCCGTGCTCGGCGATGACCTTGGCGACCCACTGAGGCGTCTCCAGGGCGGCCGTGCCGAGATTCACCCGGGCGCAGCCGGTGGCCAGGGCGGCGGCCAGCGTGGCGTCGTCGCGGATGCCGCCGGACAGCTCCACCTTGACGCGCAGGTCCTTCATGCGCTCGGCGACCTCGCCGATCAGGGCGCGGTTGTCGCCGGTGCCGAACGCGGCGTCCAGGTCGACCAGGTGCAGCCACTCGGCGCCCGAGCGCTGCCAGGCCAGGGCGGCCTCCAGCGGGGAGCCGTACGAGGTCTCCGAGCCGGACTCGCCGTGCACGAGCCGGACCGCCTGGCCGTCACGGACGTCCACGGCGGGGAGGAGTTCGAGCCGTCCTGAGGGGTTCGAAGACATCAGAGGGTTCCGATCCAGTTGTTCAGCAGCTGCGCTCCGGCGTCGCCGGACTTCTCGGGGTGGAACTGGGTGGCCCACAGGGCGCCGTTCTCCACGGCGGCCACGAAGGGCTTGCCGTGCGTCGACCAGGTGACCAGCGGGGCGCGTATCGCGGGGTTCGTGGTCTGCAGGCTCCAGTCGTGCACGGCGTAGGAGTGCACGAAATAGAAGCGCGCGTCCGCGTCCAGGCCGGCGAACAGCTCGGAGCCGGTCGGCACGTCCACGGTGTTCCAGCCCATGTGGGGCACGATGTCGGCCTCCAGCGGCGCGACCGTGCCGGGCCACTCTTCCAGGCCCTCGGTCTCCACGCCGTGCTCGATGCCGCGCGCGAACAGGATCTGCATGCCGACGCAGATGCCCATGACCGGACGGCCACCGGACAGCCGGCGGTCGATGATCCAGTCCCCGCGAGCCTCTTTCAGGCCCTTCATGCACGCGGCGAAGGCACCGACGCCCGGCACCAGCAGGCCGTCCGCGTTCATGGCCCTGTCGAAGTCACGCGTGATCTCGACCTCGGCTCCCGCGCGCGCGAGGGCCCGCTCGGCGGAACGGACGTTGCCGAAGCCGTAGTCGAAGACGACGACCTGCCGCCTCTTCGCGGGGCTGCTCAATTCCACACCTCCAGCCTCATGACACCGGCCACGAGACACATCGCGGCGGCGATGGAGACCAGCACGATGAGGTTCTTCGGCATCTTCTGCTTGACGAAGGAGTAGATGCCGCCGAGGAGGAAGAGCCCGAAGACGATCAGGATGGTGGACAGCCCGTTCACAGCGCGCCCTTCGTGGAGGGAAGGATGCCGGCCGCGCGCGGGTCACGCTCGGACGCGTACCTGAGGGCCCGGGCGAGTGCCTTGAACTGGCACTCCACGATGTGGTGCGCGTTGCGCCCGTAGGGCACGTGCACGTGCAGCGCGATCTGGGCCTGGGCGACGAACGACTCCAGGATGTGCCGGGTCATCGTGGTGTCGTACTCGCCGATCATCGGTGCCATCTTCTCGGGCTCGGTGTGCACGAGGTAGGGGCGGCCGGACAGGTCGACGGTGACCTGGGCGAGGGACTCGTCCAACGGGACCGTGCAGTTGCCGAAGCGGTAGATGCCCACCTTGTCGCCGAGCGCCTGCTTGAAGGCTGCTCCCAGCGCGAGGGCGCTGTCCTCGATGGTGTGGTGCGAGTCGATGTGCAGGTCGCCCTCGGTCTTCACGGTCAGGTCGAACAGACCGTGCCGCCCGAGCTGGTCGAGCATGTGGTCGTAGAAGCCCACGCCCGTCGACACCTCGACCTTGCCGGAACCGTCGAGATCGATCTCGACGAGGACCGAGGTCTCCTTGGTCACTCGTTCAACGCGGCCTACGCGGCTCATGCGCTCTGCTCCTTCGGGGTTGTGGCGGTGTCCCCCACACAGCTCACCAGTTCACGGACCGCGTCGAGGAACGCGTCGTTCTCTTCGGGGGTTCCGGCGGTCACCCGCAGCCAGCCGGGCACACCGTTGTCCCGGACCAGGACACCCCGGTCGAGGATCTTCCGCCACATCACATGCGCGTCGTCGAACCGTCCGAACTGCACGAAGTTGGCGTCCGACGCGGTGACCTCGTAGCCGATCGCCAGCAGTTCGGTGACCAGCCGGTCCCGCTCGGCCTTCAGCTGCTCGACGTACCCGAGCAGTGTGCCGGTGTGCTCCAGGGCGGCCAGGGCGGTCGCCTGGGTGATCGCCGACAGGTGGTAGGGCAGCCGTACGAGCTGGACGGCGTCCACGACCGCCGGGTGCGCGGCGAGATAGCCGAGGCGCAGGCCGGCCGCTCCGAACGCCTTGGACATCGTCCGCGAGACGACGAGGTTCGGCCGGCCCTCGATGAGCGGCAGCAGCGAGTCGCCGTGGCTGAACTCGATGTACGCCTCGTCGACCACGACCATCGAGGGCTTCGCGGCCTGCGCGGCCTCGTACAGCGCGAGGACCGTCGCCGGCGGGACCGCGGTGCCGGTGGGGTTGTTGGGGGTGGTGACGAAGACGACGTCGGGCCGGTTCTCGGCGATGGACTTCTCGGCGGCGGCGAGGTCGATCGTGAAGTCGTCGTTGCGGGGGCCGGAGATCCAGCCCGTGCCCGTGCCGCGCGCGATCAGGCCGTGCATCGAGTACGACGGCTCGAAGCCGATCGCCGTACGGCCCGGTCCGCCGAAGGTCTGCAGCAGCTGCTGGATGACCTCGTTGGAGCCGTTGGCCGCCCAGACGTTGGCCAGGCCGACCGGGTGGCCGGACGTGTCCGTCAGGTATTCGGCGAGCCGCGTGCGCAGCTCCACCGCGTCGCGGTCCGGGTAGCGGTTGAGGTTCCTCGCCGCCACGCGCACCCGCTCGGCGATCCGCTCGACCAGCGGCTCGGGCAGCGGATAGGGGTTCTCGTTGGTGTTCAGGCGTACGGGGACGTCCAACTGGGGCGCCCCATAAGGGGTCTTGCCGCGCAGTTCGTCCCGCACGGGGAGATCGTCGATTTCGAAGCTCACTTGCTCGTTGGTACCTTCCACCCGAACCTCGCCTTGATCGCCGCGCCGTGCGCGGGCAGATCCTCCGCCTCCGCCAGCGTGACCACATGATGCGCCACGTCGGCCAGCGCGTCCTTCGTGTAGTCGACGATGTGGATGCCGCGCAGGAAGGACTGGACGGACAGGCCCGAGGAGTGGCAGGCGCAGCCGCCGGTGGGCAGGACGTGGTTGGACCCGGCGGCGTAGTCGCCGAGCGAGACCGGCGCCCAGGGCCCGACGAAGATCGCGCCGGCGTTGCGCACCCGGCCGGCCACCGCGACGGCGTCCGCCGTCTGGATCTCCAGGTGTTCGGCGCCGTACGCGTCGACCACCCTGAGGCCCTCGTCGATCCCGTCGACCAGCACGATCGCGGACTGCCGGCCGTGCAGCGCGGGGACGATCCGGTCCTCGACGTGCTTGCTCGCGGCGATCTGCGGTTCCAGTTCCTTCTCGACCGCGTCCGCGAGCGCGACGGAGTCGGTCACGAGCACGGCGGCGGCCAGCGGGTCGTGCTCGGCCTGGCTGATCAGGTCGGCGGCGACGTGCGCCGGGTCGGCCGTGTCGTCGGCGAGGACCGCGATCTCGGTCGGGCCGGCCTCGGCGTCGATGCCGATCTTGCCGGTGAAGTAGCGCTTGGCGGCGGCGACCCAGATGTTGCCGGGGCCGGTGACCATGTTGGCGGGCCGGCAGGACTCGGTGCCGTACGCGAACATCGCGACGGCGGTCGCGCCACCGGCGGCGTACACCTCGTCGACGCCGAGCAGGGCGCAGGCGGCGAGGATCGTGGGGTGCGGCAGCCCGTCGAACTCGGCCTGCGCCGGGGAGGCGAGCGCGATCGACTCGACGCCGGCCTCCTGCGCGGGCACCACGTTCATGATCACGGAGGACGGGTAGACCGACCGGCCGCCGGGCGCGTACAGCCCGACCCGTTCGACCGGGACCCATTTCTCGGTCACCGAGCCGCCGGGTACGACCTGGGTCGTGTGGGTCTCGCGCCGCTGCTCGCGGTGGACGAGCCGGGCGCGGCGGATGGACTCCTCCAGGGCCGCGCGCACGGCCGGGTCCAGCTCCGCCAGAGCCCGGGTGAGTGCCTCGGCCGGGACCCGGACCGACGCCAGGCGCACCCCGTCGAACTTCTCCGTGAAGTCGATCAGTGCCGCGTCGCCCCGATGATGCACGGCCTCGCAGATCGGACGCACCTTCTCCAGGGCGGCCTGGACGTCGAACTCGGCTCGGGGCAGCAGGTCGCGCAGAGCGGGGCCCTCCGGAAGGGCGTCGCCGCGCAGATCGATTCGGGCCATAGGGAAATGTTGCAGCACGCGGTCAATTCTCTCAGACCGGGATCGGGCACTGTCCGCGCGTATCAATGGCTGATACAGATCCCGGAGGAAACCCGGAAGATCGCCTTCACGTTGAGCGTTCGGGGTGTCACCCAGCGGGCATGAACCGTTGTACGGGACAAGGAAACGCCACTGAGGAGGAAGAAGACTGGTGACCGAGGGGGCCGGCGTCAGGGACGGGGAACCGCCGGACGATCTGACCGCCGTCGAGGCCGGGATGTGGCAGGCCTTCCGCAACGGCAGCGCGTACGACCTGAGCAGCGGCGACACCGTCGTCGACGATCCGCACGGCGGCCATCCCTGGGGCCCCGACCGGACCGTGCGGGCACGGATCGTGTGCTGGCTGCTGCTGGACGGCCCGCCGGCGCTCGCGGGCCGTGTGTCGTCCCTGAAGCTCGCCGGGGTGCGGATCAGCGGCACCCTGGACCTCGCGGGCGGCACGGTGGTGCCGTACCTCGAGATGCGCGGCTGCCGGTTCGACCGGGACGTGCTGCTGCCGGAGGCCCACTTCACGACCGTGCGGCTGGTGGACTGCTCGGTGCCGCGCCTGGAGGCCGCCCGGGTGCGCACGGAGGGCGACCTGCATCTGCCGCGCTGCCGCTTCCACAACGGCGTACGGCTCACCGACGCGCACATCGGCACGGATCTGCTGATGAACCAGGCGATCGTCCACCGCGACCGCAGCGGCCGTTCGATCGCCGCCGACGGCCTGACCGTCGGCCAGGACCTCCAGGCCGAGATGCTGGAGTCGCACGGCGAGCTGAGCCTGCGCAGCGCCAAGATCGGCGTCTCGCTGAGCCTGCGCGGCGCCCGGCTGGTCAACCCGTACCAGCGGCTCGCCCTGAACGCCCCCCAGCTGACCGTGGAGCGCTCGCTGTACCTCACCCCGGCCGGTGTCGGCGGCATCCAGCTGAGTGGCGCGACACCCGCGCGCGGGACGCGCATCCAGCGCTTCGAGTGCCAGGGCGGGCTGCGGCTGGACGACGGGCGGTTCGGGGACGCGGTCGACCTGGAGCGGGCCCGGTTCACCCTCACCGACGAGCAGGAGCTGTCGCTGCGCCGCGTGCAGACGCCCGAGCTGCGCTTCCTCGGGGAGCGGCCGGCCCGGGGCATGGTGGCGCTGTCGGGGGCGCGGGTGGTCAACCTGATGGACCGGGCGGACGCCTGGCCGGGACCGGGCCGGCTGCACATGGGCGGCTTCAGCTACGAGAACCTGGTGCCGCGCGGCCCGTTCCCGCTGAACGAACGGCTCGAGTGGGTGGCGGCGGCGACCGCCGAGTACAACCCGGAGCCGTACGAACGGCTGGCCACCGTGCTGCGCGCCGGCGGCGAGGACGAGGACGCGCGCGAGGTGCTGCTCGCCAAGCAGCGCCGGCGCCGCGAGAGCCTGCCGATCGCCGCCAAGCTGTGGGGGTACGTCCAGGACTGGACGGTCGCCTACGGATACCGGCCGGGCCGGGCCGCCGTATGGATGGCGGTGCTGTGGGCGGCGAGTTCGGTGGCCTTCGCGCACGCCGACCATCCACCGCTGAAGAGGGGCGAGCATCCGCCGTGGAACCCCGCGCTGTTCGCCCTGGATCTGCTGCTGCCGGTCATCGACCTCGGCCAGGTCGGGTTCTGGCAACTGCGCGGCGGCTGGCAGTGGCTGGCCGCCGCGATCATCCTGCTGGGCTGGATCCTGGCGACGACGGTGGCGGCGGGCGCGACGCGGCTGCTGCGGCGCAATTAGAACCTTGTGAAACGAGAGGGGCGGATGGTGCCCTAGTTGTTGAATGGTCACCATTTTGCCTTCCCTTGACCTCGGCGCGTACAACTTTCCGCGAGTTGGCCGTTCCCGCTGGCGTCCGCGTGACCTGCGGTCTTTCAATGGTCGACACCATGGCTCTACTCCCCCCGTTCATCCGCGCCTCGCGGATCCCCCGGAAACCCTCGTGCCTCGCCCGCGAATTGCCCGCCGACGACGAGGTGCTGCTCGACGCGCCCGACGACCGGCTGGGTCCCGCGCTGGTCGCGGCCGCTCAAGGCGAGTACGCGGCCGCGTCCGCGCTGCTGACCGCCACCCGCGCCAGCGCGGACTGGGAGAACCGGGACCGCTACGCGCGAAGACTCGCGGCCTTCGCCCGCTCCCGCGACGAGTGGTACGAGGCCTGGCGCACGGCCGCGCCGCACGACCCGGACGCGCTGCTGGTCGGCGCGCAGCTCGCGGTGGATCGCGTCTGGCGGTCGCCGGCGCGGGCGGAACTGCTGCGTGAGGTGAGCCCGTTGATCACGGCTGCCGCGCACGGCGACCTCCGCGATCCGGTGCCGTGGCGGATCGCGCTGGACCACGCGCGCGGCTCGAACGCCGGACACAAGTACTTCGAGGAGCTGTGGGAGGCCGCGGTCCGCCGCGCCCCGCACCACTACGGCTGCCATGTCGCGGCCATGCGGTATCTCGCCTCCTCCTGGCAGGGTTCCCTCCCCGCCTGCTTCGACTTCGCCGAGCTGGCCGCGCAGGACGCCCCGGCCGACTCCCTCGTCCAGGCGCTGCCAGCCCGGGCCGCCTTCTCCTGCCTGACCGACGGTCAGACCGACGGACCTGGCGACGGACCGGCCGACAGTCCGGCGGACGGACCGGCCGACGGCCGCGGCCCCGAGGTGCCGCGGGAGCGGCTGGACGCGGCGGCCGACCGGGCGATCGCGCTCTCCGCCCGCTTCCCGGCGGCCGACCCTTGGCCCGCCGAGGTGCGCAACAAGCTGATGTACGTCCTGGTACGGCTGGAGCGCTGGACGGACGCCGCAGAGCAACTGCGCCAGATCGGCCCGTACGCCACCTCCTTCCCCTGGGAGCGGTTCTCCGACGATCCGCTCGCCGGGTTCCTGGAGATCCGCTACGAGATCTGGGACCGGATCCGGGACGAGGCCCGTCGCCGGACCACTTCCCCCCATCCACGAAGTGAGCACGGCGAACGTGCCCGCCCCGGCGACCACTAGGCTCTTACGTCGTGACCACCGTGCGGCTCCCGCTCTTCCCCCTGAACTCTGTGTTGTTCCCGGGGCTCGTGCTTCCTCTGAACATCTTCGAGGAGCGCTATCGCGCCATGATGCGCGAGCTGCTGAAGACCCCTGAGGACGAGTCACGCCGATTCGCCGTCGTCACGATCCGCGACGGCCACGAGGTGGCGACGACCTCACCCGGACTGCCGGACCAGACGGCCGTACCCGAGCGCGGGCCGGCGGCCGGCTTCGGCGACGACCCGATCAAGGCGTTCCACGGCGTCGGATGCGTCGCGGACGCGGCGACGGTGCGGGAACGGCCCGACGGCACCTTCGAGGTGCTGGCGACCGGCACCACGCGGGTGCGCCTGCTGTCCGTCGACGCCTCGGGCCCGTTCCTGACGGCCGAGCTGGAGGAGCTTCCGGAGGATCCGGGCGACGAGGCGGGGGCGCTGGCCGAGGGGGTGCTGCGGTCCTTCCGCCAGTACCAGAAGCGGCTCGCGGGCGCCCGCGAGCGGTCCCTGGCGACCGGCGCGGACCTGCCGGACGAACCGTCCGTGGTCTCGTACCTGGTGGCCGCCGCGATGATGCTGGACACCCCGACGAAGCAACGCCTGCTCCAGGCCCCGGACATCGCGTCCCGGCTGCGCGACGAGCTGAAACTCCTTCGCTCGGAGACGTCGATCATCCGTAGTCTGCCGTCGTTGCCCGCGTCGGAGCTGACGCGCGGCCCGATGAGTCTCAACTGACGCACGACCTCCGGGAAACAGGCGGGATCAGGCCGCGATGGCGAAGAAGACGAAGAAGCAGCAGCAGACGGGCGGCACCCCCGCGACGGTGGCCCTGACGGCCGCCGGGATGTCGTACACGGTCCACTCCTACGACCACGACCCCTCCCACCCGTCCTACGGCGAGGAGGCGGCCGAGGCGATGGGCGTCTCCCCGGAGCGGGTGTTCAAGACGCTGGTGGCGGACGTGGACGGGGCCCTGACGGTCGCGGTGGTCCCGGTGGCGGGCCAACTGGACCTCAAGGCGCTGGCCTCGGCGGCCGGCGGCAAGCGCGCCACGATGGCGGACCCGGCTCTCGCCGAGCGCACCACGGGGTACGTGCGCGGTGGCATCTCCCCGCTCGGCCAGCGCAGGAAGCTGCCCACGGTCCTCGACGCGTCGGCGTCCGCCCACCCGACGATCTGTGTCTCGGCGGGCCGCCGCGGCCTGGAGGTCGAGCTCTCCCCCGCGGACCTGGCCGCCCTCACGGACGCGGTGATGGCCCCCATCGGGCGTGCCTGACCTCTCGACGAGAGGCCCCTCCTCGGTTAAGCAGAAGGGGCATGTCGAAGAAAACCAGAAAACGCAGATGGCGCGTCAAGAAGGGCCGCTCCAACCACGGCAGGCGCCCGGCCTAGGGCCGGCCGGACGCCTGGTCCGGCCGGCCTAGGAACGGCTGGACAAGGGCGCGGCACAGTCCGGTCACGCCGGCGGGGCTCCGTACGGATCCTTCGGGACGGGGCCCTGCTCATAGGGACCCTGCGGCTCCGGATCCCGCGGCCCGAACAGGGCCGTCAGGCCCAGATGCACCACCAGGGCCGTCAGCGGCCACGCCAGCAACGCCCCCTTGGCTCCCAGCTTCAGCGGCGCCGAGAAGGTGACTCCCTTGCCCGCGGACTTCGCATGGGCGATCACGTCCTGGGCCGGCCCGAGCCACACGCCGAGCCGCCAGGCCAGCAGCGATCCCAGCAGCCCGCCGAGGCCGAGCGCCACCACCAGCGGTACTCCTCCGCGCCGTCGCAGCAGGAAAACGGCGAGCGCGCTCACCGCCCCGAAGGCCAGCCCCAGCAGAGTGAACGTTCCGTCGACACCGACCGCCTGCTCGCCCTCGCTGTCCTTCAGGTAGACGACCCAGCTCTTGTCGACCACGTCTCCCGTCAGCGGGACGTGCGGGGCCAGCCACCACCACAGCACGCCCAGCAGCGCCCCGGCGAGCGCCACCGCCACCGTGATCACGGCGGCCTCCCGCACTTCGGTCTTCATCCCGGGCCCATCCTGTCCGTACAGACCGTGCGCGCCGTACGACGCGTCCGGCACGGAAGCCACATACCCGGGAGGCGACCCCTGCCACGCACTGTGCGCGGGCTGTTCATGGGGCGACGGAGGAGGAGTCAACGGTGCGGTCACTATGACATCGTGCCAGGCCGGCCTGTGCGGCGCGTCACCGGACGGCCGCCCGACGGTACGCCCAGGTGGCGACGGCCAGCGACACCACGCCGACTCCGCCGCAGACGGCGAGATCCCCGAGTACGAAGGCCCAGTCGGGGTGCGGTCCGAAGGTACGTGCGAAAGCCTCGACGCCGTATGTCGACGGCAGCAGATCACGGGTGAACCGCACCGCCTCGGGCATCCGGTCCGCGGGCAGGACCCCCAGCAGCAGCGCCGCCGACATACCGAGCTGCCCGAGCAACGTGGCCAGTTCCGGACGCGGCGCGAGCAGCCCGAGCGCGGCCCCGAGCCCGGCGAGCGCGGCACCCGCGAGCGGGATGACGGCCACGAGGACCCACAGGTGCGCCACCGGCAGCCCGAACAGCACACAGCCGAACACCGCGGTCACCACGGTCCCCGGGACGGTGAAGGACGCGTACGCGCCCGCCGCGCCCAGCACCACCGCCGCCGGCGGCACCGGCAGCGTGGCGTAGTGGTCCAGTCCGCCGCTGGCCCGCAGCTGCCCGAAGTACTGCGCGAGCAGGTTCAACGCGACGAAGGCGACGACCAGCACCGACGACCCGGCCACCACCGCCTGCGCCTCACCGCCGCCGTCCACGACCCCGCGCATCAGGATCATGATCCCGATCGACTGGAAGGTCGCCACGAACAGCAGCGGGATACGCGCGACCCGCGCCCGGGACAGCTGCGCCCGGTACACGGCCACCAGCGCCGGCCACAGCCGCGCGCGGGGACCGAGCTCGGCCGCTTCCCGGACCGGCTCCTGAACGGCCTGGGCACTGCCCGGCAGAACCTCGGCGGGTACGACACTCACCTCGTGCGGCTCCCCTCTCTCGGTCTCACTGCGGCAGTCGTCCTGTTGGTTACGGATGCGACGGTTCGCGCACTCAAGTGTTCACGCCTTCACCAGCCCCTGCTGCGCGGCACCGCCCAGGGCCAGGTACACGTCCTCCAGGCTGGGCGTGGCGAGCGTGAAGTCGTCCAGCGCGGCGAACGCGGACCCGCCGGTGACGGTGGCGACGACCGCGCGGGCCTCCTCCGGGGCGAGTCTGAGCGTCCAGCGGCGCCCCGACTCCACGACCCGGTCCCGCAGCGCGGCGACCTCGGGGACGTGCAGCGGAGCCGTCTCGCGCCACACCAGGTCGACCCGTACCTCTCCGGCGACCTGTTCCTTGAGGCCGGTGGGGGTGTCGCAGGCGATCACCCGGCCCCGGTCGAGGACGGCGACCCGGTCGAGGACCGTCTCGGCCTCGATGACGTTGTGGGTGACGAGCAGGACGGTCGCGCCCTGTTCGGCCCGGCGCCGGTCGACGGCGCCCCAGACCGCGCGGCGCGCCACGGGGTCCATGCCGGTGGTCGGCTCGTCCAGCACCAGCAGCGGCCGCTGCCCCACCAGCGCGGCCGCGAAGCAGGCCAGTCGGCGCTGCCCGCCGGACAGCTTCCTGAGCGGCCGCCCGGCGAGCGGCGTGAGGCCCAGCTCGTCCAGTACGGCGTCCCGCTCGGCCCGCGCCCGTCCCGCTTCCAGTCCGCGCAGCCGACCGGTGGTCTCGGCGGCGAGGGACACGGTGAGGTCGTCGAGGGCGGAGGACTCCTGCCCCAGGTAGGCGAGGATCCGGGCGGCCCGCTCCGGGTGGCGGACGATGTCGTGTCCGAGGATCTCGACACTCCCCCGGTCGGGCCGCATCAGCCCGGTCAGCTGCCGTACCAGGGTGGTCTTCCCGGCACCGTTCGGCCCGAGCAGCCCGAAGATCTCACCGCGCCGGATGTCCAGGCGTACGTCGTCGGTGGCTCTCACCTCGGATGTCGCGGGAACGCCGCGCCGGCCCCGTACCGCCGGATAGGTCTTGGTCAGCCCGCGCACGGCGCATACGACATCACCACTGTGCCGAAGTGCCGGTGCCGCGCGCGTACTCACAAGGGACGAGACTACGGGGTCCGCCGCCCCGGCCGGTTTCCGGGTCGGCCCATAACGGGAATTCCAGCGGTAAGGACCTCACTCGCCCGCGGGCGCGTGCTCCGGCGTCGTCCGTACGTCGATCTCCCGCCAGAACCCGGCCCGGATGGCGTACCGGTCGTGCTCGTCGATCTGGTCGTCCTTGTGGGCGAGCAGCCCGAAGCGGGCCGCGTACCGCAGCAGCTCGCCGTCGATGCGGTGCGGGACGCGCGGATACATCCCGGACAGTTTCTGCAGGTTGCTCCCGTGGTCCCCGAGCCGTCCCATCCACCGCCGTGCGAACACCTGTCCGACCTCGAACGGGTCCCCGCCGACGGTGGTGATGTCCTCCTCCCGGTCGGCCCACCGCTGCTCCGCCGTGGTCAGCTGCGCCAGCGTCGGCATGGACGCCACCTCGGCAGGTTCGGAGGCGACGCCGGGCCGGTCGACCCAGCCCTTGTCGGAGGACCAGCGCAGGGTCGCGGACGGGGGCGGCTGGGCGGGCTGGACACCGGGTGCGCGCAGCGCGGCCAGGTCCTTCGGCGTGGGTACGCCCTTCGGGGCCGGCGCCCGCTCCTCGGTGCCGTTCTCCGAGGAGCCGGCCGCCGAGGCGTGCTCGGTCTCCTCGGCGGGCCGCTCGGCCCCCGAGGACAGCCCGGACTCGGGCAGCGGCGCCGACAGGATCGCGGCGATCTCGGGCCGCGGCACGGGCGGCGGCGCGCAGACCCCACCGAGGTCCTTGGCGCGTACGGCCTTGGTGATCCACGTACGGTCGAGCACGCGCCGCTCGTCGGCCTCGGCGACCAGGTCCTCGGACTGGTTGTAGTCCCCGTCGGCGGCCTGCACGGCCCACAGGTGTACAGCGACCCCGTGCTCCTTGGCCGCCATCATGCCCGGGAGCAGATCGCCGTCCCCGGTGACCAGGACGACGTCGGAGCAGGCGCGGTTGCGGGCCAGCTCGGTCAGCTCGGCGTGCATCGCGGCGTCCACGCCCTTCTGGGCCCAGCGTCCGTCGCTGCGGGTCAGGGCGCCGAGCCGGACGGTGACCCGGGGCATCACGCGCAGTCTGCGGTGTTCGGGCTGCGGGACGCGGTCGGGGGCGCCGTCGAACCAGTAGATGCGCAGCAGCGGCCGTTCCGTGTCGGACTCGGCGCGTTCGCGCAGTCCCTGGATGAGGGCGGCGTGGTCGACGGTGATACGGGATCGCGAGGGCTCTCCGGCGAGGAGACTGGCGGCGGCCCCCAGCAGATACCCGGCGTCCACCAGGACGATGCAGCGGTCCACACGACTCACCCTCTTCCCGGGAGGTTTGCTTCGGGCTTGCTTCGAGTCTGCCCGACCACGCGGGGGTTAACGGCCCGAACTCGATCTTCGGCGTGGCGTTTCGACTTCTCGTGCTCCGACAAGCCCTGTCACAGACGGTAATTATCCGACATGCGCTCTTTGTCAGCCTATGTGAATCTGGTCCCGGCCCTGGCACCTAGATCCCCCACAGGAGGCAGCACCATGGCCAAGAACAAGAAACAGGACCGTAAGCGGCCCCAGACCGAGCGCGGTCAGCAGGCGGCCCACCAGTCGTCGATGGAGACGCCGGCCGAGCAGCACGCCACGCAGATCACTCCGGGTGACGTGGCCCGCAAGGGGCGTCAGAAGCGCTTCGGTCACAACTGACATCTGTGTAACGGGTTGTTGATGCCCAGGTACACACCGAGGGGCGCATCCGCGACCGGATGCGCCCCTCGCACACATCAAGAGCCTGCCGTCAGCCCGCCAGGCAGGACGGCCCCAACAGCACCTTCAGGTCGCCGAACAACGCCGGGTCGGGCTTGACCCGGTGCCGGTCCAGACGCAGCACGGTCGTCTTGCTCGGGCCCTGAAGCTTGATCCGGACCTCGCTCTCGCCCTTGTGGTGACTGAGGATCTCACCGAGGCGGCTGACCATGGGCGGAGTGACCCGGGTGGCCGGGATGGTGAGGATCACGGGCGCGTTGGTGCCCGCGTTCGACAGGTCGGGCACCTGGAGTTCCATGGCGACCAGGCGCGGCACGTCCTCGCGCTTGTCCAGGCGGCCCTTCACGAACACCACGGCGTCCTCGACGAGTTGGGTCGAGATGAGCTGATAGGTGGCCGGGAAGAACATGCACTCGATGGAACCGGCCAGGTCCTCCACCGTGGCGATGGCCCAGGCGTTGCCCTGCTTGGTCATCTTGCGCTGGAGGCCGGAGATGATGCCGCCGATGGTGACGACCGCGCCGTCCGAGTGCTCGCCTCCGGTGAGCTGGGCGATGCCGGCGTCCGCCTTGTCGGACAGCACGTGCTCCAGACCGAAGAGCGGGTGGTCGGAGACGTACAGGCCGAGCATCTCCCGCTCCTGGGCGAGGAGATAGGTCTTGTCCCACTCGTCGGTGGTGAACTCCACGTCGAGGCCGAAGCCGGGCTCGTCGCTCTCCTCCTCGCCGCCTCCGAAGAGGTCGAACTGTCCTTCCGCCTCCTTGCGCTTGACCGCCACCACGTTGTCGATCATCGGCTCGAAGTGCGCGGTGAGGCCCTTGCGGGTGTGCCCCAGGGTGTCGAAGGCGCCCGCCTTGATCAGCGACTCCGTGGTGCGCTTGTTGCACGCGACCGCCTCGACCTTGTCGAGGTAGTCGGGGAAGGAGCCGTACTTGCCCTTGGCCTTACGGCTCTTGATGATCGACTCGACCACGTTCGTGCCGACGTTGCGCACGGCTCCCAGGCCGAAGAGGATCACGTCGTCGCCCTGCGCGGCGAAGTTGTGCAACGACTCGTTGACGTTCGGCGGCAGCACCTTGATGCCCATGCGCCGGCACTCGTTGAGGTAGACGGCCGACTTGTCCTTGTCGTCCTTGACCGAGGTGAGCAGCGCGGCCATGTACTCGGCGGGATAGTTCGCCTTCAGATACCCGGTCCAGTACGAGACCAGGCCGTACGCGGCGGAGTGCGCCTTGTTGAAGGCGTAGCCGGCGAAGGGGACCAGCACGTCCCACAGGGACTGGATCGCCTCGTCGCTGTAGCCGTTCTTCCGGGCGCCCTCCTGGAAGAGGACGAAGTTCTTCGCCAGTTCGTCGGGCTTCTTCTTGCCCATCACCCGGCGGAGGATGTCCGCCTCGCCGAGCGAGTAGCCGGCGATGATCTGGGCGGCCTTCTGCACCTGCTCCTGGTAGACGATCAGGCCGTAGGTGACCGCGAGGACCTCTTCGAGGGGCTCCTCCAGCTCCTTGTGGATCGGGGTGATCTCCTGGAGCTTGTTCTTGCGGAGCGCGTAGTTGGTGTGCGAGTCCATGCCCATCGGGCCCGGACGGTAGAGCGCGGAGACGGCGGAGATGTCCTCGAAGTTGTCGGGCTTCATCAGGCGCAGCAGGGAGCGCATGGGGCCGCCGTCGAACTGGAAGACGCCGAGGGTCTCACCACGCTGGAGCAGTTCGAAGGTCGTCGGATCGTCGAGCGGCAACGAGAGCAGTTGGAGGTCGACGCCCTTGTTGGACCTCACCATCTTGACGGCGTCGTCCATGATCGTCAGGTTGCGCAGGCCGAGGAAGTCCATCTTCAGCAGGCCGAGCGACTCGCACTGCGGGTAGTCCCACTGCGTGATGGTCACGCCGTCCGTGTGCCGCACCCAGATCGGGGCGTGGTCGACGATGGGCTCGCTGGACATGATGACGCCGGCGGCGTGCACGCCCATCTGCCGGACCAGGCCCTCGACGCCCTTGGCGGTGTCGATGACCTTCTTGACGTCCGGCTCGTTCTCGTACATCGCGCGGATCTCGCCGGCCTCGCTGTAGCGCGGGTGCGAGGGGTCGGTGATGCCGTTGAGGTCGATGCCCTTGCCGAGGACGTCGGCGGGCATCGCCTTGGTGAGGCGGTCGCCCATGGCGTACGGGTAGCCCAGCACGCGCGCGGAGTCCTTGATGGCGTTCTTCGCCTTGATCTTGCCGTACGTGCCGATCATGGCGACCTTGTCGGCGCCGTACTTCTCCGTGACGTACCTGATCACCTCGACGCGCCGACGCTCGTCGAAGTCGATGTCGACATCGGGCATGGAGACGCGCTCGGGGTTGAGGAACCGCTCGAAGATCAGGCCGTGCGGGATCGGGTCGAGGTCGGTGATGCCCATGGCGTACGCGACGATCGAACCGGCCGCGGAACCACGGCCCGGACCGACCGCGATGCCCTGGTTCTTGGCCCACATGATGAAGTCGGCGACGACGAGGAAGTACCCCGGGAACCCCATCTGGATGATGACGTCCATCTCGTACTCGACCTGCTTCTGCCGGTCGTCGGGGACGCCGCCCGGGAAGCGGCGGTTCATCCCCAGGCGGACCTCCTCCTTGAACCAGGTGATCTCGGTGAAGCCCTCGGGGATGTCGAACTTCGGCATGAGGTTTCTCGCCTCGAACATGCCGGCGGTGTCGATCTGCTCGGCCACCAGGAGGGTGTTGGCACAGCCCTCCTGCCAGGCGTCCGAGGAGTCGATGGCGTACATCTCGTCCGTGGACTTCAGGTAGTAGCCGGTGCCGTCGAAGCGGAAGCGGTCCGGGTCGGAGAGGTTCTTGCCGGTCTGGATGCACAGCAGCGCGTCATGGGCGGTCGCCTCGTGCGCGTACGTGTAGTGCGAGTCGTTGGTGACCAGCGGCGGGATGCCGAGCTTCTTGCCGATCTCCAGGAGGCCGTCGCGGACCCGGTGCTCGATGTCGATGCCGTGGTCCATCAGCTCCAGGAAGTAGCGGTCCTTGCCGAAGATGTCCTGGTACTCGGAGGCGGCCTTCAGCGCCTCGTCGAACTGGCCGAGGCGCAGCCGGGTCTGGAGCTCGCCGGAGGGACAGCCGGTGGAGGCGATGAGCCCCTCGGACCACTGGCTGATGGTCTCCTTGTCCATCCGGGGCCACTTCTGCAGCCAGCCCTCCGCGTACGCGTCCGAGGAGAGCTTGAAGAGGTTGTGCAGGCCCGTCGAGTTGGCCGCCCAGATCGTCTTGTGGGTGTAACCACCCGAACCGGAGACGTCGTCCCGCTTCTGGTGCGGCTGACCCCACTGGATCTTGCGCTTGTTGCGACGGGACTCGGGCGCGACATACGCCTCGATGCCGATGATCGGAGTGACCCCGGACTTCTTCGCGGTGTGGAAGAAGTCGTACGCCCCGTGGAGGTTGCCGTGGTCGGACATGGCGATGTGGGACATGCCCATCTCGTTGCACGCGTCGAACATGTCCTTGAGCCGCGCGGCACCGTCCAGCAGCGAATACTGGGTGTGGACGTGCAGGTGCGTGAACGGCGGCTTTGACACGGTTTCGGCCTCCAATTGATCGGGGCGGCGCGAAGCGCCTCGTTGAGGGATGGTGGTCGGGTGACGGGCGGGCAGGCGTCGACAAGATCCCCACGGGCGGCGAAACAGTCTGGGGGACAGCGTCGAAGTCTATGCCTCGGCACTGACACCCGGAGGGCTCCCCCGCGTACCTTCATGTGAAGAAGAACGGGCACTCCGGCCGACCCCCGCACGTTGGTCCGGGCAGGAGATCCGCTCCCACTCGTCACGCACCATCCGTACCAGGAGGCACCCAGCGATGTCGGTTCCGCAGCTCAACGACGAGCACCGCGGCGAGGAGATCCTCGCCGTCTTCGACACCGCCTTCGGCCAGCTCCTGGCCGCCGACCCGGCCGCGTTCCGCGTGAAGTTCCGGAAGATGGCGGCCTCGGCCTTCGCGTTCTACCGGGGCACGGCGTGCCTCTTCTACCACGACCTCACCGACGAGAAGCGGGGCGGCCCGTACCTGGACGAGCGCACCTCCCGGGTGTGGATCCACGGCGACCTGCACGCCGAGAACTTCGGCTCGTACATGGACGCCAACGGCCGGCTGATCTTCAACGTGAACGACTTCGACGAGGCGTACGTCGGCCCCTTCACCTGGGACCTCAAGCGGTTCTCCGCCTCCATCGCCCTCATCGGGTACGCGAAGGCGCTCGGCGACGACCAGATCACCGAGCTGGTGCAGGTGTACGCGGGCGCGTACCGCGAGCGCATCCACGCCCTGGCGACCGGCGCCAAGAGCGACGAGGTGCCGCCGTTCACCCTGGACACCGCCCAGGGCCCGCTCCTGGACGCGTTGCGTGACGCCCGCTCCCTGACCCGCTTCGGGCTGCTCGAGTCGATGACGGAGATCCGTGACTTCGAGCGCCGCTTCGCCCCGGGCGGCGGCTCCATCGAGCTGGACGCGGCCACCCGCTACAAGGTCCTCGCCGCCTTCGACGGCTATCTGGAGACGCTGCCGGAGACCTCGCTGGCCCGCCCCGACTCGTACCGCGTGAAGGACGTCGTCGGCCGCCGCGGCATCGGTATCGGCTCGGCCGGCCTGCCCTCGTACAACATCCTTCTGGAGGGCCACAGCGACGCCCTGGAGAACGACGTCGTGATCTACATCAAGCAGGCCCAGACCCCGGCCGTCTCCCGCCACATCACGGACTCGGCGATCCGGGACTACTTCCAGCACGAGGGCCACCGCACGGTGATCTCGCAGCGCGCTCTCCAGGCGCACGCCGACCCGTGGCTCGGCTGGACCGAGCTGGACGGCTCGGGCCAGTTGGTCGCCGAGGTCTCGCCGTACGCCGTGGACCTCGACTGGGGCGACATCGACGACCCCGAGGAGATCGCGGCGGTCGTCGCCGACCTGGGCCGGGCCACCGCCACCATGCACGCGGCGGCGGACGACCAGTCCGGTGAGTCCCTCGTGCCGTTCTCCACCGAGCGCGCCATCGACGCGGCGATCGCCGCCGACGAGGAGAGCTTCGAGGGCCTCCTGGTCGACTTCGCGCACGCGTACGGCGCACGCGCGCGTGCCGATCACCAGACGTTCGTGGACCTGTTCCGCAACGGCCGGATTCCGGGTCTGTGACGATCCGCTGTCGGTAGGCCCACTCACAGGGATCTTTTAGGGGTCTCTTACCGGGCCACGTGACAGACTCTTCCCCGCTATGGACATATCCGGGACTCAGCTCAGAGCCGTACGCGCGGCGCTGTTCACGGCACTCGTCGTGACACTCAGCAGCGCGTCGCACGTGCTGCTGTCCCGGGTCCCGCTGCCGCTGAACACGGTGGCCGTGATCGCGGCCGTCGTGTTCGTCCTCGCCTACGCCCTGGCCGGCCGCGAGCGCGGCTTCGGCCGGATCGCGGCCCTGCTGATCCCGCTGGAACTGGCCGCCGACACGGTGTTCACCACCGGCCAGCACGTCTGTTACGGCGCGGCCGGCGGCCCGGTCACCGGCCCTCTGCGCTCCGTCGGCTTCGATGTGCTGTGCGGCGACGGCACCGGCCTCGGTGCCCCGCTGGCCCGGGTGACCGGCACCGACACCGACCGGCTCGCGGGGCTGCTCGCCCACGCCGATCCGGCGACCACCTGGCTGCTGCTCGGCGCGCACATCGGTGTCGGTCTCCTCGCGGCCGCCTGGCTGCGCCGCGGCGAGCGGGCGCTGGCCCAGCTGCTGCGGGCGGTGACCGCGACCACGTTCCGCCCGCTGCTGCTGGCGATCGCGGCCGTGACGGTACGCACGGCCCCCGCCGCGCTCCCCGCGCGGCGCCCCCGCCGCCGTACGACCACCGCGCGCGAGCGATTCCTCGTGCACTCCCTGGGACGGCGTGGACCGCCGTGCCCGGCCGCCTTCGCCCAAGCCTGAGCCCGAGCCGGACCTTCGGCCCGAGCGGCACCGAACGGCACCGAACGGCACCGAACGGCGGCTGAGCACCAGCCGGACCCCATACGTATCCCGCACACG
This sequence comes from Streptomyces sp. NPDC050997, assembly GCF_040660135.1. Classification (NCBI taxonomy): domain Bacteria; kingdom Bacillati; phylum Actinomycetota; class Actinomycetes; order Kitasatosporales; family Streptomycetaceae; genus Streptomyces; species Streptomyces sp. NPDC050997. The sequence continues at coordinate 183,257 of NZ_JBFAGK010000010.1, forward strand.
ACCACACCACGTCCTGTGCGCGTCCCCAACGGAGAACACCACCATGAGCAAGCGGAACAGCCAGGCATCGAAGACGGCCGCCCGGGAACGGCTGCGCGAGGAGCGCGAGCGGCAGGCCAAGCGTGCCAAGGTCAAGCGGCAGGTGATCGTCGCCGGTTCGGTCGTCGCCGTGCTGGCGCTGGCCGGCGGCATCGGCTACGCCGTCGTCCAGTCGCAGAAGCCCAGCCACTGGGAGGCCATGAAGGACGAGAAGGTCGTCGCTCCGGCCAACACCACGGGCACCGACGGCACCACCGTGGTCATAGGCAAGAGCAGCGCGAAGAAGACCCTCAAGGTCTACGAGGACCCGCGCTGTCCCGTGTGCGCACAGTTCGAGCAGACCGTCGGCTCGACGTTGAAGAAGGATGTCGACGGCGGCAAGTACAAGTTCCAGTACGTCGGCGCCACGTTCATCGACAACAAGGACAACGGCGAGGGTTCCAAGAACGCCCTGAGCGCCATGGGCGCCGCGCTGAACGTCAGCCCCGAGGCGTTCCTCGAGTACAAGACCGCGCTCTACTCGACGAAGTATCACCCGGACGAGACGACCGACAAGTTCAAGGACGACGCCTACCTCATCAAGGTCGCGAACACCGTCTCCGCACTGAAGAACAACACGAAGTTCCAGGACGCGGTCAAGAAGGGCACGTACGACGCCTGGGCGATGGCCATGTCGAAGACCTTCGACGACAACAAGGAGGGCGTGACCGGCACCCCGGGCTTCGTCATGGACGGCAAGCAGCTCAACAACGGCACCCCGCTGCTGACAGTGGCCGACTTCGACAAGGTGGTGGGCGAAGCCCTCAAGGGCTGACGCCGGCGGGGAATCCAGCCTCCGCGTGAAGAGCGGGCGAACTTTCCGGGTTCGCCCGCTCTCGATGCATACCGATCAGTAACCTGATCGGTCGTGACCAGTCGATACAGATCATCCGAGAGCGCCGGTTCAGCCAACTCCCTGTCCCCGCGCCGCCGTACGGTCGTCAAGGCCGCAGCCGCCTCCGCGGTGGCGGCCGGTCCGCTCGTCGCCGCCCTGCCCGCGCGGGCCGCCGCCGACGCCCCCGCCTTCCTGCACGGTGTCGCCTCCGGTGACCCACTTCCCGACGGCGTCCTGCTGTGGACCCGCGTGACGCCCACCGCCGAGGCGATACCCGGCTCCGGGCTCGGCCCGGACACTCCGGTCGACTGGATCATCGCCAGGGACAAGGCGTTGACCACCATCGTCGCCAAGGGTTCGGTCACCGCAACCGCCGCCTCCGACCACACCGTGAAGGCCGACGTACGGGGCCTGACGCCCGCGACGGACTACTGGTTCCGCTTCTCCGCCGGGGGCACCGACTCGCCCGTCGCCCGCACCCGCACCGCGCCCGCCGCCGACGCGGCCGTGGCGAACCTCCGCTTCGGCGTGGTCTCCTGCGCCAACTGGGAGGCCGGCTACTTCTCGTCGTACCGCCATCTCGCGGCCCGCGGTGACCTGGACGCCTGGCTGCATCTGGGCGACTACATCTACGAGTACGGCACCGGCGAGTACGGGGCGCGCGACACCGTCGTACGGCCGCACGCCCCGGCCCACGAGATCCTCACCCTCGCCGACTACCGCATCCGGCACGGCAAGTACAAGACGGACCCGGACCTCCAGGCCCTGCACACGAAGGCGCCGGTCGTCGCGATCTGGGACGACCACGAGTTCGCCAACGACACCTGGTCGGGCGGCGCGGAGAACCACACCGAGGGCGCCGAGGGCGCCTGGTCGGCCCGTCAGGCGGCGGCCAAGCAGGCCTACTTCGAGTGGATGCCGGTCCGCCAGGCGATCGCCGGCACCACCTACCGCCGGCTGCGCTTCGGCAAGCTCGCCGATCTCTCACTGCTCGACCTGCGGTCCTTCCGCTCGCAGCAGGTCGGCGTCGGCAACGGCTCGGTCGACGACCCGAACCGGACGATCACCGGTCGCGCCCAGCTCGACTGGCTGAAGACGGGACTGAAGGCGTCCGACACGACCTGGCGGCTGGTCGGCAACTCGGTGATGATCTCGCCGTTCGCCATCGGCTCCCTCTCCGCCGACCTGCTCGAGCCGCTAGCCGAGCTGCTCGGCCTGCCGAAGGAAGGCCTCGCGCTCAACACCGACCAGTGGGACGGCTACACGGACGACCGCCGCGAACTGCTGGCCCACCTGCGCTCGAACGCGATCGGCAACACCGTCTTCCTGACCGGCGACATCCACATGGCGTGGGCCAACGACGTGCCGGTGGACGCCGGCACGTACCCGCTGTCCGCCTCGGCCGCCACGGAGTTCGTGGTCACCTCGGTGACCTCCGACAACCTCGACGACATCGTGAAGGTCCCCGAGGGCACGGTCTCCGCGGTCGCCTCGCCGGTCATCCGGGCCGCCAACCGGCACGTCCACTGGGTCGACACCGACCGCCACGGCTACGGCGTCCTGGACATCACCGCCGACCGCGCACAGATGGACTTCTACGTCCTGTCCGACCGCACGAAAGCCGACGCGACCTCGGCCTGGGCTCGTTCGTACCGCACGCGCACCGGCACACAGAAGGTCGAGCGCACCTACGACCCGGTGTAGAAAACAATTCCGGACGCGCCCGGGAGGATCTTGATAGCGTCGCCCACCGTGTTCGGATCGTCGCACTGACGGTCCGACAGGTTATTCACGATTGGAGTCACATGGCCACCCCCCAAAGTGTCCTGACGAAGACCGCGGTGCTCGGCGCCGCCCTGGCCCTCGCCGGGCTGACCGCCTCATCCGCTCAGGCGCAGGAAGCCACGGCGGCAGCGGCACCGGCGTACGTCAACCTGACCACGCTCGAAAGCTCTCCCATATACGCCGAGCCCACGTCCTCGTCGACGAAGTACCGCACGGAGCCGCGGGGCACGACCCTGCGGATCCAGTGCTCGACCACCAAGACCCCCTCGGGGGCACGGTGGTTCAGGATCTATAACTCCCAGCCGACGTCCTGGGTGTGGTCCGGGCACTTCCAGTCGCTGGTGAACCCGCCGAAGGAGTGCTTCCCGGGCTAGCCGCTACAGCGAGTCGAGGAAGCCGAGCGCCACCCGCCAGGTGGCCTCGGCTGCCTCCTCGTCGTAGTCCGGCAGCTCGGGGTCGGTGTACAGGTGGCCGGCTCCGGCGTATCGGTAGACCTCGACATCGGCGCCGGTTCTGCGCATCTGGAGATACCAGGCGCTCAGCCAGTCGTCGGTCTCGAAGGGATCCGGCTCGGCCACATGCAGCTGGACGGGCAGCTCGTCCACGGTGGCGTTCGCCGCGATGTCCGACGTGCCGTGCAGAAGCAGCAGTCCGCGGGCCTTGCTGTCGCCCAGCGCGAGCGTCTGCGCGATGGAGGCGCCGAGCGAGAACCCGGCGTACACGAGCCCCCGGTCCGAGTAGGGCGCGGCGGCCAGTACGGCCTGCTTGAGCAGTTCGTCCTTTCCGATCTCGTCCTTGACGGCCATGCCCTCCTCGACGGTGTCGAACGTGCGCCCCGCGAAGAGGTCTGGCGTCCACACCTCGTGCCCGGCGGCGCGCAACCGGTCCGCCGCCGCGGCCACGGCAGGTCTCGGACCGTAGGTCGAATGGAAAAGCATGATGTTCATGAGGCCATGGTGCCAGCCGGGTACGACACCGGGGATTCCGCGGCGGCTCACGCCCCGGACCCCGCCTCAGGAACACCGCCCTACCCACATGGCGTCGTAAGTCACATGTTCATGAGTGCCCGGGGACGGTTACGTTCGGAGGCATGGAGAACGTACTCCGCCCACTGCTAGTGGTCGGCGGCTCGGTTCTGCTCACGCTGATCATCGGCTGGGCCACCGACCTGCTGCTGCGCAAGGCCGACGGACGACATCACGAGACCCCGATGTGGGGTCTGCTGCGTCGTGGCCGCATCCCCTACCAGCTCGTACTCTGCGCGGCCCTGTTGAGAGGGCTGTACGACGAGGCGCAGCTGCTGGATCGGCACGAGGTGGCGATCGGCCAGGCGCTCACGCTTGTCCTCATCGGGGCCGCCGCCTGGCTGGTGATCCGGATCGCCTCCGCGATCGTGGAGACCTCGTACAGCCGCTACGCGCGCGCCCATCGCGACCCGGCCCGGGTCCGTCGGGTGCGGACCCAGGTGACGCTGATCATGCGTGTGGTCTCCGCCGTGGTCGGCGTGGTCGCGGCGGCGTCGATGCTGCTGACGTTCCCCGCGTTCCGCGCGGCCGGCGCCTCGCTGCTGGCCTCGGCCGGCGTCCTCGGCATCGTCGCCGGTGTCGCCGCGCAGTCGACGCTCAGCAACTTGTTCGCGGGGCTGCAGATCGCCTTCGGCGACATGGTTCGCATCGGTGACACGGTCGTGGTGGACGGCGAGTGGGGCACGGTCGAGGAGATCACACTGACCTTCCTGACCGTGCGGACCTGGGACGAGCGCCGGATCACGATGCCCGTGTCGTACTTCACGTCCAAGCCGTTCGAGAACTGGTCGCGCGGGAGCCCGCAGATGACCGGCATCGTGTTCTGGCACCTCGACCACGCGGCCCCCATCGACGCGATGCGCGAGAAGCTGCGCGACATCCTGCGCGAGTGCCCGGCCTGGGACGGCCGCGCCTACGGCCTGGACATCACGGACACCACCCCGAACACCATGCAGGTACGGGCCCTGGTGACCGCCAAGGACGCGGACGACATCTGGACGGTACGGGTCAAGGTCCGCGAACACATGATCCGCTGGCTCTCCGAAGAACACCCGTACGCCCTCCCCCGCGTCAACACGGCCGAGGCGGCCGTCCCCCACAGCCGAAGCAACGGCAGCCCGCCCCACGACGGAGCGGCCCCCTCCCGGGACACCAAACCTCCCCGCCGCATCCACGAAATACCCCGAGCCGGCCCAGGCCGCTGAACCAAAAACCCAAAACGCCCACACACGGGCGCGGTCGCTCCCCTCGGACCCCAGACCCCTGAGGGCTGGGGTCCCGGCGTGGGGCCCTCCGCCCGACGGCGACGGGGCCGGGCCCGCGGTCGCCGACGGCGAGTCACCCCGCAGGCAAGGCCCGCTCACTTCAAGCTACGCACATCAAGATGCCGAAGCACCCGGTCGACCACCTCCGGATCCGCCCCGGGTTCACTCCGCGCGGCCAACACCTCATGCCGCGCCGCGCTCAACATCTCCCCCTGGATCCGCCGCACCCGCTTGAGCCTCCGCGCCCGCTGCACATGGGCCTCCCGCCGCTCCTCCTCCCCCATGTCCGGACTGATCCGCATCCCGATGTCGAAGGCCCGCCGCAACATCTGCTCGGACAACTCGTCCGGCAACTCCTCCACCGCCTCGATCTCCCGGAGCCTCCGCTTCGCCGCCTTCGCCGCCCGGACCGCCAACGCCTTCTCGAAGTCCTTCTCCCGATCCGTGTCGGCCCGCACCCCCAGCCGCTTCACGAGCCACGGCAACGTCAACCCCTGAAGCACCAGCGTCGCCATGATCACCCCGAACGCGATGAACACGATCTCGTCCCGGTCCGGAAAGGCCGAACCGTCATCCGTCTTCAAGGGAATCGCCAGCGCCAACGCCACCGACGCCACCCCCCGCATCCCCGACCACCACATGACGACGGTCTCCCGCCAACTCGTCGGGATTTCCTCGTCGTAGTCGCGCCGCGCGTGCAACCGCTTGGTCAGCCAGGTCGCCGGCATCAACCACAGCAGCCGCACGAACACGACCACCCCCACGACCGCCGCCGCCCACCCGAGCATCTCGGCCCACCGCCCGGCTGCCGTCCTGATCGCGTTGTGCAGCTCCAGCCCGATCAGCCCGAACGCCACGCCGGTGACCAGCGTGTCGACGATGTTCCAGAAGGTGTGCCCGGCCAGCCGGGTCAGCACATCGTCGGCGTTGGTGGCGTACTCGGCGAGGAACAGCGCGGTGGTGAGCACGGCGAGCACCCCGGACCCGTGGAACTCCTCCGCCAGCACGTACGAGGCGTACGGCACCAGCAGCGTGAGCCCGATCTGCAGGGTGGCGTCGTCGAGCAGGTCCATCAACTTGTTGGCGCCCCAGCCCAGCACCAGCCCGACCGCCACCGCGACGACGGCGGACAGCACCAGGTCGAGCCCGGCCTTCCAAGGCGAGAACGCCCCACTCACGGCCGCCGCGATCGCCACGTGGTACAGCACGATGGCCGTGACGTCATTGAAGAGCCCCTCGCCCTCCAGGATGGACACCAGCCGACGCGGCAGCCCGAGTTGCCCGGCGACGGCGGTCGCGGCGACCGGATCGGGCGGCGCCACCAGCGCGCCGAGCGCCACGGCGGCGGCGATCGGCAGCCCGGGCACGATCGCGTGCGCGACGACGGCCACGGTCACCGTGGTGACGAACACCAGCGCCACGGCCAGCAGGAAGATGGGCCGTAGGTTGGCCGTGAACTGCCGCCAGGACGTGCGTCGTACGGCGGCGTAGAGCAGCGGCGGCAGCAGCGCGGGCAGGATGAGATCCGGCGGGATGTTGACGTTCGGCACGAAGTCGAGCAGGGCGAGGACTATCCCGAGGAGCGTCATCAGCACCGGTGCCGGCACTCCGAACCGCTCCCCCACCGGGACGCTCACCACGGCCCCGAGCAACAGCACGAACAACAGGGCCAACTGATCCACGGCCGGCCCTCCCGGGGCGTCTCGGTGTTCACACGGCGAATCTCAAGCCTGCCACGCGACCGTGCTCACCTGCCCTTCCGGCAGCCCCCGGTCACAGAACGCGGCGCATGGCCCGGTGCGGGATCCCCGCGTCCGGGAACTCCGGGCCGTAGGCCACGTATCCCAGCCGTTCGTAGAACCCCGTCGCGTGTGTCTGGGCGTGCAGATCCACGGCCGTGAGTCCACGCGAGCGTGCCGCGTCCTCGATGGCACCGACGAGCGCCGCCCCGACGCCGAGTCCACGTGCGGCCTTTGTCACCGCGAGCCGCCCCAACGACCCCACGGACCGATCTCCGTCGGTCGTGGCCGCGGCCGCCTCGCCGTGCAGCAGCCGGCCCGCGCCGAGCGGTACACCGTCCTCCCGGACCGCCAGGACATGCACGGCTACGTCGTCATAGGCGTCATACTCGAGATCCTCGGGGACCCCCTGCTCGGCCACGAAGACCTCCTTGCGCACCGCGAAGCAGGCCTCCCGGTCGGCGGGGTCCTCGGCGACGCGCAGCGCGTACGACGTCGGGCTCATGCGTAGGTCTCCTCGCGGACCTGGTCCAGGGCCTGCTGCAGGTCGTCCGGGTAGCCGCACTCGAACTCCACCCACTGCCCGTCCCCGGGATGCTCGAAGCCGAGCCGTACGGCGTGCAGCCACTGGCGGGTCAGCCGCAGCCGCTTGGCGAGCGTGGGGTCGGCGCCGTATGTCAGGTCTCCGACGCAGGGATGGCGGTGCGCGGCCATGTGGACGCGGATCTGGTGGGTGCGCCCGGTCTCCAGCTTCACGTCGAGCAAGGAGGCGGCACGGAACGCCTCGATCAGGTCGTAGTGCGTGACCGACGGCTTCCCCTCGGCGGTGACCGCCCACTTGTAGTCGTGGTTCGGATGGCGGCCGATGGGCGCGTCGATGGTGCCGCTGGTCGGGTCGGGGTGGCCCTGGACGAGCGTGTGGTAACGCTTGTCGACCGTGCGCTCCTTGAACTGGCGCTTGAGCGAGGTGTACGCGTACTCCGACTTGGCCACGACCATCAGGCCGGAGGTGCCCACGTCCAGGCGGTGCACGATGCCCTGACGCTCGGCGGCGCCCGAGGTGGACATGCGGTACCCGGCGGCGGCGAGCCCGCCGATCACGGTCGGCCCGGTCCAGCCCGGCGAGGGGTGCGCGGCGACACCGACCGGCTTGACGATCACGACCACTTCGTCGTCGTCGTGCACGATCTCCATGCCCTCGACCGGTTCGGCGACGATCTGCACGGGCGCGGGCGCCTGCGGCATCTCGACCTCCAGCCAGGCCCCGCCGTGGACCCGCTCGGACTTCCCGACCACCGACCCGTCGACCGTGACCTTCCCCGCGGCGGCGAGTTCGGCCGCCTTCGTCCGGGAGAAGCCGAACATGCGGGATATGGCGGCGTCGACGCGCTCGCCCTCAAGGCCGTCGGGAACGGGCAGGGCACGGATCTCGGGAATGGTACTCACCCGTCGAGTATGCCGGACGGGCCGGGTCTCCCCGTACGGAGCCTGTGGACAACCCCTCCCCGGACCTCCGGCGGACTCAGTCCTTGTGGACGGTGCCGTCCGGGTCGAGCCCCTTGAACGACAGCAGCACGATCAGGATGCCGCCGCACACGATCGCCGAGTCGGCGAGGTTGAAGACCGCGAAGTGCTTGGGCGCGATGAAGTCGACGACCGCGCCCTCGAAGACGCCCGGCGAACGGAAGATCCGGTCGGTGAGGTTGCCGAGCGCGCCCCCGAGCAGCAGCCCGAGCGCGATCGCCCAGGGCAGGCTGTAGAGCTTGCGGGCGAGCCGGGCGATGACCACGATCACCGTCGCCGCGATCATCGTGAAGATCACGGTGAAGGCCTCGCCGAAACCGAAGGCCGCGCCCGCGTTGCGGATGGCCTCGAACCGCAGCCAGTCCCCGACGATCTCGATCGGCGCGTGGTGCTCCAGCTTGGCGACCACGATCATCTTGCTGATCAGGTCGAGGGCGTAGGCGAACACCGCGACCGCGAACAGGACGGCGATCCGCCGCTTGCCCCTGGGTCGCGCGCCCGCGCCCTGCTGCCCTGCCGAACCGGAATCCGGACCGGAATCCGGACCGGACGACTGCTCCGGCTCGGCCCCAGCCCCCTCCGGGGAATCCGGCGTACCGATGATCCGCTCCGCCTCTGCCACGTGAGTCCCTCAACCTAGGTACCTGAGTGAGGACGAGAGTACGGCACGCCCACCGGCACCCGGGTACTGGTCAGTACCGTCGTTCCTGCTTCTGCTTGCACTCGACGCACAGGGTCGCCCGCGGGAACGCCTGCATCCGCGCCTTGCCGATGGGGTTGCCGCAGTTCTCGCACAGGCCGTAGGTGCCGGTGTCGAGCCGTCCCAGGGCGCGCTCGGTCTGGATGAGCATCTCGCGCGCGTTGGCGGCGAGCGACAACTCGTGCTCGCGCGTGATGTTCTTCGTCCCGGTGTCCGCCTGGTCGTCGCCGGCGCCGTCCCCGGAGTCCCGCATCAGGCCCACGAGGGACTCCTCGGAGGCGGTGATCTCGTTGCTCAGCCTCGTCGCCTCGGACTGCAGCTCGGCGCGTGCCTCCTCGACCTCTTCCGGGGTCCAGGGGTCCTCGCCCGGGCGCACCGCGAGTTCGCCGGGCTCCGCCGCGGAGACGCGCGCCTTGGGTACGGCGGTCTTGGCCGCCGTGGCCCTGCCAGGGGTCTTCTTCGCAACCACCGTCGTGGCTCCCGTCTGCTCCGCGGCCTCGGCCGCGCTCGCCCTCTTGGACGTGCTCTTCCTGGCCGCAGCCGTCTTGGCTGGGCCCTTCTTCTGGGCGCTCTTCGTAGCAGCGCGCTTCGTGGCCGCCCCCCGCGTGGAGACACCCTCCGCGGCCACACCCTTCGCGGCAGCGCCTTCCTTGGCCACACCCTTCGCGGACGCACTCTCCTTGGCCGCGCCCTTCGCGGACGCACTCTCCTTGGCCGCGCCCTTCGCGGACGCACTCTCCTTGGCCGCGCCCTTCGCGACCGCGCCCCCTGAAGAGGCCCGCTTCGTGGCTACCCGCTTCGTGGCCGCCCGCTTCGTGGCCGCCCGCTTCGTGGCCGCCCGCTTCGTGGGCGCACTCCCTGCGGACGCGCTCTCCGTGGAGACGCCCTCCATGGACGCGTCCTTCCCGGCCGCGATCTTCTTCGCGCCCGTCTTCTCCTCGGCCGCCACCTTCCTGGCCACGGCCTTCTTCGCGGTCTCCTCGGCCCCTGTTTCCTCGGCGCCCACCTTCCCGGCCGCCGCCTTCCGCCCAGCCGCCTTCCTCCCGACCACCGGCTTTCTACCGGCTGTCGCCTCGCCTCTTGGTCTCTCCGCTCCCTCTCCCCCGACCGCCCTCCCGGAGGGAGCCCCCTTCGAAGCCGCGGCCGCCTTTCCAGAGGCCGCCTTTCCAGAAGGCGCCTTCCCAGAGACCTTCTTCCCAGTGGCCTTCTTCACCGGTGCCGCCTCCTTCGCGGCAGCCTTCTCCCCCGCAGTACCTGCTGCCCGACCAGCCGCCGGACCCACCGTCTTCACGGCCTTGGCCTCCCGCTCGGCCGCGCCCCCCTGCGCGCTCTTCTTCCCGCCGACGTCCTTGGCCGCACCGCCGGAGGCACCCGGAGACCCGGACGCCGGCTGCTGTACGGCGGTCTTCTTCGCCACCATGGCCGCGGCCCCTTCACATATTGTGATCTTGCACGCGAATCGTTCTGGGACGATAAATCGACTTCAGTCCCGCGGCAACGGGGCAAACCGCCTGATTCACCACCTCGCGGAATCCGCGCGCCAAACTTGCATGCGTTGTGCCCAGCTCCCCGCCGGGTAATCCGCCGGGCGGACCGTCCCAGAATCCGAACAAAGGCACCTCGCCATTCGGGTCACCCCGGGCGCCGCCGAGCCCAGCCGTGCGGCGCCGGAAAACCGGTCGGCCTCTGTCCTCGCGGCGCCGTACACTGGGCGGAGCGAAAAGCGTGGATGGGGACGAGTAGCGGCGTACGCAGCCCAGAGCGACCCGGGGACGGTGGAAGCCCGGGGGCGAGCGCGACGTGAAGATCACCCCGGAGTCGCCGGAAGAAAGCCGCAGAGACCCAGCAGCGGCGAGTAGAACCGGCATCGCGACCCCAATGAGGGGGCTCACCGGCGTGCACGGCGCACCGGAGGGCCAAGGAGGGTGGTACCGCGGGAGCGCGCCGAAAGCGGCGCAGGAATGACACAGCTCTCGTCCCTCCGGACGGAAGGCAGCAAGTCCGCCGGAGGAAGCCCGCTGATGACAACGCCGACGTACCGCCAGGTGCCTGCCCAGGTCGACCTGCCCGCCCTCGAGCACTCCGTGCTCGACTTCTGGCACGAGCAGAAGATCTTCGCCAAGACCTTGGAGCAGTCCGAGGGCCGCCCGGAGTGGGTGTTCTACGAAGGCCCACCCACGGCCAACGGCATGCCCGGCGCCCACCACATCGAGGCCCGCGTCTTCAAGGACGTCTTCCCGCGCTTCCGCACCATGCGCGGCTACCACGTGGCCCGCAGGGCCGGCTGGGACTGCCACGGCCTCCCCGTGGAGCTGGCGGTCGAGAAGGAACTCGGCTTCAACGGCAAGAAGGACATCGAGGCGTACGGCATCGCCGAGTTCAACGCCAAGTGCCGCGAGTCCGTGACCCGCCACACCGACGCCTTCGAAGCGCTCACGACCCGCATGGGTTTCTGGACGGACCTGAACGACCCGTACCGCACCATGGACCCCGGCTACATCGAGTCCGTGTGGTGGTCCCTCAAGGAGATCTTCAACAAGGGCCTGCTGGTCCAGGACCACCGCGTCGCCCCCTGGTGCCCGCGCTGTGGCACGGGCCTGTCTGACCACGAGCTGGCGCAGGGATACGAGACGGTCGTCGACCCCTCGGTGTTCGTCCGTTTCCCGCTCACCTCCGGTCCACTCGCCGGCGAGGCCGCGCTCCTGGTCTGGACGACCACCCCCTGGACGCTGGTGTCCAACACGGCGGTCGCCGCGCACCCCGAGGTGACCTACGTCGTCGCCACGAAGGGCACAGACGGCGCGGAGAAGCTGGTCGTCGCCGAGCCGCTCGTCGGCAAGGCGCTCGGCGAGGGCTGGGAGACCACCGGCCAGACCTTCACCGGCGCCGAGATGGAGCGCTGGACGTATCAGCGTCCGTTCGAGCTCGTCCAGTTCCCGGAGCCCGCCCACTACGTGGTGAACGCCGAGTACGTGACGACCGAGGACGGCACGGGTCTGGTCCACCAGTCCCCCGCCTTCGGTGAGGACGACCTCAAGGTCTGCCGCGCCTACGGCCTGCCGGTCGTGAACCCGGTCCGCCCGGACGGCACCTTCGAGGAGGACGTCCCCCTGGTCGGCGGCGTCTTCTTCAAGAAGGCGGACGAGAAGCTCACCGAGGACCTCCAGCAGCGCGGCCTCCTCTTCAAGCACATCCCGTACGAGCACAGCTACCCGCACTGCTGGCGCTGCCACACCGCGCTCCTCTACTACGCGCAGCCGTCCTGGTACATCCGCACCACCGCCATCAAGGACCGTCTCCTCCAGGAGAACGAGAACACCAACTGGTTCCCGGACTCGGTCAAGAACGGCCGCTATGGCGACTGGCTGAACAACAACATCGACTGGGCGCTGTCCCGCAACCGCTACTGGGGCACCCCGCTGCCGATCTGGCGCTGCGAGGACGACCACCTCACCGTCGCCGGCTCCCGCGCCGAGCTCACCGAGCTGACGGGCACCGATCAGTCGAACCTGGACCCGCACCGCCCGTACATCGACGACGTCACCTTCGCCTGCCCGCAGTGCGAGAAGACGGCCACGCGCGTGCCGGAGGTCATCGACGCCTGGTACGACTCGGGTTCGATGCCGTTCGCGCAGTGGGGCTACCCGCACAAGAACAAGGATCTGTTCGAGGCGCGCTACCCGGCGCAGTTCATCTGCGAGGCCATCGACCAGACCCGCGGCTGGTTCTACACCCTGATGGCCGTCGGCACCCTGGTCTTCGACAAGTCGTCGTACGAGAACGTCGTCTGCCTCGGCCACATCCTCGCCGAGGACGGCCGCAAGATGTCCAAGCACCTGGGCAACACCCTTGAGCCGATCCCGCTGATGGACCAGCACGGCGCGGACGCCGTCCGCTGGTTCATGGCGGCCGGCGGCTCCCCGTGGGCGGCCCGCCGCGTCGGCCACGGCACGATCCAGGAGGTCGTCCGCAAGACGCTCCTGACGTACTGGAACACGGTCGCCTTCCAGGCCCTGTACGCACGCACGTCCAACTGGGCGCCCAGCGAGGCGGACCCGGCCCCGGCGGACCGCCCGCTGCTGGACCGCTGGCTGCTGTCCGAACTGCACGCCCTCACCGACCAGGTCACCCAGTCCCTGGAGGCCTACGACACCCAGCGCGCCGGCAAGCTGCTCTCGGCGTTCGTCGACGACCTGTCCAACTGGTACGTACGCCGCTCCCGTCGCCGCTTCTGGCAGGGCGACAAGGCCGCGCTGCGCACGCTGCACGAGGTCGTGGAGACGGTCACCAAGCTGATGGCCCCGCTGACCCCGTTCATCACCGAGCGGGTCTGGCAGGACCTGGTGGTCCCGGTCGCCCCGGACGCCCCGGAGTCGGTGCATCTGACGTCGTGGCCGGAAGCGGACCTGACGGCGATCGACCCGGAGTTGTCCCGGCAGATGCTCCTGGTGCGCCGCCTGGTGGAGCTGGGCCGTGCCACCCGCGCGGAGTCGGGCGTGAAGACGCGGCAGCCGCTGAGGCGGGCGCTGATCGCGGCGACGGGCTTCGACACGCTGAGTCCGGAGCTGCACACGCAGATCACGGAGGAGCTGAACGTCGAGGCGCTGGCGTCGCTGAGCGAGGTCGGCGGCAGCCTGGTCGACACGACGGCCAAGGCCAACTTCCGCGCCCTGGGCAAGCGGTTCGGCAAGCGCGTCCAGGAAGTGGCGAAGGCCGTCGCGAACGCGGACGCGGCGGCACTGTCGCTGGCCCTGCGCGCGGGCACGGCGTCGGTGGAGGTCGACGGCGAGACGATCACCCTGGCTCCCGACGAGGTGATCATCACAGAGACCCCGCGCGAGGGCTGGTCGGTGGCGTCCGACTCGGGCGCGACGGTCGCCCTGGACCTGGAGATCACGGAGGAGCTGCGGCAGGCGGGCCTGGCCCGTGACGCGATCCGTCTGATCCAGGAGGCCCGCAAGAACAGCGGCCTGGACGTGGCCGACCGCATCGCCCTGCGCTGGACGGCGACGGACCCGGCGGTGATCGCGGCCCTGACCGAGCACGCCGGCCTGATCGCCGACGAGGTCCTCGGCACGGACTTCGCCCACGGCGAGGCGGACGACACCTACGGCACTCCGTTCACGGACGAGGGTCTGACACTGACGTTCCGTCTGCGCAAGGCGTAGGCCGGACGCGCCTAAGCCGGACGCACGAGGGCCCGGTCTCCCGCTCGGGGAGGCCGGGCCCTCGTGACTGGCACCGCCGCCAGGACACGCACAAGGGCGGGGCCCCGGATCGAAATCCGGGGCCCCGCCCTGAACGCTTCCGACATCTACGTCGTACTACCAACCGTCAGTTGTCGTCCTCGTCGATCAGGAAGCCACGCATCGGCGAGGGAGCCTGCCCCATCGACGACGGGCCCTGCGGCCGTACCGGCGCCATCGGCTGGGTCATCGCCGGGGACATCCCCTGCTGACCGCCGTAGGACGGAGGAGCCGGCGACGGCCCGCCGCCCATCGACTGGTTGCCACCGTACGACGGTGCGGTCGCACCGGCCGGGGCCATGGACGGCGCCGGGGACGGCGGCAACGACGCGGCAGCCGGAGCGCGCGGCGGGGCCAGCGAGTCGTCGGCCTGGGTCTCCAGCTGACGCAGCTGCGACTCCAGGTACGACTTCAGGCGCGTGCGGTACTCGCGCTCGAAGCCGCGCAGGTCCTCGACCTTGCGCTCCAGCGTGGCGCGGGCGGACTCCAGGGAGCCCATCGCGACGCGGTGCTTCTCCTGCGCGTCCCGCTCCAGGGCGTCAGCCTTGGCACGGGCGTCACGCTCAAGACCCTCGGCACGCGAACGCGCCTCGCCGACGATCTTGTTGGCCTCGGAACGAGCCTCGGCGATCGCCTGGTCGGCGGTCTGCTGGGCCAGCGAGAGGACACGGGCGGCACTGTCGCCGCCGGGTCCCTGACCGGGGCCGCCCATCGGACCGCCCATGGGGCCACCCATCGAGCCGCCCATCTGCTGCTGCATGGGGGGCTGGCCACCCATCTGACCCTGGCCCATCTGACCCTGGCCCATCGGACCCTGTCCCATGGGGCCCTGACCCATCGGACCGGGACCCTGCGGGCCGCCCTGACCACCGGAACCGGCGGGCAGCTGCGGGGCACCGCTCGGCAGCTGGGGCGGGCCACCCATGGGGCCACCCATCTGCTGCTGCGGCGGGCCAGATATGCCGGCAGGTACGGGAGCGCCGGGACCTCGCATGCCCTGCTGAGGCATGCCCTGCTGAGGCGGCATGCCCTGTTGCTGTTGCTGCTGCTGGTCCTGCGGCGGTTCCGGAGGCTTGCGCATGTTCTGCTGATTCTGGGCAGCAGCGCGCGTGGCAGCGGCCAACTTGGCGCGCAGGTCCTCGTTCTCGCGGAGCAGTCGGGTCAGTTCGGCTTCGACCTCGTCGAGGAAGGCATCGACCTCGTCCTCGTCATAGCCTTCTCGGAGGCGGACGGTCGTGAACTGCTTGTTCCGCACGTCCTCGGGGGTCAACGGCATCTCTTCACCTCAACGTAGTCGTCGGCATTCGGCAAGACCGTATCGTTCACAGCCGGCTCACGACGGAGATCAGGATGTAGACGATGATCATCAGTACGAAGAAGGACAGGTCGAGCGCCACGCCCCCGAGACGCAACGGCGGGATGACCCGCCGTAGAAGCTTGAGCGGTGGATCAGTGACAGTGTAAGTGGCCTCCAGAACGACCACCATCGCCTTGCCGGGCTGCCACGAGCGGGCGAACTGGAAGACGTAGTCCATGACCAACCGGAAGATGAGCACGATGAGGAAGCACATCAGCGCGATGTAGATGACATCCAGGACCACGCTCATTACTGGTGCTTCCCTCTCCCCTGTTTCCGTGCTGCTGGGTACTGCTCGTCCTGCTGATTCCGGTCGTGCGTCTCAGCTCTGGTTGAAGAACCCGCCCTCTGCGATGCGGGCCTTGTCCTCCGCCGTGACATCGACGTTAGCAGGAGACAACAGGAACACCTTCTGCGTCACCCGCTCGATGCTGCCGTGAAGACCAAACACCAAACCGGCCGCAAAGTCGACAAGTCGCTTGGCGTCTGTGTCATCCATCTCGGTCAGATTCATGATCACCGGAGTGCCCTCACGGAAGTGTTCCCCGATGGTACGGGCCTCGTTGTAGGTCCGAGGGTGAAGTGTGGTGATCCGGTACGGCTCTCGTTCCGACACGACCTTGGGCATGATCACCGGTGCGTTCTTCTCCAGACTTGCGCGTTCTTGTGTGATGGATGCCACGGGCGCGATGCGCGCCGGACGCCCGGATTCCGCGCCTAGCGAAGCGGATCGGGGCACCGGCTCACGCGGCACCGAAGGCTGTACTACTCGCACCGGTTCGTCCCTTTCAGACTGAAGCGCCTGGTGGGACTGGTGCGAGCCGTGTGACTGGTGCGACGGCTCATGCCGTCGTCGGTCCCGCTCGGGCTCCGGGTCCAGTTCGGGTTCGAAGTCGTCATCGGGGTCAAACCCGCGGCCGTCGTACCCATCGTCCTCCACGAGGCCGAGGTAGACCGCCATCTTGCGCATCGCGCCGGCCATGCTCCGAGTCCTCCGCTCTGTGGTGGATCGACTGACTACAGCCAAGTGCCCGCGATCCACGAGGTCGTTGTGCCCGCTGTTCAGCGGTAATGACCATATTTTCTGCTGTGGTCCGACTTCCTGGCGACGTTACCCGAGCCTGGGGCGGACTCCGAGTACCGAGGTGCCGACGCGTACATGTGTCGCTCCGGCCACCACGGCCTGTTCGAGATCCGCACTCATCCCTGCCGAGACCATGTTCGCAGCCGGATGGGCTCGGCGCAGGTCAGTCGACAAATCCATCAACCGCTCGAACGCCGCCTGTTGACGGCCGGCGTACTCCCCGGTCAGCGGTGCGACGGTCATCAGTCCGCCCAGTCGCAGACCCGGCGCCTCGGCGAGGAGGTCGGCCAACTCCTCGATCCCGCCGGGCGCCACACCACCTCGCTCGCCTCGTTCGTTCTCGCCCGCGTCGAGGGCGACCTGGATCAGGCAGCCCACCTCACGCTCGGCCCGCACGGCCTCCCTGGACAGGGCCGCCACCAACTTGGAACGATCGACGGACTGCACAAGATCCGCGTAACCGACCACGGATCGCACTTTGTTGGTCTGCAACTGACCGACGAAATGCCAGGAAAGCGGCAGATCCGCACAAGCGGCGGCCTTGGGCGCCGCGTCCTGGTCGCGATTCTCGGCCACGTGCCGCACGCCGAGCTCCGACAGCATCCGCACGTCGCCCGCGGGATACGTCTTGGTGACCACGATCAGGGTCACCTCCGCACGCCCCCGCCCGGCGGCAGCGCACGCCGCAGCGATGCGTTCCTCCACTTTCGCCAGGTTCGCGGCGAGTTCGTCCTTACGTTCTGTCATGCCCCATCAGTCCAGCCAGACATAGCTCGCGAGCCGTCCCGTGGTCCGGTCTCGGCGATACGAGAAGTGGTCCCCCGACTCCAGCGTGCACACCGGCGACTGCTCCCGGTCACGCACCCCGATCCGTTCGAGTTGCGCGTGCACGCCGGCGGTCACGTCGACCGCCGGTGTGCCCCAGCTCGTCTCGGCGTGTGCCGCCGGTTCGACGGCTGCGACCTCGGCGCGCATCGTCTCCGGCACTTCGTAGCAGCGGCCACAGACGGCGGGGCCGGTGCGGGCGACGATCCGGGACGGTTCGGCGCCGATTTCGATCATGGCCCGGACGGCTGCCGGGACGACCCCGGCGACCATCCCGGGCCGGCCCGCGTGCACGGCCGCGGCCACCTTGGCGACCGGGTCGGCGAGCAGGACGGGCGTGCAGTCGGCGGTGAGCACGGCGAGGGCCACTCCGCGCCGGGCGGTGACGACCGCGTCGACCGCGGGGACCTCGGCAGCAGGCCCCCCGGGGCCGTCGACCACCAGGACGTCCGGCCCGTGCACCTGGTTCATCCAGACCACCTGGGCGGGCTCGAGACCGAGGGACTTGGCGGCCAGTTCACGGTTGGTCCGTACGGCGTCGGGCTCGTCGCCGACCGCCGCGCCGAGGTTGAGCTCCTCGTACGGAACGGCGCTCACCCCGCCCCACCTGTCGGTGAAGGCGAAGTGCGCGCCGCTCACGGTGTCGCGCTGTCTTATCACGTCAGGACGATCACTTGAGGAAGTCCGGCACGTCCAGCTCCTCGGCCGCGCTGTCCGTGTAGGACCGCGACGGCGGAACCGGCGGGGAGACCTGGATGTCGGCCACGGGCTCCGGAACGGGCTCCGGCTCCTCCTTCGGCGTGACGCTGCCGAGCGAGCCGAAGCTCGGCCGGCTCTCGGCCTGCCGTACCGGAGTGGCCTCCTCGCGGCGGCCCGAGGACGACGAGGAGCCTGACGCCGAACCGAGAACGGTGTCCCGGCGGGCCGGCGGCTGGCCGCCGTCGAACCCGGCCGCGATCACGGTGACCCGCACCTCGTCGCCGAGGGCGTCGTCGATGACCGCGCCGAAGATGATGTTGGCTTCGGGGTGAGCGGCCTCGCTGACCAGCTGGGCGGCCTCGTTGATCTCGAACAGACCGAGGTCGGAACCGCCGGAGATGGAGAGCAGTACGCCCCGGGCGCCGTCGATGGAGGCTTCGAGCAGCGGTGAGGAGATCGCCATCTCGGCGGCCGCCACCGCGCGGTCGTCGCCGCGGGCCGAGCCGATGCCCATGAGGGCCGAACCCGCCTCGGACATGACCGACTTCACGTCGGCGAAGTCGAGGTTGATCAGACCGGGGGTGGTGATGAGGTCGGTGATGCCCTGAACACCGGAGAGCAGGACCTGGTCCGCCGACTTGAACGCGTCGAGGACGGAGACCTGGCGGTCCGAGATGGACAGCAGCCGGTCGTTCGGGATGACGATGAGGGTGTCGACCTCTTCGCGGAGTTCGGCGATGCCGTCCTCGGCCTGGTTCGCGCGGCGCCGTCCCTCGAAGGTGAACGGGCGCGTGACCACGCCGATGGTGAGGGCGCCGAGCGTGCGGGCGATGTTGGCCACGACGGGCGCGCCGCCGGTGCCTGTGCCACCGCCTTCACCGGCCGTCACGAAGACCATGTCGGCCCCCTTGAGGACCTCCTCGATCTCCTCACGGTGATCCTCGGCGGCCTTGCGGCCGACGGCCGGGTTGGCTCCGGCGCCGAGTCCGCGGGTGAGTTCACGGCCGACGTCGAGCTTGACGTCGGCGTCGCTCATCAACAGCGCTTGTGCGTCGGTGTTGATGGCGATGAACTCGACACCCTTGAGACCGACTTCGATCATCCGGTTGATGGCATTGACACCACCGCCGCCGACACCGATGACCTTGATGACTGCGAGGTAGTTCTGCGGTGCTGCCACGTCGAAGGCCTCTCGCCTCGAATTACGTTGTCGCCGCCTCGCGGGTGTGAACCCGTGGTCCGACGACAGATGCCGAATGGGACGGTCCATAACGCCGACCCGAACCCTAACGCTGAAGTTTAGGGTTACCAGTGTGTCTGTTCCCTGGAGTCTTCTGAACAGGACACTAAGTCGACAAGTGGCGCACGTTCAACGAACACGCCGAACCTCCCGTTTTTCTTTTCACCCTATGTGATCAGGCATAGCGCTGCCCAACCAGGGTGCTGGCCTGCGCAGATGTGCGTCAACTCCCTGATGACGCAGGCGCGGTGGGGGCGCTGACATCGAAGTGCCGCGCGTCTGGGGCGGCTTTCATGAGGGCTGTGAGCGTACGGGCCTTGGCGGCACCCTTCTCGCCGCTTCCCCACGCGACGGTGCGGCCACCCCCCAGGTCCAGCGAGATGTCGTCGTACGAAAGCACCTTGACGGTTCGGGTGTCGCGGGCGACCGTGGCCGGAAGTGCGCCGGCGACCCGGACCGCCTCACGCACCAGCCGGTCCTCGCCGAAGCGCCGCAGGCTCGGGGCGCGCGAACCTGGCCGAGAGAGTGTCAATTCCAGTACGGGGACGCCATTCGGCGCCCGCGAAACCGTGGCGAAGCGGACACCTTCATCGTCCACTTCGACAAAGTTTCGGCCCTTTTGGACAAGCAGAACCGGAGTGCGCTCAGTCACTTTCAGCCCGATTCCATGGGGCCAGGAACGCTCTACGTCAACCACGTCAATTCGGGGCAATTTTCGGCGCAGTCGTGCCTCGATCGCCTCAGTGTCGACGGAGATCAGCGGCGCCCCGACCGGTACGTCGGCCGCCTCGCGCACCTGCGCGGGCGTCAGGACCCGGGTCCCGGAGACGGATACCTCTTCCGTCCGCAGCCACTGGGAGCCGTACAACAGCCAGACGGTGCCCGCGCCGAGGAGGACCAACGCGATGACGAGAACGATGATCATACGAAGGCGGGGTGGCGTGAACCTTCTGGCGGGCGGCGGGCCGGACGACTTCTGCTGGCGTTCACCGCGCTCGGCGGTCGTCGATCCGGCCACGCTCCCTGCCTTCCTATACGTGCCTAACGGTGTGCACGACTGGCGGCGATCGCCTCGTACACCATGCCGACGAGAAGGTCGTCGGCGTCCCGGCGGCCGAACTCGGCGGCGGCGCGGGACATCTGGTACAGCCGATGCGGGTCGGCGAGCACCGGCAGGACGTTCTGCTGGACCCACTGGGGGGTCAGTTCCGCGTCGTCGACCAGCAGTCCACCGCCGGCCTTGACCACCGGCTGGGCGTTCAGCCGCTGTTCGCCGTTGCCGACGGGCAGCGGGACATAGGCGGCCGGGAGTCCGACGGCGGAGAGCTCGGCGACGGTCATCGCGCCCGCACGGCACAGCATCATGTCGGCCGCGGCGTACGCGAGGTCCATCCGGTCCACGTACGGTACCGGGATGTACGGGGGCATCCCCGGCATCTGCTGTACCTGCGGCAGTTCGTTCTTCGGGCCGACCGCGTGCAGGACCTGGATCCCGGCCTGCTGGAGCCAGGGCGCGACCTGTTGGACCACCTCGTTGAGCCGGCGGGCGCCCTGCGAGCCGCCGGAGACCAGCAGCGTCGGCAGGTTCGGGTCGAGCCCGAAGGCGGCGCGGGCCTCTGGGCGTACGGCCGCCCGGTCGAGCGTGGCGATGGCCCGGCGCAGCGGGATGCCGATGTAGCGGGCGTCCCGCAGCTTGCTGTCCGGGGTCGAGACGGCGACCTTGGCGGCGTACCGGGAGCCGATCTTGTTGGCGAGGCCGGGCCGGGCGTTCGCCTCATGGACGATGATCGGCACACCCAGACGCTTGGCGGCGAGATAGCCGGGCAGCGCCACATAGCCGCCGAAGCCGACGACGGCGTCCGCCCTGGTGCGCTCCAGGATCTGCTCGGCGGCCTTGATCGTGCCGCGCAGCCGGCCCGGGACGGTGATCAGCTCAGGGGTGGGCTTGCGTGGCAGCGGTACCGCGGGGATCAGCGCGAGGTCGTAGCCCCGCTCCGGTACGAGCCGGGTCTCCAGGCCGCGCTCTGTGCCCAGGGCCGTGATCCCCACGGCCGGGTCCTGCCTGCGCAGGGCGTCCGCGAGGGCGAGCGCTGGCTCGATGTGGCCGGCGGTCCCCCCACCGGCGAGTACGACATGCACCGAAATTCACCGCTCTCCGGACGAGCGCGCCGCCGAGGCACGCCGTCGCATCGTGTTCCATCTTCGAGGCCCCCGCACAGGGCCCCCCGCACGCTTTCTGCCAAAGCGGGTCTGCCGCATGGAAAGCGCCATCCGCGCAGCGGGGTCCTCACGCGCGAAGGCGATCAGTAGCCCGATGGCGAACATGGTCGGCAGCAGGGCGGAACCCCCGTAGGAGAACAGCGGGAGGGGGACACCGGCGATCGGCAGCAAGCCGAGCACCGCACCGATGTTGATCACCGCCTGCGCGATGATCCAGGTGGTCACACCTCCCGCGGCATACCTCACGAAGGGGTCCTCCGTGCGTCCGGCCACGCGGATACCCGCATAGCCTAGAGCCGCGAAGAGGGCGAGCACGGACAGCGTCCCCGCGAGGCCCAGTTCCTCACCGGTCACGGCGAAGATGAAGTCCGTGTGGGCTTCCGGGAGTTGGCCCCATTTCTCCACACTCGCGCCGAGCCCGGACCCGAAGAGTCCGCCGCTGGCCAGGGCATAGATGCCGTGCACGGCCTGCCAGCAGTCGGCCACTCCGGACTTCGGCTCGGTGGCGCCGATGCACTGGAGCCGGGCCATCCGGTTGGGGCTGGTCTTGATGAGGATCACACCGAGGGTGACGGCGACCGACAGCACTCCGACGAACAGCCGGGTCGGGGCGCCCGCCAGCCACAGCACACCGAACAGGATGGCGGTCAGGATGATCGCCGTACCCATGTCGCCGCCGAGCATGATCAGTCCGAGCAGCATGAAGGCGACCGGCACGAGCGGCACCAGCATGTGCTTCCACTGGGACAGCAGCTTCCTGTCCTGTTTGCGGGCCATCAGGTCGGCGCCCCACAGCACCAGCGCGAGCTTGCCGAACTCGCTGGGCTGGATCTGGAAGGAGCCGCCGAGCGAGATCCAGTTCTGGTTGCCGTTGACCGACATCCCTATCCCCGGCACCTGCACCAGGATCATCAGGAAGACGGCGCCCGCCAGGATCGGGTACGCGAGCGCCCGGTGCAGCTTCACCGGCATCCGGGAGGCGACCAGCAGCAGCACACCGCCTATGACGGCCGCGAGGAGCTGCTTGCGGAAGAAGTAGGAGCCCGGCAGGGACATCTGCAGCGCCGTGATCTGGGAGGCCGAGTAGACCATCACCAGGCCGAGCACGGTGATCAGCAGACTGCCGCCGAGGATCAGGTAGTACGCGGTGAGCGGCCGGTCCCAGGCGCGGCGGGCCCGCGTGTACAGACTGAGGAACGGGTTCTCGCGCACCGCCCGGGAGGCGGCGGGCCGCGCCACCCGGCGCTGCACGGGCGGCCGCCCGGTACGGCTACCGGACATCGGCGTCCTTGCTGTACATCGGCCACGTGTGCGTGGCCGGGTTCGCGAGTCCCACGCGTCCCTCCCAGGGGCGCCCGGCAGGCGGCCGGGTCATAGGGGGTGTCTGGTGCCCCCGGCGTCGAGCTCGCGAACCGCCTCCGCGAACGCGTCACCGCGCTTGTTGTAGTTGGCGAACATGTCCATGGAGGCACAGGCCGGGGCCAGCAGAACCGTGTCGCCCTCGACCGCGAGCCGCTGCGCCTCCTGGACTGCCTGGAGCATCGCCCCAGTGTCGGTCCGGTCGAGGTCGACGACGGGTACCTCCGGGGCGTGTCGCGCGAGGGCTTCCCGGATGAGGGCCCGGTCCGCGCCGATCAGGACGACCCCGCGAAGTCGCTTTGCCGACCTGGCGACCAGCTCGTCGAAGGACGCGCCCTTGGCCAGCCCGCCGGCGATCCAGACGATCGACTCGTACGCCGCCAACGAGGCCTGAGCCGCGTGGGTGTTGGTGGCCTTGGAGTCGTCGATGTACGTGACACCGGCCACGTCGGCGACGTGTGCGATGCGGTGGGCGTCCGGGGTGAAGGCCCGCAGTCCGTCCCGTACGGCCGCGGCGGGCACCCCGTAGGCGCGCGCGAGAGCGGCCGCCGCGAGGGCGTTGGCGATGTTGTGCGGGACCGGCGGGTTGACGTCGGAGATCTGCGCCAGCTCCTGGGCGTTCTTCTGCCGGTTCTCCACGAAGGCGCGGTCGACCAGGATGCCCTCCACCACACCGAGTTGGGAGGGGCCGGGCGTGCCGAGGGTGAAGCCGACGGCTCGGCAGCCCTCCTCGACATCGGCCTCGCGCACCAGGTCCTCGGTGGCCTTGTCGGCGACGTTGTAGACGCAGGCGACCCGATTGCCGTGGTAGATACGGCCCTTGTCGGCGGCGTACGCCTCCATGGAGCCGTGCCAGTCGAGGTGGTCGGGCGCCAGGTTCAGGACGGTGGCGGAGTGGGCGCGCAGGGAGGGCGCCCAGTGGAGCTGATAGCTCGACAGCTCCACGGCGAGGACGTCGTACTGCTCGTCGCCGAGCACCGCGTCCAGCAGCGAGACGCCGATGTTGCCGACGGCGGCCGTGCGCAGGCCCGCCGCCTTGAGGATGGAGGCGAGCATCTGGACCGTGCTCGTCTTGCCGTTGGTGCCGGTGACGGCCAGCCAGGGAGCTGCCTCCGGGCCGCGCAGCCGCCAGGCGAGTTCGACGTCGCCCCAGACGGGGACGCCGGCCTGCGCGGCGGCGGCGAACAGCGGCTTGTCCGGCTTCCAGCCGGGTGTGGTGACGATGAGTTCGGTGCCCTGCGGCAGGGTCGCGCCGTCGCCGAGGCGCACGGTGATGCCCAGGGCCTCCAGTTCGGCGGCCTGGGCACGGGCCCGCTCGTCGTCGCCGTCGTTGACGACCGTGACGACGGCGCCGAATCCGTGCAGCACCTTGGCCGCCGGGATGCCGGAGACGCCGAGCCCGGCGACGGTGACGCGCTTTCCCTGCCAGTCGGTCACTTGTCCGCCGCCCATCCCGCGTAGAAGAGACCCAGTCCGACAATCACACAGATGCCCTGGATGATCCAGAAGCGGACCACGACAAGGACTTCGGACCACCCCTTTAGTTCGAAGTGGTGCTGGAGTGGCGCCATGCGGAAGACCCGCTTGCCGGTGAGGCGGAACGAGCCGACCTGGATGACGACCGACATGGTGATGAGGACGAACAGGCCGCCGAGGAGGGCGATCAGCAGCTCGGTGCGGGAGCAGATCGCGAGGCCGGCGAGCACACCGCCGAGGGCCAGCGAACCGGTGTCCCCCATGAAGATCTTGGCCGGCGAGGTGTTCCACCACAGGAAGCCGAGACAGGAGCCCATCAGCGCGGAGGCGATCACCGCGAGGTCGAGCGGATCACGCACCTCGTAACAGGCGCCCGGGTTGGTCAGGGTCTCCCCGTTGGCGCAGGACTCCTGGTACTGCCAGACACCGATGAAGGTGTAGGCGCCGAAGACGAGGACGGAGGCGCCGGTGGCCAGGCCGTCCAGACCGTCGGTCAGGTTCACGCCGTTCGACATCGCGAGGATCATGAACAGCGCCCAGACCACGAACAGCACGGGGCCGATCGTCCAGCCGAAGTCCGTGATGAACGACAGCTTCGTGGAGGCCGGCGTCTGTCCCCGGGAGTCCGCGAACTGGAGCGAGAGCACCGCGAAGCTGATGCCGACGATCAGCTGGCCGGCCATCTTCGCCTTGGCCCGCAGACCGAGTGAACGCCGCTTGACGATCTTGATGTAGTCGTCGAGGAAACCGACCATGCCCATGCCGACCATCAGGGCGAGGACCAGCACACCCGAGAAGGTCGGAGGGGGTGTCTTGGCCTCGCCGAGGCCGGTGAACACCTTGGACAGGAAGTACGCGGCGACCGTCGCCAGGATGAACGCGATACCGCCCATGGTCGGCGTACCGCGCTTGCTGCCGTGCGTGCGCGGGCCGTCGTCACGGATGTACTGGCCGTAGCCCTTGCGTGCGAGGAGCTTGATCAGCAGCGGGGTGCCGATCAGCGTGAGGAACAGACCAATGACTCCTGCGAACAGGATCTGCTTCATCATCGGGCGGAAACCTCACCCTCGGCACCGGTCTCGACGAGCGCCTGCGCCACGCTCTCGAGCCCGACCGACCGGGACGCCTTCACGAGTACGACGTCTCCCGGGCGCAACTCGCTGCGCAACAGGTCGACCGCCGCCTGTGCGTCGGACACGTGCACCGACTCCTCACCCCACGAACCCTCGTTATATGCGCCCAGCTGCAGCCAGGACGCTTCCCTGCCCCCGACCGCGACGAGCTTGCCGACATTGAGCCGGACGGCCAGCCGTCCGACCGCGTCGTGCTCGGCGAGCGCCTCGTCCCCGAGCTCGGCCATCTTGCCGAGCACCGCCCACGTACGGCCCCCCTTCGCCTGTGCGGCTTTGCCCATCGCGGCGAGCGCGCGCAAAGCCGCTCGCATGGACTCGGGGTTCGCGTTGTAGGCGTCGTTGACGATCGTCACGCCGTCCGGGCGCTCGGTGACCTCCATACGCCAGCGGGAGAGGGAGCCCGCCTCGGAGAGCGCGGTGGCGATCTCAGCTACGGACATGCCCAGTTCGTGGGCGACGGCGGCCGCGGCGAGCGCGTTCGACACGTGGTGCTCACCGTACAGGCGCATGGTCACTTCGCTTGCACCGGAGGGTGTGTGAAGCCTGAAGGCGGGCTGTCCGCTGTCCATGAGTCGCACGTTCTCGGCGCGTACGTCCGCTTCGCCGGACTCTCCGAAAAGGATCACCTTCGCCTTGGTACGGGATGCCATGGCCCGTACGAGGGGGTCGTCCGCATTGAGGACCGCCGTGCCGTCTTCCGGCAGACTCTCGACGAGTTCGCCCTTGGCCTGCGCGATCTGCTCGCGGCCGCCGAACTCGCCGATGTGCGCGGTGCCGACGTTGAGGACGAGGCCGACCTTCGGCGGGGTCAGGCCGGCGAGGTAGCGGATGTGGCCGATGCTGCGGGCGCCCATCTCCAGCACGAGGAATTTGGTGTCCTCGGTGGCGGACAGGGCGGTCAGCGGCAGCCCGATCTCGTTGTTGAGCGAGCCCGGCGTCCACACCGTCGGCGCCGCGCGCTGGAGCACCTGGGCGATGAGGTCCTTGGTGCTGGTCTTGCCCGCGGAACCGGTCAGCGCGACCAGGGTCGCGCCGAGCCGTCGTACGACATGGCGCGCGAGGGCGCCGAGTGCCGTCTGGACGTCCTCGACGACGATGGCGGGCACGCCGACGGGGCGGGACGCCAGTACGGCGACCGCGCCCGCTTCGACGACCGCGTGTGCGAAGTCGTGGCCGTCCACGCGCTCGCCCGCGAAGGCGACGAAGAGGCTGCCCGGCTCCACCTCACGGGAGTCCCGGACGACCGCTCCGGTGACCTCGACGGACGGATCCGGTATGTCGTGCGTCTGCCCGCCGACGACTGCTGCGATCTCGGCGAGGGAGAGGGCGATCACAAGTTCATCCCTGGGTCTTCTGGATAGCTTCGCGAAGCACCTGGCGGTCGTCGAAGGGACGTACCACCCCGGCGATGTCCTGGCCCTGCTCGTGGCCCTTGCCCGCGACCAGCACGGTGTCGCCGGGCCGGGCACGGGACACCACGGCGGTGATCGCGGCGGCCCGGTCCTCGAAGACCTGGACCTCGCCGCGTTCGTGCGCCGGTACGGAGGCCGCGCCCTGAAGCATGGTCGCGAGGATCGCGAGGGGGTCCTCGGAGCGGGGGTTGTCGGAGGTCAGCACCGCCGTGTCGGCGTGCCGGGCCACAGCGGCGCCCATCGGCATCCGCTTGGACTTGTCGCGGTCACCGCCGCAGCCGAGCACCACGTGCAGCTGCCCCTCGGTGACCTTGCGCAGGGCGCGCAGGACCGACTCGACGGCGTCGGTCTTGTGGGCGTAGTCGACGACCGCGAGATACGGCTGCCCGACGTCCACCCGCTCGAGGCGGCCCGGTACGCCCGGCACTGCGGCGATGCCGTCGGCGGCGGCCTGCGGGTCGAGTCCGGCGGCGGCGAGGGCGACGATCGCGGCGAGGGTGTTGGCCACGTTGAAGGGCCCGGCGAGCGGCGAGCGGGCGGTGATCCGCTCCCGCTTGGGGCCGATCGCGGTGAACGTCGAGTCCAGCGGCCCGACTTCGACGTCCTCGGCACGCCAGTCGGCGTCCGGGTGGCCCTCGGCGGAGAAGGTGACGATGGGAACGGTGGCTTCCTTGACCAGCCTGCGCCCGTACTCGTCGTCGAAGTTGACGACGCCGAGCCTGCTGCGCTTCGGCGTGAACAGCCGCGCCTTGGCCTGGAAGTAGTCCTCCATGTCGGAGTGGAACTCCATGTGTTCCGGGCTCAGGTTGGTGAAGACACCGAGGTCGAACACACAGCCGTCGACCCGCCCGAGGACCAGGGCGTGACTGGAGACCTCCATGGCGACCGCCTCGACGCCCCGCTCGCGCATGACCGCGAACAGGGCCTGGAGGTCGGTGGCTTCGGGGGTGGTCCGCTCGGACTTGATGCGCTCGTCGCCGATACGCGTCTCGACGGTGCCGATCAGGCCCACCCGTCGCCCATCACCGCCCTCGCCCGGCGACGCTTCGCGCCAGCCCCTCTCGCCGGTGGCCCTGGCTGTCCGCAGGCCGCCCTCGACGAGGTAGGCGGTGGTGGTCTTGCCGGAGGTGCCGGTGATGCCGATCTGGAGCAGATCGCGGCCGGGGTGGCCGTAGATCGTGGCCGCCAGTTCGCCCATCAGCGCGCGTGGGTCTGCGACGACCAGCACCGGAAGTCCGGTGGCGGCGGCCCGCTCGGCGCCCGTCGGGTCGGTCAGCACGGCGACCGCGCCGAGGCCGGCGGCCTGGGTGACGAAGTCGGCGCCGTGCAGACGGGCGCCCGGGAGGGCGGCGTACAGGTCGCCGGGGCGAACGGCGCGCGAGTCATGGGTGATGCCCGTGACCTCGGCGGCGTCGGCCGGACTGGCAGGCTTTTCGGCACCCAGCTGATCGGCGAGCTCCGCGAGGGGGGTGGCGGAGACCTGGACCGGCCGGGGCGGTCCCGGATATGTCACGGGTGCACCCTTCTGGGTGGTTTGGGACTGATCAGGGTGTGGCACGGCGGTGAGCGTACCGGGCGCACCGGCCTCGGAGCGAAGTGAGGGGCGGGGCGTTGCCTGGTTCCCGGAATCGGGAGTGATCGTTGTCACGAGGTGGTTCCTGAGTGCTCGGTACTGATCAGGATCTGTGGTCCTGACTGGTCGGGACGGAGGGCCCGGCCGGTCAGGGTTTGTAGCTGACCGGGAGGCGGGCGGCCTTGGCCCCGGTCGGCGGGACCTGCAGCGACTTCAGAGCGAACTCCATGACCTGCTTGTAGACGGGCCCGCAGATCTGGCCACCGAAGTAGCTGCCCTTGGTGGAGTTCTGGATGGCGCAGTAGACGGTGATGCGGGGCTTGTCGGCGGGCGCGAAGCCGGCGAACGACGAGGTGTAGCCCTTGTACTTGCCGGTGGCCGGATCTACGCGGTTGGCCGTACCCGTCTTGCCCGCGACCCGGTAGCCCGGGATACGCGCCTTGGTGCCGGTGCCCTCCTCGTCGTCCACGACGGACTCCAGCATCCGGGCGAGGGTCTTCGCCGTCTTGGCGCTGACGACCCGGGTCTCCTTGGGCTTCGCGGCGGGCGTGAAGCGTCCGTCCGGCCCCTTCGTGCCGCGCACGAGCGAGGGTTCGACGCGTACGCCGCCGTTGGCGATGGTCGAGTAGACGGAGGCCGCCTGCACCGCGTTGAGGGACACGCCCTGGCCGAAAGGAATCGTGAACTGCTGCGAGGTCGACCAGTCGCCGGGCGCCGCGAGGATGCCCTTCGTCTCGCCGGGGAAGCCGAGCCCGGTGTAGCTGCCGATGCCGAACTTGCGCAGGTACGAGTGGAGGACCTGGTTGGCCTGCCGCTGCGTCTTGCCGAGCTGGCCGGTGGCGAGGATGGTGCCGATGTTGCTGGACTTGGCGAGCACGCCGTTGAGCGTGAGGTACCAGGTCGGGTGGTCGATGTCGTCCTTGAACAGCCGGTCGCCGCGGTGCAGCCGGTTGGGCACGACGACGTGCGTCTGCGGGGTGGCGACCTTCTGCTCCAGGACGGCGGCCATCGACATGACCTTGGCGGTGGAGCCCGGTTCGTACGCGTCCTGGAGGGCGGCGTTGCCCATGTTCACCGAGCTGGCCTTGGACAGGTCGTTCGGGTCGAAGCCGGGTGAGTTCGCCATGGCGAGGATCTCGCCGGTCTGCGTGTCCTGCACCACCACATAGCCGCGATCCGCCTTGGACGCCTTGACCTGGTCCGTGATCGCGTTCTGCGCGGCCCACTGGATGTCGCGGTCGATGGTGAGCTCGACATCGCTGCCGGGCACGGCGGGAGTCTCGGTGGAGCCCACGGTCGGCACCTGGCGGCCCCCGGCCTGGGCGTAGCGGATCTTGCCGTCCTTGCCGGCCAGCAGACTGTTCAGCTGCTGCTCGACGCCTCCGGCGCCCTTGCCCTCGGCGTTGACCCAGCCCAGTATCCCGGCGGCGAGATCTCCGTTCGGGTACACCCGCTTGCTGGTGGGGACGGCGAGGACGCCCGCGAGGGCGTTGACGGCGCTCGGGTCCGTCTCGGCCTTGTCGGCCAGCGCCGTCTTCAGGTCCTTGATCTGCTTCCAGACCTGCGGGGTCTGGCGGTAGGCGAGCACGGTGTAGCGCAGGTTCCGGTTCGCGGGCCTGAGCTTCTTGACGAGCGTGTCCTGTTCCGCACCGAGGATCGGGGCGAGGAGGGCGGCCGCCTGCTCGGGCCCGTCGTCGACCTTCAGCTGCTCGCGGCTGAACAGCGTGGGGTCGGCGGTGATGGTGTACGCGTCCACGCTGGTCGCGAGGTCCACGCCGGCGCGGTCGGTGATCCCGCCCCGGTCGGCGGCCAGGGTGTAGCCGACATACCGGTTCTGTTCGGCCTTGGCGGCGTACGTGCTCGCGTCGACGGCCTGCACCTGGAGCAGTCGTACGACGAAGGCGATGAGTACGAGGGCGAGCGCGAGGCCGACCATGCGCAGCCGGGGGCGGGGGCTGCCCAGCCGGATGACCTTGGGGGCCGCGGGACGGGGCGCCGGGCGGCGGGCCGGGCGGGCGCCGGGGCCCGGACCACGCCGGGCGGCGGGCCGGGCGGGGCGCTCGGGGCGGGCGGGTCGGGGCACGCGGCGGCGCGGCGGTTCCCTGTCGGACACTTCCGTCACCTGCCGGGGGTCGGAGTCGGGGTCGTCATGGGCGGGAGTACCGGGGTCGCCGCGGCCGGCTGCGCGGGATCGGCCGGCCGGGCGGGTGGCGGGGCGGCTGGGGTGGGCGTGGGCGTGGGCAGCCGCGTCGGCGCGGTTGCCGTCGGGGCCGGGGGGTCGGTCGCCGGGTGCAGCCCTGTCTCGAGGTCCATCGCCTCGGGGGCCAGGACCAGCGGGCCACGTACGGAGGCCGGCTGGGCGTCGGCGGCGGGGCTCGGTACGCCCTTGACGGTGCCGTCGGGGCCCAGGAAGGCCGGGTCGCCGCCGGGCACCATGCCGAGTTCGCGGGCGCGGCGCTGGAGGGCTTCGGGGGCCGAGTAGCCGTCGATGCTCCGCTGCAGCGCCTGTTCCTCGTCGGTGAGGTCCGTCGTCCCCTTCTGCAGGTCGTCGAGTTTGAACGACCCTTCGGAGAGGGCGGAGTTCAGTACCAGCAGTCCGATGAGGCCACCGCCGAGGAGGAGCACCACCAGCAGGACGAAAGGGGTGCGGGCGGCCTGGCCGGAGCCGGCCGTGACCGGGATGAGCCGCGCGAGCCGAGCGGCTCTGCCCTT
The DNA here is from genome assembly GCF_040660135.1 of Streptomyces sp. NPDC050997. Lineage (NCBI taxonomy): Bacteria > Bacillati > Actinomycetota > Actinomycetes > Kitasatosporales > Streptomycetaceae > Streptomyces > Streptomyces sp. NPDC050997. The sequence continues at coordinate 214,544 of NZ_JBFAGK010000010.1, forward strand.
CAGTTGGGGTTTCCTACTCACTCGCCCTCCCCCTGAGTTCCGTGAGTCCGGATTTCCAACCTGCCCACCCCCGGGTTCGGGCCGCGCACCGGTCCGCCCGCCCCTGCGCCTGCCTCACTCGACGTCCTCCCTGATGCGCTCGGCTCCGCGCAGTCGCGCCGGTGCCGCGCGCCGGTTCTCGGCGATCTCTTCCTCGGTGGGAAGTTCGGCACCACGCGTGAGCAGCTTGAGCCGCGGCTGGTAGCGCTCGGGGACGACGGGCAGCCCGGGCGGCGCGGTGATGGCTGCACCGGCCGCGAACACCTGCTTGACCAGCCGGTCCTCCAGCGAGTGGTACGACAGGACGGCGATCCGGCCGCCCACGTCCAGCGTCTTCACCGCGGCCGGGATCGCCTGCTCCAGGACGGAGAGTTCACCGTTGACCTCGATGCGCAGCGCCTGGAAGGTGCGCTTGGCCGGGTTGCCGCCGGTGCGCTTGGCGGCCTGCGGCAGGCTGTCCCGGATCAGCTCCACAAGGCGCGCGCTGTTGCTGAACGGCTCCTTCTCGCGCTCCCGCACGATCGCGGACACGATCCGCTTGGCCTGCTTCTCCTCGCCGTACGCCCTGAGGATCCGAACGAGTTCGCCGGCCGGATAGGTGTTGAGGACCTCGGCCGCACTGATCCCGGTCGTCTGGTCCATGCGCATGTCGAGCGGAGCGTCCTGGGCGTAGGCGAAGCCGCGGTCGGCCTCGTCGAGCTGCATGGAGGAGACACCGAGGTCGAAGAGGACACCCTGGACGCGCGGTACCGCGAGCCGGTCCAGGACATCGGGCAGCTCGTCGTACACCGCGTGGACGAGGGTGGCGCGTTCCCCGTAGGGCGCGAGCCGCTCGCCGGACAGCCGCAGGGCTTCCTTGTCCCGGTCGAGGGCGATCAGCCGGGCCTCGGGGAAGCGCGCCAGCAGGGCCTCGCTGTGGCCGCCGAGGCCGAGCGTGCAGTCGACGACCACTGCTCCGGGCCGCTCCAGGGCGGGCGCCAACAGGTCCAGGCACCGGTGGAGCATCACCGGGACGTGTCGACTCTCGCTCAAGGGGCCCTCTCAGGTCCGGCGCGGGCCGTACGCACCGCCGGGTCCCCGCCCTCCCCCAGCAAGCTGGGGGGACCCCCGGTGAAGGGGAAGCCTGCCGGCGCCGGGAGCGTCAGCCGACCGGGAGCGGGAGGAGGCCGAGCCGTACGTACGCGCCGCGCACGTGGGGAGATCTCCGGAAAATCGCCGGGATCTCCAGGGGAAAGCAGTCCGCAGGGAGGTCGCGCCTCCCGCTTCGCGTCACTTTAGTCCACGGTCTCTCGCGGTCAATCAACCGGCCTGCGCGTCGCGGCCACGGGTGCGGTCGATACGGCGAATCGGGAAGATTCACTCTTACGGCCACACTCGCGCCACCCGTGTGGGTTAGCTCACAACAAGGCTCAATGGCGTTCTTTGTCCACTCTCACACCAGGCCCGGATCGAGCGTGACCAGTACCGTCATGGGTATGACGACTTCCGCATCGGTTCCCGCAGGTCCCGAAGCCGCCATAGTTGCCGGCGGCACCGTCACCGACCGTCTTGTCGAGGCGAACGAGCAGTACGCGGCCGCCTTCGCCGACCCCGGCATGGACGCCCGTCCCGTTCTGCGCGTGGCAGTCGTGGCCTGCATGGACGCCCGGCTCGACCTGCACGCCGCACTCGGCCTGGAACTCGGAGACTGCCACACCGTCCGCAACGCCGGCGGTGTCGTCACCGACGACGTCATCCGCTCGCTCACCATCAGCCAGCGCAAGCTCGGAACCCGCAGCGTCGTCCTGATCCACCACACGGGCTGCGGCCTGGAGGCGATCACCGAGGACTTCCGCACCGACCTGGAGATGGAAGTGGGCCAGCGTCCGGCCTGGGCGGTGGAGGCCTTCCGGGACGTCGACCAGGACGTACGGCAGTCGATGCAGCGCGTGCGGACCTCGCCGTTCCTGCTGCACACCGACGACGTACGCGGCTTCGTCTTCGACGTGAAGACCGGCCTGCTGCGCGAGATCGACCCCGCGTAGACACCGGGCGGCCCCCGCCCAGACCCTCGCGACCATCAGCCGCAGCTGTCGATTCGCTGTTAATTCCCGGCCCCGGGGTACTCAAAAGACCGCAAGGCCTGACATATCGCGGGCAGTTGTCCACAGGCGAGTGACACGAATCGGTAACGGCAGCAAGAATGCGGTTGTGACGTCACGCGGAAATTCACGTGTGGTGTCCGTGTTTCGGGGTGGGCCGGTCGCGCATCGAGTGCGTCGGCCAGGAAAGAACGGGCCGAGGAGGGCCGGGTGACGACCTATGACGATCGAGCGAGCCTCACTGATCTGACCGCCACTGTGGAGCGTGTCCGCAGTTCGGTGGAGGGTGTGATCGAGGGCAAGCCCGAGGTCGTACGGCTTTCGCTGACCGTACTGCTCGCCGAGGGACATCTTCTGATCGAGGATGTCCCCGGCGTTGGCAAGACCATGCTGGCCAAGGCACTGGCGCGGTCCATCGACTGCTCGGTGCGCCGAATCCAGTTCACGCCCGACCTGCTGCCCTCGGACATCACCGGAGTGTCCATCTGGGATCAGCAGCGCCGGGACTTCGAGTTCAAGCCGGGAGCGATCTTCGCGCAGATCGTGATCGGCGACGAGATCAACCGGGCCTCGCCGAAGACGCAGTCGGCACTCCTGGAGTCGATGGAGGAGCGCCAGGTCACCATCGACGGGCATACCTACGAGCTGCCCAGCCCCTTCATGGTGGTCGCCACGCAGAACCCGGTCGAGATGGAGGGCACCTACCCGCTGCCGGAGGCCCAGCGTGACCGCTTCATGGCCCGCGTCTCCATCGGCTACCCGAGCGCCGAGGCCGAGCTGGAGATGCTCGACGTCCACGGCGGCGTGAACCCCCTGGACGACCTCCAGCCGGTGGCGCACGCGCACGAGATCTTGAAGCTGATCGACGCCGTCCGCGGCGTCCACGTCGCCGACCCGGTCCGCCGGTACGCGGTGGACCTGGTCGCCGCCACCCGCACCCACCCCGACCTCAGACTCGGCGCCTCCCCGCGCGCGACGCTGCACCTGCTGCGCGCGGCGAAGGCGTCCGCCGCCCTGAGCGGCCGGGAGTACGCCCTGCCGGACGACGTGCAGGCGCTCGCCGTCGCGGTCCTGGCCCACCGTCTGCTGCCGACCGCCCAGGCCCAGCTGAACCGCCGCACGGCCGAGCAGGTCGTGCAGGAGATCCTGCAGCGCACCCCGGTGCCCGCCGCGCCGCAGCAGGGCGGCACCGGTCTGGGACGCGGCGCGACGGCGTTCGGCCAGCAGCAGCCGCGGAGGCTGTGATGACCTTCGGGGCAACCGGACAGGCGGAGCCGGACCGCGGCGAGAAGGGCGGGCTGCGCACCGCGCTGGCCGGTCTGACCACCCGTGGCCGCTCCTTCTTCGCCGCCGGTGTCGCCGCGGCCATCTGCGCGTACGTCCTCGGGCAGAGCGACCTGCTGCGGGTCGGGCTGCTGCTGGCCGCGCTGCCGCTGATCTGCGCCACCGTGCTGTTCCGCACCCGCTACCGGGTGGCCGGCAGCCGTCGGCTCTCCCCCGCGCGCGCACCGGCCGGCAGCGAGGCCCGCGTCCATCTGCGGGTGGACAACGTCTCGCGGCTGCCCACCGGACTGCTGATGCTCCAGGACCGGGTGCCGTACGTGCTGGGCCCGCGTCCCCGCTTCGTGCTCGACCGGGTGGAGCCGGGCGGCCGCCGCGAGGTGTCCTACCGGGTCCGCTCCGACCTGCGCGGCCGCTATCCGCTGGGCCCGCTGCAACTGCGCCTGACCGACCCGTTCGGGATGTGCGAGCTGACCCGGTCCTTCTCGACGTACGACACCCTGACGGTGATCCCGCGCGTGGAGCCGCTGCCGCCGGTGCGGCTCAGCGGTGAGGCGAGGGGGTACGGCGACGGGCGGCACCGCTCACTGGCGCTGGCCGGCGAGGACGACGTCATCCCGCGCGGATACCGCTACGGCGACGACCTGCGCCGGGTGCACTGGCGCTCCACCGCGCGCTACGGCGAGCTGATGGTGCGCCGCGAGGAGCAACCGCAGCGCGCCCGCTGCACGGTCCTGCTGGACACCCGGGGCCTCGCCTTCCAGGGCGCGGGCCCCGATTCGGCCTTCGAGTGGGCGGTGTCGGGCACCGCTTCGGTCCTGGTGCACATGCTCGAACGAGGCTTTTCGGTGCGCCTGTTGACAGACACCGGCAACTCGGTGCCCGGCGAGGGCTCCGACGGGTTCGCGGGTGCGAGCCAGGGGACGGCGGACGCGGCCGGGCTGATGATGGACACCCTCGCGGTGATCGACCACTCGGACGGCGCGGGTCTGTCCCGGGCCTACGACGTGCTGCGCGGCGGCAATGAAGGACTGCTGGTGGCCTTCTTCGGCGACCTCGACGAGGAGCAGGCCGCGATCGCCGGCAAGATGCGGCAGCGCAGCGGCGGTGCGGTCGCCTTCCTGCTGGACAGCGACAGCTGGGTGCGGGAACCGGACGATGTGTCCGGCCCGTTGGACCGGAGCGAGGAGCGGCTGCGGATGCTGCGCGAGGCGGGCTGGACGGCCCTGAGCGTGCCTCGGGGCGCCTCGCTGGAGGACCTGTGGCGCCAGGCGGAGCGGGAGCGCGTCGGCGTCGGTGCGCTCGGCACCGGGGAGGGGTGGTCATGAGCGGGCGGGTACGACTGGCGCTGTGCGCCTGGGCGGCCACGCTGATGTCCGCGTGCGCCCTGCTGCCTCTGGTCCAGCCGGCCACCTGGATCCTGCAGGCCGCCTTCCTGCTGGCGGTGCAGTCGGGCGTGGGCGCGGCGACCCGGCGGGTGCCGCTGGCCCGGCCGCTGACCGTGGCCGCACAGGCCCTGGTCGCGCTGATGCTGCTGACCCTGACCTTCGCGCGTGAACATGCCCTCCTCTGGCTGGTCCCCGGCCCGGACACCTTCGTACACTTCGCCGACCTGCTGCGACAGGGCTCCGACGACATCGCGCGGTATGCGATCCCGGCGCCGCTGGAGTCCGACGGCATCCGGCTGATGCTCGTCGGCGGGGTGCTGATCATCGGGCTCGCCGTGGACGCCCTGGCGGTGACCTTCCGCAGCGCGGCCCCGGCCGGCCTGCCGCTGCTCGCGCTGTACTCCGTCGCCGCGGGACTGTCCGACGGCGGCACCGACTGGCTCTGGTTCCTGGTCGCGGCGGCCGGCTATCTGCTGCTGCTCCTGGCCGAGGGGCGGGAGCGGCTGTCCCAGTGGGGCCGGGTCTTCGGCGGGGCCGCGCGCGTTCCGGGCGAGGAGTCCGGGGCGGTGGCGCCGATCCGCACCGGGCGGCGCATCGGTGCGGTCGCGCTGGGCGTGGCCCTCGTGGTGCCGTTGGCGCTGCCCGCGATGAACGGCGGCCTGCTGGACGGCGCCGGGACGGGCGTGGGCTCCGGCAGCGGGGGCGGCGGCACGATCTCCGCGGTCAACCCGCTGGTCTCCCTGCGTGACAGTCTGAACGTGGACGAGGACCGGCGGGTGCTCTCCGTGCGTCCCGAGGCCGACACGGACGTCTCCAACCTCTATCTGCGGATCGTGTCCCTGGACGACTTCGACGGCACCACCTGGAAGCCGTCCAAGCGGTCCATCACCGCCGTACCGAAGAACGGGTTCCCGACCCCCATCGGCCTCGGCCCGGACGTCAAGCGCACCGAGACCGAGACGACCGTCTCGGCGGCCGACTGGTACGCACAGGACTGGCTGCCGATGCCGTACCCGCCCAGCGATGTGCGGATCCGGGGCAACTGGCGCTACGAACCCGAGGGCATGACGCTCGTCGGCGACCACGGCCAGAACACCCGTGGTGCGACGTACGAGGTGAAGAGCCTTGACGTACAGCCGACGGCCGAGCAGCTCGCCTCCGCGCCGAATCCGCCCCCGGCCCTGACCCGCGAGTACACCAAGTTGCCGGACTCCCTTCCGAGCGTGGTGGCCGCGACGGCCCGCCAGGTCGCCGCGAATGCGACGAACCCCTACGAGCAGGCGGTCGCGCTCCAGGACTACTTCGCCGTGACCGGCGGCTTCGAGTACGACACCCAGGTGCAGGTCGGCAGCGGCTCACAGGCGATCGCCCGCTTCCTGAAGGACAAGCAGGGCTTCTGCGTGCACTTCTCCTTCGCGATGGCGGCGATGGCCCGCTCCCTGGGCATACCGGCGCGGGTGGCGGTGGGCTTCGCGCCCGGTTCCCCGCAGGCGGACGGGTCGGTGTCGGTGGGGCTGAGGGATGCCCACGCCTGGCCCGAGCTGTACTTCGAGGGCGTGGGCTGGACCCGCTTCGAGCCGACCCCGAATCGGGGCACGGTGCCGTCGTACACCATTCCGGACGCCTCCGGCAGTACGCTCCCGAACCCGGCGCTGCCGTCCGAGGCGGCGAGCACGGCGCCCTCCGCCGCGCCTTCGGCCAGCGAGGCCTGCACGCCGCAGCAGCGGAAGCTGGACGGCTGCGCGAGCCAGTCTCCGCAGGCCGCGGCGGCCGGGGACGACGACGGCCCGAAGTGGTACGTGCTGCTGGCGTGGGTCCTCGGCGGCCTGGCCGTCCTGGCGATCCCCCTGGCGCCGATGCTGTGGCGGCTGCGGACCAGAGCCGCACGGCTGGGCGGGCACGGCCGCGGTGAGGCCGACGTGGCACTGACCACTCTGGCGGTCTGGCAGGAGCTGACCGACACGGCGTGGGACTTCGGGATCGAGCCGGACGAGTCGCAGACCCCGCGCAAGGCGGCCGCCCGGATCGTCCGGCTCGGGCATCTCGACCCGGCGACGGCAGCCTCGGTGCACCGGGTGGCGGACGCCGTGGAGCAGGTCCTCTACGCTCCGCGGCCGCGCGCGACGGCGGGCCTCGCGGACGACGTCCGCCGGGCGGTCGTCGGGCTGCGGAGCACGGTCAGCAGGAGCACCAGGCTGCGCGCGGTGGTGGCCCCGCGTTCCACCGTACGGGTGGTGTGGGCGTTGTCGGAGTGGTCGGCCGGTCTCACGGCCCGCGCGGCGCAGGCTCGGCCGAGCCTGCGCAAGCCGTGGGGTCAGGAGAGCTGAGGCCGTCGCCGTCTCCTGGGGTCTCCTGGGGGTCTCCTGGGGTCTCCTCGGCCGAGGCAGGCCCCAGGCTCCTCTGCAGCGAGCGGGCCCCGGGTCGATGCGACCCGGGGCCCGCTCCTGTCTGTCCGTCCGCAGCTGAGCCGCTCCGCACCCGTGACACGGCCCTTCTGCACCCGAGGCCGGCCGGGGCGCCCCGCTGCGGGCATACGTGAGGGGGTGACCACCCATCGGATGGTCACCCCCTCACATGTCTGCGAGAGCTGTTGGCCGAGCTAATGGCCGCCCTGTTCGTCGCGGCGCCGCTGCCAGCGCTGCTCGATCTTGTCCATCATGGAGCGCCGTTGCCGTCCCTGACGGCGCGCCTGTGGGCCACCGGCGGGCTGTTCGCCCGGCTTGGGGGCCTTGCGCCAGCCGGTCACCGCGAGCACCGCACAACCCAGCATGACCAGGAAGCCCACCACGCTGAGCCAGACCTGCTTGGCGACCATACCTGCCATGAGGAGCGCGATACCCACGAGGAAGCCCGCGACCGCCTGGTAGACCCGTCGCCGGGTGTACCTGCGCAGCCCGCTTCCCTCAAGCGCTGTCGCGAACTTGGGATCTTCGGCGTACAGCGCTCGCTCCATCTGCTCGAGCATTCGCTGCTCGTGCTCCGAGAGCGGCACGGAGTCCTCCTCATCGTGCAGTCGCCGGGGCGACTAGGGGGTCCCTTCAGGATAGGCAGGGAATCGCCCCCGTGAAACCCGCCCCTCTACGCCATTTGGCCAACCGGATCCCGCCATGACGTCCCGGCTCGCTGAAGATTCCATTCCCCAGCGGCCAGCCCGTCATGCCGGGCGGTCTCCCTCGATCATACGGCGCGGGGCGCGCGATCGGGGGGCCTGTGGCGTACTCCATGTGCACTCCAGCCCCTGATCAGCGACGCGCCCCTCCGCCCCGGGCGGGAGACGACTCAGGCCTCGCCGTCCCCGCGGGTCTCACCGAGCACATGCAGCTGCGTGGCCACGGAGTGGAAGGCGGGGAGCTCGGCCGCGGCTTCCTCCAGCTTCAGCAGGGCCTCCAGGGCGCCTGGCTCGGTGTCCACCAGCCCGCCGGGGACGAGGTCGGCGAAGACCCGTACGCCGTGCACCGCGGCGACCCTGAGGCCCGCACCCTCGACCAGGCCGGTGAGTTGCTCGGTGGTGAAGCGGTGCGGCACGGGGTCTCCGTCGCCCCAGCGGCCGTTCGGGTCGCCGAGGGCCTGCCGGGCCTCCTTGAAATGGCCCGCGAGGGCACGCGCGAGCACGGCGCCGCCCAGGCCCGCCGCGAGCAGGCTGAGGACGCCCTCGGCGCGCAGGGCCGCCACCGCGTTGCGGACGCCCTCGGCGGGGTCGTCCAGGTACTCCAGGACGCCGTGACACAGCACCGCGTCGTAGCCGTCGCGCTCGACCACGTCGAAGAGGCCGTGGGCGTCGCCCTGGACACCCCGCACGCGGTCGGCGACGCCTGCCTCGGCGGCGCGACGCTCCAGGGCGAACAGCGCGTTCGGGCTGGGGTCGACGACGGTGACGCGGTGGCCGAGGCGGGCCACGGGCACCGCGAAGTTGCCGCTGCCGCCTCCGGTGTCGAGGACGTCCAGCGACTCCCGACCCGTGGCCTTGACCCGACGGTCGAGGGCGTCCTGGAGGACCTCCCAGACCACGGCGGTACGGAGAGAGGCGCGGGGGCGCATCGGGTCCGACACGGCAGTTGACTCCTCGGCGCGGCACCGCCTCTTGCGCGGCGGAGCGAACGGGGCGCCTCCCCGCCCCGGAGCACGGGAGAGGGAAGGCTTCAGGCCTTCCCCACCCTATTGCCTCCGCTGGCGCGGCACTGCCGCCGGTACCGCGGCCGGTCAACGCGGTGCCACGCCCGACCGCACGTCGTGTCGGACGTCGCCTCGCACGTCGTGCCGGACGTCGCCTCGGACGTCGCGGTCGCACGGTCCTCGGGTCAGCCGGCGTCCGGGAAGTCACGGTCGGTGGGGTCCTGGTCCGCCGGCTGGTCGGTGTCATGGCGGGGCTGCGGCAGGACGGGCTGGAGCACCAGCATGCGCTCGACGAGGCGCAGGAACATCGCCGCGTCACGTATCAGGTCGTCGGCGTCCCGGCGGCTGGCCGCGCCCTGGATGCCCGCCTCGGCCCGGGCACGGCGCCGGGCCCCGGAGGCGAACAGCACGCTCCACTCGGCGAGTTCGGGGGCTATTTCGGGGAGCACCTCCCAGGCGCTCCGGATGCGGGCCCGGCGTCGGGGCGTGGTCTCGGGGCGCCCCCGGGCGGCGAGCACGGCGGCGGCGGTGCGCAGGGCCGCGAGGTGGGCTGTCGCGTAGCGCTCGTTCGACGTTTCCAGGGCGGTGGCCTCGTCCAGTCCGGCGCGGGCCTGGGCGAGCAGATCGAGGGCGGCGGGCGGGGCCGTGGCCCGGCGCAGCACAGGGTGCACATCGCTCGCCGGGCCGGTCAGTGAGGGGGCAGGGCCGGTGCCACGGCGCCGGTGGGCGGCTGCTGCGTGATAGCTGGCCATGACGAACCTCCTGTCGTCTGTGTGACGGCACGCCCCGATACGGGATGCCGTATGTGCCCATCGTGCGGTATGGCACTGACAATCCGTTCTGACCTGGGCTTTTGCTTCAAACGAAGGTTCGAGCTACTTTTTGCACTGACCAGTCAGTTCAAAAAATTCAGCAGGGGGGACTGTGGGCGGCACCCGCGTCACAGCCGAGGGCTTCGGCCTCAGGGGCCCTCGTGGTTGGGCCTTCCAGAAGGTCGACGTCGACGCGGAGCCCGGGTCGCTGATCGCGATCGAGGGCTCGTCAGGCTCCGGCCGCACGAGCCTGTTGCTCGCTCTCACCGGGCGGATGAAGGCCACCGAGGGGACGGCGGCCGTGGGGGCGGCCCGGCTGCCGAAGCAGTCGGGGGCCGTCCGCCGGGTCAGCGCGCTCGCGCACGTCTGCGGAGTCACCGACCTCGACCCGGCGCTGACCGTCGGCGAGCACCTGCACGAGCGTGCCCTGCTGCAGCGGCGCTACGGCGGGTCCATGCGAGGGCTGTTGCGTCCGCGGGCGGAGCGGGTCAGCGAGTCGAAGGCGCTCGTCGACACCGCGCTCACCTCGGCCGGCCTCGACCTCGACAGCCTGCCCAAGGGCGCCCGGACCGCCGTACGCGATCTGGAGCGGGTCGAGGCGCTGCGACTGTCGGTGGCCCTGGCGCTCTTCGGGCGGCCGGGACTGCTCGGGGTCGACGACGTCGACCTGAAGCTGTCCGAGGCCGAACGCGCCGAGGTCTGGGACCTGTTGGCGTCGATCGCGGAGGCCGGGACCACCGTCCTGGCGGTGTGCGCGCAGGCCCCCGAAGGCGCCGTCACGGTGTCCACCCGCAAGCCGAACGACACGGAGGAGAAGGCCGATGCGCTCGCCGAGACTGGCCGCGCTTGAGTTGCGCCGCTTCGGCAGGGGGAAGCTGCCGCGCGCCGCGCTGGTCGCGCTGCTGGTGCTGCCGCTGCTGTACGGCGCCCTGTACCTGTGGTCCTTCTGGGATCCGTACGGCCAACTCGACCGCGTCCCCGTCGCCCTGGTGAACGACGACCGGGGCGCGACCGCCGACGGGACGAAGCTCAGGGCCGGCGACGACATCACCGAGGGCCTGCGCGACAGCGACACCTTCGAGTGGCACGAGGTGAGCGCCGCCGAGGCACGCGCGGGCGTGGAGGACGGCAGGTACTACCTGTCGCTGACCATGCCGGCCGACTTCAGCCGGCGTATCGGCTCCAGTTCGGGCGACTCCCCCGAGACGGGCACGCTCCAGGTCCGCACGAACGACGCGAACAACTACATCGTCGGACAGATCTCGCGGACGGTGTTCAGCGAGGTGCGGACGGCCGCCTCCACCAAGGCGTCACGGTCCTTCCTGGACCGGATCTTCATCTCGTTCTCGGACATCCACGGCGAGACGGTGAAGGCCGCGAAGGGGGCCGACGACCTGGAAGGCGGTATCGGCAAGGCGGAGAAGGGATCCAAGGATCTCGCCGACGGCCTGAAGGACGCCAAGAAGGGCAGTGGCAAGCTGTCCAAGGGACTGATCAGGCTCGATACGGGCGCGGGCGACCTGGAGGACGGCTCACGGAAGGTCGCGGAGGGCACCCGGGCACTCGCCGACAGGGTCGACGGGGTCGCGGACAAGGTGGGCCCTTTCCTCGAGGACAACGAGAAGACCATCGGCGACACCGCCCAGCTGGTGGCCGACTCCGCCGGGACGATCAGGCGCAACCTCGACACCCTGGTGAAGACGGCCCCGACGGCCGCCAAGGGGGCGCACCCGGCCTCCGACACACTGGACGGCGTCTACCGGGCGCGCTGCGAGGACCCCGTCCTGCCGGACGCCGCCTGCGCCGACCTGAAGAAGGCCCGGCAGGCCGCCGCCGACGTGGCGAAGGTCGCCGACGACCTCAACACGCTGATCGCGGACCAGAACGGCGACCTGAAGAAGCTCGACGGCCACCTCGGCACACTCCAGGAGCAGGCCCAGGCGCTCGCCGACCGGGCGCCGCGTCTCTCCGAGGACCTCGACGACGCCGTATCGAAGATCGACAAGCTGAACGAGGGCGCCGGGAAGGTCGCCGCCGGCGCCAAGGAGCTGCACAAGGGGCTCGGCACGGCCGAGACCGGCGCGTCGGACCTGGACTCGGGCGTCGGTGACCTCAGGACGGGCGCCGAGGACCTCAACGGCGGCATGTACAAGCTCGTCGACGGCTCCGGGAAGCTCTCCGACGGCCTGCACGACGGCGCCCAGCAGATCCCCGACTACGACAAGCGGGACCGCGACCGGCGCACCGGAGTGATGGCGGACCCGGTCCAACTGGTCTCCAGGGACCTGCACAAGGCGCCCAACTACGGCACCGGTTTCGCCCCGTACTTCATCCCGCTGTCGCTGTGGGTGGGCGCCATGGTGGCGTACATGCTGATCGCGCCGATGAACCGGCGTGCGCTGGCCGCGGGCGCCCCGGCCTCGCGGATCGCGCTGGCGGGCTGGCTGCCGGTGGTGGCGATCGGCGTACTGCAGACCGTGGCCCTGATGTCCGTGCTGCACTGGGCGATCGGCCTGGAGATGGCCCGGGCGGCCGGCACGGTGGGCTTTCTGTTCCTGGTGACGGCGTGTTTCGCGGCGATCGTGCAGTGGCTGAACGCGCGCTTCGGAGCGGCGGGCCGGATCCTCGTACTCGCCCTGCTGATGCTCCAGTTGACGTCCGCGGGCGGCACCTACCCGGTGCAGACCAGCCCGGGCTTCTTCAACGCGCTCCACCCCTACCTGCCGATGAGCTACGTCGTCGAGGCTCTGCGCAGGCTCATCACCGGCGGCGGGCTGGGTCCGGTGTGGCAGGGGTGTGCCGTCCTGGCGGCGTTCACCGCGGGCGCCCTCGCGCTGACCGCCCTGTCGGCCCGTCGCCGTCAGGTGTGGACCCTCGACCGACTGCACCCGGAGCTGACCCTGTGAGCGCTTCGGTGACTTCTCGGAGCCCGGCTCCTGTGAGAATCAGGACCATGGAAAGCAGCAGCACCACTCCGGGTGTCAGCACACGCCGCGAGGCCACCCGGCAGAAGCTCTATGAGGCGGCCGTCACGCTCATCGCCGAGCAGGGGTTCTCCGCCACCACCGTGGACGAGATCGCCGAACGCGCGGGGGTCGCCAAGGGCACGGTGTACTACAACTTCGCGAGCAAGTCGGTCCTGTTCGAAGAGCTGCTGCGGCATGGAGTGGGCCTGCTCACCGCCTCCCTCCGCGAGGCGGCCGAGCGGACCGACCGGGACGGCGGCACCAAGGTGGACGCCCTGGACGCGATGATCCGCGCGGGTCTCGTCTTCATCCAGCGCTACCCGTCCTTCACCCAGCTGTACGTGGCGGAGTTGTGGCGCACCAACCGCACCTGGCAGTCCACCCTCTTGGTGGTCCGCCAGGAGGCGGTGGCGGTCGTCGAGGGCGTCCTGCGCGAGGGCGTCGGCAACGGCGAGTTCTGCGACGAGATCGATGTCCAGCTCACCGCGGCCGCGCTGGTCGGCATGGTGCTGGTGGCCGCCCTGGACTGGCAGGCCTTCCAGCCGGAGCGCTCCCTGGACGACGTGCACGCGGCGCTGTCGCGGCTGCTCCAGGGGCGGGTGAGCGGGCGCCGCTGAGAAGGGCCGCCCCTTCGAAGAAACACGAAAGCGCCGGTCCGATGTGGCCGCGTCCCCCGCGGGCCACCTCGAACCGGCGCTCCCCTGTGCTCCCCCGATTTCCCCCGTGCTCCCCCGATTTCCCCCGTTGGGCCCCCGTTCGGTCGTCCCCCGGGTCACCCCCGTGCCTCGCTCCCGCCGGCATCGGCCGGCGGAAGGAGCGGATCCGGGGCCGCTCCGTTCCGGCGCCCCGTGTCGCCGGTGCCGGAGCCGCGCCCCTTTTCCGTGCCTCCACTCTCTCGTTCACCCAGGTCGGCCCCCATCCGCGCGGGTACTCAACTCACCCCCTAGGTACGCGTACTCAGACCTACGCACTCAGGCCCAGGACGCCGTGTCGCCGACTGGTTACGATCGCGTCCGTGTCCGTACTCCCTTTGGTCTTCACGAGCGGCTGGGCCAGCGGCGTCAACGCGTACGCCGTGGTGCTGCTCGGCGTGTTCGGCGCGACCGGACTGGGCGACGAGGTTCCCGAGACTCTGCAACGCCCCGAGGTGCTCGTCGCGGCGGGCGTGTTGTTCCTGTGCGAGGCGGTCGCCGACAAGATCCCGTACGTCGACTCGGCGTGGGACGCGGCGCACACCGTGATCCGGCCGGTCGCCGGTGCGTGGGTCGGGGCGCTGCTGGCCGGGCAGAGCGGTTCGCTGTCCGATGTGGCGGCGGGCCTGATCGGCGGTTCGACGGCGTTGGCCAGCCATACGGTGAAGGCCGGCACGAGGATGGCGGTCAACGCCTCCCCGGAGCCGTTCAGCAACATCGTGGTGAGTCTCGCCGAGGATCTCGGGGTCGGCGCGATCGTCACGTTCGCGATGTTCCATCCGCAGGCCGCGGCGATCATCGCGGGTGTGCTGCTGCTCGCCGGACTCGTCGTGCTCTCCTTCCTGGTCTCCAGGATCCGGCGGTTCCTGCGCCGCAGGGCCCGGCGGCGGGACGAGCGACGGCTCGCGGCGGGGCCCGCGCCGCCGCCCTACTGAACCGGGGAACATCGCTGGTCACAGGCGCGTGGACGGATTGTCGGCGGCGGCCGATAGAGTCGCGGTCATGGCACGGATTGCGGTGATCGGCGCCGGGACGGGCGCGATGGCGGCCGCCGCCCGGCTGGCCGTCGCGGGCCACCGGGTGGCGGTGTACGAGCGGACGGAGACGTACGGCGGAGCGGTGCGCCGTTTCGAGCGCGAGGGCTTCTCCTTCGACACGGGCCCGGGGCTTCTTCCCCTCCCCGCGGTCTACCGCGACCTGTTCGTCAAGACCGGCAAGGAGCCGCTCGAGGCCTGCGTCGAGCTGGTCCAGGTCGACCCGTCGGCACGGCACGTCTTCGCGGACGGCACCCGGCTGTCCGTGCCCAACGCCTCGCGCGCGGGAGTCGTCACGGCTCTGGACGAGGCGCTCGGTTCGGGCGCCGGGCAGCGCTGGGGCGACTTCCTGGTCCGGGCCCGGGAGGCCTGGGACCGGACCCGCAGGCCGCTCCTGGAGGAGCCGCTGTGGCCGAACTGGTCGGTGCTCGCCGACCGCGAGCCCTATCCGGCGGTCCCCCACAAGCGCCTGCTGCGCACCCGCAGGGCCACGACCCTCGCGGAGGTCGGCGCCTGGGAACTGCGCGACCCCCGTCTCATCGCCCTCCTGGAGAGCCACGCACTGGCGTACGGCCTGGACCCACGGGCGGCCCCGGCGAGCGCGGCCGTCCTGCCGTACCTGGAGCACGCCTTCGGCACCTGGTATGTCCGCGGCGGCATACGGGAGTTGGCGCGCGCGGTGTATGAGCGGTGCGTGGCCAGGAAGGTCGAGTTCGTCTTCGGCGCCGAGGTCACCGGGGTGCTGGAGAAGGACGGCCGGGCGGCGGGAGTGGAACTCGCGGGCGGCGCGGTGGCGGAGGCCGAGTTCGTGGTCGCCGGCGTCGCGCCTCAGGTGCTGAGCGGCGTCGTCCGCGGCACGGCGGCGCGGGGCGCGGAAGAGGTGCCGCCGCAGCGCGGACTGCCGAGCCGGATGACGGTGCTGCTGGCGCTGCGCGGCGGGCGTCCGGAGGGGGCGGCGCACCGGACGGTGGTGCACGCGGAGGACCGCGAGAGCGAGTTGGAAGAACTGTTCGGCACGGCTCCCGCGACGCCCTGGCGTCCGACGGTGACGGTGCTCCGGCCGGACGACCCCGGGCTCGTCCCCGACACGGAGCACGAGGCGGTCACGCTCACCTCCGTGGTCCCGGCCGGCCGGCCCGAGCCGGAGGTCGTGGACCGGTACACCGAGGCGATGACGAGGGCCGCCGAGCATGCCGTACCGGAGCTGCGTGAGCGCCTCCTGTGGCATGAGGTCCGTACCCCGGCCGACATCGCGGAGGCGACCGGCGCGGAGGGCGGCGCCGTGCCCGCACCGGCGCTCGCCGCGGGGGCCGGCCGTCTGCTGCACCCGTCCAACAGCACGGCGATACCGGGCCTGTTCACCGTCGGCGGCTGGTCACATCCGGGCGGCGGTCTCCCCCATGCCGGGATGTCGGGCGCGCTCGTCGCCGGACTGATCGTGGAGGGACCGGAGTTCCGGGGTTCTCGGTGAACGCGCGGCACCCCGGCCGAGGGGCGCTTCAGAAGCGGTACTGCTCGTCGAACCCGTTGCCCTGGTTCTGGTTCTGGTTCTGGTTCTGGTCGTAGCCCTGCTGGCCGTACTGCTGTTGCTGTTCCTGCGGGAACTCGCCGTACGGGTCGTCGGTGCTGCGCTGTTGCGGAACCCACACCCCGCCCGCCGGGGTCTCGCCGTAGTTGCCGGTGGCGTACTGGTCCTGGCCGTAGTCCTGCTGCCCGTACTGCTGCTGGCCGCCGTAGGACGTGTCGTACCCGGCGCCGTCGTAGGTCTGGGTGCCGATGTACGGGTCGGAGTAGGCGGCGTACTGCTGCTGCCCGGACGTGTCGTAGCCGTACTGCTGCTGGTCGTAGCCGGTGTAGCCGTCGTAGGAGTACGACTGGTCGGCGGCGGCCGTCGCGTACTGGTCCTGGGTCTGACCGGCGGTGGCGTAGGACGCGTCGGCGGCGGCGGTGTACCCGGAGTTGTATACGCCGTACGAGCCGGTGTCGTCGGGCAGGGGCTGCGGCTCGTACACGGAGGTGGTCTCGGCGGCCGTCGGGGCGACGGGGCGGGCGGGCGTGAACACGTCGTCGCGGTCGTACTCGTCGTGGCGGCCGTAGGAACCGGTGTCCTGGCCGAAGTCGGTGTTGTCGCCGTAGCCCGCGTCGGCCGCCTCGAGGCCGGTGACCTCCAGGGCCGGATCCTGACGGTCGGCCTTGCCGCGGCGCCGCTTGCTGCCGTCGGCGCCCGGGCGGCTGACCGCCCAGCCGGACGCGAAGCCGCGGCGGAAGGAGAGGGTGACGTAGGTCTGGCCGAGCGCGAAGGCGATCGCACCCAGCGCGATGACGGCCACGGACGGGATCAGCACGCCGAACACGACGCCGAGGAATCCGGCGAAGGCGAGCAGCCGCCAGCGCAGGCGTGCCTTGTACTGCAGCAACACCTCACCCAGCAGCCACAGTGCGACGATGCCGAACGCGATGTAGAGGACCGTCCAGCCCATGTACGCCCCTCTCCCAGTGGCCGTTACGCAGTGTGTCGTATGCCGGTGCGACCGGTCTAGGCCTGGGGCGGGTGGTGCAGTCCCAGGTTCTCGTAGATCTCCAGCGTCGCCGTGGAGTTGTTGAGCGTGATGAAGTGCAGCCCGGGCACTCCCTCGGACAGCAGCCGCGCACAGAACTCAGTGGCGAACTCGATACCAATGGAGCGTACAGCCGCCGGATCGTCTTTGACTGTGAGGATCCGCTCTTTCAGGGCGGGCGGGAAGGACGCGTTGGTGAGGGACGGAATCCGAGCCAGGCTCTTCGCGCTGGCGATCGGCATGACCTCGGGAATGATCGGGGTCTCGCAGCCCGCGGCCGCGACCCGGTCCCGCAGCCGCAGGTAGTCCTCCGGATGGAAGAACATCTGCGTGATCGCGTAGTCCGCGCCGGCGCGGCACTTGTCGACGAAGTTGCGGACGTCGGTGTCCCAGTCGGGGGAGCGCGGGTGCATCGCGGGGAAGGCCGCGACGCCGACGCAGAAGTCGCCGGACGCCTTGATGAGTTCGACGAGTTCGGCGGCGTAGGCGAGGCCGTGGGGGTGCGGCACCCAGTCGCCCATCGGGTCGCCGGGCGGATCGCCGCGCAGGGCCAGCATGTTGCGGATACCGGCGTCGGCGTACTGCCCGATGATGTTGCGCAGATCGGCCACCGAGTGATCGACCGCGGTGAGGTGGGCGATCGGGGTGAGCGTGGTGTCGGAGGCGATCGCCTCGGTCGCCTTGACCGTGCCCGCGCGGGTGGAACCGCCCGCGCCATAGGTCACGGAGACGAAGTCGGGCGCCACGGCCTCGACCCGGCGCAACGCGTTCCAGAGGTTCCGCTCGCCCTTCGGGGTCTTCGGGGCGTAGAACTCGAACGAGTACGTCGTCTTACCGGTCGCGAGCATGTCACGCACCGTGCGGGCGTGGTCCGACCTGGTGGATGCGGTGCCGAGGGCCATACCCGCAGGTTAGTCAGGGTGCGGTGGGTCCCCCAACCGGATCACGGATTTTTGGCTGATTTGTCTATTTCATGTCCACCTATTGGACGGACAGGGGCGGGCAGGTAGACAGGCTGGTCGGACAGTCGGACAGTCGGATGAGACGGCAGGGCGAGGCTGCGGGGCGAGACAGCGGCGTCATCAGGCCTGGCGCAGTCGCTTCGCGAACTCCGCGGCCGCCGCTCCCGGATCGTCCGCCTCCGTGATCGCCCGGACGACCACGACTCTGCGGGCGCCCGCCTCCAGCACCTCGTCGAGGTTGCCGAGGTCGACGCCGCCGATGGCGAACCAGGGCCGTTCGGTGCCGAGGGAGGCGGTGTACCGGACCAGGTCGAGACCGGGAGCGTGGCGGCCGGGCTTGGTGGGGGTCGGCCAGCACGGGCCGGTGCAGAAGTAGTCCACGCCCTCCTGGACGGCGGCCGCGGCGGCCTCCGACTCGGCGTGCGTGGAGCGGCCGACGAGGACGTCGTCGCCGAGGATCGCGCGGGCGGCGGGGACCGGAAGGTCGCCCTGCCCGAGGTGCAGGACATCGGCGTCGGCGGCGTGGGCGACATCCGCCCGGTCGTTGACCGCGAGGAGCCTGCCGTGCCGGGCGCAGGCGTCGGCGAACACCTGGAGGTGCTCCAGCTCCTCCGCCGCCTCCATGCCCTTGTCCCGCAGCTGCACGATGTCGACCCCGCCGGCCAGGACGGCGTCCAGGAACCCGGCGAGGTCGCCCTGTCGCTTGCGGGCGTCCGTGCAGAGGTACAGCCGGGCGTCGGCGAGCCGGGCGCGGGCGGTGCTGTCGGGCATACGTGGGTTCCCCCGTGGTGGATGGCGTACGGGCCGCGGGCCGCGGTCGACCACGACCGTGGCTCTGGTGCGCCACGGCCCGTACGTCGGGCGATGTTCAGATCAGCGTGCTCAGCTCAGACGGCGAGCGCCTGGGCGCGGCGCTTCACCTCCGTGCCGCGATTCTCGCTCAGCGCCTGGGCGGGGGTGCCGGGCAGGCTCGGGTCGGCGGTGAAGAGCCACTCGAGCATTTCTTCGTCGGTGAAGCCGTCGTCCCGCAGGAGCGTCAAGGTGCCGGTGAGGCCCTTGACGACCTTCTGCTCGGCCCCGTCGATGAAGGCGGCGGGGACGTGCAGCGCGCGGTTCTCACCACGGCGTACGGCGATGAGCTGGCCCTCCTTGACCAGCTGCCGCACACGTGTCACCTCGACATCGAGCATCTCTGCGATGTCGGGGAGGGTGAGCCAGGCGGGGACGAGAGCATCGATCTTTGCGTCAATCTCGGTCACGGGACAAGCGTGCCATCTCGCACTGACAGTCGGAAGCCAGGAACGCCCGACCTGCGGTTTTCTCCTACGCCGTGGCCGCCTTCAGAGGCCTGGCCGGATCGGTCAGCAGCGTAGGGTCCATGAGCGTCCCCGCCTCGATCAGCCGCCGCCCCTGCGCCAGGTCCCGGGGGCGGCCCACCGCCAGCAGGGCGACCAGGCGGTTCTCCCGCAGCCAGCACACCGACCAGGCCGGGCCGGACGGGTCGCCGCGCCACCGGGTGGTGTCGGCGGACGCGTGGTGGCCCACGTACTGCACGAAGCGCCCGAACTGCTCGGACCAGAAGTACGGGACCGGGTCGTAGACGGCCGGGGGCTCGCCGGTGGCCTCGCCGACGATGTTCTCGGCCACCGTGCGCGGCCCCTGGAGGGCGTTGTCCCAGTGGTGGACCAGCAGGCGCTCGCCGTACCGTCCCGAAGGGAAGGAGGCACAGTCGCCGACCGCGTAGACGTCCGGTTCGGAGGTGCGCAGGCGGTCGTCGGCGAGGACCTCGCGGTGGGGGCCGAGGGTGATGCCGGAGCCGGCCAGCCAGGCCGTGGCGGGGCGGGCGCCGATGCCGACGACCACGGCAGCGGCGGGCAGCCGCGAGCCGTCGTCCAGGATCACGGCCCCGGGTTCGACGCGCGCCACGCGCGCGTGGGTGCGCAGTTCGACACCGGCGTCGGCGTACCAGGAGGCCATCGGGGCGGCCACGTCGGCGGGCAGCGCGCCGGCCAGCGGGCGGCCGGCGGCCTCGACGACCGTCACCGCGCAGCCGGCCTCGCGCGCGGCCGTGGCGAACTCGGCGCCGATCCAGCCCGCGCCGACGACCACGATGTCCTGCTGCCGGGCGAGTACCGGACGCAACCGCTCGGCGTCGTCCAGGGTGCGCAGCAGATGGACTCCGGGCACGTCTTCCGCGCCCGGCAGCCGGATGGGTTCGGCGCCGGTCGCCAGGACCAGGACGTCGTACGGCACCGGCCCCTCGGCGGTGTCCAGCAGGTGCGCGCCGGGGCGCACGCCCAGAACCTCGCGCCCGAGGCGCAGCTCGATGCCGAGGGCGTCGAAGTCGACGTCGAAGGCGGCGCCCTCGGACTTGCCGAGCAGCACGGCCTTGGACAGCGGCGGCCGGTCGTACGGCTGATGGGACTCCGCGCCGATCAGGGTCACGGTGCCGGCGAAGCCCTGTTCCCTCAGGGCGACCGCGGTCTGCACCCCGGCCATGCCCGCGCCCACCACGACGACACGCCGTGGCGTGGAGGTTCCCCGTTCCTGCGTCTGCTCGCTCACCTGATCACCATAGACAACTGACGGTCAGTCAGTCAGGGGGCGTGCTCCGTGAGCTGCTCCACAACGCTCGTCCCGCTACCGGGCTGCGACTCCCACTCCCAGCTCTCCTCCAGCCGCACGCGACCGTCGGACAGGTCGACGACCGTCGACACACAGTGCCCCGAGGAGGTCGTCCCGTCGTGCTTGAGCTGTACGTACCGGAAGTCCAGGCGGTCGCCCTCACGCGTCCCCACCAAGTGTCCGCGGACGACGTCCCCGCCCGCGTACTCGGCCCAGATCTCGCCGTCCTTCTCGTGGTACATGAACCGGGTGCGGGTACCCACCTGACCCGGGGCCTGGTCGGCGACGGGGGCGAGGACGAGTCCGTCGAGCGAAACTGCCACGGGCGGAGGCTCCCTTACTGAGACGGACGGCATCGGGCTAGGGTGGCCAACGTAGAGCACTCGCGGGAGCCCGGACGCACCGGGCTGAGAGGGAGGCTGGCGGCCTCCGACCGTACGAACCTGATCCGGGTCATGCCGGCGAAGGGAGGGGCTGGACGCCCATGTCGCGTACGCGTACGCCAGATCCATCGGACACCACAGATGTCCCGTCGGACACCACAGACGTCCCGTTGAATGCCACAGACGTTCCGCTGCACGCCTCGGACGCCCTGTCGGGCACCCCGGGCACCCCGGACGTCCTGGTCGTCGGGGGCGGCATCATCGGCCTGGTCATCGCGTGGCGGGCCGCGCAGCGCGGGTTCGCCACGGCCGTCGTCGACCCCGAACCTGGCGGCGGGGCCGCCCGGGTGGCGGCCGGGATGCTGGCCGCCGTCACGGAACTGCACTACGGCGAGCAGACCCTGCTCGGCCTGAACCTGGAGTCGGCCCGCCGCTATCCGGACTTCGCCGCCGAGCTCACCGACCTCACCGGCCGCGACCTCGGCTACCGCCGCAGCGGCACGCTCGCCGTCGCGCTGGACGCCGACGACCGCGCGCATCTGCGCGAACTGCACGCACTGCAACGGCAGTCGGGGCTGGACTCCGAGTGGCTGTCCGGGCGGGAGTGCCGACGCCTGGAGCCGATGCTCGCGCCGGGCGTGCGTGGCGGGCTGCGGGTCGACGGCGACCACCAGATCGATCCGCGACGGCTGGCCGACGCTCTGCTGGCCGCGTGCGAGCGGGCCAAGGTCGTCTTCCACCGCACCCGGGCCGAACGGCTTTCGGTGGTACGGGAGCGGGCGACCGGTGTCGTCACACGCGAGGGCGTCGTGCTGGGCGCCGGGCAGGTGGTGCTGGCGGGCGGCAGTCTCAGCGGGCGCCTCGCGGGGGTCCCCGCGGACATCCTGCCGCCCGTGCGGCCCGTGAAGGGGCAGGTGCTGCGGCTGACCGTGCCCGAGCGGTACGCGCCGTTCCTGAGCCGGACGGTGCGGGCCGTGGTGCGCGGCAGCCAGGTCTACCTGGTGCCGAGGGAGAACGGCGAGCTGGTCGTCGGCGCCACCAGCGAGGAGCTGGGCTGGGACACCACGGTGACCGCGGGCGGCGTGTACGAGCTGCTGCGGGACGCCCACGAGCTGGTCCCGGGGATCACGGAGCTGCCGCTCACGGAGGCCCGGGCCGGACTGCGTCCCGGCTCCCCCGACAACGCGCCGCTGCTCGGCCCGACCGGCCTTGACGGGCTGCTGCTCGCCACCGGGCACTACCGCAACGGCGTGCTGCTCACGCCGGTCACCGGCGACGCCCTGGCGCACGCCCTGGTCACCGGTGAACTCCCGGAAGAGGCCCGTCCGTTCACGCCCAAGCGCTTCAGCACCGTCCGCACGGAGCAGCCCGTATGAACATCTCGGTCAACGGCGAGCGGCGCGAGGTCGCCCGCGGCACCGCCCTCGACACACTCGTGCGGTCCCTCACCGCGGCGCCCTCCGGAGTGGCCGCCGCCCTCAACGAAACCGTCGTCCCGCGCGCGCGATGGTCCTCGACGTCCCTCACCGAGGGAGACCGCGTCGAAGTCCTCACCGCCGTCCAAGGAGGCTGACCCATGGCCGACGATCCCTTTGTCCTCGGCGGTACGTCCTTCACGTCCCGCCTCATCATGGGTACGGGCGGCGCGCCCAGCCCGGAGGTTCTGGAGCGGGCGCTGGTCGCGTCCGGGACGGAGCTGACGACGGTCGCGATGCGCCGGGTCGATCCGGGCGCGCACGGCTCGGTGCTGTCGGTGCTGGAGAAGCTCGGCATCCGGGTGCTGCCGAACACGGCGGGCTGTTTCACGGCCGGTGAGGCGGTGCTGACGGCCCGGCTGGCACGTGAGGCACTCGGGACGGAGCTGGTCAAGCTGGAGGTCATCGCGGACGAGCGGACCCTGCTGCCGGATCCGATCGAGACGCTGGACGCCGCCGAGACGCTGGTCGACGACGGGTTCACGGTGCTGCCGTACACGAACGACGATCCGGTGCTGGCGCGCAAGCTGGAGGACGTCGGATGCGCGGCGATCATGCCCCTGGGGTCGCCCATCGGATCCGGGCTGGGCATTCGCAACCCGCACAACTTCCAGCTGATCGTCGAGCACGCGCGCGTGCCGGTGATCCTGGACGCGGGGGCCGGTACGGCCTCGGACGTGGCGCTGGCGATGGAGCTGGGGTGTGCGGGTGTGATGCTCGCCTCGGCGGTGACCCGGGCGCAGGAGCCCGTCCTGATGGCCGACGCCATGCGGCACGCCGTCGAGGCGGGCAGGCTGGCTCGGCTGGCGGGCCGGATTCCGCGGCGGCACTTCGCGGAGGCGTCGTCTCCCGCGGAGGGCCTGGCGGTACTGGATCCGGAGCGGCCGGCGTTCTGAACGGCGTCGCGGCGGGCGGGGACCCGCGCCGCACTCCCGTCCCGCCTCCGTCCCGTCGTAGCGGGGCCCCCGATATCGGCTGTGGCTTTGTGGGTTGCGTCACAGGTCCGCTGCAGTCCCGCCTCGATCCAGGCCGAACCGGCGGTCGTGTCAGTCACGGCTCGTACACTCACCTGCGTGGATACGACCCTTCAGGACCCTCTGGTCGGGCAGGTGCTCGACGGCCGCTACCGCGTCGACGCGCGGATCGCGGTCGGTGGGATGGCCACGGTCTACCGGGCCCTGGACACCCGCCTGGACCGGGTTCTCGCACTCAAGGTGATGCATCCGGCGCTGGCCGCCGACGGATCGTTCGTCGAGCGGTTCATCCGGGAGGCCAAGTCGGTGGCCCGGCTCGCGCACCCGAACGTCGTACAGGTCTTCGACCAGGGCACCGACGGGTCGTACGTCTACCTCGCGATGGAGTACGTCGCCGGCTGCACCCTGCGCGACGTGCTGCGCGACCGCGGGGCGCTGCAGCCGAGGGCCGCGCTCGACATCCTGGAGCCGGTGCTGGCCGCGCTCGGCGCCGCGCACCGCGCGGGGTTCGTCCACCGCGACATGAAGCCGGAGAACGTCCTGATAGGGGACGACGGTCGGGTCAAGGTCGCCGACTTCGGGCTGGTGCGGTCCGTGGACACCGTCACCAGCACCACCGGGGCCGTGCTCGGCACGGTCTCGTACCTCGCCCCCGAGCAGATCGAGCAGCCGGGCACCGCCGATCCCCGCGTCGACGTGTACGCGTGCGGTGTCGTCCTCTACGAGATGCTCACCGGCGAGAAGCCGCACGACGGGGACTCCCCGGCGATAGTGCTCTACAAGCACCTCCACGAGGACGTGCCGCCGCCCTCGGCCCTCGTGCCGGGGCTGGCCTACGAGCTCGACGAGCTGGTGGCGTCCGCGACGGCCCGTACCCCCGGCATCCGCCCGTACGACGCGGTCGCGCTGCTCGCGCAGGCGCGGGAGACACGGGCCGGGCTCGACGCGGACCAGCTGGACGCGGTGCCGCCGCAGGCGGTCTCCGTGGCGCACGGCGGCGCCGAGGACCGGACGAGCGTGATCCCGCGCTCCCTGACCGTCCCGCGCCTCCTGCCGGTCAACGAGGATGAGGACGCCGAAGGCGGGTTCCATCGCACCAGCCGGCTGGAGTCCGCGCCGCCGCTGCCGCCGCGCCGCCGTTCCGGGCCGCCGCGCCGTCTGATGGCGATCATCGTGGCGGTGCTGCTGGTCCTCGGGGTCGGCGCGGGCGTCTGGTACATCAACTCCGGCCAGTTCACCAAGGTCCCGGCGGTGCTGGAGAAGACCGAGACGCAGGCCCGGGACCGGCTGGAGTCGGCCGGGCTGGACGTCGGCAAGATCGACCACGCGTACAGCGACACCGTGAAGCGGGGCACCGTCGTCAGCACCGACCCGGAGCCGGGCGCCCGGATCCGGGACAACGACTCGGTGCGGCTTGTCATCTCCGACGGCCCCGAGACCGTGAAGGTGCCCGACGTGCAGGGCTACCGGCTGGACAAGGCCAGATCCGTACTGAAGCAGGACGGTCTGCGGCCGGGCATGGTCACCCGGGAGTTCAGCGACGACGTGGAGCGGGGCTTCGTGATCTCCACGGGTCCGAAGGCCGGCACCGAGCGGCGCGCCGGTTCGGCGATCGCGCTCATCGTCAGCAAGGGCAGCCCGATCGACATCCCGGACGTCACCGGCGAGTCCCTCCAGGACGCGAGGGCGGAACTCGAGGAGGCGGGCCTGCAGGTGAAGGTCTCCTCCGAGGAGGTCAACTCCTCCGACTACGACAAGGGCCAGGTCGCCCGGCAGACACCGCAGGAAGGCAACACCGCCGCCGAGGGCGACACCGTGACGCTGACGCTCTCCAAGGGCCCGGTGATGGTCGAGGTCCCGGACGTGGTCGGTGACAACGTCGATGACGCGGAGGCCGAGCTGGAAGCCGCCGGCTTCGAGGTCGACAAGGACCGCGGGCTGCTCGGGCTGTTCGGCGACACCGTCAAGAAGCAGTCCGTCGAGGGCGGGGAGAGCGCGCCCAAGGGGTCGACGATCACGATCACCATCCGCTGACCGGGCGGGCCGGGCCGCATGACACCCTGGATGTGTGAAGAGTCAACAGCCCGGCACCGGCCCCGGAACCCCCGGTACGGTGCGCAACCCCGTCGGCGGTCATGTCCCGGTGGCCGGCGGTCTCCACTCGGTGGGCCTGTCGTACGCCCATGACCTGAAGGCCGAGACCGTTCAGGTCTTCGTCGCCAACCCGCGCGGCTGGGCCACGCCCACCGGGAACCCTCGGCAGGACGAGGAGTTCCGGGCGGTGTGCGCGGCCGAGTCGATCCCCGCGTATGTGCACGCCCCGTACCTGATCAACTTCGGTTCGCACACCGAGGCGACCGTGGAGAAGTCGGTGGAGTCGCTGCGGCACTCCCTGCGGCGCGGACGGGACATCGGTGCCCTGGGCGTGGTCGTGCACACCGGCAGCGCGACCGGCGGCCGGGACCGGTCCGTGGCGCTGAAGCAGGTGCGGGAGTATCTGCTGCCGCTGCTCGACGAGCTCACCCACGACGACGACCCGTACCTGCTGCTGGAGTCGACGGCCGGGCAGGGCTCCTCGCTGTGCTCGCGGACCTGGGACTTCGGGCCGTACTTCGAGGCACTGGACGCCCATCCGAAGCTGGGCGTGTGCCTGGACACGTGCCACATCTTCGCGGCCGGCCACGACCTGACAGGGCCGAGCGGCATGCACCAGACGCTGGACCTGCTGGTCGACACGGTCGGCGAGGGCCGGCTGAAGCTGATCCACGCCAACGACTCCAAGGACGTGGTCGGCGCCCACAAGGACCGGCACGAGAACATCGGCTCCGGCCACATCGGCGAGGACCCGTTCCGCGCGCTGATGACCCACCCGGCCACCGAGGGCGTACCGCTGATCATCGAGACGCCCGGCGGCAAGGAGGGGCACGCGGCGGACGTGGAGCGGCTGAAGAAACTGCGGGACGGCTGAGGGGGTCGGTCCTCGTCCTCGGAGCGCGAGCGGCACCCCGGTGCCTCAGGGCTCGGGACCGTCCTCGGGCCCCTCCTGGTAGGAGTAGCGCTGTTCCGTCCAGGGGTCGCCGACGTTGTGGTAGCCGCGCTCCTCCCAGAAGCCGCGGCGGTCGGCGGTCATGTACTCGACGCCGCGGACCCACTTGGGGCCCTTCCACGCGTACAGGTGGGGGACGACGAGGCGGAGCGGGAAGCCGTGTTCCGCCGTCAGCAGTTCGCCGTCCTTGTGGGTGGCGAAGATCGCGCGTTCGTCAGCGAAGTCCGCCAGGCGGAGGTTGGAACTGAAGCCGTACTCGGCCCACGCCATCACATGGGTGACGGTGGGTGCGGGCGGGGCGATCTCCAGGATGGTGCGGGCGGGGATGCCGCCCCACTCGGCGCCGAGCATGCTGAACTTCGTGACGCAGTGCAGGTCACCGGTGACGCTGGCGTACGGGAGGGCGGTGAACTCCTCGTGGTTCCAGCAGTGCTTCTCGCCGTCCGCGGTGGCGCCGAAGACCCGGAACTCCCAGCGCTCGGAACGGAACTTGGGAACCGGGCCGTAGTGCGTGACCGGCCAGCCGCGCTGCACCCGCTGTCCCGGCGGAAGCTCGGAGCGTGGGACTCCACCAGAATCGCGCTCTCCCCACTCGCGTTCCACCGGCTGACCCATGACTCCATCCTGACAGACCCGGGGCAGTGCACATGACCAACCCCCATCCAAATCGGGCAATTAGAACTAAGCCTGCCCTTACTTACTAAGTGAAGACTTACTGGACGATCTTCGTGGCGGGTGCAATCATGCGGCGCAACCTGCCTGTTCCCCCCGGTTGGAAGGAGCCCCTTGCGATGCAGGGCGACCCAGAGGTCATCGAATTCCTCAATGAGCAGCTGACCGCCGAGCTCACCGCGATCAACCAGTACTTCCTGCACGCGAAGATGCAGGAGAACTTCGGCTGGACGAAGCTCGCGAAGTACACGCGGAGCGAGTCGATCGACGAGATGAAGCACGCGGAGGTGCTCACCGACCGGATCCTGTTCTTGGAGGGGCTGCCGAACTACCAGCGCCTTTTCCATGTGCGCGTGGGGCAGACGGTGCGGGAGATGTTCGAGGCGGACCGCCAGATCGAGGTCGAGGCGATCGACCGGCTCAAGCGTGGCGTCAAGGTGATGCGCGAGAAGGGCGACATCACGTCGGCCAACATCTTCGAGTCGATCCTGGCGGACGAGGAGCACCACATCGACTACCTCGACACCCAGCTGGAGATCCTGGACAAGCTCGGCGACGCGCTCTACATCGCCCAGCTGATCGAGCAGCCGGAGAGCTGAACCGCCCGGACCTACGCGGCTTCGTCGAGCGCTTCCGCTTCCTCCAGGCCGGAGACGACCTGCCCGCCCTGGTAGGCCGGCTCACGTCGAGAGCACTCGCCCCGGCCGAGGATGGCCTGGATCCGACGGACGCAGGATCCGCAGTCCGTACCCGCCTTGCAGGCGGAGGCGACCTGGCGGGGCGTACAGGCGCCGTCGTCCGCGTGCCGCTGGATTTGCGCTTCGGTCACTCCGAAGCAGTTGCAGACGTACACGCGGATTCACCTCCCGCCGAGATCGATAAGGCTAACCTAACCTTACCCGGCGCACGGGATCCACAAAAGCGGGTGGGGCGCGGACCGTATGTGATCCGCGCCCCACTTCGCGCTCCGTAACAGGCGCGACCGCTGGTGATCTGCTACTGGTCCCGGTACATCTCCGCGACGAGGAACGCCAGGTCGAGGGACTGGCTGCGGTTCAGCCGCGGGTCGCAGGCCGTCTCGTAGCGCTGGTGCAGGTCGTCGACGAAGATCTCGTCGCCGCCGCCCACGCACTCGGTGACATCGTCACCGGTGAGCTCGACGTGGATGCCGCCCGGGTGGGTGCCCAGGCCCTTGTGGACCTCGAAGAAGCCCTTGACCTCGTCGAGCACATCGTCGAAGCGGCGGGTCTTGTGGCCCGAGGCCGCCTCGAAGGTGTTGCCGTGCATCGGGTCGGTCACCCAGGCCACGGTCGCGCCCGAGGCGCTGACCTTCTCGACCAGCTCGGGCAGCTTGTCGCGGACCTTGTCGGCGCCCATCCGGACGACGAAGGTCAGCCGGCCCGGCTCACGCTCCGGATCGAGACGCTCGATGTACTGCAGCGCCTCCTCGGCCGTGGTCGTCGGGCCGAGCTTGATGCCGATCGGGTTGCGGATCCGCGAGGCGAACTCGATGTGCGCGTGGTCGAACTGCCGGGTGCGCTCACCGATCCACACCATGTGCGCCGAGACGTCGTACAGCTGTCCGGTGCGGGAGTCGACCCTGGTCATCGCCGACTCGTAGTCGAGCAGCAGCGCCTCGTGCGAGGAGTAGAACTCGACGGTCTTGAACTCCTCCGGGTCCGCCCCGCAGGCGTGCATGAAGTTCAGCGCCTGGTCGATCTCGCGGGCGAGCTGCTCGTAGCGCTGGCCGGACGGGGACGACTTCACGAAGTCCTGGTTCCAGGCGTGCACCTGGCGCAGGTCGGCGTAGCCGCCGGTGGTGAAGGCGCGCACCAGGTTGAGCGTGGAGGCGGACGCGTTGTACATCCGCTTCAGGCGCTCGGGGTCCGGGATGCGGGACGCCTCGTCGAAGGCGAAGCCGTTGACCGAGTCGCCGCGGTACGTCGGCAGCGTCACGCCGTCACGGGTCTCGGTGCCCTTGGAGCGCGGCTTGGAGTACTGGCCGGCGATCCGGCCGACCTTCACCACCGGCACGGACCCGGCGTACGTCAGCACGGCGCCCATCTGGAGCAGGGTCTTGAGCTTCTGACGGATCTGGTCGGCGGACACCGCGTCGAAGGCCTCGGCGCAGTCGCCGCCCTGGAGGAGGAACGCCTCTCCCTTGGCGACGGCCGCCATCCGGGCGCGCAGCTGGTCGCACTCGCCCGCGAAGACGAGCGGCGGATACGACTCGAGGTCCGCGATCACTGCGCGCAGAGCCTCGGTGTCGGGGTACTCGGGCTGCTGCGCCGCGGGCAGGTCTCGCCAGGTGTTGCCAGCGCTGGCGCTGGTCTTAGCGTTCACGGTCACGCCCTCAACATTACGGGGTCGTGTCGACCGGTTTTCTCCCGGCTCGACAGGTGAGACGCCGGCAGGCTCAGGTGCGCGTGGGGTAGGGTGCGTCGCATGTTCGCGCATTCGACTCAGAACTGGTGGTGGACCGCTCATCCGGCGGCCCACTGACTGCGCGTACGCAAGACTTCGCGAAGGCCGCCCGAGGGCGGCCTTCGGCGTTTCCGGGGTCGTTCCTCACCGACATCGACATCGACATCCGCCGCATCGACGACGGCATCGACGGAAGAGGAACCATGGACCTGACACGGCTGCTCCACGACCCCCGCCCCTTCGCCCTGCTCCGCCGCCGCGCCCCCGGACACGACCAACACACGGTCGAACTGCTGATCGGACCGGTCAGCACGCACGACCGTCTCGCCGACCTCCCCGACGAGGGCCTCGCGCTCGTCCCCTTCCGGCAGATCCGCGAACGCGGCTTCGACGTCCGCGACGACGGGACGCCACTGGCGGTACTCACCCCCGAGGAGACGTACGACATCCCCCTCGACACCGCCCTCGCGCAGCTCCCCGCCCACGATGTGCGCGTCCAGGACGGCGGCTTCGACGTGGCCGACGAGGAGTACGCGGAGATCGTCGGGCGGGTGCTGCGGGAGGAGATCGGCGCGGGCGAGGGCGCGAACTTCGTGATCCGGCGGACGTACGAGGGCGGGATCCCGGGATTCTCCAGGGCCGACGCCCTCGCCCTGTTCCGGCGGCTCCTCGAGAGCGAGCGGGGCGCGTACTGGACGTTCGTCGTGCACACCGGGGACCGGACGCTCGTGGGGGCCAGTCCCGAGGTGCATGTGCGGATGTCCGGCGGGACCGTCGTCATGAACCCCATCAGCGGGACGTATCGCTATCCGGCCGAGGGCCCCACCCCCGAGCATCTGCTGGACTTCCTCGCCGACGGCAAGGAGATCGAGGAGCTGTCGATGGTCGTCGACGAGGAGCTCAAGATGATGTGCACGGTCGGCGACATGGGCGGGGTCGTGGTCGGGCCCCGGCTGAAGGAGATGGCGCACCTCGCGCACACCGAGTACGAGCTGCGCGGGAAGTCCTCGCTGGACGCGCGGGAGGTGCTGAAGGAGACCATGTTCGCGGCGACCGTCACCGGGTCGCCGGTCCAGAACGCCTGCCGGGTCATCGAGCGGCACGAAGTCGGTGGACGCGGCTACTACGCGGGGGCGCTCGCGCTGCTGGGCAGGGACTCGGGCGGCGCCCAGACCCTCGACTCCCCCATCCTCATCCGCACCGCCGACATCGACGCGGACGGGCGGCTGCGGGTGCCGGTCGGCGCCACGCTGGTGCGCGGTTCGGACCCGGCGGGCGAGGTGGCGGAGACGCACGCGAAGGCGGCGGGGGTGCTGGCGGCTCTGGGGGTACGGCCGGGCAGGCCGCGCCAGGAGTCCGTACGGCCGCGACTGGCCGACGATCCCCGGGTGCGGGCCGCGCTCGACGGGCGCCGGGCATCGCTGGCGCCGTTCTGGCTGCGGATGCAGGAGCCGGCCGAGGAGCTCTCCGGCCACGCCCTGGTCGTCGACGGGGAGGACACGTTCACGGCGATGCTCGCGCATGTGCTGCGCTCGTCGGGCCTGACCATCACCGTCCGGCGGTACGACGAGCCCGGCCTGACGGAGGCGGTCCGCGCGCACGAGGGGCCGGTCATCCTCGGCCCCGGTCCGGGTGACCCCGCCGACCCCGCCGATCCCAAGATGCGGTTCCTGCGCGCGCTGACCGCCGAGGTGATCCGGGAGCACCGGCACGGCGTCCTCGGCGTCTGCCTCGGGCACGAGCTGATCGCGGCCGAGCTGGGGCTGGAGATCGTACGGAAGGAAGTGCCGTACCAGGGCACGCAGACGGAGATCGATCTGTTCGGGCGGCCGGAGACCGTCGGCTTCTACAACAGCTTCGTGGCGCGCTGCGACGACGAGACCGCCGCCGAACTGGCCGCGCACGACGTGGAAGTGAGCCGCGGCGACTCCGGCGAGGTGCACGCTCTGCGCGGATCCGGCTTCGCCGGGGTGCAGTTCCATCCGGAGTCGGTGCTCACGCTGAACGGGGCGGCGGTCGTGCGGGAACTGGTGTCCCAGCTGCGCGGCACCAGCACGTTCCCCGAGCGCCGGCCCGCCCGGTAGCCGGGGGGGCCGGTTCGGCGGGGCTCAGCCGAAGAACACGCCCACCTCCTCGTACAGTTCCGGATCGACCGTCTTCAGCCGGGCCGTGGCCTCCGCGATCGGGACGCGGACGATGTTCGTGCCGCGCAGGGCGACCATCTTGCCGAAGTCACGGTCCCGGACGGCCTCGATGGCGTGCAGGCCGAAGCGGGTGGCGAGCCAGCGGTCGAAGGCGCTCGGGGTGCCGCCGCGCTGGATGTGGCCGAGGACCGTCGTGCGCGCCTCGTTGCCGGTGCGCTTCTCGATCTCCTTGGCCAGCCACTCGCCCACACCGGACAGCCGCACATGTCCGAAGGAGTCCAGCGACTGGTCCTTCAGCACCACGTCGCCGTCCTTGGGCATGGCACCCTCGGCGACGACCACGATGGGGGCGTACGACGACCTGAAGCGAGAGGTCACCCAGGCGCACACCTCCTCGATGTCGAAGCGCCGCTCGGGGATGAGGATGACGTTCGCCCCGCCGGCCAGGCCGGAGTGGATGGCGATCCAGCCCGCGTGCCGGCCCATCACCTCGCAGACCAGGACCCGCATGTGCGACTCGGCGGTGGTGTGCAGCCGGTCGATCGCCTCCGTCGCGATGCCGACCGCCGTGTCGAAGCCGAAGGTGTAGTCCGTGCCGGACAGGTCGTTGTCGATCGTCTTGGGCACGCCGACGCAGGGCACGCCGTGCTCGTCGGACAGCCGGGCGGCGACGCCCAGGGTGTCCTCGCCGCCGATCACTATGAGCGCGTCCACGCCCAGCCGGGCGAGGTTCTCCCTGACGCGGGCGACACCGTCCTCCTGCTTCAGCGGGTTGGTGCGCGAGGAGCCGAGGATCGTGCCGCCGCGGGGCAGGATGCCGCGCACCGCGGGGATGTCCAGCCGTACCGTGGCGCCTTCGAGAGGTCCTCGCCAGCCGTCCCGGAAGCCGACGAAGTCATAGCCGTACTCCTGAACGCCCTTGCGGACGATGCCCCGGATGACGGCGTTGAGCCCGGGGCAGTCACCGCCTCCGGTCAGTACTCCGACGCGCATGGAAGTGTCCCTTCGCCAGGGGTTGCCTGCTGAAGGTCACGCTAATAGTGATCCAGGTCACTTAGGCATGGGTGGGACGGTCAATTCCGGTGAACGATCGATTCCGGCGGGACCTCGGGACGCCGGATCACGCGTCGTATCACTCGCCGTCGCACCCGTCGTCTCACTCGTCGTCGAGTCCGCGTTCTATCGCGTACCGCACCAGCTCGACCCTGTTGTGCAGTTGCAGTTTGCCGAGGGTGTTCTGGACGTGGTTCTGGACCGTGCGGTGCGAGATGACCAGCCGTTCGGCGATCTGCTTGTAGCTCAGGCCCTTGGCGACCAGCCGCAGCACCTCGGTCTCGCGCTCGGTGAGCTGCGGGGCCCTGGGCTGGTCGGTGTCCGGGGCGCCGGGGGCGGGCTCGGACGCCAGGCGCCGGTACTCGCCGAGGACCAGGCCGGCCAGGCCGGGGGTGAACACCGGGTCGCCGACCGCAGTGCGGCGGACCGCGTCCAGCAGCTCCTCGGTGGACGCCGACTTCAGCAGATAGCCGGTGGCGCCCGACTTCACGGCCTCCAGGACGTCGGCGTGCTCGCCGCTCGCGGACAGCACGAGCACCCGCAACGCCGGGTTGGCGGCGACGAGTTCCTTGCAGACCTGGACCCCGGGCTTGGCCGGCAGGTTCAGGTCGAGCACCAGGACGTCGGGCGCGGCGGCCTTGGCACGGCGTACGGCCTGGTCGCCGTCGCCCGCGGTGGCCACCACGTCGAAGCCGGACTCCCCCAGGTCACGGGCGACGGCGTCGCGCCACATGGGGTGGTCGTCGACCACCATGACCCGGATCGGGTCTTGCCGGCCCTCGCTGTTGTCCGTCATCGCCTGTCCGCCTTCCCCCGTGAAGACCGCGTCTCCTTCGGTACTTTCAGTTCGACCTCCGTGCCCTGGCCGGGCACCGAGATCAGTTCGGCGCTGCCGCCGATTTCACGCAGCCGGCCCCGGATCGACAGGGCCACGCCCAGTCTGCCCTCGCCCTCGGCCTGCGCGAGCCGGCCCTCGGGGATGCCGGGGCCGTCGTCCCGTACGGTCACGATCACCTCGTCCGGCTCGTCCTCGACGAGAAGCCACGCGCGCGCGTGCTCACCCGCGTGCCTGTGTACGTTGTCCAGGGCGGCGCCGACCGCGGCGGCCAGCTCCCTGGCCGCGGCCGGGGGCAGCCGCACGGGGGCGCCGGGCTCGGCGAGGCTGACCCTCGCGGAGGCGTACCGGGCGAGCAGGGAGCGCAGGTCGACCGGCCCGTCGGCACCCTCGTCGTCGGGCACCTCGACCGTCCGTACGACGGCCCCCTCGGCCGCGTCCTCCGAAGCGCGGGAGACGGGGACCAGCCCGCCGGAGACCAGGGTGCGCAGGGCGACCTCCTGCTCGCCGGCCATGCGGCCCAGCTCGGCCGCCTCACCGCCCAGGACGACACCGCGCCGCTGCACCATCGCCAGCACTTGGAGCACGCTGTCGTGGATGCCCCGGGCCAGCCGCTCCCGCTCGCGGGTCGCGGCCTCGATCTCCAGGGCGCGGGCGAGGGTGCGCTCGGAGGCGCGGGCGACCTCGACGACGTAGCCGATGGCGATGGAGGCGACCCACACCAGGATCACGTTGTGGATGGTGTCGCGGGCCGGGGCGCCGCGCTCGACCAGGTTGGCGACGGCGACCGCGGTGGAGGCGAAGGCCGCCCAGCGCCAGCCGCCCTTGACGGCGAAGGCCAGCACCGAGCCCGCGGTCCATATGGACGGCAGGGTCGGACCGCCCTCCACGATCCGGCCGTGCGCGTCGGCGACGGGTGTCAACAGGATGCCGGTGAGCGCGATGGTGAGGTCGGCGGCGAGGAACCGCTTGGTGCAGGCCGCCGCGTTCGCGACCCGGGGGACGGTGGCCAGGGTCCAGCCGCACAGCACGACGTAGTAGGCGATGGCCACGCCGGGGCGGGTGAACTTGTCGTAGGCGGTGGCGAACAGACCGACCGCGTACAGCATGGTGAGCACCCGGTACGCGGTGAGCGCACGCCACAGCGGCTGCTCGACCGACATCCTCATGACCCGCTCGCGCTTGGCCACTCCCCCACCCCCTGGCACCGGACCGCCCTGTCTAGGACTCCGACTTCTCTTTTTCGGCCTGTTCCTTCTCCGCCTGCGCGAGTGCGGCCCTGGCCGCCTTCTCCGCTTCCTTCTCGGCCTTCGCGGCCTCCGCGATCCGCCGCTTGGCCGCGGTCGCGTAGATGTCGACGTACTCCTGGCCGGAGAGCTTCATGATCTCGTACATGACCTCGTCGGTCAGGGCGCGCAGGACGAAGCGGTCGTGCTCCATGCCCTGGTAGCGGCTGAAGTCCAGGGGCTCGCCTATGCGGATGCCGGGCCGCATCAGCTTCGGCATCACCTGGCCGGGCGGCTGGATCTTCTCCGTGTCGATCATGGCGACCGGGATGACCGGAGCGCCGCTGGCCAGCGCCACGCGCGCGAGGCCGCCGGGCTTGCCCCGGTAGAGACGGCCGTCGGGCGAGCGGGTGCCCTCGGGGTAGATCCCGAACAGCTCACCGCGCTCCAGGACCTCGAGGCCGCTCTTGACGGCCGCCTCGCCCGCGCCGCGCGCGCCGGAGCGGTCCACCGGGAGCTGGCCGACCCCTTTGAAGAACGCGGCCGTCAGCCGGCCCTTCACCCCGGGAGTGGTGAAGTACTCGGCCTTCGCGATGAAGGTGACCTTGCGGTCGAGGACCGCGGGCAGGAAGAACGAGTCGGAGAACGACAGGTGATTGCTCGCCAGAATGGCGGGGCCCTCGGCCGGAATGTTCTCCAGGCCTTCCACCCAGGGCCTGAAGGCGACCTTGAGCGGCCCCCCGATGGCGACCTTCATCGTGCCGTACAACAACCGAGTGCCTCCCATGTCCGTCGGTCAGACCATATCCCGCAGCACTGTCAATGAGCCCGACGGCCCTGGTCGGTGTCAGTGCGGTCGCGTACGGTGAACCTCACCTGGACTCGTTCACGCCCTTCTCATGAACAGGAGACCGAAGGTGCCGGTCCTCCCTGGAGCCGAGCCGTTCCGCCACGAGGGCGGGGAAGCGGGTGTCCTCCTCTGCCACGGCTTCACCGGTTCTCCCCAGTCGCTGCGCCCCTGGGCGGAGTATCTGGCGCAGCGCGGTCTGACCGTCTCGCTGCCTCTGCTGCCCGGCCACGGCACCCGGTGGGAGGACATGCAGCTCACCGGCTGGCAGGACTGGTACGCGGAGGTGGACCGCGAGTTGCGTGCCCTGCGCGAGCGCTGCTCGCAGGTGTTCGTGGCGGGCCTGTCGATGGGCGGCACCCTCGCGCTGCGACTCGCGGCGAAGCACGGCGACACGGTCAGCGGCGTCGTGGTCGTCAATCCGGCGAACCGGATGCACGGCCTGGCCGCGCACGCCCTCCCTGTGGTCCATCACCTCGTCCGGTCGACCAAGGGCATCGCGAGCGACATCGCCAAGGAGGGCCGCACCGAGCTGGGGTACGACCGGGTGCCGCTGCGCGCGGCGCACTCGCTGCGGTCGTTGTTCCGCCTCGTCGACGGTGAGCTGCCACAGGTCACCCAGCCGCTGCTGGTCCTGCGCAGTGTCCAGGACCACGTGGTGCCGGGGGCCGACTCCGAGCGGATCCTGAGTCGTGTCTCGTCCACGGACGTACAGGAGATCGTGCTGGAACAGAGCTACCACGTCGCGACGTTGGACCATGAGGCGGACCGGATCTTCGAGGAGAGCTACTCGTTCATCAGCCGGCTCGCCCCCAGCATCGGCAAGGAAGGGACGGCCGCCCGTGGCTGAGCACGACTCCGACCGCGAGGAGCGCGAGGACCGCGAGCCCGAGGAGCAGAGCGTCCCGTTCGACGAGGCCGCCGCGTGGGCGGCCATCGTCGCCGGATACGGCGAGGAGCCGCCGGACCCACCGGGCTCCAAGCCCTTCAAGTCGGTCGAGGACCTGGCGTTGCTGAAGCCCGAGACGAACGACGGCGGTCCCCAGGGAACCGGGGACACCGAAGAGACGACGGAAGCGACGGAGACGAAGGAGACGAAGGAGGCCAGGGACTCCCAGGACTCCAGGGACTCCCAGGACTCGCGTGACGAGAAGCCCGTGAAGCCCCTCGGCGGCTCTGTCTCCTTCGCGCCCGGGGTGGGCCCGCGGGACTACAGCACCCCGGAGCCCGCCGACGAGGATCTCGACGAGGACGACGAGGGACACTTCGTACCGCCGGAGCCGCCCGATCTGCCCGCCGCCGACACCACCGCGAAGTTCGCCTGGCTGGGCGTGCTCGGTGGGCCGGTGCTGCTCCTGCTGGCGGTCCTGCTCGGCTGGGAGATGACCTGGTGGCTGACCACGGCCGGCATCGGCGGTTTCCTGGGCGGCTTCGCCACATTGGTGATGCGGATGCGCACGGGCGACGAGGACGACGACGACCCCGGGCGCGGAGCCGTCGTCTAGACCCCGGGCACCGAACCGTCGCCCAGGCCTCAGCGCGCCGGAATTCTGAGGGCGGCCAGGACCGGAAGGTGGTCCGTGGCCGCCCTCAGGTCGCTCTCCCTCACCCCGGGGTGGCCGAGCGGCACCCCGCAGCCCAGCACCTCGATGCCCTTCGTCGCGAAGATCGCGTCGATGCGCCGGTGCGGGTCGGTGCGCGTCCAGGTGTGCTCGCTGCCCCAGGGGGCGGTGGCCCAGCAGTCCTGGAGGCCCTCGGCGATCCGGGCGAAGGTGCGACCGCCGGGGCGTTCGTTGAGGTCACCGCCCGCGATCGCGTGCTCCGCGCCCATTCCGGCGAGCCGGTCGAGGAGTATGCCGCCCTGCGCGTACCGCTCCTCCTTCTCGAGTGAGAGGTGGCAGCTCAGCACTCCCAGGCGGGCGCCGCCGAACCGTACGACCGCCGTGGCGAAGCCGCGCCGGTGCCGACCCGGGGTGAGCGGGAGCAGGACGTCCTCGGTGCGTTCGACGGTGGCCCGGAGCGTACAGAGGATCGCCGGGCCCGCGGCCGTGCCGCCGCCGGAGAGGATCACCTGACCGGACGCCGCAGCGAGGCGGGCGAGCTTCTTGCGCCAGCGGAAGAAGCGGGGCGCTTCCTGGAGGAGGACCAGGTCGGGTGCGCAGGCGCTGATGACGCGGGCGAGGGCCGTGGTGTCGTCGCGCATCGAGCGGATGTTGTAGCTGAGGACGCGGATGACGGCGGAACCGTCCGGTTCGGTACGGGAGTTGGGGAGCAGCGGAGGCGTCACCATACCGTCACGATACGTGGTGGCCGTGGGCGGGGCGCGGCGACAGGTCGTAGGCCGGCCGCGGTTCGTGAGGGCTGGTCGCGGCCGCACGGCGGAGCCGTACATAGACAGTTCCCCGCGCCTGTGAAGGACGCGGGGAACTGACGTACCTCTGAGAGAGGCCCTACATGATCGGGTCGGGCTCCCGGGCCAGGTCGGCCGCGCCCACCAGTCCCGCCTTGTTGCCCAGCTGGGCGGCGATGACGTCCGCCACCGGGCGCCAGTTGCCGCCCACCAGCCAGCGCTTGTACGACTTGCGGATCGGGTCGAGGACCAGTTCGCCCTCGTCCGAGAGGCCGCCGCCGACGATGAAGGCGGAGGGGTCGAACAGGGAGGCGAGGTCGGCGAGGCCGGCACCGGCCCAGCGGGCGAGCTCGCGGTAGGAGTCGACGGCGACCGGGTCACCCTGACGGGCGGCCATGGAGATGTGCTTGCCCTCGATGCCTTCGGGGGTGCCGTCGCCGAGGCCGAGCAGGAGGTCCGCGTTCTCGGGGGTGGCGTTGGCGCGCTGCTTGGCGTACCTCACGAGGGCGCGCCCGGAGGCGTACTGCTCCCAGCAGCCCTGCGAGCCGCAGCCGCACAGCAGCCCGTCCGGGACCATGCGGATGTGGCCGAACTCGGCGGCCACGCCGAAGTGGCCGCGGCGCAGCTTGTTGCCGATGATGATGCCGCCGCCGAGGCCGGTGCCGAGGGTGATGCAGATGACGTTGCGGTGGCCCTTGCCGCCGCCGAACTTGTACTCGCCCCAGGCGGCCGCGTTGGCGTCGTTCTCCACGACGACCGGAAGACCCACGCGGGCCTCGACCTTCTCCTTCAACGGCTCCTGGCGCCAGTGGATGTTCGGCGCGAAGTAGACCGTCGAGCGCTGACGATTGACGTAACCGGCGGCACCGATGCCCACGCCGACGATCGCGTGCCCGACACGTGCCCCGTCCACCGCCGAGGCGATGGCGTCCACGATGCCCTCGGCCGTGCCCGGGGTCGGCACTTTGTGGGTCGAAAGGATGTTGCCTTCCTCATCGACCACGCCGGCCGCGATCTTCGTGCCGCCGATGTCGACGCCGATGGTGAGTCCCATGAATCCCTCAGTTTCGGTCGAGCCCCGCTATGGCCAACCGTACCCGAGGCCCTGTGGTCAGGTTCCCGTCGTCCGCCGGCCTCAGTCGAGGTCGATGCGTTCGCCCGGGCCGGGCTCGTCGCCCTTGTCGTCGCGCGGCTCGTCCAGGTCGCGTGGGTCGTTGTCCCGGGCGGTCCAGCGTCGCTCCTGGGCCTGGACGGCCGACCGGTACGCCGCTAGCAGCTCGTTGCCCGCGGCGGCCAGATGGTCGAAGACATCCGGGTTGCGCTCGAGCACGGGTTCGACGGCGGACTTGGCCTGCTGGACGACCTGCTTCACGACCTGCTGGGCGGCCGGACCGGCGACCGCGCCGAGCAGTGGGGACTGGAGGCCGGACAGCTTCTCCGCGACGGTGTCGACGAGCCTGCGCAACTCCTCGGCGGCCGAGCCCGGCGGCGGACCGTACTGGGTGCGCCGGCGGGCCTTCTCCGCCGCGAGGTCCTCGGCACACGCCGTCGCCCAGGCGTCGGCGTCGGTCGCCCGCACCTCGTCGACGGTCTCGCGCCCGCCCTCCTCGGACTGGGGGAGCTCTTCGCTCATGACGGACTCCTGACTACGGTTCGTCTCTACGACGTTACCCGAACGGGCGTATCCGGTTCACCGGGTGCGCGGCCAGAGTTCCGGGTCCGGCGCGAACCGGATGCGCAGCTCTCCCTCGCGCAGCGCGGCACCGGCGACGGTGCAGCGGCGCAGGGCGGACGGCAGCGGGACGATCCGGCGGAACTGGCCCGCGCTGACGACGAGTTCGTCGCCGCGCCGGATCAGGTCCAGCTCGTCGCGTATGGCGCCGGGCAGCGGGATGTGCCAGACCAGCACCCCGTCCTCGGCCAGCCGGTCGGTCACGGGCCACTCGACGGTGGAGGTCGTGTCGTTGACCCCGGGGACCGTGAGCGCGCCGAGGTCGTCGGTGCCCCGGGGGTCGTGGCCGAGATGGGCGACGGTCCGGACGTCGTACGCCGCCCGCCACTCGTCCAGGGTCTTGCGCTGCTGCGCGATCAGACCGGCCGACCAGGTGTCCTGGGCGGCCTCGGGCAGGACCCGGCTCGCGACCAGGACGTCGGGCCGCAGGCCACGCAGGGCGAGGGCGAGTCCCGCGTCGCGGACGGCGTCGGCGCCGGCCGGGCCGGGTTCGGCGACCAGCCGTACGACGGTGTCGCGGTCGGCGAGGACCGCCTCGACGGCCGCCAGTTCGACGTCCCAGCGGGCTGCTGTCTCGTACAGCCACTCCGAGGGCATGGGCACGCCGGCCAGTCGGCCGAGGACGGGGCGCAGGGCGCGGGCCGCCTGCCGCTCGGACGGCAGCAGGCGGCGCAGGTAGCGGCGCAGTTCCTCGGGGAGGGCGAGGAGGGCGAGCGCGTGCGGGACGGGCGGGAGGTCGACGACCACCAGGTCGTGGGCCTCGGTGAGGGCGCCGTCCCGCAGAGCGCGGAGCAGGGAGAGTTCCTCGGCGCCGGGGAGGGGGGTGACCTCTTCGGGGTCCAGGCGGGAGGCGCCGAGCAGGTCGAGCGCGGAGGTGGCGCGGGCCTGGAACGCGGTCAGGTCGTCCCGGAAGCGTTCGACCGCGTCCGGGCGCCAGGCCGTGAGGTTGGGCGCGACCTGCCGGGGGGTCGGGCCCGTCGCCGTGCCGAGTGCGGCGCCGAGGGTGTCGGTGCGGCCGGCGCCGAGGACGAGGGTGCGGGTGCCCTCGCGGGCGGCCGCGAGGGCGGTGGCGGCGGCGACGGTGGTACGACCGCTGCCGCCGGGGCCCGTGATCAGGATGGTGCGCATGGGGGTGACCGTAACCGAGGCAGGGGCGCGGCCGCGTCCGGCCGGTGCCCCGCCGATCAGGCCTCCTTCGACTCCACCCGCTTCTTCAGCCCCGCCAGCGCCCGGTCGATGATGACCTTCTCCGCCTTGCGCTTGATCATGCCGAGCATGGGGATCTTGACGTCGACGGTGAGCCGGTAGGTGACCTCCGTCGCCCCCGCGCCCGCCGGCTTCAGAAGGTAGGAGCCGTCGAGCGACCGCAGCATCTGGGACTTGACCAGGGTCCAGGAGACCTCGTGGTCGCCGGTCCAGGTGTAGCCCAGGGTCTGGTCGTCCTTGATGGCGCCGGCGTCCATGACGAGTCGGACGTGCTCGGCGCGGCCCTGTGCGTCCTTCTTGAGGACCTCCGCCTCCTTCACCTCGCCGGTCCAGTCCGGGTAGCGAGCGAAGTCGGCGATCACCGCCATGACGTCGGCCGGTGGCGCCTCGATGGTGATGCTCGAGCTGGTGTGTTCCGCCATCGCCGTGGCTCCTCCAGATACGGGCCGGTACTGAGGTCGTCGTGCGCACGTGTGTGCAGCGTGAAGGCTACCGCGCAGCCGACCAGCAGCCTTCACCCCCGTCCGCCCCGGTCACCGGGAAGCGCTCACCACTCCAGCGCCCACGGCTTCCCGCTGCCCGCGAAGTGCCCCACGTTCACGCATTCGGTCGCCCCGATCCGCATCCGCCGCACCAGCGGCTGGTGGACATGGCCGAAGAGCGCGTACCGGGGCCGGGTGCGGCGGATCGCGTCCAGCAGCGCCCGGCTCCCCCGCTCGAAACGGCGCGCGACCGTGTCGTAGACCAGCTCGGGCACCTCCGGCGGGATGTGCGTGCACAGCACGTCCACCTCGCCCACCGCCTCGATCTTCGCCGCGAACTCCTCGTCGCTGATCTCGTACGGCGTCCGCATCGGCGTCCGCAGCCCGCCGCCCACGAAGCCGAAGACCCAGCCCCCGATCTCCACCCGCTCCCCGTCCAGCACCGTCGTGCCGGGCCCGGCGTACTGCGGCCACAGCGGAGGCATGTCGACATTGCCGTAGGTGGCGTACGTCGGTGTCGGGAACGCGGCGAACAGCTCGGCGTACTGCTTGCGTACCGCTTCCTCGATCACGGCCGCGTGGTCCCCGGCGACCCCCGCCCACAGCCGGGCTCCGAGCTCGCGCGCCTCCTCGAAGCGGCGGGCGGTGCGCAGTTCGACGAGGCGGTGGGCGTTCTCGGCGCCGAAGAGGTCGGGGAAGATCCCGCGCGAGTGGTCGGCGTAGTCGAGGAAGAGGACCAGGTCACCCAGACAGATCAGGGCGTCCGCGCCTTCGCCGGCGCGGGCCAGGTCACGGGCGTTTCCGTGTACGTCGCTGACCACATGGACGCGCGTCCTGTCGTTTCCGGGTCGTGTGGGTGCCATGACGATCAAGCGTAAGGGTGTGCGGCATACGTGAACAGTGGCGGCGGGACCTGCCGTTACTGGCCAGTCAGTTAGTGCGTCGACTACTGTGCGCGAGAAAACACCACGAAGAAAACACCAATCCGTGTGACGCGGCGAACATCTCCTCGGGACCCCCTGTCGAAGTAGCTATACCGACGGGTAACGTCCGGGCAGTCCACTCGTGCTCAGGATTTCGACCACCGAGCCCCCAAGGCTCGGGGTGAGGCCCTTGAGCACCTGCCCGAGCCTTGGACCGCACCGTCGCATCACACAACGTCGTGGCGCCGGCGCCCTATGAGGAGCAGCAGTCTTGCGCGAGTTCAGCCTTCCGGCTTTGTACGAGGTCCCTGCGGACGGCAATCTCACCGACATCGTCCGGAGAAACGCCGCGCAGCATCCTGATGTCGCCGTCATCGCCCGCAAGGTGGGGGGCACGTGGCAGGACGTGACGGCCACCGTGTTCCTCGCCGAGGTGCACACGGCCGCGAAGGGGCTCATCGCCTCCGGTGTGCAGCCCGGCGACCGGGTCGCTCTGATGTCCCGCACCCGCTACGAGTGGACGCTGCTGGACTTCGCGATCTGGAGCGCCGGCGCGGTCACCGTGCCGGTGTACGAGACCAGTTCGCCGGAGCAGGTCCAGTGGATCCTCAGTGACTCGGGCGCCACCGCCTGTGTCGTCGAGCAGGGCGGCCACGCGGCCACCGTCGAGTCGGTGCGCGACAGCCTGCCCGCTCTCAAGCACGTCTGGCAGATCGAGGCCGGTGGCCTGGAGGAGCTGGGGCGGCTCGGGCAGGACGTCACCGACGCGGCGGTGGAGGAGCGCAGCTCGCTCGCCAAGGCCGACGACCCGGCGACCATCGTCTACACCTCGGGCACCACCGGGCGGCCCAAGGGCTGTGTGCTCACCCACCGCAGCTTCTTCGCCGAGTGCGGGAACATCGTGGAGCGGCTGCGGCCGCTGTTCCGCACCGGCGAGTGCTCCGTCCTGCTCTTCCTGCCGCTCGCGCACGTCTTCGGCCGGCTCGTGCAGATCGCGCCCATGATGGCGCCGATCAAGCTGGGCATGGTCCCGGACATCAAGGAGCTCACCGACGAGCTGGCCGCCTTCCGGCCGACGCTGATCCTGGGCGTGCCGCGTGTCTTCGAGAAGGTCTACAACTCGGCGCGGGCCAAGGCGCAGGCGGACGGCAAGGGCAAGATCTTCGACAAGGCCGCGGACACCGCGATCGCGTACAGCAAGGCGCTGGACACGGCGTCGGGCCCATCCCTCGGGCTGAAGATCAAGTACCGGACGTTCGACAAGCTCGTCTACAGCAAGCTGCGCGCGGTCCTGGGCGGCAAGGGCGAGTACGCCATCTCCGGCGGCGCCCCGCTGGGCGAGCGCCTGGGACACTTCTTCCGCGGTATCGGCTTCACGGTCCTGGAGGGCTACGGCCTGACCGAGTCGTGTGCCGCCACCGCCTTCAACCCGTGGGACCGTCAGAAGATCGGCACGGTCGGCCAGCCGCTGCCCGGCTCGGTGGTGCGGATCGCGGACGACGGCGAGGTGCTGCTGCACGGCGAGCACCTGTTCAAGGGGTACTGGAACAACGAGGCCGCGACCGCGGAGGCGCTGGCCGACGGCTGGTTCCACACCGGTGACATCGGCACCCTCGACGAGGACGGCTATCTGAGGATCACCGGTCGCAAGAAGGAGATCATCGTCACCGCGGGCGGCAAGAACGTGGCCCCGGCCGTGATCGAGGACCGGATCCGCGCGCACGCGCTGGTCGCGGAGTGCATGGTGGTCGGCGACGGGCGGCCCTTCGTGGGCGCGCTGATCACCGTCGACGACGAGTTCCTGGGCCGTTGGGCCGCCGAGCACGGCAAGCCGGCCGGCTCCACCGCGGCGTCGCTGCTTGATGACGCGGACCTGAACGCGGCGATCCAGGCCGCGATCGACGACGGCAACGCCGCGGTGTCGAAGGCGGAATCGGTGCGGAAGTTCCGCATTCTCTCCTCCCAGTTCACGGAGGACTCGGGCCACCTCACGCCGTCCCTGAAGCTCAAGCGCAACGTGGTGGCGAAGGACTACGCGGCCGAGATCGAGGCCATCTACCAGAAGTAGCCGACCCCGGCCCCACGACGGATCATGGCGCGGTGTCCTCCACCAGGACCCGCGCCATCGTCCGTTCGGCGAGCGCGGTGATCGTCACGAACGGGTTCACCCCGATCGAGCCGGGCACCAGCGAGCCGTCGGTGACATACAGCTTCGAATACCCCTTCACTCGGCCGTAGTTGTCGGTCGCCTTCCCCAACACGCAGCCGCCGAGCGGGTGGTACGTGAAGTCGTCGGCGAAGATCTTGCTGGAGGAGCCGAACAGGTCGTACCGGTAGATCGTCGAGTTCGCCGCGTTGATCCGGTCGAACAGCTTCTTCGCCATGCCGACGGAGACCGCGCTCTGGGCGGCGGACCAGCCGAGCCGCACGCCGCCCGTGCCGCTGTCGTACGAGAACGCCGCCCGCTGCGGGTTCTTGGTGATCGCCAGATAGAGGCTGACCCAGTGCT
Organism: Streptomyces sp. NPDC050997; assembly: GCF_040660135.1. NCBI lineage: Bacteria > Bacillati > Actinomycetota > Actinomycetes > Kitasatosporales > Streptomycetaceae > Streptomyces > Streptomyces sp. NPDC050997. Next base: position 259,376 of record NZ_JBFAGK010000010.1, read on the forward strand.
CCAGTCCCGTCGGCAGCGGGGCGATCTCGGCGAAGACCGGGTTGGCGGCGTTGGCCCAGTCGTCGATGCCCATCACCGGCATGGTCGACTGGTTGGCGCCGACGGTGTCCCACAGGTGGTTGGCCCGCCCGAGCATCACGTTCCCGTTGGTGCCCCAGCCCGCCCCGACGCTCGCGTCCAGCGCGGGCAGCGTGCCCGTCGCCCGGGCCCGAACGAGGAGTTCACTGGTCCCGAGGCTGCCGCCGCCCAGGAAGAGGTACGTGCAGCCGTACTGCTTGGTCTCGACGACCGCGCCGGTGTCGTCGATGCGGTCGGCGGTGAGGACGTACGTTCCGTCGCTCGCCCGGCTGATCCCGCGCACCTTCTCCATGGTGTGGATGGTGACCTCGCCCGTGCCCAGCGCCGCCGCCAGATACGTCTGGTCGAGGCTGCGCTTGCCGTGGTTGTTGCCGTAGATGACCTCCTGTCCGAGGGCCGACTTCGTCGCCGTGCCGGCCGCCTCGCGCTGCATGTAGCCGAAGTCGTAGACGCTGGGCACGAAGGTGGTCTTCAGTCCGGTGTTCGCGGCGTGTTTCCGGGAGACGCGGGTGAACTGGTACCACTCGGTCGACTCGAACCAGGCGGGGTCGACGCTGTTCACACCGAGCATGGCGCGGGCACGCGGGAAGTACGTGGAGTACATCTCCGTCGCGTCGACGGTGGGGAACTGCTCGGCGAAGTAGGACTGGAGCGGGGTGACCGCCATGGAGCCGTTGACCAGGGAGCCGCCGCCGACCCCACGGCCCACGAAGACGGACATGTTGTCGAAGTGCACGCGGTCCAGGACGCCGGGGTAGCGGCTGATGTCCCGGTTGACGACGTCCAGCCACAGGAAGGAGGCCAGCGGCGCCTCGGTGCGGGTGCGGAACCACATGGACCGCTGGTCCGGGGCGCTGGTGGAGCAGAAGACCTTGCCGTCGGGGCCCGCGGTGTTCCAGAGCCGGCCCATCTCGATCACGAGGGTGCGGATGCCGGCCTGGCCGAGTCGGAGGGCGGCGACGGCGGCGCCGTAGCCGGAGCCGACGACGATCGCGGGGGCGGTTTCGACCGCGTCGGGTTCGGCCGCCCGGGCGGACTGGAGGCCGACCCGGGTGAAGCCGAGGGTGGCCGCGGTCTGCAGTGCGGCCATGCCTAGTATGTGACGTCTCGTCAGCTGACGCTGCATCAGTTTTGCTGTCATGTGCGCAGCATGTCCGGATTATCGCGTTCCGCCTAGAGCTGCCGCAGGGTCGGATCGGACCTTTGAAAGGGTCTTTGCGGAAGCCCCCTACGGTCGTTCCGCGGAAGCCCTCACAACAGTGCCCGGAGCTTCTCGGCGAGCAGGTCCCAGCGCCACTTCTCCTCGACCCACGCACGCCCCCGCTCCCCCATCCGCCGGCGCAGTTCGGCGTCCCCGAGGAGCACGACGATCCGCTCGGCGGCCTCCTCCACCGAGCCGCCGCGCACCACCCAGCCGCTCTCGCCGTCGAGGACCGCGTCGGGGGCGCCGCCGGAATCACCGGCGACGACGGGCAGCCCGGTCGCCGAGGCCTCCAGGTACACGATCCCGAGCCCCTCGACGTCGAGCCCGCCCCGCCGGGTCCGGCACGGCATCGCGAACACGTCCCCGGCGCCGTAGTGCGCGGGCAGCTCGGACCAGGGCACGGCACCGGTGAAGCGGACGGAGCCGGCGACCCCGGTCTCCCGCGCCAACTCGCGCAGGTCCTTCTCGTAGGGCCCGCCGCCGACGATCAGCAGCACGGCGTCCGGCTCGGCGGCCAGGATCCGGGGCATGGCGAGGATCAGCGTGTCCTGCCCCTTGCGCGGCACCAGCCGGGACACGCACACCACCACGGGCCGGTCGGTCAGCCCGAGCCTGGCCCGGACCTCGTCGCCGCCGGAGCCCGGGTGGAAGGTCTTCTCGTCGACTCCCGGCGGCAACTGCGTCATCCGCCCGGCCGCGTCCGGCGTCAGCGCGGTCGCGATCCGTGAGCGGGTGTACTCGCCGAGGTAGGTGACGGTGTCCGTGGACTCGCCGATCCGGCGCAGCAGCTGCCGGGCCGCGGGCAACTGCGCCCACCCGGCCTCGTGCCCGTGGGTGGTGGCCACCAGCCGCTCGGCGCCCGCCTTCCGCAGCGCCGGCGCCATCAGCCCGAGCGGCGCCGCCGCCCCGAACCACACCGACGTGCACCCGTGTTCGCGCAGCAGCCCGACGGCCCGCCGGGTCACCCCGGGCGTCGGCAGCAGCATCGTGGTGGAGTCCCGTACGACGGTGAAGGGCTGCTCCGCGTCGAACGCGGCCGTCGCCTCGGCCCCCTCCCGGCCGCGCTTCCAGGTGGAGGCGTACACGACCAGCCGCTCGGGGTCGAGCCGCAGCGCCATGTTGTGCAGGAACGCCTGGATCCCGCCGGGCCGGGGCGGGAAGTCGTTCGTGACGACGAGAGTCTTGTGCATCGCGGCCGACCCTACCGAACCGGCGACTCACAGCCGCCCGTGGCCGCGTCTGTGGCAGGCTCACAGCAGGGCGCGACATCATGTTCCCCTCAAGACAGGATTCGAACGGCAGGGGATCACGTGGAGACGACGGGTGCGAGGCGGTCCCTGACCTGCCTGCTGATCACCTGGGGCGTGACCAGGCTGCTGCTGTTGCTGTTCGTCTTCAAGGTGTACGTCTTCCCCGGCCCGGACGTCACCAGCGACGTCTCCGTCATCTACCAGGACTGGTACGACGTCCTGCGCACCGGCACCTTCCCGCTGGACGACGTCACCTGGCAGTACCCGCCCGCCGCCGCCCTCCCGATCCTCTCCCCCGCGCTGCTGCCCGGCCTGGACTACGCCTCGGCGTTCTTCGTCCTCGCCTTCCTCGCCGACCTGGTCGTGCTCGCCCTGCTGGTGTACGCGGGCCGGCGCCCGGACAAGCGGCTGCGCGGCGCCTGGGTGTGGGTGGCGGGCATCCCGCTGCTCGGCCCGACCGGATACGCCCGCTACGACGTGATGGTCACCGCGGTCGCGGTCGCCGCCCTGCTCGCGGGGTCCCGGCATCCGCGTGTGATGGGGGCCCTCGCGGGCTTCGGGGCGATGCTGAAGGTGTGGCCGGCGCTGCTGCTCCTGGGCGCCCGCAGGCGCGGCGGCACCTGGGCCGCGGCGGCGCTGACCGTCTCCGGGCTGGCCGCGCTGTTCGCCGTCGCGATGCCGGGCGCCTTCGCCTTCCTGACCTTCCAGCGTGACCGGGGCACCGAGGTCGAGTCGCTCGGCTCCCTTGTCTTCCATGTGGCCCGGCACCACGGCTGGGACGGCGAGGTGCTGCTGAACTACGGCTCGGTGGAATTCCTCGGCCCGTGGGTGAACATCGTGAGTACGGCCGCGCTCGCGCTGACCGGCATGGCCTTCGGCTGGCTGCTGCTGTGGCGGCTGCTGGCGACCCGGTTCGAGGCGCACACGATGGCCGACGCGGCGTTCGTGGCGGTGCTGATGTTCACCACCACCAGCCGGGTGATCAGCCCGCAGTACCTGGTGTGGCTGGTGGGCCTGGCGGCGGTCTGCCTGTGCTTCCGGGCGAGCCGGATGGGCGGGCCGGCGGGCCTGGTACTGGCGGCGTGCTTCGTGACGGTGCTGGAGTTCCCCCTCTGGTTCGCACACGTCGTGGCGAGCGACCCGCTCGGCGTCACCCTCCTCGCCGTACGCAACGGCCTGCTGGTGCTCGCCTCCCTCGCCGCCGCCCGCGTCCTGTGGCGGGCGACGGTCCCGAAGCCGACGGCACCCCTGGTCCCCGACCAGGCGGCCCGCACCGAGGAGGAGCCCGCCTCCTCCTGAGCCGGCACCCCGCCGGGGCAGCCCGGGCCGGCCTCAGCCCAACTGGGCCCGCAGATAGTCCCGCCACCGCGCGGTGAACTCCTCCGGTGTCGTGTCGAGCACCTTCCTCATCGCGTCCTCGACCGCGCCCGCCCGCTTCTGACGCGTGCCCACGGCCCGGTAGAACTCGCCGAGCCGCGCCTCGCCCCACCGGTCGGCGATCATCCGGCAGGCCATCCAGCCGCCCTCGTAGGCCTGTGCCAGCCCGGTCGCGGCCCCGCTGAAGCCGAAGTCCCGGTCGGCCGGCAGGGCGTTTGGCACCTCGCCCTTGCCCACGGCCTCCCACAGCTCCGGCGCGGCCTGCTCGGGCGTACGCCCGCTGTCGCGGTAGCCGACCCAGTCCGCGTACCCCTCGGACAGCCACAACGGCGTCGCGGGGGTGGTGTCGGCGCGGGTGGCGACATGGGTGGTCTCGTGGGTGAGCACGACCTGCTTGCCGAGGGAGCCGAGCACGCCGTACGCCTCGGGGTTGACGATGATCCGGTCGGCGGGCGCCCGCGCCGGGGCGCCGGTCTCGCCGGTGGTGACGGCCGCGATCCCGCGGTACCCGGAGGCGGGCGAGCCGAGCAGGCCCGCCATGCCGGCCAGCGACTTCGGCACCAGGACCACGACGTGTCGGGACCAGTGCGTGCCCCACACGTCCGACACGGCGGGCACCGCGTGGTCCGCCAGGTCCGCGTAGGAGTGCAGCGCCTCACCGCTCTGCGCGACCCCCATGACCATGCTGTGCTCTCCGCGTACGACGATCACCTCGCCCTGGTCCCACAGCTGTTGGGGAGCCTTCCGGGCGGGCAGCTCGGCGTCCACGTACCACTGTCCGCCTTTGTCCAGGGACAGGTTCAGGGTGCGGCCGACGGTGACCGGGGCCTGGTCGTAGCCCTGGACGCGGTAGCCGAGTTCGACGTCGGCGGTGGCCGTGGCGCCGGTGCGGTGCAGGGCGGTGACGCGGTAGGACCAGGCGGCGAGCGGGACCGCGCTGAGGTTCCCGAACCAGCTCAGGGCGCCGGTCCGCACGAACGCCACCCGGTCCCGGTCGAGGACCGCGGTCGCCCGCCGGTCGAGGACCCGCTGCAGTTCGGCCTTCGCGCTGTCGGTGGCGGGCCCGCCGCCGCAGCCCACCAGGGCCACCAGCAGCGCCAGACACAGCGCCACGACTCCATGACCCGACGCCCGCCCTCGACCTGCCACGCCTCGATCGTACGGGGGCGTGAGCGCGCGCGGTCAGACCCGTGTGACGGTCGCTCCCGGAATCATGTCCACCGGGTCGTAGCGCACGGGGGCCCCGGGATAGGGCGCGTGGATCACCTGGCCGTTGCCCATGTACATCGCGACATGGCTGGCGTCGTTGCGGTAGGTGACCAGATCACCGGGCTGCGCCTGGGACAGCGGGACCTGACGGCCGGCGAACCGCTGGGCCTGCGAGGTGCGCGGCAGGGAGACCCCGGCCTGTGCGTACGACCACTGCATCAGGCCCGAACAGTCGAAGCCGGAGGGGCCGTTGGCGCCCCAGACGTACGGCTTGCCGAGCGCGGCCCGGACCGCCGTGACGGCGGCCGCGGCCCGGTTCGAGGACGGGGCGGCGCTCCCGGGGTCGGGCAGGTCGAAGCGGCCGGAGCGGGAGGCCCGGTCGTAGGCGGCACGCTCCCCGGACGGCAGGGAGTTGAGCAGTTGCCGGGCCTTCGCGAGCTTCTTCTCGACGGTCCGCTTGTGGGAGGCGACGGCCTTGCGGCTCTTGTCCAGCTCACCGAGTTTGCGGACCGCCTCGGAGCGCTCCTGGGCGAGTTCGCGCATCGCCGTCCGGAGTTCCTCGAGTTCCCCGGCCTGGTGGACGCCGATCCGGTCGAGGACGGAGGCCTTGTCGAGGTAGTCCTCCGGGTCGTCGGAGAACAGCAGAGCGAGGGAGGGGTCGAGGCCACCGGAGCGGTACTGGGCACCGGCCAGCGAACCGAGCGTCTCCCGCATGGAGTTGATGCGCTCCTGCTGCCGGGCGATCCGGTCCTGGGCGCCGCCGACCTCCTCGCGGAGCGCGTCGGCGTTCTCGTCGGCCTCGTTGAATGCCTCGGTGGCCTTCTCGGCCTCCTCGTAGAGGCGGTCCACCTCGGCACGGGTGTCGTCGTGCGGTGCGGCGACGGCCGAGGTGGCCGGGAGAACGCCGAGGGTGGCGGCCGCGGCTGACATGACACAGAGCGCTGCACTGGCGCCCCGGTCGAACCCGGACGGTGCAAGACGGCGATGGGACCCCACGGGAAGCCGCACTCCTTCCGACTGGCGGACAAGGAAACGCGGCAGACAGTAGCCCCGAGCAGGGGCCCCCACCAAAGACCTCGAAGGGCACATAACGCGGCGCCCCGCCTCAGACGCAGGTCATGGGCGGGGCGCGGGGTCAGATCACGCCCTCGTGATTCGCCCGTTCGGGCGGCAAGGTGTGTTGATCTTCCAGGAGTTCGAGAAGGACGGACCGGGCAGGCCGGTCGGTCAGACCCGGACGCCGAACATGAACGGGCCGCCGATGGTGCCCATCGACTCGTAGCGGACGACCGTGCCGGTGCGCGGCGCGTGGATGATCTGGCCGTTGCCCGCGTAGAGGCCCACGTGGTGCAGGTCGTTGAAGAAGAACACGAGGTCGCCGACCTGGAGTTGGCTCTGCGAGTAGATCTTCGTCCCGATGGTCGACTGCGCCTCGGAGGTCCGCGGTATGCCGACGCCGGCCGCCGCGTACGCCGCCGAGGTGAGGCCCGAGCAGTCGTAGGAGCCGGTGCCGGTGGCGCCGTAGACGTACGGCTTGCCCAGCTGGCTCTGCGCAAAGGCGTAGGCCGCGCCGGCCCGGCCGGAGGAGGCACTGCCGGAGTCGAGGACGTCACGCCCGCTGTCGCGGCTGGCGCGGTCCTGGTCGGCCTCGAGCTTGGCCTTCTCGGCGGCCGTCAGGGAGTTGTAGAGCGTGCGCGCCTCAGAGAGCTTCGTCTGGACCTGCTGCTTCTTCTTGCCCAGTTCGGTGCGGGTGGAGGCGAGGTCCTTGAGCTTCTCGGACGCCTCGGAGCGCTCCTGGGCGAGCTCGCGCTGCTTCTCCTGGATCTCCTTCAGCGCCTCGACCTGCTGAGCACTCAGCTGGTCGGCGGTGGACGCCTTGTCCAGGTAGTCGTCCGGGTTCGACGACAGGAAGAGCTGGAGGGAGGGGTCGACGCCGCCCGTGCGGTACTGGGCGGCGGCCGCCAGGCCCATGGAGTCGCGCAGCTCGTTGAGCTCCTCCTGGCCGCGGGCGACGTTGTCCTGGATGGTGGAGATCTCCTTCTGGAGCTTCTCCTGCTTCTCCTTGGCCCCGTTGTACTTCTCGGTGGCCTGCTCGGCCTCCTCGTAGAGCTTGTCGACCTTGCCCTTGACCTCGTCCTTGCTCGGCTTCTCGCTCGGCGCCGCGTTGGCGGCCTGCGAGCTCAGAACGACGGCAGCGGCGGCTGCTGTGGTCAGCACCGTCACGCGTGCACGACTCGGTTGTTTGGGTCGACGATGGGACGCCACGGAGGTGAACTCCTTCTTTTGAGTGATCACCCGCTCGGAGGTTCGAGCCCAGACCTTAGTGACCCTCTTGTGATCAGTTCAAATCCTCACGCGAAAAATCTCGTCACACCGTGCATTCTTTGCACTCAACTCACATGCGGTGACATCCGGTTGACACTACGTTGCGTGACGGTTCAGTCAATTCGGGCATTGGGACCGTACGTTGACCTTCAGGACAGTCGCTTGAGGAGCACCGCGGAAGCGACCGGTCGCGCCCCCGCCCGGGCCACCCCGTCGGCCACCTCACGGTCGGTCGAGGCGACGATGACCGGACGCCCCGGAGGCTCCGCGCGCACCAGCTGGCGGATCAACTCGTCGGCGGTGACACCCGGCTTGGAGAACAGCACCCGCACCCCGCGCGGCGGCGCCAGCAGCACCGGCGCCACCAACTCGGCTCCGTCGAAGACACAGGTCACCTCGGCGCCGGTCTGCGCGGCCAGCTGCGAGAGCTGCCCGAGGAGCCGGAGCCGCTGCTTCTCCAGGGGCATCTGGGGATAGCCGGTCTTGGTGACGTTGTAGCCGTCGACGACCAGATGGGCCTGCGGCAGCGCGAGCAACTGGTCGAGGATCGCGGGGTCGTTCTCGGACAGGGCCCGCGCGGCGATGTCCTTCGGGGTCATACGTCCCGGTTCGACCGCGTCCACGGTCTCCGCCGGGCGCACGGACACCGGCGGCAGCGCGAGTTCCCGGCGCAGCCCCTGAGTGGCGTCGAGCAGGGTGTCCAGAAGCAGCCGTACCCGCATGTCCTCGACGCTGCGCCCCTCGCGGGCCGCCCTGCGGGTGGCCTCCAGGACCGCCTCCGCCTCCCCGAGGCGCGCCTTCAGCCGCCGGGTCTCGCTCTCGGCCGCCGACAGCTGGGAATGCCCCTCGGAACGCGTGGCCTCCATCTCGGCGTGCGCCTTGCGCAGCGCCGCCTCGCCCCGCTTGACGTCACTCAGGGCCGCGCGCAGTTTGCGGTGCAGCGACTCGGCTTCCTTCTTGGCCGAATCCAGCTCGGTGCGCAGCCGCTCGGTATCGGTCCGGGTCAGCTCGCGGGCCCGGTCGAGCTCCTCGCGCAGCCGCTCCAGCTCGGCCCGGTTCTCCTCGTCGACCCGCTCGGCGTCGGCCCGCTGGGCCTCCTCGCCGGCCGCGGTCACAAGCTTCACCCAGTCGGTGGGACGCAGTACATAGGCCGCGGCCGCCACGTCGAGCGGGTCCGCGGCCGGGGGCGGCGAGCCGGAGTCGAGGGCACCGGACAGCTCCGGCTGCGCCTCTCTGAACTTCTCCCCGATACGCTGCCGGAACAGCGGATCGGTCTCCAGGGCCGCGGCCATGGCGTTGCCGGCGAACTTGGCCCGCCGGTTGGGCGCGAACCGGGCGTACTGCCTGAGCTGGGCCGGCAGCTCCGCGACGGTCAGCCCGCCGAAGCCGTCGGAGACGATCTGCACGACCCTGCGGCGCACACCGTCGGGCAGCGGACGGTCGAGCACCTCAGCGGCGCCGTCGCCCGGCCCCCCGCTCGTGCTCTCCACCATCGTCACCCCAATGCCTGTGCGGGCCCGCTCCCGTCAGGAGCCGGCGCCCGGCCTGTCCACGAGTTCCACCTGATCCACGGCGTTGCACCAGCGGCAGCGCACCGACTCGATGGTCTCACTCACCACGTCACGCTCCTCGACCTTCGGCTCTCCGGCCAGATCGAGGTGGACGTACTCGACGACCTTCGACGAGCGGGTCACATCGAAGCGGGTGAGGTTGCCGCAGAGGGTGCAGCGCCACCGTGTCGTGGTGGTCGGCAGGGGAACCGTCATCGTGACTGTTCGCTTCCTTCTGGTGTCGGTACGTGTGGTGCCGGTACTTCCGAACGTCAGCACCTCTGATGTCAGTACGTGTGGTGCCGGTACTTCCGAGTACTTCCAGTGTCGATGACGTGCCGGGCTCCCCCGGCACGTGTGGCTCGTTACCCTACGGCCTGGCGCGGACTCGCCGCTCGGACGTCCACGGCGGCGAGGCGGTGTATTCCGTTGCGTCCCGTTACGTCATGCTCTGTGTCCATGATCAGCATCTGGCGCGAGACGGTCGGCAGGGCGAGCAGATCGGTCCTCAGGTCGCCGGCACCGGTCACCTTCGGGCTGATCGCACTGTGTTCCCTGCTCTTCCTGATCGGTCCGGCCGCCGGCCTGAATCCGGTGTACGGCCCCGGTGACACACTGCTCACCGCGCAGCGGGCCTATTTCCACCGCTGGGGCGTGGTCCCCACCGAGCTGTTCGAGGGGTCACCACGAGCCGCGCTCACGCCCGCCACCGCCCTCTTCGTCCACGGCAGCTGGGTGCACCTGCTGGGCAACATGCTCTTCCTCTACGTCTTCGGGGTGATGACCGAGGAACGCATGGGCAGCGTCCAGTTCACCCTCTTCTACGTCGGCTGCGGCTACCTCGCCCTGCTCGGGTACGCCGCCGCCCACGCGGACTCCGAGCAGTCCCTGGTCGGCGCGTCCGGGGCGATCTCGGCGATCCTCGGCGCGTTCCTGTACCTGTTCCCCGGGGCCCGCGTGACCAGTCTTCTCCCTTTCCTGTTCTTCCTGCCGCTGCGCTTCCCCGCCTGGGTCGTCCTCCTCTTCTGGGCGGCCCTGCAGTGGCTGGCGGCGGGCCGGGCGCCCCAGGGTCCGGGGGTGGCGTACCTGGCCCACGTGGTGGGGTTCGGGCTGGGGTTCGGCTACGCGTGGGGGCGGTTCGGACGTGGGACTAAAGTGAGTTCCGCCCCAGCTCCGGCCCCCGAGGGAGAGAACCAGCCGTGATCACCGCGATCGTGCTCATCAAGACCAGCGTGGACCGGATTCCCGAGATCGCCGAGTCGATCGCCTCGCTGGAGAGCGTGAGTGAGGTCTTCTCCGTCACCGGCACGTACGACCTGATCGCCATGGTGCGGGTACGGCGGCACGAGGACCTGGCGGAGGTCATCCCCGGCCGGATCAGCAAGATCCCCGGGGTGGAGGGCACGGACACGCACGTGGCGTTCCGTACGTACTCGCAGCACGACCTGGAGGCGGCGTTCGCGATCGGGCTGGACTCCTGACCCGCTGAACACCGCCTCCGAGTCTCTGGACCTCGGAGCCTCAGGGCCTCAGCCCCTCAGCGCCTCAGCGCCTCAGCGCCTCAGCGCCTCAGCGCCTCAGGGCGAAACGCTTCTCACACGGCCGGGACGCAGCGGCCGTCCTCCGTCCGGTACTGCCACTTCGCACCCTCCCGCACGAGTTGCCGCACCGCGGTGACGAAGCGCTCCACATGCTCGTCCGGGGTACCCGCGCCGAAGCTCACGCGGATGGCGTTCAACGACTTCTCGCCGGGCGCGGCCTCGGGGGCGCCGCACTCGCCCTGGGTCTGGGGGTCGCTGCCGAGCAGGGTGCGGACCAGCGGGTGGGCGCAGAAGAGGCCGTCGCGGACGCCGATGCCGTACTCGGCGGAGAGCGCGGCGGCGAAGTGGGAGCTGTTCCAGCCGTCGACGACGAAGGAGATCACGCCGACCCGGGGGGCGTCGTCCCCGAACAGGGACAGGACCCGGACCTCGGGCACCTCGGCGAGGCCGGTGCGGACCTTCTCGATCAGGTGCCGCTCACGCGCGACCAGGGTGTCGAAGCCGGCCTCCGTCAGCGCCTTGCAGGCGGCGGCGATGGAGTAGGCGCCGATGACGTTGGGCGAACCGGCCTCGTGCCGGGCGGCGCTCTTGTGCCACTCCACGTCCACTCCCCCGTCCTCGCGTCGCGTGACCTTGCGGCTGGCGCCGCCGCCCGCGAGGTAGGGGTCGGCCGCGATCAGCCAGTCGGCCCGTCCGGCCAGGACACCCGAGCCGAAGGGGGCGTACAGCTTGTGCCCGGAGAAGGCGATCCAGTCGACGTCGAGATCCCGCACCGAGACCGGGTGGTGCGGGGCCAGCTGGGCGGCGTCCAGGACGATCCGGGCGCCGTGGGCGTGGGCGGCGGCCGCCAGCTCCCGTACCGGCCACAGCTCTCCGGTGACGTTCGAGGCGCCTGTCACGCACACCAGGGCCGGGCCGTGCGGGTCTCGCTCGGCGAGGGCCCGCTCCAGGGTGGCCACCGCCTGCTCGGGGGTGCGCGGGGCGTCGAGGTAGCTGACCCGGGCGTCCTGCCAGGGCAGCAGCGAGGCGTGGTGCTCGGTCTCGAAGACGAAGACCTGGCAGTCGGCCGGAAGCGCGGCGGCGAGGAGGTTGAGCGAGTCCGTGGTGGACCGGGTGAAGATCAGCTGGTCGTCGGCGCGGCAGTCCAGGAACTCGGCGACGGTCCGGCGGGCGTTCTCGAAGAGGTCCGTGGAGAGCTGGGACAGGTAGCCGGCGCCGCGGTGCACGCTGCCGTAGTAGGGCGCGTACGCCGCCACGTCGTCCCAGACGCGCTGCAGGGCGGGCGCGCTGGCCGCGTAGTCGAGTGCCGCGTAGGTGACCTCGCCACCGGTGACGAGCGGGACGGTGACATCCTGCCCCAGAACGGGCAGCGGGGAACAAACGGACTGGGCGGCGACAGCGGTGGGGACAGACATGGCGAACTCCCGTGAGACGCAGCTGAGATCACCACGCGAGCGGGTACGGCTCAAGCGTGGGTGAAGGTGAGAAAAGGGGGTGCGGAGGCGGGGCTCTGCGGCCCTATCGCATTCGCCGGCTCACGGAAGTCTCCTCGACGACCAGGACCCCTGGTGCTCACTCAGAAGAGTGCGAGGGTCCGCGCTTGCCGCAGACCTCGCTGCCTACGGCCTGGTCTTCACCCGGGGCACCCCGCCACGGACGGAGGGTTGCCGGACAGTCGGCCGGGGCCTCATGACTGTCACTCATGACCTGGTCAAAAACGTACGTGACGTGATCGTGGTCCCGCAACCCGTGTCCGGATCGCGGGATGTCGCCACGTCGTCGTCACGCGTTGCTGGCCGCCGCCCAGCGCTCCAGCGTCCGCTTGGCCGCGCCGGAGTCGATGGAGTGCGCCGCCTTTTCCATCCCGGCCCGGATCTGCTCCGTCAGCGGCGCCCCGGTCGGCTCCAGCGCCACCAGCGCCGCCGCCGAGTTCAGCACGACCGCGTCCCGTACGGGCCCGTGCTCACCGTCCAGGAGGCGGCGGGCGACCTCGGCGTTGTAGGAGGGGTCGGCGCCTCTCAGCGCTTGCACCGGCACCAGTTCGAGGCCGACGTGCCGCGGGTCGAAGGACTCCTCGGTGACCTTGCCGTCGCGCACGATCCACACCCGGGAGGTGGCCGTGGTGGTCAGCTCGTCGAGACCGTCGTCGCCGCGGAACACCAGCGCGGACGAGCCGCGCTCGGCCAGCACGCCGGCGATGAGCCCCGCCATCCGGGTGTCGAAGCAGCCGATCGCCGAGGCGGTGACCCGGGCGGGGTTGGTCAGCGGACCGAGCAGGTTGAACGACGTCGGAATCCCCAGATCCCGCCGGACCCCGCCGACGAACCGCATCGAGGGGTGGAACCTGGCCGCGAAGCAGAAGGTGATCCCGGCCTCCTCCACCACCCGAGCCACGCCCTCGGGCGACAGGTCCAGGTTGATGCCGAGCTTCTCCAGCACGTCGGAGGACCCGCTCGCCGAGGACGACGCCCGGTTGCCGTGCTTGACGACCTTCGCCCCGGTGCCCGCGATCACGATGGCGGACATCGTCGAGATGTTGACCGTCTTGGCCCGGTCGCCGCCGGTGCCCACGATGTCGACGGCCGGTCCGGGGATGTCCAGCGGTTGCGCGTGCGCGTACATCGCCTCCACGAGACCGGTGATCTCCTCGACCGTCTCGCCCTTGGCCCGCAGCGCCACCATGAAACCCGCGATCTGGGCGTCCGTGGCCTCGCCGCTCATGAACCGGTCCATCGCCCATGCCGTGTCACCGGCGCTCAGGTCCTGGCCGCGGAGCAGCGCGCCCAGCACCTCGGGCCAGGAACGGCCCGCCGCGGTGTCGCCTCCAGCGGGGGTCACAGCGCTCATAAGCCGCTCCTGGGTCGGTCCCGTACAGCGGGGACACGGTTCTTCTCGTCGGGTCCACCCTATCCAGCGCCGGGCACGGCGAAGGGCCCCCGTCCGAAGACCGGACGGGGGCCCTTGCCGTGGTGTGGCGACGCGGTGATCAGTGGTGGCCGTGGCCGCTGGTGATCTCCTTGTACTCCTCGACGCTCGGCTTGGGGATCTGGGCTTCCTCGCCGTAGTACGCCTCGCTGAGCTTGGCGCGGAGCCTCTCGGAACCCTTCACCTTGCGCTCGACGCCGTTCTCGTCGACCGTCGGGCCGATCTGGGCCGGCACGTACTGCTCGTGCGCGGTGAGCGTGTGCAGCTGCTCCTGGCTGAGCGGCTCGTGCACCTCGATGAACTCACCGTGCGGCAGGCGCTTGATGATGCCCGACTCGCGGCCGTGCAGCACCTTTTCCTTGTCGCGGCGCTGGAGGCCGAGGCAGATCCGCTTGGTGGCGATGAACATGAGGACCGGAATGACGAAGAAGCCGATCCGGACGAACCAGGTGATCGCGTTGATGGAGAGGTGGAAGTGGGTCGCCCAGAGGTCGTTTCCACCACCGATCAGCAGCACCATGTACCAGCTGATCCAGGCGACACCGAAAGCCGTACGCGTCGGGGCGTTGCGCGGGCGGTCCAGGATGTGGTGCTCACGCTTGTCACCGGTGACCCAGGACTCGATGAACGGGTAGACCGCGATCGCGACCAGCACCAGCGGGAAGATCACCAGCGGGATGAACACACCCAGGACGAGCGTGTGACCCCAGAAGTTGATCTCCCAGCCCGGCATGACACGGATCAGGCCCTCGGAGAAGCCCATGTACCAGTCGGGCTGGGCGCCGGTCGACACCTGGTCCGGACGGTAGGGGCCCATGGCCCAGATCGGGTTGATCGAGGCGATCGCCGCGATGGCCGCGATGACACCGAAGACCAGGAAGAAGAAGCCTCCGGCCTTGGCCATGTAGACCGGCAGCAGCGGCATGCCGACGACGTTGTTGTTCGTCTTTCCGGGGCCCGCGAACTGCGTGTGCTTGTGGTAGAAGACCAGGATCAGGTGGCCGACGACCAGGCCGAGCATGATGCCCGGCAGCAGCAGCACGTGGATCGAGTAGAAGCGGGCCACGAAGTCGCCGCCCGGGAACTCACCGCCGAAGAGGAAGAACGACAGGTACGTGCCGACGATCGGCACGGACAGGATCGCGCCCTCCATGAAGCGGACACCGGTGCCGGAGAGCAGGTCGTCCGGGAGCGAGTAGCCGGTGAAGCCGGTGAACATGCCGAGGACGAACAGCAGGAAGCCGAACAGCCAGTTGACCTCACGCGGCTTGCGGAACGCACCCGTGAAGAACACGCGCATCATGTGCACGAACATGGCGGCGAGGAAGATCAGCGCCGCCCAGTGGTGGATCTGCCGGATCAGCAGACCACCGCGCACATCGAAGGAGATGTGCATGGTCGAGTTGAACGCCTCGGACATCAGCTGGCCCTGCAGCGGGACGTAGCTGCCGTGGTACTCCACCTCGTTCATCGACGGGTGGAAGAACAGCGTCAGGTACACACCCGTGAGGATGATGATGATGAAGCTGTAGAGGCAGACCTCACCCAACATGAACGACCAGTGGTCGGGGAAGATCTTGCGCATGTTGGTCTTGGCCAGGGAGTAGATCCCGAGCCGGCCGTCGGCCCAGTCGGCGACCTTCTCGCCGGCCGGTGCCTTCCCGCGGGAGCGGCCCGCGTCCCCGGAGGGATTCGTGTTGGTGGCTTGAGTGCTCATCCGCGCTCCCAGAATGCAGGACCGACAGGCTCATCGAAGTCGCCGAGCGCCTCGAGGTAGCCCGCGTCGTTCACGCCGATGCGAAGCTGCGGCAGGGCGTGACCGGCGGGGCCGAAGATCACCCTGGCGCCGTCGGCGAGGTCGAAGGTGGACTGGTGGCAGGGGCAGAGCACGTGGTGCGTCTGCTGCTCGTACAGGGAGATCGGGCAACCGACGTGGGTGCAGATCTTCGAGTACGCGACGATGCCCTCGTGCGACCACTCGAGCTCGCGCTTGTCCTTGATGTTGTCCGGCTGGATCCGGACGATCATCAGGGCCGCCTTGGCGATCTCGGTCTGGAACTCCTCGTCGTGCTCCTCCAGGCCCTCGGGCTTGGCGAAGGTCAGCGAGCCGACCGCGACGTCGGACGGACGCAGCGGCTCGTTGGTGTTCATGTTGACGAGCAGCTTGCCCTTGGCCCACAGGGTGTGCCGGAGCTTGGTGCCGGGCAGCGGGCCGAGGTCGCGCAGCAGTACCAGGCCGGACAGCGGCACCAGGGTGAGCGCGCCGAGCATGGTGTTGCGGATCAGCTTGCGACGGCCGAGCGCCGACTCCTTGGCGCCCAGCTTGAAGTCCGCTTGGACCTTCTCGCGGACCTCGGGCGGCGCCTCGATCGGGTGACGCTCGTCGGCGACCTCCACGTCGGACATCAGGGTGCGGGCCCAGTGGACCGCCCCCGCGCCGATCGTGAACAGCGCCACGCCCAGCGTCAGGCCCAGCGCGAAGTTCAGCGCGTTGACGTGCCCGATCGGGAAGACGTAGATCGCCCTATCGTGCGGGATCGCCACATACGAGGCGATGAAGCCGACGGTGGCCAGCATCGACAGCGTGAACAGGAAGGCGACCGCACGCTCGGACCGCTTGGCGGCCCGCTCGTCGATGTCCTGGACCCGGTGCTCGTGGGGCGGCAGGCCGGGGTCGGCGAACGGGTTCTTCTCGTCCGCGACGCCTACCGCGCCGTGCCCGTGCTCCTGCTCTTCGGGCAGGTTCTCTTCTGGAATGTCTTGGCTACTCATGACTTCTTGGCCTTTGCGGTCCGAGCGGCGACCCAGACGGCGACCGCGATCAGCGCCCCGAGGCCGAAGATCCAGGCGAACAGGCCCTCGCTGACCGGACCGAGTCCGCCCAGCTCAAGACCGCCGGGGCTTTCGGTGTCGTCACCGTTGACCGCGTCGAGGTACGCGATGATGTCCTGCTTATTCTGCGCCGACAGGGTGCTGTCGGGGAAGGAGGGCATGTTCTGCGGGCCGGTCTGCATGGCCTCGTAGATGTGCTTCGGGCTGACGCCCTCGAGGTCCGGTGCGTACTTGCCGTGCGTGAGCGCGCCGCCCTTGCCGGTGAAGTTGTGGCACTGGGCGCAGTTGGTGCGGAACAACTCGCCGCCCTTGGCGATGTCGGCGCCCTCGGGGCCGTACTGCGCGTCGGTCGGGACGGACGGGCCGGCACCCAGGGAAGAGATGTACGCGGCAAGCTGGTCGATCTCGGCCTGCGTGTAGATGTTCTTCTTCTTCGGGATCTGCGCGCCCGGCTGCTGGGCCGGCATACGACCGGTTCCCACCTGGAAGTCGACGGCCGCGGCGCCGACGCCCACGAGGCTCGGACCGTCGCTGCTGCCCTGACCGCCGGTGCCGTGGCAACTGGCGCAGCCGACGGCGTAGAGCTTCTTGCCCTCGTCGATGGCAAGCGACTGGGCGGTTTCATCGGCCGCAGCCTTGTCCGTGGGTGCGAACAGGACGTACAGCCCCCCGGTGCATGCCAGCGCGAGGAGTAGTACGACGACCGCCGCCAGCGGATGGCGTCGTCGTGCGGAGAGCTTTTTCACGGATTACCCCGGTGTCAGGATCTTCTGCGTCGATGCTTCTGGAATTGCGGGAGCGGTCCCGGCTACTTGATCAGGTAGATCGTGGCGAAGAGGCCGATCCAGACGACATCGACGAAGTGCCAGTAGTAGGACACGACGATCGCGGCGGTCGCCTGCTCGTGCGTGAACCTCTTCGCCGCGTAGGTGCGGCCGAGGACGAACAGGAAGGCGATGAGGCCGCCCGTCACGTGCAGGCCGTGGAAGCCGGTGGTCAGGTAGAACACCGAGCCGTACGGATCGGAGGACAGGGAGATCCCGTCCTTCTTCACCAGCTCCGTGTACTCGTAGATCTGACCGCCGATGAAGATCGCACCCATGATGAAGGTGACGATGAACCAGCCACGGAGCTTCTTC
This sequence comes from Streptomyces sp. NPDC050997, assembly GCF_040660135.1. Classification (NCBI taxonomy): domain Bacteria; kingdom Bacillati; phylum Actinomycetota; class Actinomycetes; order Kitasatosporales; family Streptomycetaceae; genus Streptomyces; species Streptomyces sp. NPDC050997. The sequence continues at coordinate 276,806 of NZ_JBFAGK010000010.1, forward strand.
ACATCACCGCGCTCGGCGGCGAACACGCCGAGCTGGCAGGTGAGCGAGGAGAGCACCAGGATCGTGGTGTTCGTCGCCGAGAAGGGCACGTTGAGAGCGTGCGCCATCTCCTTCCAGTGATCAGGACCCGTCACCGATCGCAGGGTGAAGTACATCGCGAAGAGGGCCGCGAAGAACATCAGCTCGGAACTCAGCCAGATGATGGTTCCGACGCTGGTGAGGTTCGGCCGGTTGACCGACGGGTGCGCGTGCCCGGTTTCTACTGTCGTTGCTGTCGCCACGACCGACATTATGTCGGTCGCTTATCCCGCCCTCACTACGGGGGGTGCCGTTCGGAGTGTTCGCAGCTCGTGCGCTGCCCGGATGGCCCACCGAAGCGGTGTTACGGCAGGTGTTGACGAGCCGCCCCAGGGAGTAGCATCCGCGGCAGCGGGCCGAGCCCGTCCTGGGTCCGTACGACGCCGATGTCACGGAGGAACCATGCAGCCGACCGCCACGGTGCTGGTCTACAGCGACGACTCCAACACCCGCGAGCAGGTGCGGCTGGCCACCGGGCGCAGGCCCGCTCCCGATGTACCCGTGGTGGAGTTCCTGGAGTGTGCGACCCCGGCGGCCGTGCTCAAGGAGCTGGACCGGGGCGGCATCGATGTCTGCGTCCTGGACGGCGAGGCCGTGCCGATGGGCGGCATGGGGGTCTGCCGGCAGATCAAGGACGAGGTCTTCGACTGCCCGCCGGTGCTCCTGCTGATCGGCCGCCCTCAGGACGCGTGGCTGGCCACGTGGAGCCGTGCGGAGGCCGCTGTGACGCTGCCGGTGGATCCGGTGGAGTTCGCGGCGGCGCTGGCCGCGCTGCTGCGGGAGAAGAAGTCTCTGAACGCCTGAGGACTCGGCTCCGGACACGGTCCGGCGGCTGCGGGGCCGTGGGGGCTTGTCCGGCCCCCACGGCGGAGCCGTCCGCTGCCGCGTCCGGTCCGCTGCCGCCGAGGTGGCTCTAGACGCTCTGCGGCCTCAGTCGTGCCGTTTCCTCCGAGTCCGGGCCCTCCGCCGTGTTACCGGCGACCAGGGCGCTGCCGACGCGCCACTTCTCCCAGTCGAGGTTCCAGTCGCCGAAGCCGTTGCCGAAGGTCTCCATCGTGTTGCCGTTCGAGTTGACGACCTGCACCACGTCGCCCTCGCGGACGGCGTTGAAGAACCACTCGGCGTTGGCGGTGCTCATGCCGGTGCAGCCGTGGCTGACGTTGGCGTACCCCTGGGAGCCGACCGACCAGGGGGCGGCGTGGACGTACTCGCCGCTCCAGGTGACCCGGGTGGCGTAGTAGACGGGCAGGTCGTACGACTCCGAGGAACCCTCGGAGATGCCGACGGTGGCACTGCGCATACGTACGAAGTACTCCTTGCCCAATACCACCTTGACTCCGTTGCGGGTGTCGAAGCCGGGCTTGCCGGTGGTGACCGGGATCTCTTTGATGACCTGGTCGTTCTTGTAGACGGTCATCGAGTGTGACGAGGCGTCCGTCACCGCGATGACGCGGTCGCCCGTGGTCAGCTTGAGCGGCTTGGCCTTGCCTCCCCACAGCCCGTCGCTGATCTTTATGCCCTCGAGGTTGCTGCGGACCTGGAGGACGGCGTGGGCGGGCCAGTACTCCTTGGGCCGGTAGTGGAGTTCCTTGTCGTCCACCCAGTGCCAGGCGCCCTGCGCGGCCGGTATGGAGTCCACCTTGAGGGCCCGTTCTATGACGGCTCGCTGAGCGCTGTCCTTGACGGGCTTGCTCAGCTTGGCGGTTATGGGCTGGCCGACGCCGTACTCGCCCGCCTTCGGCCCGAACGTCACGTTCAGGCGCTTCTTGGTGACGGGCTTGCCGGTGTCGAAGGTGAGGGTCTTGCGGCCGGGTGCCCCGTCCTCGTCCTCGGTGCTCACCCGGACCGTGTAGTGGGCGTTGGCGGCCAGCGGGGAGGTGCTGTGCCAGCGGGTGCCGTCGGCGGAGAGTTCGCCCGCCACATAGCGTCCCGTGGCGTCCAGGGCCGTCACGTCCGTGATGCGGCCGTCGTCGTCCTCGGCGGTGATTTCCAGGGGCTTGTCTGGGTCGGCCTTCTTGCCGTCCCCGACGGGGCCGTTGAAGGCGATCTGGTCCGCCGCGTCATACGGCTCGGTGGCCAGCGGATGGTCGTCGCTGCCGCAGGCGGTCACACCGATACCGAGGGCGAATATCAGCAGTGTGCAGCTGACGGCAGTGCCTGCTCTTGCGCCGCGAAACGGCTCTGCGTGGTTCATGGCCTCACGCTAGGAAGATTTGTCAAGCACGGCGCGCCGGGTAACTCGGACGAGTTAGCGAGTGTGCTGCAAAAGCAGGAGCCCGGACGCTCCTGACGGAGTGTCCGGGCTCCGGAGAGCTCACCTTGTGCTACTGGGTGCGGCTCTCACCGCGGTAGTACTCGAAGACCCAGCCCCAGAGGCCGATCAGCAGCAGCGGCGCCGAGAAGTACAGCAGCCACCAGCCGATCGCCACACCGAGGAAGGCCAGCGCGCCGCCGGTGGCGAGGGCGAGCGGCTGCCAGCTGTGCGGGCTGAAGAACCCGACCTCACCGGCGTCGTCCGCGACGTCGGCCTCCTTGTTGTCCTGCGCGCCGGCGTCCACCCGACGGGCCGTGAAGCCCAGGTAGAAGCCGATCATGATGGACAGACCGAAGGCCAGGAAGAGCGCCGTCGTGCCGGCCGGCTCCTTCGACCACACGCCATAGACGATCGCCATGGCGAGGATGAAGATGCTCAGCCAGAAGAACATCCTGCCCTGGATCTTCACTTGCCGGCCTCCTTGCCGCCGTTGCCGGCCAGAGCCTTCTCACCGTGACCGGCGTTCTCCAGCTGGTCGAGCGCGGCGATCTCGGGGTGGTGCAGGTCGAACGCCGGGGATTCACTGCGGATCCGCGGCAGGGTGAGGAAGTTGTGCCGGGGCGGCGGGCAGGAGGTCGCCCACTCCAGCGAGCGGCCGTAGCCCCACGGGTCGTCGACGCCGACCGGCTTGCCGTACTTGGCCGTCTTCCACACGTTGTAGAGGAACGGCAGGATCGACAGGCCGAGCAGGAACGAGCTGATCGTCGAGATCGTGTTCAGGGCGGTGAAGCCGTCGGCCGCGAGATAGTCCGCGTAACGCCGCGGCATACCCTCGGCACCCAGCCAGTGCTGGACCAGGAAGGTGCCGTGGAAGCCGATGAACAGCGTCCAGAAGGTGATCTTGCCGAGGCGCTCGTCCAGCATCTTGCCGGTCATCTTCGGCCACCAGAAGTGGAAGCCGGAGAACATCGCGAAGACCACGGTGCCGAAGACGACGTAGTGGAAGTGCGCCACCACGAAGTACGAGTCCGAGACGTGGAAGTCCATCGGCGGCGAGGCCAGGATGACACCGGTCAGACCACCGAACGTGAAGGTGATCAGGAAGCCGGTGGCCCAGAGCATCGGGGTCTCGAAACTCAAGGACCCCTTCCACATCGTTCCGATCCAGTTGAAGAACTTCACGCCTGTCGGTACGGCGATGAGGAACGTCATGAAGGAGAAGAACGGGAGCAGGACGCCGCCGGTGACGTACATGTGGTGGGCCCACACGGTCACGGACAGGCCGGCGATGGCGATGGTCGCCGCGATCAGGCCCATGTAGCCGAACATCGGCTTACGGGAGAAGACCGGGATGACCTCGGAGATGATCCCGAAGAACGGCAGCGCGATGATGTACACCTCTGGATGGCCGAAGAACCAGAAGAGGTGTTGCCACAGTAGGGCGCCGCCGTTCGCGGAGTCGAAGACGTGGGCCCCGAATTTTCGGTCCGCCTCCAGCGCGAACAGCGCGGCGGCCAGCACCGGGAAGGCCAGCAGGACCAGGACCGCGGTCAGCAGCACGTTCCACACGAAGATCGGCATGCGGAACATGGTCATGCCGGGGGCGCGCATGCAGATGATGGTGGTGATGAAGTTGACCGCGCCGAGGATGGTGCCGAAGCCGGAGAAGGCCAGGCCCATGATCCACAGGTCGGCGCCGATGCCCGGCGAGCGGACCGCGTCGGAGAGCGGGCTGTAGGCGAACCAGCCGAAGTCGGCCGCGCCCTGCGGGGTGAGGAAGCCGCCGACCGCGATCGTCGAGCCGAACAGGTACAGCCAGTAGGCGAACATGTTCAGCCGCGGGAACGCCACGTCGGGCGCGCCGATCTGCAGCGGCATGATCCAGTTCGTGAAACCGGCGAACAGCGGCGTCGCGAACATCAGCAGCATGATCGTGCCGTGCATCGTGAACGCCTGGTTGAACTGCTCGTTCGACATGATCTGCAGGCCCGGACGGGCCAGCTCGGCGCGCATCAGCAGCGCCATCACGCCACCGACGCAGAAGAAGACGAACGACGTGATCAGATACAGCGTGCCGATCGTCTTGTGGTCAGTGGTCGTCAGCCACTTGATCACGACATTGCCGGGCTGCTTGCGCCTGACCGGCAGCTCGTCCGTGTAATGGGGCTCCGCCGCCGCGGCACCCTGGGGTTCGTTGAGGATGCTCACAGGTTGTTCGTCTCCCGGTTCTTCTCATGGGCCGTCTGCTCGATGCCCGCGGGAACGTAACCGGTCTGCCCCTTCTTGGCGAGGTCCTTGAGATGCTGCTCGTAGCGCTCGGGGGAGACGACCTTCACGTTGAACAGCATCCGGGAGTGATCGACGCCGCACAGTTCGGCGCACTTGCCCATGAAGGTGCCCTCCTTGTTGGGAGTCACCTCGAAGGCGTTGGTGTGGCCCGGAATGACGTCCTGCTTCATCAGGAACGGCACCACCCAGAAGGAGTGGATGACGTCGCGCGAGGTGAGGACGAAGCGGACCGTCTTGCCCTTGGGGAGCCAGAGGGTCGGCCCGGGGTTGCCGTTCTGCGGGTTCTTCGTGGCGGGCGTACCGACGTCGTAGACACCGCCGGCGTTGGCCGGGAAGGCGTCCTTGAACCTGTTCGGAATCGCGTCCAGGTTCTTGTCGGTCTTCGCGTCACCGGTGGAACCCTCGACCGGCTCGATGTAGTTGAAGCCCCAGTTCCACTGGAAGCCGACGACGTTGACCGTGACGTCGGGCTTGTCCTTCAGACTGAGGAGCTTCGACTCGTCGCGGGCCGTGAAGTAGAAGAGGACCGAGACGATGATGAGCGGGACCACCGTGTACAACGCCTCGATGGGCATGTTGTACCGGGTCTGTGGAGGGACCTCGACCTTGGTGCGGCTGCGCCGGTGGAAGATCGCACTCCACAGGATCAGGCCCCACACCAGCACGCCGACGGCGAGCGCGGCGGCCCACGATCCCTGCCACAGGGAGAGGATCCGCGGAGCCTCTTCGGTGGTCGGCGTGGGCATACCAAGGCGGGGGAAGTCCTCGTATGTGCAACCGGTTGCGGTAGCCAGGACCAGGCCCGCGGTCAGTGCCTGCAGCAGCTTCCGCCGCATCGGGCGCCGCGGCGAGCGGTCGGAGCCGTTGGGACTCACGTAGCGCCTTCCCGAGAGTCTCGCCCGCGCGGTCGGCTGCGGCCTTCTCGCTGGTCGGTCGCCGCCCTGCGTCGGGCAGGGGTTTGGATGTTTATGCGGACCAAACCCTAGCCGACGCCCTTCGGGCGTTCGCGGGGAGGGTGGCATACGCGCCGTGGGTCATTCCGACGGGAACCCAATGACTCGAGGTGCGGCTTATATGGCGGGTGCGGGTGGTTTGTGGTTGACCGCGCAGTTCCCCATGCCCCTTCGGGGCGCTTAGCGTTGCTGTGTGCCGTACTTCGACGCTGCTTCCAGTGCCCCGCTCCACCCCGTTGCCCGGCAGGCGCTGCTGGCCTCCCTGGACGAGGGGTGGGCGGATCCCGCACGTCTGTACAGGGAGGGACGCCGGGCGCGGATGTTGCTGGACGCGGCGCGGGAGGCCGCTGCCGAAGCGGTGGGCTGCCGTGCGGACGAACTCACCTTCACCTCCTCCGGATCCCGCGCGGTGCACACCGGGATCTCCGGCGCTCTGGCCGGCCGCCACCGCGTCGGACGCCACCTGATCGTGTCCGCGGTCGAACACTCTTCGGTACTCCATACGGCGGAGGTGTTCGAGGCGGGCGGCGGATCGGTGACCGAGGTGCCGGTGGGGCGGACCGGGGCGGTGACCGTGGAGTCGTACCAGAGCGCGCTGCGGGCGGACACCGCGCTGGCCTGTCTGCAGTCGGCCAACCACGAGGTGGGGACGGAACAGCCGGTGGCGGCGGTCGCCGAGGTGTGCCGGGCGGCCGGGGTGCCGTTGCTGGTGGACGCGGCACAGTCGCTGGCGTGGGGCCGGGTGCCGGGCGACTGGTCCCTGCTGGCCGCGAGCGCCCACAAGTGGGGCGGGCCCTCCGGGGTCGGGCTGCTGGTGGTGCGGAAGGGCGTGCGGTTCGCCACTCAAGGGCCCGTGGACGAGCGGGAGTCGGGGCGGGCGGCCGGGTTCGAGAACATTCCGGCGATCGTGGCGGCGGCGGCCTCACTGCGGGCGGTGCGGGCCGAGGCGGCTCAGGAGTCTCTACGGCTGCGGGAGCTGACGGAGCTGATCCGGTCGCGGGTGCCGCGGCTGGTGCCCGATGTGGAGGTGGTCGGCGATCCGGAGCGGCGGGTGCCCGGGATCGTCACCTTCTCGTGTCTCTATGTCGACGGGGAGACACTGCTGCACGAGCTGGACCGCGCCGGTTTCTCCGTCTCCTCCGGATCGTCCTGTACGAGCAGCACGCTGACGCCCAGCCATGTGCTGAAGGCGATGGGTGTGCTGAGTGAGGGGAACGTGCGCGTGTCGTTGCCGGCCGGGACGACGGCCCAGGACGTCGAGCGGTTCCTGGAGGTACTCCCCGGGGCGGTGGCCGGCGTACGGGAGAAGCTGGGGGCGCCCGGGGCGACGGTGGCCTCCGCGCGGGCGGACTCCCTGGTCGTGAACGCTCTCGGCAGGCGGTGCCCGATCCCGGTGATCGAGCTGGCGAAGGTCATCGGGGACGTACCGGTGGGCGGCACGGTCCGGGTCCTGTCGGACGACGAGGCGGCCCGGCTGGACATCCCGGCCTGGTGCGAGATGCGGGGCCAGGAGTACGTCGGTGAGGAGCCGGCGGATCAAGGAACGGCCTATCTGATCCGCCGGACGACCTGACTCACTTGGGGGCGCGCGGCGCGGGGCGTGGTCGCTGTGCGGCTCAGCCGCGTGATCGCTGTACGGCTCCGCCGCGTGGTCGTGACCAGCCCCCCACACACCCGCACCCGCACCCGAACTCAGACGAGATGCGCCCGAACCTCCACCGCCGCGTCGTCGCCGTACGCCTTGGTGAAGCGGTCCATGAAGTGAGCGCGGTGCAGCTGGTACTCCTGGGTGCCGACCGTCTCGATGACGAGGGTGGCGAGCATGCAGCCGACCTGGGCGGCGCGCTCCAGACCGACACCCCAGGCGAGACCCGAGAGGAAACCGGCGCGGAAGGCGTCGCCGACGCCGGTGGGGTCGGCCTTGCGCTCCTCCTCCGCGCAGCCCACCACGATCGGGTCCTCGCCGGCGCGCTCGATGCGCACACCCTGCGCGCCGAGGGTGGTGACGCGGTGGCCGACCTTGCCGAGGATCTCGGCGTCGCTCCAGCCGGTCTTGGACTCGATGAGGCCCTTCTCGTACTCGTTCGAGAACAGGTACGTCGCGCCGTCCAGCAGTATCCGGATCTCGTCGCCGTTCATCCGGGCGATCTGCTGGGAGAAGTCGGCGGCGAAGGGGATCGAGCGGGAGCGGCACTCCTCGGTGTGGCGGAGCATCGCCTCCGGGTCGTCGGCGCCGATCAGGACCAGGTCGAGGCCGCCGACGCGGTCGGCGACGGTCTTCAGCTCGATCTGGCGGGCCTCGCTCATGGCACCGGTGTAGAAGGAGCCGATCTGGTTGTGGTCGGCGTCGGTGGTGCAGACGAAGCGCGCGGTGTGCAGCGTCTCGGAGATACGCACCGAGGTGGTGTCGACGCCGTGCCGGTCCAGCCAGGCGCGGTACTCGTCGAAGTCGAAGCCCGCGGCTCCGGCCAGGATCGGCCGGGTGCCGAGCTGGCCCATGCCGAAGGCGATGTTCGCGCCGACGCCGCCCCGCCGGACGTCGAGGTTGTCGACCAGGAAGGAGAGCGAGACCGTGTGCAGTTGGTCCGCGACGAACTGGTCGGCGAAGCGGCCGGGGAAGGTCATGAGGTGGTCGGTGGCGATGGAGCCGGTGACTGCGATGCGCACGGTGTTGACTCTCCTGTGGAATAAGCAGGGGCGCGCGATAGCGCTCATTGGAGGGGGTGGCAACGGGAGACGGGAGGGCGGGTTGACAGTTCACGCTACCGGGTCGACGCGGGGCTCTGAAGCAGCCGAAACTACCCGATAGTAGATCTTTCTTCGCAGGCTTGGGCGTGCCTACGGTGCCGCTATGACGAACCTTGAGCTCCACGCTCCCGCTCCGGCCGGTCTGGAAGGCGACCTGGAGGGCGACCTCGCGTCGCTGCGCGGCGACTGCGCCCGGATGGTCCCGCACTGGTCGGCGCCCGAACGGGTCGTTTCCCTTCCGGTCCCCCCGTCACTCATCCACGGCGTGACCGTCCCGCCGAGGTCGGCCCGGCTGCTGGACGCGATGTCGGAGTACGGCGACTGAGGCGGCGCTTTTTCAGGGAACCGCGCGCTCCCCCGCTGCGTCCCATCGCTGTCCCCCGTAAAGGGGATGCGGGATACGACCCGGTGGCCGATCTTTTTGACAGGGTCGGGTCAGGGTCATGGGACAGAAGCGCAGCCGAAGGAGCGATGCGGTGAACACCGAGCGACCCGACAACGACGACGCCGAAGGCTCCGTGGAGGAGCGGGGCGCCGGTGGCTCCACGGAGGAGCAGGGCGCCGCGGAGACGAAGGCGGCCTCGGAGACGAAGGGCGCCTCGGAGGGGCAGGGCGCCCGGGAGGAGCCGGACGTTCCCGAGGAGCGGAATGTTCCGGAGGAGCGGGCTGCTGCCTCTGCTGAGGCTTCCGGTGCCGAGGAGTCACCCGGCGCCGAGGACAGCGGCACAGATGTCGCCGACTCTGTCGAGGCCGAAGCGGAAGAGGCCGGTGCGGGCGCGGCCGGTGCGGGCGAGGCAAGCGCCGGTGAGGCCCGTCCCGACGACGCCGGTGACGACGAAGCCGGTACCGACGAAGACGAAGCCGCCGCCGAGAGCACCGCCGCCGCTCCCTCCCCCGTCCCCAACGCCTCCTCCGATGCCGATGCGGATGCCGATGCGGACGCGGACGCCGTTCCCGATGCCGAGATCCCCCGGGTCCAGGACGTCGAGGAGAGCGGCGGCGGCGGTGTCCGCTCGAGCCGGCACCGCTCACCCGCCGTCGTCGTCTCCGTCGCCGCCGCCGTGCTGCTGGTCGGGGGCGGTGGGGCGTACTTCGCCACGTCCGCCGCCGACGGATCCGTGGGCTCGGGCGGGCGTACGACGTCAGGGGCGTCCGGTGACGGCACTCCCCCGCCGCTCGCTCTGGACGGCTACTCCGAGGGCGGCGGTACGAACGGCATCGCGCCCGGCGAGCCCAACCCCTACGGCGTCACCTACCGCGCCGCCGGCACGCTCCCCGACGGCCCCGGCTCGGCGCCCGTGTACCGGGCGCAGGGCCAGGTGACGGAGGACGAGGTGGCCGACCTGGCCAAGGCTCTCGGGGTCGCCGGGAAGCCCGTGGCCGCCGGACAGGCCTGGACGGTCGGGGCGAAGGACAGCATGGGACCGAGTCTCCAGGTGAACCGGCAGGCGCCGGGCACCTGGACCTTCCACCGCTACTCCCCCGGCACCGACAACTGCCAGAGCGCGACCGTGTGTGCCAAGACCCCCGCCGACCCGAGTGGCGACCCGGTGAGCGAGGCGGTCGCGAAGAAGGCGGCCGCGCCGGTCCTGAAGGCGTTGGGCCAGGACGACACGAAGCTGGACGCGAGCCGGACCCTGGGCGCGCAGCGGATCGTGAACGCCGAACCCGTCATCGGTGACCTGCCCACGTACGGCTGGACGACCGGGGTGACCGTCGACGCGCAGGGCAAGGTGCTGAGCGGCAACGGCCAGTTGAAGGCGCCGGTGAAGGGCGACACGTATCCCGTGCTGAGTGCGAAGGAGACGCTGGCGCTGCTGAACGCGGCGCCCGGGACCGACCACCGCATGGGCATCGGCGGCTGCGCGACTCCGGTACCGCAGAAGGACCGGCTCGAAGCGCCCTGCGGCTCTTCCACCGCCACTGCGGCGAAGGAGACGCTCACCGTCGAGAAGGCCGTGTTCGGGCTGGCCCCGCACACCGTGGCCGGGCGGCAGACCCTGGTGCCGTCCTGGCTGTTCGACGTACGGACGCCCGGCGCGCAGGACGACGTCACGGTGACGCATCCGGCGGTCGATCCGAAGTACGTGATCTCGCCCACGCCGTCCGCGCAGCCGAGCGGACCGGGCGACGAGCCCACGGCCGCACCGGCGCCGCGGGACGTCCAGGTGGACGGCTACCGGGCCGAGGGGCGGGAGCTGACCGTGACCTTCACGGGCGGTGTGTGCGCCGACTACAAGGCGACCGCGAGCGAGAGCGGGGACGAGGTGGCCGTGAAGGTGACCGAGACCCGGTGGCCGGACAAGGTCTGCATCATGATCGCCAAGGTCTTCGAGAAGACCGTGCGGCTGGACGAGCCGCTGGGCGACCGGGCGGTGGTGGGGTCGGACGGCAAGGGGATCCCGCTGGAGAAGGCGGGGGCACGACTGCCGGAGACGTCCGGAGCGCAGTAGGCCCCCAAGGACGTCCGGGACGGGACGCGACGACCCCGTCCCGGAAACGCGCGAAGGCGGCGGCCCTGTCGGAGGGGGCCGCCGCCTTCTCGCTGTTCAGCTGCCGGTCGGGTCAGCTGAAGGAGTCGCCGCAGGCGCAGGAGCCGGTCGCGTTCGGGTTGTCGATCGTGAAGCCCTGCTTCTCGATGGTGTCGACGAAGTCGATGGACGCGCCGCCCAGGTAAGGGGCGCTCATGCGGTCCGTGACGACCTTGACGCCGTCGAAGTCCTTGAGCACGTCGCCGTCGAGGGAACGCTCGTCGAAGAAGAGCTGGTAGCGCAGGCCGGAGCAGCCGCCGGGCTGAACGGCGACGCGCAGCGCCAGGTCCTCGCGGCCTTCCTGGTCGAGCAGGGCCTTGACCTTCGCCGCGGCGGCGTCGGACAGGATGATGCCGTCGGTGACGGTGCTGGTCTCGTCCGATACGGACATCTACATCTCTCCCGGGTTGTACGGAGACTGCCTTGCCGACGGTTGCAACCGTCGGGGCCGCGGATTCATTCCGGGCCGAGGACTTGTGTTCCCACTTCTTTCCTCTTCCTGTCATTCATGCTCGCACACCCGCGCTGAAGCGAACAGCGATCGCCATCCGCCATCGGGATTCACGTCACATCGACGTTATGACCATCGTCAAAGTGACATGAAGCGGGTTATGATAGATAACGTCAATTCGACGAAAAGTAGAAAGGGTGCGTGTCGTGACCACGGCCCAGACCCAGGAGCTCGACGTACAGCCGACTCCTCTTGCCCTGCTGCTCCTCGGCCGTGAGGCCGACCCGAAGAGCGAGCGGGGTGTCGAGTGTCCCGGCGACCTGCCCTCGCCGTCCGACCCGGACCTGGTCGAGCGCGCCCGCGCGGCCAAGGCCAAGCTCGGCGACAAGGTGTTCGTCCTCGGCCACCACTACCAGCGCGACGAGGTCATCCAGTTCGCCGATGTCACAGGCGACTCCTTCAAGCTGGCCCGGGACGCGGCCGCGCGCCCGGAGGCCGAGTACATCGTGTTCTGCGGTGTGCACTTCATGGCGGAGTCCGCGGACATCCTGACGGGCGACGACCAGAAGGTCGTACTGCCGGACCTCGCCGCCGGGTGCTCGATGGCCGACATGGCCACCGCGGAGCAGGTCGCCGAGTGCTGGGACGTGCTGACCGAGGCCGGCATAGCCGAGCAGGTCGTGCCCGTCTCGTACATGAACTCCTCGGCGGACATCAAGGCGTTCACCGGCAGGCACGGCGGCACGATCTGCACCTCCTCCAACGCCCAGCGGGCCCTTGAGTGGGCCTTCGAGCAGGGTTCGAAGGTGCTGTTCCTGCCCGACCAGCACCTCGGCCGCAACACCGCCGTGCGGGACATGGGCATGTCCCTGGAGGACTGCGTCCTCTACAACCCGCACAAGCCCAACGGCGGGCTGACCGCCGAGCAGCTGCGCGACGCGAAGATGATCCTCTGGCGCGGCCACTGCTCGGTGCACGGCCGCTTCAGCCTGGAGTCGGTCGAGGACGTGCGCGCCCGGATCCCCGGTGTGAACGTGCTCGTGCACCCCGAGTGCAAGAACGAGGTCGTGGCCGCGGCGGACTACGTCGGCTCGACCGAGTACATCATCAAGGCGCTGGAGGCGGCTCCGGCCGGCTCGAAGTGGGCCATCGGCACCGAGCTGAACCTGGTCCGCCGCCTCGCGAACCGTTTCGCGCCCGAGGGCAAGGAGATCGTGTTCCTCGACAAGACGGTCTGCTTCTGCTCGACGATGAACCGCATCGACCTCCCCCACCTGGTGTGGACCCTGGAGTCCCTCGCCGAGGGCAACCTGGTCAACCGGATCGAGGTCGACAAGGAGACCGAGGCGTTCGCGAAGCTGGCGCTGGAGCGGATGCTGGCGCTGCCGTAGCCCTGTCGTGGACCGCCGCCGACCCCGAGACGGGCTTCCGCTCGGGGTCGACGGGTCGGCGGGGTCGGCAGGGCCGAAGGTGAAGACGCCCACTCCAGGAAGACCGACCGGCCGTTCCGGACAGACCAGTTCGGGGCCGCAGGATACGCAACGGCGACATGCCGACGGCCGGGCACCGAACCGTCGGGGTTCGGTGCCCGGCCGCCGTGGAGCGTGCCGTCACACGGACGCGGGCTCCGGTTCGTCCGAGGAGTCGGGGGACGAGGAATCGGGGGACGAGGAGGAGGCCGGGTCCGAGGCCGACTCCTCGGGCGCCCCCGCCTTCTTCGCCCGCTTCGCCGCCCGCTTCTTCGCCCGGCGCTCCTTGCGGAGCTCCAGCATCGCGTACAGCGTCGGGACCAGCAGCAGGGTGAGCAGGGTCGACGTGACCAGGCCGCCGATCACGACCACCGCGAGCGGCTGGGCGATGAAGCCGCCCTGGCCGGTGACGCCGAGGGCCATCGGGAGCAGGGCGAAGATCGTGGCCAGGGCCGTCATCAGGATCGGGCGCAGCCGGTGGCGGCCCCCTTCGACGACCGCCTCGACAACGCCGTACCCCTGCTTGCGGTACTGGTTGATCAGGTCGATCAGCACGATCGCGTTGGTGACCACGATGCCGATGAGCATCAGCATGCCGATCATCGCGGGGACGCCCATCGGGGTGCCCGTCGCCACCAGCAGGCCGATCGCGCCGGTCGCCGCGAACGGGATCGAGACCAGCAGGATCAGCGGCTGGGCCAGCGAGCGGAAGGTCGCGACCAGGAGCATGAAGACGATGGCGATCGCCGCGAGCATCGCCAGGGCCAGGTTCTTGAACGCGTCGTCCTGGTCCTGGGAGACCCCGCCGATCTCGGCCGTGGCGCCCGCCGGCAGCTTGAGCGAGTCCAGCTTGGACGTCAGGTCCGCGCTCACCGCGCCCGTGTTGTCGCCCGTCGGCTTCGCCGTGATGGTCGCGGCGCGCTGACCGTCGATACGGGTCATCGAGACCGGGCCGTCGACCAGCTTCACGTCCGCGATGTCGCCCAGCTTCACCGGACCCAGCCGAAGGTCGCGCAGCTGGTCCAGCGTCCGGGCCGGCTTCGCCGACGTGATGACGACGTCCCGCTCCGTGTCGTCCAGGATCGCCTTGGCGGCCGTGCTGCCGCGCACGGCCTGGCCGACGGCCGCGCCGAGGGTCTGCTCGTTGAAACCGGCCGCCGCCGCCTTGGAGTTGGCCTTGACCGAGATGCGCGGGACGCTCTGCGAGAGGTCGCTGGTGACGTCCGTGACATCGTCCAGACCGGCCACCGTCCTTCGGACCTCCTCCGAGGCCTCGCGCAGGACGTTCGCGTCGGCGGCCTTCACGACCACGCTCAGGTCCTGGCTGCTGAAAGCGTCACCGGCGGCGACCGTGGTGGTGCCGATGCCGGACAGCTTGTGCAGGCCGTCCTCGATGGCGTTCTGCACGTCGTCGAACGACGCCGAGTCCTTCAACATCACCTGGTACGACGCCTGGTTGGTGTCCGTGCCGCCGCCGAAGGCCGCCAGGAAACCGGAGGAGCCGATGGTGACCTGGTAGTCCTTCACGCCCTTGGTGGCGGAGAGCAGCTTCTCGACCTTCTTCGCCTGGGCGTCGGTCGTGGCCAGGCTGGCGCCCGGCTTCAACTCCTGCTTGACGGTGAGGACTTCCTGCTCGCCCTGGTCGAAGAAGTTCGTCTTCAGCAGGGGTGCCATGCCGAAGGTGCCGACGAGGATGACGGCCGCGAGCGCCAGGCTCGTCAGACGGCGCCGGGTGGCGAACCGCAGGACCGGGACGTAGAGGCGCTGGAGCCTGCTCCTCGCCTCCTTCTCCTCGGCCTTGCGGCGGGCCTCCTCCGCGTCCTCGGGGGTGCCCTTCGGGGCGCGCAGGAACCAGTACGACAGGACCGGGACGACCGTGAGCGACACCAGCAGGGAAGCCAGCAGCGCCGCCGTGACGGTCAGGCTGAACGAGCCGAACAGCTCGCCCACCATGCCGCCGACCAGGCCGATCGGGAGGAAGACCGCGACCGTGGTGAGCGTCGAGGACGTCACCGCGCCGGCCACCTCACGGACCGCCTTCAGGATGGCGTCCTGGCGCTCCTCGCCGTAGCCGAGGTGCCGCTTGATGTTCTCCAGCACCACGATCGAGTCGTCGACGACCCGGCCGATGGCGATGGTCAGCGCGCCCAGCGTGAGCATGTTCAGGGACAGGTCACGGGTCCACAGCACGATCAGGGCCAGGACCACGGAGAGCGGGATGCTCACCGCCGTGACCAGCGTCGAGCGGATCGACGCCAGGAAGACCAGGATGACGAGGACCGCGAAGAGCAGACCGAGGGCGCCCTCGGTGGTCAGGCCGTCGATGGCCTTGGAGACCGCCGGTCCCTGGTCGCTGACGACCGTGACGGTGGCGCCGGAACCGAGGTCCTCCCGCATGTCGGACAGCTTGTCCTGGACCGCTTCGGAGATGGCGACCGCGCTGCCGTCGTGGTCCATGGTGACCGTGACCGCGAGGCTCGGCCTGCCGTCCGTCCGGGTGATGGAGTCGGCGACGGCCTGCTGCTGCTCGACCGTGGCCATGTCGGCGAGGCGTACGGGCTTCTTGGCGCCCTGGCCCGTGACCATCAGGTCCTGGATCTGCTCCAGGGAGGTGAAGCCGCCGCCCACCTGGACGGTGCGGTTGCCGCCGTCCTCGTCGAAGGAGCCGGCCGGGACGGTCGCGCCGCCCGCCTGGAGCGTCTGCGAGAGGTCCTGAGCGGTCAGACCCGCCTTCGCCAGCTTCGCGTCGTCGGGGGTGACGGTGACCTGGAGGTCCCGTACGCCGTCGACGGTGACCTGTCCGACGCCGTCGATGTCCTTCAGATCCGGTACGACGGTCCGGTCGAGCCGGTCGGACAGCGCCTGCTGGTCCTGCTCGGAGGTGACGGCGAGGACGACGGTCGGGATGTCGTCCGTCGACCCGGCGACGACCTGCGGGTCCACATCGTCGGGGAGCTGGACGCGGGCCCGGTTGACGGCCTGCTGGACGTCGGCGACCAGCTGCCCGGTGTCGGTGCCGAACTCGAAGGACGCCATGATCAGGGCGTTGCCCTCGCTCGCCGTGGAGGTGACGGACGAGATGCCGTCGACGGCCTCCAGGTTGTCCTCGATGGGCTCGACGACCTGCTTCTCCACGACGTCGGGAGACGCGCCCTGGTAGGGCGCCAGCACGGACACGACCGGCAGTTCGATGGTGGGCAGCAGTTGCTGCTTCAGCTGCGGGATCGCGATCGCTCCGAAGGCGAGCGCGATGATGGACATCAGGCCTATCAGGGCCCGTTGAGCGAGGCTGAATCTCGACAGCCAGGACATGGGTGAGGGTCTCTCTTCTGTGAGCGGCAGAAGTCAGGGCGGCCGCACATGTGAGCGCCCGCCCCTCCACCCTGTGCCATGCGGAAGTGCCGATCCGTAGGCCCCAGGTCCAGTTCCTTATACGGCGCATACTCCGGGCGCAGTACGGCGAGGTCGAGTTCACTCCACCCTTGGACGTACCAGGCCCGACTCGTACGCGATCACCACCAGTTGGGCCCGGTCCCGTGCGCCCAGCTTGGCCATGGCCCGGTTGACGTGCGTCTTCACGGTGAGCGGGCTGACCTCCAGCCGCTCCGCGATCTCGTCGTTGGAGTGTCCGCCGGCGACCTGGACCAGCACCTCGCGCTCCCGCACGGTGAGCGCGGCGAGGCGCTGCGCGCGGGCGGGGTCGCGGTCGTCGTCCGCCGCGTCGCCCTGGGCGAGGAAGCGGGCGATCAGGCCCTTGGTGGCCGCCGGGGACAGGAGGGCCTCGCCGCCCGCAGCGACCCGGATGGCGCTGAGGAGTTCCTCGGGTTCGGAGCCCTTGCCGAGGAAGCCGGAGGCGCCCGCGCGCAGCGACTGCACGACGTAGTCGTCGACCTCGAAGGTGGTCAGGATGACCACGCGGACATGGGCGAGGGAGGCGTCGGCGCTGATCATGCGGGTGGCCGCGAGGCCGTCCGTGCCGGGCATCCGGATGTCCATCAGGACGACGTCGGCGCGCTGTTCCCGGGTCAGCAGCACCGCCTGAGCCCCGTCGGACGCCTCGCCCACGACCTCCATGTCGGGCTCGGAGTCGACGAGCACGCGAAAGGCGCTGCGCAGCAGGGCCTGGTCGTCGGCGAGCAGGACGCGGATGGTCATACGGGCTCTCCCGGCTTTCCGGTGACTGCGGTGCGGGTCTTGACCGGCAGGATCGCATGGACGCGGAAGCCGCCGCCGTAGCGGGGACCGGTGGTGAGGGTGCCGCGCAGGGCGGTCACGCGCTCCCGCATGCCGAGCAGTCCGTGGCCGCCGCCGGCCTGCGTGCCGTCGTCGTCGCCGGTTCCGTCGTCGAGGACGGTGATCTCGATGTCCGGTCCCACCCGGACGACGCTGACCTCGGCCTTCGCCGCCGTCCCGGCGTGCTTCTGGACGTTGGTGAGGGCCTCCTGGACGATCCGGTAGGCGGCCAGACCGACGGCGGCGGGCAGGACGGTGCCGTTGTCGGCGCGGGCGACCTCGACACGCAGTCCGGCGCTGCGGAAGGTGCCGACGAGTTCGTCGAGCCGGTCCAGGCCGGGGGCGGGCTCGGTCGGCGCCTCCGGGTCCCCGGACTGGCGCAACAGGCCGACGGTGGCGCGGAGTTCGTTGAGCGCGGAGCGGCTGGCCTCCCGTACGTGGGCCAGCGCCTCCTTGGCCTGGTCGGGCCGCTTGTCCATGACGTGGGCGGCGACCCCGGCCTGGACGTTGACCAGGGCGATGTGGTGGGCGACGACGTCGTGCAGGTCACGGGCGATGCGCAGGCGCTCCTCGGCGACCCGGCGGCGGGCCTCCTCCTCGCGGGTGCGCTCGGCGCGTTCGGCGCGCTCTCTGATGGCGTGGATGAAGGCGCGGCGGCTGCGGACCGCGTCGCCGGCGGTGGCGCCGATGCCGGTCCAGGCGAAGATCGCGAGGTTCTCCTGGGCGTACCAGGGGAGCGGGCCGGCGAGCATGGAGGCGCCGGTGAGGACGGTCATGGTGAGCAGGCCGGCCCGCCAGGTGGTGGGACGGTCGGTGGTGGCGGCGACGGTGTAGAGGGCGATCACCGCGGACATGGCGACGGGGGCGCGGGGGTCGCTGGTGACGGCCTCGACGAGGGAGAAGGTGCCGGTGAGGGCGAGGACCGTCATGGGGGCTCGGCGGCGGAACACGAGGGCGGCGGAGCCGAGGGCGATGAGGACCAGGCTGAGGGGGTCGGGGGTGCGGAATCCCCAGCTGACGCCCCGCTCTCCGTGCGGGTCCACGAACGAGCCGGCCACCATGCAGACAAGGACACCGGCCGCGAGGGCCGCGTCCAGTGCCATGGGGTGCGCCTTGAGGTGACGCCGGGCGCGGTCGAGGGTGCTCACGTCTGCCAACGGTACGGGGGCCCTGGCGGGGGCGGAACGGGGGCTACCTGTACGTTTCCTGTCCGCGTCAGATGCCGGCGCGGAGCCTGGGGGAGGCTCAGCCCGGGATCAGTCCGTCGTCGCTCAGTAGTTCCCGTACGTCCTCCAGGGTCGCGTCCTGCGAGGGGAGGATGAGTTCCGAGGGTTCCAGGGAGTCGTCCGGGAGCGGCTCGCCCAGTTCGCGGACCTTGGACAGCAGGGCTTCCAGGGTGCGGTGGAAGCCGGGGCCGTCGCCGTTCTCCATTTCGGCCAGGAGCTCGTCGTCCAGCTTGTTCAGCTCGGTGAGGTGGCCGTCGGCCAGCCTCACCTGCCCCTCCCCCATGATCCGTACGATCATGTCGCCCTCCTCAGGCGTGGGCCCTACTGTTCATCACCACTTGTCACCGCTTGCCACTGCCCGTCACTTCTTGTCGAAGCGCGGGGTGTCCTGCGGCTGCTGCTGGGACTGCTGCTGGCTCGTGCCACCTTCGATGGCCTGCTGCCCGGACGTGCCACCGGCCAGCTCCGCCTTCATGCGCTGCAGCTCCAGCTCTACATCCGTACCACCGGAGAGCTGGTCCAGCTCGGCCTGGATGTCGTCCTTGTGCATGCCGGACTGGTCGTCGAGGGCGCCGGAGGCAAGGAGTTCGTCGATCGCGCCCGCCCGGGCCTGGAGCTGCGCGGTCTTGTCCTCGGCGCGCTGAATGGCCAGGCCGACGTCGCCCATCTCCTCGGAGATGCCGGAGAACGCCTCGCCGATCCGGGTCTGCGCCTGGGCCGCGGTGTACGTGGCCTTGATCGTCTCCTTCTTCGTGCGGAAGGCGTCGACCTTGGCCTGGAGCCGTTGGGCCGCCAGAGTGAGCTTCTCCTCCTCACCCTGCAGCGTGGAGTGCTGTGTCTCCAGGTCGGTCACCTGCTGCTGGAGCGCGGCGCGACGGGAGAGCGCCTCACGGGCCAGGTCCTCGCGGCCCAGCGCCAGCGCCTTGCGGCCCTGGTCCTCCAGCTTGGACGACTGCGACTGCAACTGGTTCAGCTGCAGTTCCAGACGCTTACGGCTGGTCGCCACGTCGGCGACTCCACGGCGCACCTTCTGCAGCAGTTCCAGCTGCTTCTGGTACGAGTAATCGAGGGTCTCGCGCGGGTCCTCGGCCCGGTCAAGGGCCTTGTTCGCCTTCGCGCGGAAGATCATCCCCATACGCTTCATGACACCGCTCATGGGCTTCGCGCGCCCCCTTCTGACGGACTCCAGCTCAGCTGCTGCGACAGAACCCACAGTACGGGCCCTGCATCCATTACCGCACTGTTCAGGGACTGATGCGCTCATCCCCAAGGACGACTGCGCCAGGCCCCGCTCCCGCGTAAGGAGTAGGTGACATTCAGGGTGAGCACCGGGTCACCGAGTGAGTACTGGGTCACCGACGTCCCCATCTGTCGCCTGTACAGACGACTGGTGTTGCCGGATCGTTCCCCACCTGGCTGGGGTCCACACCCTCGCACCCCGTACCCTTGGGTTTTGTGTTCCGTAGCCGCGCGAAGGATGAGAAGGCCCCCGCCGCCGACAAGGCGTCGCTGACCGACTCCAAGCAGACCCGAGACCCGCAGGCCCCTAAGGGCCGGCCCACCCCCAAGCGGAGTGAGTCCCAGTCGGTGCGCCGCAGCGTGGCCAACACGCCGACGTCGCGCAAGGAGGCCTCCAAGCGCCAGCGCGACGATCGCCGGGCGCAGATGGACAGGCAGCGCCAGGCGCTGGCCACCGGCGACGAGCGGTACCTGCCCGCCCGTGACAAGGGCCCCGTGCGCAAGTTCGCCCGCGACTACATCGACTCGCGGTTCAACGTGGCGGAGTTCTTCCTGCCCATGGCCGTGGTCATCCTCGTGCTGAGCATGGTGCGGGTGGGTTCGCTGCAGAGCATCGCGCTGCTGCTGTGGCTGGTCGTGATCGTGCTGATCGTGCTCGACTCGATCCTCACGGGCTTCCGTATGAAGAAGACGCTGGCCGAGCGCTTCCCGGACCAGAACCGCAAGGGCGCGGTCGCCTACGCGCTGATGCGCTCCCTCCAGATGCGTCGACTCCGGCTGCCGAAGCCGCAGGTCAAGCGTGGAGAGCGGCCCTGAGCACCACGCCGTTCACCGGGGGCGCGGCGGATGCCTGGCTGACCAGGCTGGGCGGGCCGCGGGATGTCGTACGACAGGAGCTGGTGGCCCGGCAGCTCGACGAGCAGATAGCCGGGCGGTTCAAGGTCGGGCAGCGGCTGCGGGTGCTCGACGTGGGGATGGGGCAGGGCACGCAGGCGCTGCGGCTGGCCCGGGCCGGGCACAAGGTCACCGGGGTCGAGCAGGACCACAAGATGATCTCTGTCGCCCGGGAGGCCCTCGCCGTCGAGCCGGAGGGGATCCGAAATCGGGTGCGGCTCGTCGAGAGCGACGGCCGGGACACCGGGGTGCACTTCCTGCCGGGCAGCTTCGACGTGGTGCTGTGCCACGGCGTGCTGATGTACGTCGAGGAGCCGGATCCGCTGCTGGCGGGGCTGGCCCGGATGCTCGCCCCGGGCGGGCTGCTGTCCCTCCTCGTGCGCAACGGCAACGCGCTGGCGATGCGACCGGGACTGTCCGGGGACTGGGCCGCCGCGCTCACCGCCTTCGACACCACCGCCTACCAGAACCGGCTGGGCCTCGACGTGCGTGCCGACCGGCTGGAGACGCTGACCGCGACGCTCGCCGGCATCGGGGCACCCTTGCAGGCCTGGTACGGCGTACGCGTCTTCACGGACACGGTGGCCGACGGGGCGGAGGTCCCGGCCGACCTGACGGACCTGCTCGCGGTCGAGGAACGGGCCGGGCGCTCGGATCCGTATCGCGGGGTGGCGGCCCTGCTGCATCTGTGCGGAGTGCGCGGCTGAGCCCACTCGGGCCGCCGGGGATGTGACACCGGCCCGCGGTGAGACGGGGCGACCGGCGCACGGCCGCCCCTGTCCCCGCTACGCCTCTTCTGCCGCGCGCAGGCTCATCGGCCCGTAGATCTCCGTGGAGTCCTCGAACAGCCGTACCTGCTCGGCGCCACCGGCCAGCAGGTCCTTCCAGTACTCCCCGAGCCAGGACTCGGCGTCCCCCTGCGTGGTGAATTCCTCGGGCTGCACCGCGGGCTGGACCTCCGCCCCGTCGGCCTTCTCGAATCGCCACGTCCATGCCGCCATGTACGCCTCCCACGTCTGAGCACGAGCAGAGCAGAAGCCGGATCTTGGTCCGGCTCCTCTCCGCAGCCTATTCGCTCCGCTGGGTCAGCTGTGAAGAACGGGGGGAGGTTCGTGATCTGCGGCCGGTGCGGGTCGGTGCCGGCCCATGGGTACCGGTGAGGGCTGGTGGGGGTGGTGGCTCCCGCGCCTCCGGGGGACTCGGGCGCGCACGACCAGCGGCGACCGGCGAGAATCGGGGCCGTGGAAGCAACTGTGCTCGGTACCGGCGCCCCTGCGGGGCTCCCCCGCCCCGACTGTCCCTGTGCTGTCTGTGCCACCGCCCTCGGGGTGGCCGCCAGGGCGGCGACCGCGGTGCTCGTGGACGGGGCGTTGCTGCTCGATCTGACGCCCGGGGCGGCGTTCGCGGCGGCCCGGGCGGGGCATTCGCTGGGCCGGGTACGGCAGGTGCTGCTGTCGCATCCGCACGACGGGCCGGCGGTCGAGGTTCCGGCGGGCCTGCCGCGGCCCGGACGGGTGCCGGACGGGCGGGAGTTGGCGCTGCTGACGGGGCATCGGGTGCGGGCGGTGGCGCTGGACGCGCCGGGCACCGGGTACGCGGTGGCCGGGCCGGGCGGGCAGCGGCTGTTGTACCTGCCGCCCGGGGGTGCGCCCGCCGGACTGGAGTCGGGTGCCACCGTCCCGTACGACATGGTGCTCGCCGATGTCGTGGGACGGCCGGACGCCCTGGCGCGGCTGCGGGCCGTGGGGGCGGTCGGGCCCACGACGGACGTGATCGCCGTGCACCTCGACCACGACGCGCCGCCGGGGCCGGAGATGCGGCGACGGCTGGCCGCGGCGGGGGCGCGGGCGGTGCCGGACGGGACGACTCTGGCGGTGGGCGTGTACGAGGACGTACCGGATGTGCCGCGGCGGACGCTGGTGCTGGGCGGCGCCCGGTCGGGGAAGTCGGTGGAGGCCGAGCGGCGGCTGGAGGCCTTTCCGGACGTGCTGTATGTCGCGACCGGCGGCTCCCGCAGCGAGGACAGCGAGTGGGCGGACCGGGTCGCCGCGCACCGGGAACGGCGGCCCGGGTCGTGGCGTACGGCCGAGACGTGTGACCTGGTGCCGCTGCTGAAGGACGACGGGCCGCCGTTGCTGGTCGACTGTCTGTCGCTGTGGCTGACGGACGCGATGGACTCCGTCGGGGCGTGGGACGACGCCCAGTGGGCCGACGGCGGCGAACGGGCGTTGCGGGCGCGGGTGCGGGAGTTGACGGAGGCGGTCCGCGCCACCGGGCGGACCGTGGTCGCCGTGTCGAACGAGGTGGGCTCGGGGATCGTCCCGGCCACCGCGTCAGGGCGGCGCTACCGGGACGAACTCGGGCGGCTGAACGCGGCGTTCGCGAGGGAGTGCGAGCAGGTCCTGCTGGTGGTGGCGGGTCAGGCGCTGGTGCTACGGGGCTGACGCCTCGCGGCGGGCGATGAGCCGGTAGGTGTTCGAGAAGCGGGTGAGCCGGAGCAGCGGGGCCAGGGCGTGGTCCAGCGCCTTCGCCGCGGCCAGCGGGGGTCTGGTCGACCACGAGGGCAGGAACCTGGGCAGGCACAGGGACAGCGCGGCCGACAGGTCGTGGGGGAGGTGCGCGGCCCGGCGGTCCGTCCCGACGATCGTGCAGCCCTGGGACGTCAGTTCCGTGCACAGGTCGTCCAGGGACAGCAGCCGCAGCCGGCGGGCCCGCGGAAGCCACCGTTCACCGAGGAGCTCGGCGAACGCGCACTGCGGGTCGGCGGCTTCGAGCAGGAGGTGGCCGCCGGGACGCAGGACGGCCACGGCCGCGTGGAGTTCCTCGCGGGGGTCCGGGGCGTACGGCAGGTGGTGGAGCATGCTGACCACGTCGTAGCGGGCTCGCAGCCGCATCCTGATCTGCGGGTCCGTCAGGAGGCCCACGTGGGCCTCCTCGACGCGCTCGGCGCGGCGGGCCTGCTCGACCCGGGGGGTGGCGTCCAGGCCGTCGAAGGACGTGTAGGGGAAGAGTTCCTTCGCCGTCTCCGGGAAACGGGCGTCGCCCGTGCCCACGTCCAGCCAGCTCTCCGGCTCGGGGAACGGCAGTATCACCTGGGCGGTGGAGCGCAGGCGCCGCGCGGAGAGGGCGGACGGTACGGACATGGGCGACTCCTGGAGACGTACGACAATCCGCTGCAAAACGGAACGTATGGGATGACGTTCTGGAGCGCAACGACGTCGCCCCGTCGTCGTGGCGATATGGCGCCGTCCTGTTCGATCGCGGCCGGTACTGTTCGGCGAATGAGCTCGCTTAATCTCGACGACTTCACCGATCTGATCGAGCGCCCCGACGGTGGTGTGCGCCGCGACGCCGAGGCGCGCCGGGAACGTCAGATCGTGCCGCCCGGAGCACTGGGCCGCCTCGACGAACTGGGTGAGTGGCTGGCCGGGGCGCAGTCCGCCGTGCCGGTACGCACGATCGAACACCCGCGGGTCGTGCTGTTCGCCGGGGACCACGGGATCGCCGAACTGGGCGTCTCGGCACGACCCGCGGGCACCGCCGCGGAGTTGGTGCGGGAGGTCCTGGAGGGCGGCCGTCCGGTGTCGGTGCTCGCGCGGCGGTTCGGGGTGCCGGTGCGGGTGGTCGACATGGCGCTGGACTGCCCGCCGGAGGCCCTGCCCGGCGAGGTCACGCGGCACCGGGTGCGGCGCGGCAGC
This sequence comes from Streptomyces sp. NPDC050997, assembly GCF_040660135.1. Lineage (NCBI taxonomy): Bacteria > Bacillati > Actinomycetota > Actinomycetes > Kitasatosporales > Streptomycetaceae > Streptomyces > Streptomyces sp. NPDC050997. Next base: position 300,869 of record NZ_JBFAGK010000010.1, read on the forward strand.
GGGCGTATCGACATCGAGGACGCGCTGACCCTGGAGGAGGCGGAGGCCGCCTTCCTCGCCGGGGTGGCGGTGGCCGACGAGGAGGCCGACTCCGGTACGGATCTGGTGGTGCTCGGCGATGTGAGCGTGGGCGGCACCACGGCGGCGGGCGTGCTGATCGCCGCGCTGTGCGGGACCGACGCGTCCGTGGTGACCGGGCGGGGCGGTCAGGCGATCGACGACCTGGCGTGGATGCGCAAGTGCGCGGCGATCCGGGACGCGCTGCGGCGGGCCCGGCCGGTGCTCGGGGAGCAGTTGCGACTACTGGCGACGGTGGGCGGCGCCGACCTCGCCGCGATCACCGGGTTCCTGCTGCAGAGCGCGGTGCGGAAGCTGCCGGTCATCCTGGACGGGGTCGTGGTGGCCGCGTGCGCGCTGGTGGGACAGCGGATCGCGTTCCGGGCGCCGGACTGGTGGCTGGCCGGGCAGAGCAGCGGGGAGCCGGGGCAGGCGAAGGCGCTGGACCGGATGGCCTTGGAGCCTCTGCTGGATCACGGTGTGACCGTCGGGGAGGGCGCGGGGGCGCTGCTGGCGCTGCCGCTGGTACAGGCCGCGGCGGCGCTGGCCGCGGAGCTTCCTGAGAAGCCGGAGGTTTCTGAGAAGCCGGAGGACTCCGGGGAGCTTGAGGCGGACGGGGAGCCTGAGATTTCCGGGGGCTCCGAGGTTTCCGGGGCCCTCGAAAAGGACGGGGAGCCCGAGTTTTCCGCGGGCCTCGACAAGGACAGCGTGCCGGACAAGGACGGCGTGCCGACGACGGACGGGGCGCCGGAGAAGGAGGCGTAGCCTCCGGCCGGTTCGGCGCAGCCGACCACGCCGTCGACCGCACCGTCGGACCACGCCGCCGGACCACGCCGCCGCGGCCGGATCCCGTCGTGGCTGAGCGTCACAACGGCGGAAAACGGGCATGATCCCCGTTCATGGGAGATGTCCGAATTGCCACGGAACAGGACCGGCCCCGCACCCCACCGGGCACAACGGCCCCACCGGGCACGACAGCCCAACCGAGTACCCCCGGTCGGCACGGGACGGCGGACCGGCGGTCGACGGCCGCTTCGCGGCGGGCCGCCAAGTTCGCCGTGTGGTACCTGCGCGCCGTCGCGTTCGTCAACTTCCTCAGTGCGGTGTGGGTCTCCCTGGGGCAGGACGTACGGCGCCACAACCAGGAGAACTACTTCACGCCGTATCTGCTGACCGCCGGCTTCGCCTCCGGTGTGTTCACGGCGTTCCTCGCGATCACCATGCGGCGGCGGAAGCGGGCGGCCTGGATCCTGAACCTCGCGCTGGCCGGGCCGTTCCTGCCGCTGCTCGCCTCGGCCATGGCGTTCCCGGAGGTGCGGCAGTACGCCCAGAACTGGATCTCGCTCGTCCTCACCGCCGCCTTCGTGGCCGCGCTGCTGATCGGACGACGGGAGTTCTACGCCAAGGGCGACCGGTCCAACCCGAAGCTCGCCGCCGCCGTCGCGGTCGGCGGCCTGCTGGTGTCCTCGCTGCTCGCCGCGCTGCTGGTGACGGTCACCAACGACGCGCCCGGCCCGTCCACCTTCGCGGAGCGCTGGCGCTACGGCGCCCTGCGGCTGGTCTCGGTCGCCGCCGACGAGTCCCACTTCTCCGGGATCGCCCCGCCGAACTGGGTGAACGTCGTCGTCAACGTGCTCAGCACGGCCCTCGTCCTCGCCGTCCTGTATGCCGCCTTCCGCTCCCGGTGGGCCGTGGACCCGCTCACCGAGGACGACGAGAGACGGCTGCGGGCGCTGCTGGAACGGCACGGCGAGCGGGACTCGCTCGGGTACTTCGCGTTACGGCGGGAGAAGAGCGTCGTCTGGTCGCCGACCGGCAAGGCGGCCGTGGCGTACCGGGTGATCGGCGGGGTGTCGCTGGCCTCCGGTGATCCGCTCGGCGACCCGGAGGCCTGGCCCGGCGCGATCGAGCCCTGGCTCGCCGAGGCGCGGGCGCACGGCTGGATCCCGGCGGTGATGGGCGCGGGCGAGGAGGCGGGGACCGTCTACGCCCGGCACGGTCTGGACGCCCTCGAACTCGGCGACGAGGCGATCGTCGAGGTGGCCGAGTTCACGCTGGAGGGACGGGCCATGCGGTCCGTGCGGCAGGCCCACAACCGGGTCGGCCGGGCAGGGTACGAGGTGCGCGTCCGACGGCACGAGGACATTCCGGCCGACGAGATGACGTGTCTGCTGGAACGCGCCGACAACTGGCGGGACGGGGCCACCGAACGCGGGTTCAGCATGGCGCTGGGGAGGCTCGGGGACCCGGACGACGGGCGGTGCGTGATGGTCGAGTGCACCGACGCCCGGGGCGAGTTGAGGGCTCTGCTGTCCTTCGTGCCCTGGGGGCCGCACGGGCTGTCCCTCGACCTCATGCGGCGCGACCGGGACTGCGGCAACGGCCTGATGGAGTTCATGGTGATCGAACTCCTGCGCCGCGCCCACGAGATCCAGGTCACCCAGGTCTCGCTCAACTTCGCCATGTTCCGTGCGGTCTTCGAACGTGGCGCACGTCTGGGTGCCGGACCGGTGCTGAGGCTGTGGCGGTCGCTGCTCAGCTTCTTCTCGCGCTGGTGGCAGATCGAGTCGCTGTACCGCGCCAACGCCAAGTACCGGCCCATCTGGGAGCCGCGGTTCCTGCTCTTCGAGAAGAGCGCGGACCTGCCGCGCATCGGCATCGCGTCGGCGCGCGCGGAGGGCTTCCTGGAGGTGCCGGGACTGCTGGGACTTCTGGGACTGTCAGGACTGCCGGGACTGTCGGGACTGCCGGGACTCACGGGGACGAGGACCACCGGATGAAGACGCTCACCCGCTGGGCGCGCGCCGAATGGGGGCTGCTGTACGTCACCGTGCGCGAGCCGCTGCTCCGGCGCGGGTGGCGGGCGGTCCCGATGACGATCGGGGCGGTGTGTCTGACGGCGCTGCTGCAGTACGCGCAGAACCAGTCGTGGGGTTACCGGTTCGTGCAGGACATCGGGGCCGTGCGCGCCGAGGACCCCCTGTGGCAGGCGCTGCTGCGCACTCCCCTCTCCCTGTTCGTGCCCGCGCTTGACCTGCCCGTCTGGGGCGCCCTGGCGCAGATCCTGCTGGTGTTCGGGATCGCCGAGATCTGTCTGGGCCGGTGGCGGACGCTCACCCTGGCCTACGCGGCCACGCTCGCCGGGACCCTGTACGCGCGCCTGGGCATCCGACTGGGCCCCGACCACCTGCTGGGTCTGCCCGGCTCGGACGCGTACGTGGTGGACACCGGCCCGTCGGCGGCCGTGGTGGGCCTCGCGGTGTTCCTGGGGTGGCGCTACGGCGCCTACGTCACCGCGGGCGGGGTGATCGCGGCGATGGTGGTCGAGGTGGCGGTGAAGGAGAACCTGGCCGGCAAGGAACATCTGGCGGCCATCGTGGTGGTCCTGGTGCTGTGCGGGGTGTCCGCCCTGCGTCACCGGCGGGCGACCACCGGGTCGGGCTTGCCGCCGATCAAGTCCTGAAGTCTGCGGCTGGGGCCCGCCCAGCGTCGGTCGTGGTGGTAGTCACGCAGGATCGACTTCGCGCGGGCCCGCGGGCGGCGCCGGTAGAAGCGCTTGGCCCAGGGGGACCCCGGGCGGGCCAGCCGCATGAAGCCGACCAGGCCGACCAGCGGGATGATCACACTGAAGATCGCCATCCGGGCCTTGCCCTTGCTCAGCACGAGCAGGGCGAAGAGGAAGTTGCCCGCCACGGTGAAGATGACTCTGCCGCGGTCCTGGAGCTCTTCCTGGGACATGTCGTTGACGCCGAACGGCAAGAACCCGGAGAGGGCCAGGCCGACCAGGGCCGCCGTGAGCACCACCACCTCGACGCTCTTGCGGCCGGCCTCGGTCCAGTAGACGTCGTCGAGGTGCAGGATCAGCGCGAACTCGTCCAGGACCAGGCCCGCGCCGATACCGAAGACGACCGCGAAGGCCGCGGAACCGAAGCCGTACCGGCTGCTGGCGACCGCGCCGAAGCCGCCGACGACGGTGAGGAAAACGCCGGGGACCACGTGATGGATATGCACTCCCCCGGCGCTGACGTTGCCGAAGGGACCCTTGCCCGCCCTGATCATGCGCGTGACGACCCGGGTGATCACAAAGGTGAGGATGAACGCGGTCAGGGCCAGCAACAGCGGGAGTTTGCCCGGTTCGACGATGTTGCGGTTCAGCCAGTGCCCCATCCCCCCAGTCTTCCGGGGAGCGGACAGGGCCGCCTGACGGATGTGGCGTCCGGGCGAGGGGTGTCGTTCGGATCACCTCGGGTCCGGGCCGATGAGCGCGGAGACATGATCCGCCGGGCAGGCCCTACTCTGCCGGGGTGTCCATAGCCCTGCCGCTCGACGGTTTCCGTTTCGCCTTCGGCACCCTCAGTGTGTTCCCCGTCACGGTGAAGCGCTGGGACCGGGAGGCCGCCCGGGGCGGGATGCTCTGCGCTCCCCTGGTCGGAGTGGTATTGGGCGGCCTCTCCGCCGTCGTCGGGCTCCTGCTGCTCGTCCTCGGTGCCTCGCCCCTCCTCGCCGCCGTCGCCACCGTCGCGGTGCCCGCCGTCCTCACCCGGGGCCTGCATCTCGACGGGCTCGCGGACACGGCGGACGGCCTCGGCAGCGGCAGGCCCGCCGAGGACGCCCTGCGGATCATGAAGCAGTCGGACATCGGGCCCTTCGGGGTGATCGCCCTCGTCCTCGTCCTGTTCGCGCAGGTGGCCGCGGTGTCGCAGCTGTACGGCGACTCGTGGGCCCGGGGCGCGGTGGCCGCCGTGGTCTCGGCGACCACCGCCCGCCTCGCGCTCACCCTGGCGGCCCGCGCCGGGGTGCCGGCCGCCCGGCCGGAGGGGCTGGGGGCGGCGGTCGCGGGCGTGGTCCCGGCGAGCGCCGCCCTGATCACCGGCCTTGTCACCGTCGTGGCCGCGGCCGGCGCGGGGGCGCTCCTCGGGACGTACGACATCCTCCGCACGGCACTCGCGGTCGTCATCGCCGTCGGGCTCGCCGAACTCCTTCTGCGGCACTGCACCCGGCGGTTCGGCGGAGTGACCGGTGACGTGTTCGGAGGGCTCGCCGAGACCGCGGCCACCACCGCGCTCGTGGTGCTGACGCTGGGGTACTAGCAGGCCTCGCGCCACACCCCCAGTTCGTATTTCTTGAGCATCGAACTCAGCTTCAGGCGGCGGGAGTCGGCGCAGAAGCGGCGGGTGGGCAGTTCGTACTCGACGTGGAAGACGGCCTTGTCCGCGGTGATGAAGGGCTTCAGGTCGTCGCATTCCTCGTACTGGGCGCACTGTTCGTTGACCGCGAAGTCGAAGTCGGCCACCAACTGCGGGATCTGGTCGAGGTCGTTCTTCAGCCCCACGGCCAGACCGCGGTCGTGGGCGAGCTTCGCGACCAGGCGGTTGTAGCGGAGCTGGTCGGTTGCGGTCAGCGGGAAGCCGCTGCGGTTGCGGTAGCCGTCCATGTTGTCCGGCTCCACCGCGTCGAAGCCCTTGTCGCGGCACATGTCGATACGGGCCGCCATCAGGGGCTCCAGAACGTCCGTGCGGCGGATGTCGAGCCAGCGCTCGCCCTCCCAGCCGTTGCCCTTGCCCAGCACCGACCTGGGGAATTTGTCGGCGTCGGGCCGCCAGTCCTCCCAGGCGCCGGTCGAGAGGTAGCAGATCACCTTGCGGTCCTCGTCGTGCAGCGCGGCGACCGTCGCCTCGGGCTGGTCGAAGCCGTCGATGTCGTAGACCGGGACGTCGACGCCGGTGTCGACACGGCCGCTGAGCTGCCACTGCCAGGCCACTGAGGGGCGCGGCCGCCAGCGGTCGCCGGTCTGCCGGTCGGCGTCCTTGCCGGGGGCCGTCGTACAGGCCGTCAGCAGCAGTAGCAGGGCTGCGAACAGGATGGGGCGTCTCACCGGGCGGGCTCCAGGGTATGCGGCAACGTACCCCCAAGGATGATCTACCGGGCCGGTACGTTCCCCCCGGGCCCTCGTGCGGTTTCACAGCGGAGGACCCGTGTGAGCGGATGCGGCCCCGAGCGTAGGCTCGTGCCGGGGCTTTGCCCGCCCGGTAGAGACCGTTCCGCAGGGGGGCTCTAGGGTCGCTTGTCGGGCCCGGTCGACCCACCCGTATTCGGCCACAGCACACTTCAACGGAAGCGAGATTTCACCACCGTGACTGCTCTCACTCTCAGCACCGCCGCGGCGCCCGGCCTGCGGGCCGACGCGATCGTGATCGGTGTTGCCAAGGGTGCCGAAGGCCCGGTCGTCGCACCGGGCGCTGAGGCTGTGGACAAGGCGTACGACGGCAAACTCGCAGGCGTCCTGGAGACCCTCGGCGCCGCCGGTGCCGAGGGCGAGGTGACGAAGCTGCCCGCACCGGCAGGCTTCAAGGCGCCGCTCGTGGTGGCGGTGGGCCTGGGCGCCGAGCCCGAGAAGGACGCCGGGTTCGACGCGGAGGCGCTCCGCAAGGCCGCCGGTGTCGCGGCCCGCACGCTCAAGGGCATCAAGAAGGCCGCGTTCGCGCTGCCGCTCGCGGACGCCGCCGACGCCGGCGCGGTCGCGGAGGGCGTACTGCTCGGGGCGTACAGCTTCGACGCGTACAAGGACACCGCGGGCGCCAAGAGCAAGGTCGGCAACGGCAAGGCGCCGCTCGCCGAGGCCGCGCTGCTCGGCGGCAAGCCCCGCGACCGGGAGTACAAGGCGGCGCTCGACCGTGCCACCGCCGTGGTCGAGGAGCTCAACCGCGCCCGCGACCTCATCAACATGCCGCCGAACGACCTCGACCCGGAGGCGTTCGCCGCCGTCGCGCAGACCGCGGCGAAGGAGCACGGCATCAAGGTGCAGGTGCTCGACGAGAAGGCCCTCGTCAAGGGCGGCTACGGCGGCATCCTCGGGGTCGGCGCCGGATCGGCGGCGGGTCCGCGGCTGGTGAAGCTGTCGTACACCTCCTCCAAGGCGAAGAAGCACCTCGCCTTCGTCGGCAAGGGCATCACGTACGACTCGGGCGGCATCTCGCTGAAGCCGGCCGGTCACAACGAGACGATGAAGTGCGACATGAGCGGGGCGGCCGCCGTCTTCGCCGCGGTCGTCGCCGCCGCGCGGCTCGGCCTGGAGGTCAATGTCACCGGCTGGCTGGCGCTGGCCGAGAACATGCCGTCGGGCTCCGCGACCCGGCCGGGTGACGTGCTGCGCATGTACAGCGGCAAGACGGTGGAGGTGCTCAACACCGACGCGGAGGGCCGGCTGGTCCTGGCCGACGCGCTGTGGGCGGCGTCGCAGGAGAAGCCGGACGCGATCGTGGACGTGGCGACGCTGACCGGCGCGATGATGCTGGCGCTGGGCAACCGGACGTTCGGGGTCATGGCGAACGACGACGCGTTCCGCTCCGCGGTGCACGAGGCAGCCGAGGAGGTGGGTGAGCCGGCGTGGCCGATGCCGCTGCCGGAGCACCTGCGCAAGGGGATGGACTCCGCCACCGCCGACATCGCGAACATGGGTGAGCGGATGGGCGGCGGACTGGTCGCCGGCCTGTTCCTGCGGGAGTTCGTGGGCGAGGGGATCACCTGGGCGCACCTCGACATCGCGGGGCCCGCGTTCAACGAGGGCGGCCCGTTCGGATACACGCCCAAGGGCGGTACGGGCACGGCCGTGCGCACGCTGGTTCGGCTGGCCGAGCTGACCGCGGCGGGCGATCTGGGCTGAGTTCCGTCGCCGGGGCCCCGCACGCGGGTGGTGCGGGGCCCCCGTCGCCCGACAGCTCGGTGCGCTCTCAAGTGAGCGTGGTGCGTCTCACAGCCCGGCCCGGCGTCCCTTTCACCGGCGACAGGTGCGAAGATGGGGCTCGGCAGGACAGGGCCCCACCCGAAGGGCCGAAGAACGAGCGGCCGGACACCAGCCGCCGACCGGTCACTGGAGACCGGCGTGGCGCACATGCATGGAGGACGTGACGTGGCGAACGACGCCAGCACCGTTTTCGACCTAGTGATCCTCGGCGGTGGTAGCGGTGGTTACGCCGCGGCCCTGCGCGGGGCGCAGCTGGGCCTGGACGTCGCCCTGATCGAGAAGGACAAGGTCGGCGGTACCTGCCTGCACCGGGGTTGCATTCCCACCAAGGCCCTGCTGCACGCGGGCGAGATCGCCGACCAGGCCCGCGAGAGCGAGCAGTTCGGTGTGAAGGCCACCTTCGAGGGCATCGACGTACCGGCCGTCCACAAGTACAAGGACGGCGTCATCGCGGGCCTGTACAAGGGATTGCAGGGGCTCATCGCCTCCCGCAAGGTGACGTACATCGAGGGCGAGGGACGTCTGTCCTCCGCGACCTCCGTCGATGTCAACGGCCAGCGCGTCCAGGGCCGCCACGTGCTCCTCGCGACCGGCTCCGTGCCGAAGTCGCTGCCGGGCCTGGAGATCGACGGCGACCGGGTCATCTCCTCCGACCACGCCCTCGTGCTGGACCGCGTACCGAAGTCGGCGATCGTCCTCGGCGGCGGTGTCATCGGCGTCGAGTTCGCCTCCGCCTGGAAGTCCTTCGGCGCGGACATCACCGTGATCGAGGGCCTGAAGCACCTCGTTCCGGTCGAGGACGAGAACTCCTCCAAGCTTCTTGAGCGCGCGTTCCGCAAGCGCGGCATCAAGTTCAACCTGGGCACCTTCTTCTCGAAGGTCGAGTACACCCAGGACGGCGTCAAGGTCACCCTCGCCGACGGCAAGGAGTTCGAGGCGGAGGTCCTGCTCGTGGCCGTCGGCCGCGGCCCTGTGTCCCAGGGCCTGGGCTACGAGGAGCAGGGCGTCGCCATCGACCGCGGCTACGTCCTGGTCGACGAGTACATGCGCACCAACGTTCCGACCATCTCCGCCGTCGGTGACCTGGTCCCGACCCTCCAGCTCGCGCACGTCGGCTTCGCCGAGGGCATCCTGGTGGCGGAGCGTCTGGCCGGACTGAAGACCGTTCCGATCGACTACGACGGTGTCCCCCGGGTGACGTACTGCCACCCCGAGGTCGCCTCCGTGGGCATCACCGAGGCCAAGGCCAAGGAGATCTACGGTGCGGACAAGGTCGTCGCTCTGAAGTACAGCCTCGCGGGCAACGGCAAGAGCAAGATCCTCAACACCGCGGGCGAGATCAAGCTCATCCAGGTCAAGGACGGTGCCGTGGTCGGCGTCCACATGGTCGGCGACCGCATGGGCGAGCAGGTCGGCGAAGCCCAGCTGATCTACAACTGGGAGGCGCTGCCCGCCGAGGTCGCGCAGCTCATCCACGCCCACCCGACCCAGAACGAGGCGATGGGCGAGGCGCACCTGGCCCTGGCCGGCAAGCCTCTCCACGCGCACGACTGACCCTCGGTCGACAACGCGACTCCGCGACGAACACAGACTTCCGCAATTCGTAAGGAGCAACCGAAACCATGGCGGTTTCCGTAACCCTTCCGGCGCTCGGCGAGAGCGTCACCGAGGGCACCGTCACCCGCTGGCTGAAGGCCGAGGGTGAGCGCGTAGAGGCCGACGAGCCGTTGCTCGAGGTCTCGACCGACAAGGTCGACACCGAGATCCCCTCGCCCGCCGCCGGTGTCCTTGCGTCCATCAAGGTCGCCGAGGACGAGACCGTCGAGGTCGGCGCCGAGCTGGCCGTCATCGACGACGGCACGGGCACCCCCGCTGCCGCCCCGGCCCCGGCCGCAGAGCCCGTCGCGGAGCCCGCTCCCGAGCCGGCTCCGCAGGCCACCCCGTCCACCGAGCAGGCCGCCCCGGCGCCCGCTCCCACCGCCGAGGCCGCCACCGGCGCCGGCTCCGCCGAGGGCACGGACGTCGTCCTGCCCGCGCTCGGCGAGTCCGTCACCGAGGGCACCGTCACCCGGTGGCTGAAGGAGGTCGGCGACTCCGTCGAGGCCGACGAGCCGCTGCTCGAGGTCTCCACGGACAAGGTCGACACCGAGATCCCGGCGCCCACCTCCGGTGTGCTGCTGGAGATCACGGTCGCCGAGGACGAGACCGCCGAGGTCGGCGCCAAGCTGGCCGTGATCGGCGCCCCGGGCGCGGCTCCGGCCGCTGCACCGGCCCCCGCCGCCCCGGCCCCCGCTCCGGCCCCGGCCCCGGCTCCGGCTGCGGAGGCCCCTGCTCCGGCTCCCGCCCCGGCCGCTCCCGCGGCTCCGGCCCCGGCTCCGGCTCCGGCTCCGGCTCCGGCCCCGCAGGCGCCCACGGCTCCGGCTCCGCAGCAGCAGACCACCCCGGCTCCCGATCCGGTCCCGTCCGCTCCCGCGCCGGCTCCGGCGCCGGCCGCGCAGGCTCCCGCCGCCACCTCCGGTGACGACGGCGCCTATGTGACCCCGCTGGTGCGCAAGCTCGCCGCCGAGAACGGCGTCGACCTGGCCACCGTCAAGGGCACCGGCGTCGGCGGCCGGATCCGCAAGCAGGACGTCGTCGCCGCCGCCGAGGCCGCGAAGGCCGCCGCGGCCGCTCCGGCTCCGGCCGCTGCCGCCGCCCCGGCTCCGGCCGCCAAGAAGGCCCCGAGCCTGGAGGCCTCCCCGCTCCGGGGCCAGACCGTCAAGATGCCGCGCATCCGCAAGGTCATCGGCGACAACATGGTCAAGGCGCTGCACGAGCAGGCGCAGCTGTCGTCGGTCGTCGAGGTCGACGTCACGCGCCTGATGAAGCTGCGCGCCCGGGCCAAGGACGCGTTCGCGGCCCGTGAGGGCGTGAAGCTCTCCCCGATGCCGTTCTTCGTCAGGGCCGCGGCCCAGGCGCTGAAGGCGCACGCGCCCATCAACGCCAAGATCAACGAGGCCGAGGGGACCATCACCTACTTCGACACCGAGAACGTCGGTATCGCGGTGGACTCCGAGAAGGGCCTGATGACCCCGGTCATCAAGCACGCCGGCGACCTCAACATCGCCGGTATCGCCAAGGCCACGGCGGAGCTCGCGGGCAAGGTCCGCGCCAACAAGATCACTCCGGACGAGCTGTCCGGCGCGACCTTCACCATCTCCAACACCGGTTCGCGCGGTGCGCTCTTCGACACGATCATCGTGCCGCCGGGCCAGGTCGCGATCCTCGGTATCGGTGCCACGGTCAAGCGTCCGGCCGTCATCGAGACGGAGGAGGGCACGGTCATCGGCGTCCGCGACATGACGTACCTGACCCTCTCCTACGACCACCGTCTGGTGGACGGCGCCGACGCGGCCCGTTACCTGACCGCGGTCAAGGCGATCCTGGAGGCGGGCGAGTTCGAGGTCGAGCTCGGCCTGTAGCCCCCAGCGGCAGCTGTACGGTGCCCCCGTCCGGAGTTTCCGGGCGGGGGCACCGCTTTCCCGTCTCGGCGAAGACGCCCAGCTGAGGGCGTGTAAGCCTTGTCTCACCTGCACTGAAGCGCCCCTGTGCGCCCCTTCCGGACGAGCCCGCGGCCTTATTGTCTAAACGTCAAACGCGCCAGGGGCCGAGGGGCGGCCCCTCCCTAAGGAGCTCTCATGACCGCGCCCGTCGTCCACTCGCTGCGCGAACAGATCCGCGAGCACATCGTGGAGGGGATCGTCAGCGGGCGCTGGCAGCCGGGCGAGCGGATCGTGGAGCGGCGGATCGCGACCGAGCTGGAGGTCAGCCAGACACCCGTGCGGGAGGCGCTGCGCGAGCTGGAGTCGCTGCGGCTGATCGAGTCCGCGCCGAACAAGGGCGTGCGGGTGCGGAACCTGACGGCGGCCGACCTGGAGGAGAGCTACCCGGTCCGGGCCGGTCTGGAGGCGATCGCGGCGGAGCTGGCGGCGGTGCGGCTGGCGGAGGACTGCTCGGCGCTGGAGCCGCATGTCTTCGCCCTGTACGAGGCCGACCGGGAGGCCGACGGCACGGCCCAGGTGCGGCACACGGTGGGCTTCCACCGGGAACTGGTCCGCGCGGCCGGCAACTCGGTGCTGCTGCACACCTGGGAGGGCCTGGGCATCGAGGTGTTCACGGCCCTGTCGATCCGCTGGCTGGGGACGGTGCAGCAGTCGTACGCGGAGGAGCACGAGGAACTGGTGCAGGCGTTCCGGAGGCGGGACCCGAGGATCGCGGAGCTGGTGAAAGCGCACGTACTGGGGTGCGCGCCACGGGCCTGACGCAGCCGAGCACACCCCTGCTCACCTGCGAAAACCCCCCGAAAGACCCGGCACGGCGTGCCTGCCCGAAAGGCACCGCGTGCCGACTTTCTCGTTATCAAGAAGTTTTACCCCTCAACCCTTTGATCGATCATCGATCAGGGAGTTAGAGTCACCGCGGGCCTTACCGAGGCCCTCGCCCTGTCCTGCCAAAGACCAAGGGCACCCCCGATAACCCCATAGGGAACCCCCTTCGACTGAGGAAGGCGGCGACATGACCGACCCCCACGCCATCCAGCCGAGCGCGCTCGACCAGCTCCCCGACCGGGACCCGGAGGAGACCGCCGAATGGCAGGCCTCCCTGGACGCGGTCACCAAGGCGGCCGGGCCGCACCGTGCCGCGTACCTGATGCGGCGCACGCTGGAGCGTGCCGAGGGCAACGGCATCACGCTGCCCAAGCTGCTCGCGACGGACTACGTCAACACCATCCCCACCGCCGCCGAGCCGTCCGTGCCCGGTGACGAGGAGATGGAGCGGAAGATCACCGCGTGGAACCGCTGGAACGCGGCCGCGATGGTCACCCGCGGCGCGAAACACGGCGTCGGCGGCCACATCGCCACCTTCGCCTCCGCGGCCTGGCTCTACGAGACCGGCTTCAACCACTTCTTCAAGGGCAAGGAATCCCAGGAGTCGCCCGGCTCGGGCGACCAGCTCTACATCCAGGGACACGCCTCTCCCGGCATCTACGCCCGCGCCTTCCTCGACGGCCGGCTGGACGAGTCGCACCTCGACAACTTCCGCCGCGAGTCCGCCGGCGGCGGCCTTCCGTCGTACCCGCACCCGCGCCGGCTGCCCTGGCTGTGGGAGTTCCCGACGGTGTCGATGGGCCTCGGCCCGCTGTCCGCCATCTACCAGGCGCGCTTCAACCGCTACCTCACCAACCGCGCCGTCAAGGACGTCTCCGCGTCCCACGTGTGGGCGTTCCTCGGTGACGGCGAGATGGACGAGCCCGAGTCGACGGCGGCCCTCGGGCTCGCCGCCCGCGAGGAGCTCGACAACCTCACCTTCGTCATCAACTGCAACCTGCAGCGCCTCGACGGCCCGGTCCGCGCGAACTTCAAGATCGTGCAGGAGCTGGAGGCCCAGTTCCGGGGCGCCGGCTGGAACGTCGTCAAGACGCTGTGGGGCACGGCCTGGGACGAGCTGTTCCAGCTCGACACCACCGGCGCGCTCGTACGCCGCCTGCGCGAGGTACCCGACGCCCAGGTGCAGACGTACCAGACCCGCGACGTCGCCTACATCCGCCAGGACTTCTTCGGCTCGGACCCGGCGCTCGTCGAGCTGGCGAAGCTGCTGAGCGACGACAAGATCCTGGAGTGTTTCCACCTCTCCCGCGGCGGCCACGAGGCCCGCAAGGTGTATGCGGCCTACAAGGCGGCCGTCGAGCACAAGGGCGCCCCGACGGTCATCCTGGCGCAGACGGTCAAGGGCCACACCCTCGGCGAGGGCTTCGCGTCGAAGAACGCCAACCACCAGATGAAGAAGCTCTCGGTGGACGAGTTCAAGTCGATGCGGGACCTGCTCGAACTGCCCATCTCGGACAGCCAGTTCGTCGACGGCGTGGTGCCCTACGGCCACCCGGGCGCCGACTCCCCCGAGGTCCGCTACCTCCAGGAGCGCCGCGCCGCCCTCGGCGGCCCGGCCCCGGCCCGCCGCACCCACGCGCTCGCCCCGCTGCCCGCCCCCGCGGACAAGACGTTCACCTCCTTCGACAAGGGCTCGGGCTCGCAGAACGTGGCGACCACGATGGCCTTCGTCCGGCTCGTCAAGGACCTGGTCCGCGACAAGGAGACCGGCAAGCGCTGGGTGCCGATCGTCCCCGACGAGGCGCGCACCTTCGGCATGGAGTCGCTGTTCCCGTCGCTCGGCATCTACTCGCCCAAGGGCCAGACGTACGAGCCGGTCGACCGCGACCAGCTGATGTACTACAAGGAGGCCAAGAACGGCCAGATCCTCAACGAGGGGATCACCGAGGCCGGTTCGATGGCCGACTTCATCGCCGCTTCGACGTCGTACGCGACGCACGGCGAGGCGATGATCCCGTTCTACATCTTCTACTCGATGTTCGGCTGGCAGCGCACGGCCGACCAGATGTGGCAGCTCGGCGACCAGCTCGGCCGCGGCTTCCTGGTCGGCGCCACGGCCGGCCGGACCACCCTGACCGGTGAGGGCCTCCAGCACGCCGACGGGCACTCCCCCGTCATCGCGGCGACCAACCCCGCCGCCCTGTCGTACGACCCGGCGTTCGCCTACGAGATCGCGGCGATCGTGAAGGAGGGCCTGCGCCGGATGTACGGCGAGGCGGCCCCGGGCGAGGACCAGAACGTCTTCTACTACCTCACCGTCTACAACGAGCCGATGCCGCAGCCGGCCAAGCCGTCCGGCGAGGGCGTCGACGAGGGCATCGTCAAGGGCCTGTACCGCTTCAACACGGCGGAGTCGGCCGGGCTGTCCCCCGTGGCCAACGCCCCGCGGATCCAGCTGCTGGGTTCCGGTACGGCGATCCACTGGGTCCTCAAGGCCCAGCGGCTGCTCGCCGAGGAATGGGGCGTGGCCGCCGACGTGTGGTCCGCGACCTCCTGGACCGAGCTGCGCCGGGACGCGCTGGAGGCCGACGAGGCCCTGCTGCGCGGCGAGGAGCGGCTGCCGTACGTCCGTCAGGCGCTCCAGAGCGCCGAGGGCCCGGTGCTCGCCGTCTCCGACTACATGCGCCAGGTCCCGGACCAGATCGCGCAGTGGGTCGAGCAGGACTACTCCTCGCTGGGCGCCGACGGCTTCGGTCTCTCGGACACCCGTGAGGCGGCCCGCCGCCACTTCGGTGTGGACGCCGAGTCGGTCGTCGTTGCGGCCCTGGCCCAGCTGGCCCGCCGCGGCGAGGTCAAGGCGACCGCGGTGAAGGAAGCCCGGGAGAAGTACGGCCTGTAGGCATCGCTTCCGTTCGAAGGGGCACGGCGTTCTCGCCGTGCCCCTTCGCCGTCGGCGGCTGTGTTGTCCGTGGCTGTGTTGTCGGTGGATCCCGGCATCATGAACGTATGCGTGCCGCCCGTCTCATCAAAATGGTGTTGCTGCTCCAGTCCCGGCCGTCCATGACCGCCGCCGAGCTGGCACGGGAGCTGGAGGTGTCCGAGCGGACCGTCACGCGGGACGCGCAGGCACTGTCGGAGGCGGGGGTGCCGGTGTACGCCGACCGGGGGCGGGCCGGCGGTTACCGGCTGATCGGCGGGTACCGCACCCGGCTGACCGGGCTGGCGCGCGGCGAGGCCGAGGCGCTGTTCCTGTCCGGGGTGCCGGGGGCGCTGCGCGAGATGGGCCTGGAGGACGCGGGCTCGGCGGCGCGGCTGAAGGTCTCCGCGGCCCTGCTCCCGTCGGTGCGGGACGCCTCGCGTACGGCGGCTCAGCGGTTCCATCTGGACGCGCCGAGCTGGTTCAAGGAGCCGAAGACACCCGAGCTGCTGCCGGCCGTCGCCGACGCGGTGTGGGACGACCGGCGGATCACCGCGCGCTACTGGCGCGGCGAGGGCGAGGTCGTGCGGGACCTGGAGCCGTACGGGCTCGTCCTGAAGGCGGGTGTCTGGTATCTGTGCGCGCGGGTGGCTGGGCACGGGTCCTACCGGGTGTACCGGATCGACCGGTTCACGGCGGTGAAGGCGGGCGAGGAGCGGTTCGCGCGGGACGAGGAGTTCGACCTGCCGGGTTTCTGGGAGGAGCGGGCCGAGCAGTTCGCGCGCTCCATCCTGCGCGCCGAGGTCGTCGTACGACTGACCCGGGACGGGGTGCGGGCCCTGCCGTACGCCGTCGACGGGCCGTCCGCCCGGGAGGCGCTGCAGGCCACCGGCCCGCCGGACGAGCTCGGGCGGGTGACGGTGACCCTGCCGGTGGAGTCCGAGGAGGTCGCGCACAGCCAGCTCGCGGCGCTCGGGCCGGAGGCGGAGGTACTGGCGCCGGAGAGTCTGCGGGCACGTTTCGCCGCGGACGCGATGCGCCTTTCCGCCCTCTATGGGACATAGCCTTGTACGGGACATAACAATCCGTCGCACTCCACGTGCGCCCCACCCTTCCAGGGCCGATGCTGGACCCGTGATGGACGAGACGGAGTTCTGGGAGCTGGTGGACGCCACCCGCGAGGCCGCCGAGGGCGACCCCGAGGAGCAGGCTGACCTGCTCGTGGACCGGCTGCTCCAGCTGGACCCGGAGATGGTCCTCGACTTCGCCCGTCACTTCGAGGCCCGTTTCAACCGCGCGTACACCTGGGACCTGTGGGGCGCCGCCTGGGTCCTGCTGGACGGGGCGAGCGACGACGCCTTCGACTTCTTCCGGTGCTGGCTGATCGGCCAGGGCCGCGAGGCGTACGAGGGTGCCGTGCACGTCCCGGACTCGCTCGCCGATCTCCTGGCCGACTTCGACGAGGAGCTCGACGGCGACGGCGAGGAACTCGGCTACGCGGCGGACGAGGCCTACGAGCAGCTCACCGGTACCGTCGCCCCCGACCTGGGCATCCCGCCCGCGGCCTCGGAGCCGGCCGGGACCCCCGTCGACTTCGAGAACGCACGGGTGCTGGCGGAGCGCTACCCCAGGCTGTGGGAGCGGTTCAGGGGCTGAGAGCCTGTGTCACAGGCTCTGAGGGCTACGCGACCCGGCGGCGGGTCGGGTCCGTCGGGAGGTACGCCTGGGTCTGGTCGACCGGCCGGTCGACCCGCGCCGCGTGGTGCATCGGTGCCTTGTTGGCCTGGTCGAGCGCGGACGCCGTGACGGCGGCCGGCCCCAGGACGACGGTCGCGACCGCGCAGACCACCGTCCACACCCGACTGCCGCCGCTCCTGCTGCTGCTCATGATCCCCACCTCCGGTCGGCTTCTGGTGAAGACCGTAGAGCGCGGATCTCTCAGCACCCTGCGCGCGGGCTGTGCCGTTCCTGTGGACCTCGGCATCCTCCTCACACCCTGCCCTGGAGCCGTGCCGCCCGTTCCCTGATCTCCGGCAGCCGGGCGGTGAGGGCCGCGCCGGGGCAGCTCGTCATGTAGCCGTCGTCGTGGCCAGCCAGGGCGGGCAGCAGGGCGGCGGTGCCGGACGCGTACCGGCTGAGGCTGTTGCTGGAGACCAGGCGGACCCTCGCGCGGGGGTCGACATCGGCCGGGCCCAGCTTCCAGGCGACCAGCGCGGCGATCGAGTCGATCATCGCCTTCGGCACCTTGACACCGGCGGTGAACGTGCCGACGGCGGCGATGCCCGTGGTGCGGTGGTTGAAGCCCTGGGTGTGGGCGCCGGTCACGGGCCGGCCGGGGCCGCCCGCGCGGCCCTCGTAGATGGTGCCGCAGCGGTCGACGAGGAAGTTGTAGCCGATGTCGTCCCAGTCCCGGGCGCCGGTCTGGCCCGCGTACAGGTAGCGGATGATGTGGGGCGTCTCGGCGCAGTCGTAGTCGTTGGGCGAGTCGGTGTGGTGGACGAAGACGGCGATGACCTTGTCGTCGTAGCGCGGCGGCGGCTGCGGGCGGCGGGTGTCGTCGTCCAGCCAGGTCGCGCGCGGCCGGATGGGCGGCCTGGTCGCGGAGTGCGGGGCGCCGGCCTGGCGGGGGACGGCGGTCTGCCGGGCGGCGGCGCGGGCGGCGGCCGTGTGTTCGACGCCGCTCGCGCACAGCACCAGCGCGCCGGCCGCGGCCAGGCCGGGCAGGCAGCCCAGCAGCACGAGTGCGGTGCCCGGTATGCGGCCCGCGCGTCGTCTCCGGGCCCGCCGCGGCCGCCGCCGTCTTCGCGAGACACACATGCTGCCACTGTCGGCCGGATCCGGTGCGCCCGCGATGTGTGCTGTGCCACCCGGTGGAACCATCGTCCGGGTCCGCGACGTTTCTCCAGGTGCACGCACGCGTGGCCGGTTCCGGTGGCCACGCGCGCGCGTGACTGATCACTGGGACCGTCCCACGCGTACTAGGAGACGCCCCCTGAGGGGTCCGAGAGAAAGGCGGCTCCGTGGACCTGCTCGACATCCTGCTGTTGCTGGTGATCCTCGCCTACGCGGCGTCCGGCTACCGGCGCGGGCTGGTGGCCGGCTGTGTCTCGTTCGCCGGGTTCGTGGGCGGCGCGGTCATCGGCGTGTGGGTGCTGCCGTGGATGATGGACCTGGCCACACCGGGGACGACCGCGGCGACGGTGACCGCGGTGCTGACCGTGCTGGTTCCGGCGGTGGTGGGGCACGAGCTCGCGGGGCGGCTGGCGCTGAAACTGCGCCGGGAGCTGGACCGGGGGCCGCTCAGGGTGGCCGACGGGGTCGGCGGGGCCGCGGCCAACTCGGTGGCGGTGCTGATCGTGGCGTGGGTGGTGGCGAGTGTGCTCGGCGCGTCCTCGTCCCCGCTGGTCACGACCGCGATCCGGGACTCCGCCCTGCTGGGCGCCGTCCAGGACACGATGCCGGACACCACTCCCGCCTGGTTCTCGCGGGCCACGTCCGCGCTCACCCAGGCGGGCTTCCCGCAGGTCTTCAACCCGTTCGAGAACGAGTCGACGGCCGAGGTCGCCAAGCCGACCGGCGACAGCGTCACGGCGAGCGCGACGAACGCCGCCAAGCTGAGCACCGTGAAGATCGAGGGCGTCGCGGGCACCCAGGGCCGCGAGGGCAGCGGCTTCGTGTACGCCCCGCGGCATGTGATGACCAACGCGCACGTGGTGGCCGGCATCGACGATCCGAGCGTACGGATCGGGGGTGTGGGGCGGTCCTACGAGTCACGGGTGGTGCTCTTCGACCCGAACAAGGACGTGGCGGTGCTGTACGTCCCCGAACTGAGCGCCCCGGTGCTGAAGTTCGACGGCGACGCCACACGCGGCGACTCGGCGGTGGTCGCCGGCTATCCGCAGGACGGCGACCTGAACCTGCAGGCGGCGACCGTGGCGAACCGAGTGCGGGCGACCGGCCAGAACATCTACAGCGACGCGACCGTCACCCGCGAGATCTACTCGATCCGCTCGACCGTCCGCCCCGGCAACTCCGGCGGCCCGTTGCTGACCACCGGCGGCCAGGTGTACGGCGTGGTCTTCGCCCGCTCCACCTCGGACGACGAGACGGGGTACGTCCTCACGGTGGCCGAGATCGCCGACGACGCGCGGCGCGCGTCGGACGCGACGGCTCCGGTGGACACGGGCGACCTGGTCACGTCCTGACGGACGCGGTCCATGGGGCACCGGCCGCCCTGAGACCCCCCGCCCACCTCGCCCTCGGACGGGGCAATCCCACGCCCGGCGGCACTCACGGCGTACCTCTGGGCGCATGTCCTGTGCCAGCCCGGCCCGCCGGGCCGCTCTCCTCCTGGTGTCCCTGTTCGCCCTCACCGCCGCCGCCCCGGCCGGCCATCCGGTCGGCCCCGGCTGGATGCTCGCCGGTTTCGCCACGGCGGCCGCGGTGGCCGGGGCCCCGCTCTACCTGCTCGTGCGCAGACGCCGTACGAGCGCCACCGCCGAGCAGGTCAGAGAGTGCGGCCCATGAGCACGTCGTCGACGTAGACGCCGTCCAGCAGGAACTCCTCGGGCAGGACCCCCTCCACCACGAAGCCCTCGGACTCGTACAGCCTGCGGGCGGGGATGTTGTGCCCCAGCACGCGCAGGGTGAGCCGGCGCGCCCCCTGCCGCCGGGCCTCCTCCCCCGCGGCCCGCAGCAGTGCCCGGCCGACCCCGGCGCCGCGCGCCTCGTCGGCCACCACGAGTCCCTGGATCTGGCGGACGTGGGCGTTGCAGGCGAGGGAGGTCGGGTGCGTCAGCCGGATGTAGCCGACGAGGATCCCGGCCAGTTCGGCGACGAGGTGGTCCCGGGGCCCGTACCGCCGGCTGTAGAAGGGGTCGTACGGCGGCCGGGGGCGCGGCATGACGGCGTGCAGCGGGGACCAGGCGTCGCGGTCGAGGCGGCCCAGCGCCTCCCCGTCGGCGAGGGCGGCGTGGCGTATGTGGGGTACCGGCATGACGGTCACCCTAGGCCGGGATACGGCGGGACCCCGATCAGGCCGGAGTGCGGCCGCTGAGCGAGGATGGCACTCATGACACGTTCGCGAATCGCGGTGGCCGGTGCCTCCGGTCTGATCGGCGGCGCCCTGGTGCGGTCCCTGACCGCGGACGGGCACGAGGTGGTGCGCCTGGTGCGCCGGGCGCCCCGGACCCGGGACGAGGTCCGGTGGGACCCCGCGAGGAAGTACGTCGACCCGGCCGGGCTCGTCGGGTGCGACGTCGTGGTCAACCTGGCCGGCGCGAACGTGGGCTCGCGCCGCTGGACGGACGCGTACAAGGCGAGGATCCGGGACAGCAGGGTGCTGGGCACGGCCGCCCTCGCCGAGGCGGCCGCGTCCCTGGACGAGCCGCCGCGGGTCTTCGTGAACGGCAGCGCGATGGGCATCTACGGCGAGACCGGTGACCGGCCCGTCGACGAGGACGCGCCGCCCGGGGAGGGCTTCCTGCCCGAGCTGTGCGTGGAGTGGGAGGGCGCCGCGGCACCGGCCCGGGAGGCGGGCGTACGGACCGTGTTCACCCGCACGGGACTGGTGGTGGCCCGCCATGGCGGGGCCTGGGGGCGGCTGTTCCCGCTGTTCAAGGCGGGGCTCGGCGGGCGGTTGGGCGACGGGCGGCAGTACTGGTCGTTCGTCTCGCTGCACGACGAGGTCGCGGCGATCCGGCATCTCATCGACACCGACGGCCTGTCGGGGCCGTTCAACGTCACCGCTCCGCGGCCGCTGACGAACCGTGAGATCACCGCGGCGATGGGGCGGGTGCTGGGCCGACCGACCCTGTTCGCGGTGCCCGCGCCGGTGCTGCGGATCGCGCTCGGGGAGATGGCCGGGGACGTCCTGGGCAGCCAACGGGTGTTGCCGATGCGGCTGTTGGAGTCGGGGTTCACCTTCGCGTTCCCGGAGATCGAGGAGGCGATCCGGGCGGCCCTGTGACGTCTGCGATCGAATGCGACCGTCGTGCGACCGTGCCCTGTCGATGCGCGACTGCACCCGACCGATCACGGCCCTACCCTCGACCCGAACTCGGGTATTTCTGAAGCCAGTTGGGGCCGTCTCCACCGGCCGCACAACCTCCAGGAGGGGCACGTGCTTGAGCCCGCGTACCAGGCGGATGTCGTGATCGTGGGAGCCGGGATCGCCGGACTCTCCGCGGCGCATCGACTGACCAGCGCAGGAGTGACGACCGCGGTGCTGGAGGCGGCCCCGTGGGTCGGCGGCCGCATGTCGACGGAGAAGGTCGACGGCTTCCGGCTCGACCGCATCGGACAGCTGCTGTCCACGGCGTATCCCGACCTACGACTGACCCCCGGGCTGGACGCACTGGTGCTGCGCCCCTTCGCCCCGGGTGTCCTGCTGCACAGCGACGGACGCCACCACCGGGCGGGCGCCCTCGCTCATCCGGGGGGCGCAAGGGGCGCACTTCATGCTGTGCGCGCCCTGGCAAGCGCCCCCAGGTCGTCCGTGGCGCCCAAGGGACGGGTTCTGCCGCGGCAGGCCGCCGCGTCCAGGGACTGGGGTGATCCGGAGCCGGCCGCCGCGCCGAGGGGCCGGGCGGGTTCTCGGCCCGTCGGCGCACCCGGCGCCGTCCGCAACGCCCCCCGGGGCACGTCCCCCCTCGGCACCGCCGTCGACCAGGCCCGGCTCGGCACCGCGCTCACCCGGATCGGGGGGCTGCCCGTCGAACGGCTGCTGGGCCGGCCGGAGTTGCCCGCGGGCCAGGCCCTCGCGGAGCGCGGGGTCCCCGCCCGCACGATCGACGGCTTCCTGCGCCCGCTGCTCGCCGCCCTGCTGTGCGACCCGGAGCTGACTACGTCCAGCCGGTGCGCGGACCTCGCGCTGCGGGCCTTCGCACGGGGGCGGCTGTGCGTGCCGGAGGGCGGTGCGGAGGCGCTGCCGGAGCTGCTCGCGCGGACGTTGCCCGCGGGCACCGTGCGGACCGGGGTCCGGGTCACCTCGCTCTCCACGACCTCGGTGACGACCGCCGAGCACGGTGAGATCCGCTGCCGGGCGGTGCTCCTGGCGACCGACGCGCGGGCCGCGGCCGAGCTGCTGCCCGGCCTGCGGGTGCCGGACTTCCACCCGGTGACGGTGGTGCACCACACGGCGGACGAGCCGCCGGCCACGGGCGCGTCCCTGCTGCTCGACGCGGACCGGGGCGGCCCGGTCGCGTACACGGCGGTGGTCAGCCGGGTCGACCCGTCGCGCGCACCGGCGGGCCGCCCCCTCGTCTCCTCGACGGTCCTGGGCCCACCCCCGGCCGACCTCGACACGGCCGTACGCATGCATCTGGCGCGCCTGTACCGCACCTCGACCCGGCGCTGGGAGACGGTCGCCGTCCACCACACCCCCGAGGCCGTACCGGCCATGCGCCCGCCGCACGACCTACGCCGTTCGGTACGACTCCTGGCCGGCCTCTACGTATGCGGAGACCACCGCGACACCAGCACGGTCCAGGGCGCCCTGCACTCGGCCCACCGCGCGACCGCGGCGATCCTGACGGACCTGGGAACCACCGGCTCCCTGCACAGGGCAGACCCCCCGAGCACCTCCCTACCGAGGGCCGCCTGACCCACCCCAGGGGCGCGGAGCCGCCTCGATCACCTCCCAACCAACGCCACCCGACCCACCCAAGGGGCGCGAGCAGCCACGAGCACCTCCCAACCAACGCCACCCGACCCACCCAAGGGGCGCGAGGCCCCGTCGATGTGCGGCTCCGCCGCGTGGGCGCGACCAGCCACCACGAAGCCGCACAGACCCCGCACCGGCCGCAGCCACGAGCCCCTCCCAACCAACGACCACCCGACCCGCCCCAGGGGCGCGAGGCCCCGTCGATGTGCGGCTCCGCCGCGTGGGCGCGACCAGCCACGACGGAGCCGCGCAAACCCCCCACCGGCCGGAGCCACAAGCACCCTCCTAGCCCAGCGCAGCGACCTTGTCCCGGTACCCCCTCACCGGTGCCGCGTCCTTGTACGGCTCCAGCCTCCGCTCGAAGTCCCGTACGTACTCGACCGCCCGGACCGAGCGCATCTCAACCGCCGCGCCGGCCGCCTCGGCGCCGAGGGCGCAGGCCTGGTCGAGTTCGCCGAGGCCGAGGCGGGCGGAGGCCAGGACGATCCGGCAGAAGAGGCGGCTGCGGGCGTAGGCGGGGGCGCGCAGTTGCAGGGCGCGTTCCGCGTGCTGGGCGGCGGCGCGGAACTGCTGGAGGTCCCGGTGGCAGTGCCCGAACTCGTCGGCGAGCTGCGCCTCGTCGAAGAACCGCGCCCAGTGCGGGACCTCGTCGGCGGGCCGGGCCGCCTCCAGCGCGCGTTCGGCCCGCACGAGGGAGGCGGTGCAGGCCCGTACCTCGCCCAGTACGCCATGCCCACGTGCCTCGACCGCGTGCAGCAGCGCCTGTACGACCGGCGGGGCGTTGGTCCCCACCCCCTGCTGCGCCACCCGCGCGAGCTGCACGGCCTCCCGGCCGTGCCCGAGATAGACGGCCTGCCTGCTCATCGTGACCAGCACATAGGAGCCGTACGCCCGGTCCCCGGCCGCCTGCGCGAGCCGCAACGCCTGCACGAAGTAGCGCTGGGCGAGACCGTGCGCGGCGATGTCGTACGACGTCCAGCCCGCGAGCCGGGTCAGGTCGGCGGCGGCGGCGAACAGCCGGCGGCCGGTCTGTTCGCCGTAGGTGCCGCGCAGCATCGGCTCGCACTCGTGCTCCAGGTAGCGCACGAGGGCCTGCCGGGCGTGACCGCCGCCGTACATGTCGTCGAGGGAGCGGAACAGCTCGCCGACCGAGCGGAGGGCGGAGATGTCGCCGCCGGTGACCTTCTGGCCGGGACCGCGGTCGGTCTGGCCGCGCTGCCGGGGGACGGCCGGGCGGCCCTGCGGGGGCAACCGAAGGGGCACCTCGCCACGGGTCACCCTGTCGTCGGGGCGGCCGATCAGCCAGTCCCGGCTCGGCACCACCAGCCCCGCCGGGGTGAACGCGATCTTGCGGAGCTCGGCGTGACTGCCGGAGTCCTTGCGCCACAGCCCGCTGACGATGTCGATGGCCTCCTCGGGGGTGGCCGCGAATTCGAGGCCCGCGTAGACCGGCGCGCAGGCGTCAAGCCCGAGGTCCTGGGCGCTGAGCCTGCGGCCGAGGCGGCGGGTGAAGACCTCGGCGATCAGGGCGGGCGTGGTGCCGCGGGGCTGCTGCCCGCGCAGCCACCGGGTCACGGATGTCTTGTCGTATCTGAGGTCCAGCCCGTGTTCGAGACCGAGCTGGTCCACTCGCCGGGCGAGACCCGCGTTGGAGAACCCCGCTTCTGCGATGAGCGCGGCGAGCTGGCGGTTGGGGGTGCGCTGCGCGGGTCGTTCCGTCATCTGCGGTGCGGTCTCCTGCCTTCGGGCCTCGCGGCGGCCGCTGCGGCGCCTGCGTTGCCCGGATTGCCTGTGAGCAGCCCTTATGGCCTCTGCGAACGGCGCGAATGTAGCGGAGAGTGAGCAGTCGAACGCACACTTCGACGTTCGTTCATCCGATCGTGTGAGGATTGGCCGTCGGGCTGACGCCCGGTGGCCGGTCGTACAGTGGCTTAGGCACGCCTTGTGCCTTACGACCTTCTAGGGAGGCGCTTGTCGTGAGTGGGTTGCGGTTCGTCCGCATGGGGTTCGGTGCGGACGCGGTCGAGTACCAGGAGGCGTGGGACGAGCAACGCCGGGTGCACGCGGCCCGATTCACCGACGAGGCCCCCGACACCGTGCTGCTCCTCGAACACCCGCCGGTCTACACGGCCGGCCGGCGCACGGCGGACAACGAACGGCCGCTCGACGGCACCCCGGTCGTCGACGTCGACCGCGGCGGCAAGATCACCTGGCACGGCCCGGGCCAGTTGGTCGGCTACCCGATCCAGAAGCTCCCGCGTCCGGTCGACGTGGTCGCGCATGTACGGCGCCTCGAAGAGGCCCTGATCCTTACGTGCGCGGAGTTCGGCCTGGAGACCACCCGCGTCGAGGGCCGCAGCGGGGTGTGGGTGCTCGGCGAACCCCGACAAGCGACAGCGCGGCGTCCGCTGCTCGGCGGACTGTCGCTGGACCTCGACCCGCGGCTGCGGGACGACGAGTTCGACCCGCGCCTCAACGGCCCCGAGTACGCCCCGTCCAACGCGGGCCAGCGCCGCGAGGACCGCAAGATCGCGGCGATCGGGATCCGGGTGGCGAAGGGCGTGACCATGCACGGCTTCGCCCTCAACGTGAACCCGGACAACAAGTGGTTCGACCGCATCATCCCGTGCGGCATCCGCGACGCGGGCGTCGCCTCCCTCGCGAACGAGCTCGGCCGGGATGTGACGATCGAGGAGGTACTGCCCGTCGTCGAGCGGCACCTGAAGGACGTACTCGAGAACGCGGAACCGAAGCCGCGGGAGATCGAGAAGGCGACGGCCTGAGCCCGGGAATGGGCCCCACAGTCCCGGGGTTGCCCTCACGTGTAGGCCGCAACAAGCACGGGCGTACCCTGGTGTACGCCGAAGAATCGAAGCTACAGGGAGCCGATGTGTCCGCAGTCGCACCCGACGGACGCAAGATGCTGCGCCTGGAGGTCCGGAACGCCCAGACCCCCATCGAGCGCAAGCCCGAGTGGATCAAGACCCGGGCGAAAATGGGTCCCGAGTACACCAAGATGCAGAACCTCGTGAAGAGCGAGGGCCTGCACACCGTCTGCCAGGAAGCCGGCTGCCCCAACATCTACGAGTGCTGGGAGGACCGCGAGGCGACCTTCCTCATCGGTGGCGACCAGTGCACCCGGCGCTGTGACTTCTGCCAGATCGACACCGGCAAGCCCGAGGCCCTCGACCGCGACGAGCCGCGCCGCGTGGGCGAGTCCGTGGTCACCATGGACCTCAACTACGCCACCATCACCGGCGTCGCCCGCGACGACCTGGAGGACGGCGGTGCCTGGCTGTACGCCGAGACCGTGCGCCAGATCCACCAGCAGACGGCGGACCGCGAGAGCGGCCCTACCAAGGTCGAGCTCCTCGCCCCCGACTTCAACGCCGTCCCGGAGCTGCTCCAGGAGGTCTTCGCCTCCCGCCCCGAGGTCTTCGCGCACAACGTCGAGACGGTCCCCCGGATCTTCAAGCGGATCCGCCCCGGCTTCCGCTACGAGCGCTCGCTGAAGGTCATCACCGAGGCCCGCGACTACGGCCTGGTCACCAAGTCGAACCTGATCCTCGGCATGGGCGAGACCCGCGAGGAGATCAGCGAGGCGCTCCAGCAGCTGCACGACGCCGGCTGCGAGCTGGTCACCATCACGCAGTACCTGCGTCCGAGCGTGCGCCACCACCCCGTGGAGCGCTGGGTCAAGCCGCACGAGTTCGTGGAGCTGCAGGAGGAGGCCGAGCAGATCGGCTTCTCCGGTGTGATGTCCGGCCCGCTGGTCCGGTCCTCGTACCGCGCCGGGCGGCTGTACCGGATGGCCGTCGAGCAGCGTCAGTCAGCCACTCCGCGGCGCGAGGGCTCCTACGCCGCCTCGCAGGCCGTGTGACCTGCCTGACAAACCGTCACCCACCTTGCCCGGCCAGGAGTGGTGCAAGCGTGTGAATTCGCGCACAAGGGGCTACTCGCCAGTAACGGCCGATATGACGCGGTCCTGACCGTCCTCGCAGATGAGGACACCCATCAGGACCGCGTCGGCTTGCGAGGCCCCGCCATCAACGCTTCATTGGTGTTTGACCGGTCGGTCATGCCCTGGTAACACCAATCAGTGACCCTGGACTTACACCACGTGCACCCGTACCCGAAGCGGTATCAAGGGGGGACCTCCATCATGCAGGCCGCGCCCGTTCGCGCCACAGCGATTCCTACGTTCACCGACGCGCTCCGTGCCGTCGAATCCCTGCTCATGAGCAGCGGCCAGCGCACCGCCCGCCGCAACGCCTGGACATCCGTGCTGGAGGACCGCCGCCGCGCCAAGGACAGGGTCGAGGCGCAGCTTGTCCTGGAGCAGACCTTCACCGTCCGTCCCTGACACACCCCTTCCGCCGTCCCCGCGGGCACTGCCGTCGTCGGCGCTTGTGGGGCCACGTAGACTTCCTGCCATGGCGAGGAAGGACACGGCAGCGAACGCTGCGGACCAAGGGCGACTCAAGCAGATCGCCCTGACCTACAAGATGACTCGCAAGGCCGACAAGAAGATCGGTCTTGTACTCGCGGCTGTCGGAATCGTCACCTTCGGTGTCTTCCTCGCGATCGGTTTCTTGATCGGTCACCCCGTATATCTCGGCATTCTGGGCCTCCTGCTCGCCTTCCTCGCGTCGGCGATCGTGTTCGGGCGCAGGGCCGAGAGGGCAGCCTTCGGGCAGATGGAGGGACAGCCGGGCGCTGCGGCGGCCGTACTGGACAACGTCGGCCGGGGTTGGACCACGACCCCCGCGGTCGCGATGAACCGCAGTCAGGACGTGGTGCACCGGGCCGTCGGCAAGGCCGGCGTCGTGCTGGTCGCCGAGGGCAACCCGAACCGGGTGAAGAGCCTCCTGGCCGCCGAGAAGAAGAAGATGAACCGCATCGTGGCCGATGTGCCGGTGCACGACCTGATCGTCGGCACGGGTGAGGGCCAGGTCGAGCTGAAGAAGCTGCGCACGACGATGCTGAAGCTTCCGCGCGTGCTCACCGGCCCCCAGGTCACCGCGACCAACGACCGGCTGCGGGCGCTGGGCGATCTGATGAGCAACATGCCGGTGCCGAAGGGGCCGATGCCGAAGGGCATGAAGCTCCCGAAGGGCGGGCCCAAGGCCCGCTGACTCCCCTCCCACGTCAGAAAGGGGGCGCCCGGATCACTCCGGGCGCCCCCTTCGTAGTACGAGGAGCGCGGCCGCCTCGTCGTACGAGGAGTACGGCCGTCAGATCCGTACCTCGACCGTGCGGGCCAGCCGGTCGTGCAGGCCGCGGCCGTCGCGGTCCCAGATCAGGGCGGGGACGGCCAGGCACAGCAGGGCCGTGCGGAGCAGCGCCCGCCAGGGGTTGACGCGGCCGGTGTCCAGGGCGACCACCCGTACGCCGAAGAGGCGCTTGCCCGGGGTGAAGCCGACGGTGCCGACCGTGAGGGCGCCCATCACGAAGAAGACCAGCAGCGCCCAGTTGGAGGCCGTCTGGTCATAGCTCTGAGTGATCAACCGGGATGCAATCAGGGCGCTCATCGCCCAGTCCACCACCAGTGCCCCGAGGCGCCGCCCCGGGCGGGCTATCGATCCCGGCCCCTCCTCCGGCAGACCGAGCTGTTCGCCCCGGTATCCGAAGGCCACACCGGCCTGCTCGGCGGCCGCGCGGGGTCCCGAGAGCCACGAACCGATTGCTTCCCTCTTGTCCACGCCTACACCGTACTGCGCCCGTTTCGCGATACGGACAGGTGGGGTGGACCGGAAGGTGTCCGGTTAACTTGTGCGAAACAAATGGGTCACGCATGAGAAATCACCCGTCCCTAGGGTCGACGACAGCGTGTGCCACCGCACTGGCCGCACAAACGAACTACCACCCCGGCACGACGGTCGGGAGTAGGAGGAGCTGGATGTTCCAGAACGCCGACGAGGCCAAGAAGTTCATCGCGGACGAGGGCGTCAAGTTCGTCGACGTCCGCTTCTGCGACCTGCCGGGCGTCATGCAGCACTTCACGCTGCCCGTCGAGGCGTTCGACCCGGACGACGAGCTCGCCTTCGACGGCTCGTCGATCCGTGGCTTCCAGGCCATTCACGAGTCGGACATGGCACTGCGCGCGGACCTGTCGACCGCCCGGCTCGACCCCTTCCGCCGTGACAAGACGCTGAACATCAACTTCTTCATCCACGACCCGATCACCGGCGAGCAGTACAGCCGTGACCCGCGCAACGTGGCGAAGAAGGCCGAGGCCTACCTGGCGTCGACCGGTATCGCGGACACCGCGTACTTCGGTCCCGAGGCCGAGTTCTACGTCTTCGACTCCGTGCGCTTCGCGACCAGCGCGAACGAGTCCTTCTACCACATCGACTCCGAGGCCGGCGCCTGGAACACCGGCGCCCTCGAGGACAACCGTGGTTACAAGGTCCGCTACAAGGGCGGCTACTTCCCGGTCCCGCCGGTCGACCACTTCGCCGACCTGCGCGCGGAGATCTCCCTGGAGCTGGCGGCCTCCGGCCTCCAGGTCGAGCGCCAGCACCACGAGGTGGGCACCGCCGGCCAGGCCGAGATCAACTACAAGTTCAACACGCTGCTCGCCGCGGCCGACGACCTCCAGCTCTTCAAGTACATCGTGAAGAACGTGGCCTGGCGCAACGGCAAGACCGCGACCTTCATGCCGAAGCCGATCTTCGGTGACAACGGCTCGGGCATGCACGTCCACCAGTCGCTGTGGACGGGCGGCTCCCCGCTGTTCTACGACGAGGCCGGTTACGCGGGCCTGTCGGACACCGCCCGCTTCTACATCGGCGGCATCCTCAAGCACGCCCCGTCGCTGCTCGCCTTCACCAACCCGACGGTGAACTCGTACCACCGTCTGGTGCCGGGCTTCGAGGCGCCGATCAACCTGGTGTACTCGCAGCGCAACCGCTCCGCGGCCATGCGTATCCCGATCACCGGCTCGAACCCGAAGGCCAAGCGCGTCGAGTTCCGTGCGCCCGACTCCTCCGGCAACCCGTACCTGACGTTCTCCGCGCTGCTGCTCGCGGGCCTGGACGGCATCAAGAACAAGATCGAGCCGGCCGAGCCGATCGACAAGGACCTGTACGAGCTGGCTCCCGAGGAGCACGCGAGCGTGGCGCAGGTCCCGACCTCCCTGCCGGCCGTCCTCGACCGTCTCGAGGCCGACCACGAGTTCCTCCTCCAGGGCGACGTCTTCACGCCGGACCTGATCGAGACGTGGATCGACTTCAAGCGCACCAACGAGATCGCGCCGCTGCAGCTGCGTCCGCACCCGCACGAGTTCGAGCTCTACTTCGACGTGTAAATCGGACCACGCCTGACCGCGTGAGCCGTTCGGCGCCCCCGCTCCTGGTTACTCAGGGCGGGGGCGTCGTCGTATGGTTTCCTGCACAGTTGTTCGAGACGCACGACGGGGGTTGTGGGGATGCCCGAACAGGACGACGCGGAGCGGGAGTTCGACCTCAGGTGGGCCGACGGCGCCGAGCACAGGGAGCCCTCCGCGCGGGCCCGGATGCTCGCCGCCCGCTGGAAGGAGAACCCGCCTCGGCCGCAGCCCTTCCGCGCCGATCCCGACCCCTCGGGGCCGCGCCGGTCCTCGTGGATCTCGACGGTCGTCGTGCTCGGCGGCATGGCGGCGATCATCCTGCTGCTGGGGTACGCGAACTTCCGGGCGCCGTACTAGAGGACCTCGGCCGCCGCCCGGGGTGAGCCTTTGCTGGCCCTAGGGCTGATCGGGACCGCTTCATGGCGAGGGCGGGTGCACACTGGGCTGTGGGACGAGTGCCTGACTGCGGGGTGATGCGAGATGCAGAGCCGTTTCCGGAGCGACCGGCGCCTGACCGTGCGGATGACGGTCACCATGTTTTCGCTGGGGCTGCTGTACGTGGCCTTCGTCGTCGCGCTGATCGTGCTGCTGAAGTCGTGGCTGTTGGTCGTCGGACTGGTCGCGGTGATGTTCGTCGCCCAGTTCTGGTTCTCCGACCGGATCGCGCTGTTCGCGATGCGCGGGCGAGTGGTGGAGCGGGAGGAGTATCCCGAACTGCACGCCGTGGTCGACCGGTTGTGCGCGATCGCCGACATGCCCAAGCCGGTGGTCGCCGTGTCGGCGATGGACATGCCGAACGCGTTCGCGACCGGCCGGAATCCCGACAACGCGGTGGTCTGCGTCACCACCGGTCTGCTGCGGCGGCTGGAGCCGGCGGAACTGGAGGGCGTCCTCGCGCACGAGCTGTCGCACGTGGCGCACAAGGACGTCGCGGTGATCACCATCGCGTCCTTCCTCGGGGTGATCGCCGGGCTGATCGTGCGGTTCGCCTTCTACTCGCAGCTGTTCGGCGGCGGGCGCAGGGACCAGAACACCGCTGTCATCTTCGCCGCCGTGATGGGGGTGTCGGCGGCCGTGTACGCGATCAGCTTCCTGCTGATCCGGGCGCTGTCCCGGTATCGGGAGCTGGCGGCGGACCGGGCGGCGGCGCTGCTCACCGGCCGCCCCTCGGCGCTGGCGTCCGCGCTGACCAAGGTCACGGGCGACATCGCCCGGATCCCGACCAAGGACCTGCGGACGGCGCAGGCCTTCAACGCCTTCTACTTCACCCCGGCACTGGGGTCCGAGCCGGGTGTGGCGCGACTGTTCTCGACCCACCCGAGTCTGGAGCAGCGGCTGGAACAGCTGGGCAGGATCTCCGGTGAACTGGGTGAGGCGACGACCCCGGGGAGGGCCGGCTGAGGATGGGGCTGCTGGACATCCTGCTCGGCCGTACGAAGCCGGTCGTGCCCGATCTGGACCAGCTCTTCGCGCTGCCCTCGGCGGCGGTGACGCTGGAGGCGACCACCTCCTTCACCGCGACCGGGCGCGGCGCGGTGTGCTTCGCCACGGTGGAGGGCGCGGCCTTCGAGCAGACCCACCGCGAGGTACAGGCCCTGCTGGACGCGGACACCGACCGCGACGGTCCGCCGGTGGAACTGCGGCGGGACGAGTACGGGTACTCGTGGCTGGTGTCGGAACGGGCCCCCGACCAGCTGCCGCTCCTGGTCAACGATCTGCACGCGGTGAACAGCTCGATGGAGGTCAACGGCTTCGGGCCGCAACTGCTGTGCTCGCTGGCCGGCTTCCAGGACCCCCAGGGCCGGTCGCTCGCGCTGGTCTACCTGTACAAGCGGGGCACCTTCTACCCCTTCGCGCCGCTGCCCGAGGAGGGACAGCGGCGCGACAACGCGCTCGAACTGCGGGTGCGGGCGGCCCTCTCGAACGACGTGCGGATCGAGCAGGACCTCAACCGCTGGTTCCCGGTATGGGGCGCCCCCGGTCTGTGACCGGGGGCCGCTCCCCAGCTGTCTCAGTTGCCCTTCTCGCGTGCCTGCCGACGGGACTCGAAGGGGCGTTCGCGGCGGTAGCGGCGCTCCCACCTGGCCTGCTTGTCACGGCGGTCCCGGTAGGCGCGGTAGTTGCCGGGCGCGGATCCCGGGGCTCCTGGGGACGAAGAAGGGGAGGACGTGGAGGACGTCCCCCGTCCGTACTGCACGTACAGGAAGAGCACGGCGACGGCGGCGAGCCACCAGATGTGGTTCTCGAATCCCAGAACGACCAGGACGACGGTCCCGGAAAGGACGATGGTGCCCATGACGGGCCTCCGTGGGCGTGGGTGATGAGCGGTGTCGGCTGTCTGGACGGGGCGCGAGGGTGGGCGTCCGGCCGTCGGTGCGTAGCAGAGTAGCCCCGAGTCCGCGGGGTGGTGTCTGTCCCGTGGAAAGCGGCGGGCGGGGGCTCCACAACGTATGTCCAGCGTAGGGACACCGTCACTCGGCGTGCATCTCCCTTTCCCGCGGCACGCGCCCCTTGGCGCCGGGAACGGTCAGACGTCCGGGGCCGCCGTCACCACTCCCGCCGCGACCGCCGCGCCGAGGGTCGTGTGGTCGTGGGCGGTCTGGTCGGCGTAGCTCAGGGCGAAGTCGGCGACGGCTCGTTCGAAGGTGTCGGCGCGGCCCAGGTAGCCGGCGATGGCGATGCGGTCGCCGGTGCGCGCGTGGGCACGGGCCAGGGCGGTGCCGCAGAGGCGGGCGTAGGCGGCCAGGTCGTCCGGGCTGAGGCCGGCGACGTCCGCGGCGGCCTTCGTGTCGCGCAGTTGCCGCCAGTAGTACGCCCGTCCCTGCGGGCCGCTCATCCAGCCGAGGAAGACGTCGCCGGCGGCCTGGAGCAGCCGCTGCCCGGTGACGACCCGGTGCCCGGGATGGACGACGTGGGGACCGTTCGGCAGATGTTCCTCCAGTACGGATCTCCGCGCCTCCTTGACCTGGAGGAACAGCGGGTCGGCCGCGTCCCGGCCGGCGAGCAGCACAAGGAAGCAGCGGGTACCGACGCTGCCCACGCCGACCACCTTGCGGGCGGCGTCGACGAAGCGGTAGCGGTCGAGGAGCAGTCGGCGTTCCTCGGAGAGGGTGGAGCGGTAGTCGCTGAAGATCTTGCGCAGGGCGGCTGTGTCGGGGGCGCCGGCGGGTTCGAGGAGCGGCGGGTCGTGGATGATGCGCCGGTGTCCGTCGACGATCTCCGTGAGCTTGCCGAGGGCCTGCAGGCTGGTGCGGCGGCGGGCGCGGGTGAGGCTGGACTCGGCGCGGCGGCGCCGGCGGGCGGAGCGGACCAGCGGCAGCAGGCTGTCGGCGTCGATGCGCTCGTACCAGACGTCGAGTTCACCGCGTCGGGCGAGGCGGCGCATGGCCTCCCGGTAGGCGGCGGTCGCCTCCAGTGCCGCGTGATGGGCCTCGGCCTCGCTGTGGCCGTTCTCGCGGGCGGCGACGGCGACGCTGGCGGCGAGGCGTTTGACGTCCCATTCGAAGGGGCCGGGGAAGGTCTCGTCGAAGTCGTTGAGGTCGAAGAGCAGGGACCGCTCCGGGGAGGCGTAGAGGCCGAAGTTGAGCAGGTGGGCGTCGCCGCAGAGCTGCACGGTGAGGCCCGTGTGCGGCTGGGCGGCCAGGTCGGCGGCCATCACGGCGGCCGCGCCGCGCAGGAAGGCGAAGGGGGACGCGGCCATGCGGCCGTAGCGGACCGGCAGCAGCTCCGGCAGCCGGTCGCGGCCCTGCCGTTCCAGTACGCCGACGGGGTCCGGCCGGTCGACGGCGGGGATCCAGGCGGCGTGCGCGGAACGGGGCACGCGTTTGCGGGCGGCCTTGCCGCGATCGGCGCGGGCGGCGGGGTCGGCGCGGTGGGCCGGGTGGTCGGGATGACGGGCCGGATGGTCGGGGTGGCGGGCCGGACGGTCGGGGTGGCGGGCCTGGTGGTCGGCATGGGTCGTCATGGGTGCCGCCTCCTCTCACGCCTCCCGGGCCCCCTGGTGTCCGGCACCTCCTGTTCGCAGTGAAGGCCTCGGGGCGGGGCGTGCGCATGCCGGGTACGGCGAACGGGTGACGTCCCTCGGCGGCCGTCGTGCCACCCCGATTGTCAGTGGTGTCGTGCAGGATGCCCTCAGGCAGGACGTGACGGGCGAGGGCGGAGGCCGGCATGGGTGGCGGGGAGCGGTACATCGGCGTGGCGGAGCGGCGGGCGCGGCTCGCGCTGCGGCACCGGCTGGCCGGGGCGGCGCGGGCGGCGGCCCCGGAGGAGGTGGCCGCCGCCCTGGTCGCCCTGCACGGCACGGATCCCGCGACGGTGTACCTGGCGGTGGGCGCACGGCTCGCGGACCCGGCGCGGACGGTGCCGGAGACCGGCCGGGCGCTGTACGAGGACCGCGCGCTGGTCCGGATGCACGGTATGCGGCACACCGTCTTCGTGTTCCCGACGGACCTGACCGCGGTGGTGCACGCCTCCAC
This sequence comes from Streptomyces sp. NPDC050997, assembly GCF_040660135.1. Lineage (NCBI taxonomy): Bacteria > Bacillati > Actinomycetota > Actinomycetes > Kitasatosporales > Streptomycetaceae > Streptomyces > Streptomyces sp. NPDC050997. The sequence continues at coordinate 335,422 of NZ_JBFAGK010000010.1, forward strand.
CGGCCTCACGGTCGCGGCCCGGGAGCGGGCCGCGCTGCTGAAGCACATGGCGACGGCCGGGGCGCCGGACGCGGCCTGGCTCAAGGAGGTCGAGGAGTCGGCACTGGCCGCGCTGTCCCGGCGTGGCCAGGCGACGGCGGCCGAGCTCGCCGAGGACGAACCACGCCTGCGGCAGCAGTTCGTGTACGCGGCCGGGAAGTCCTACGAGGGCGTCCACACCGTCTCCACGCGCCTGTTGAAGGTGCTGGGCGTCGAGGGCAAGGTCGTCCGGGGCCGGCCGCTCGGGTCCTGGACCTCCAACCTGTTCCGCTGGGCGGTGGCCCCCGCGCACCCCGAACTGGACCCGGCGAAGGCCCAGGCGGCCCTCCTGCGCCGCTGGCTCACCGCCTGCGGCCCGGCCACGGAGGCCGACCTCAAGTGGTGGACCGGGTGGCGGGTCACGGAGGTCCGCCGGGCCCTGTCCGCGATCGGCGCCCGGACGGTGTCCTTGGACGAGGGCGTCGGCCATGTCGTCGACGGCGACACCGACCCGGTGACGGGGCCCGCGGAGCCCTGGGCCGCGCTGCTGCCCGCGCTCGATCCGACGGCGATGGGCTGGCAGCAACGGGACTGGTATCTGGCGCCGGAGTCGCGGGCGGCGCTGTTCGACTACAGCGGCAACGTGGGGCCGACGGTCTGGTGGAACGGCCGGGTGGTCGGCGGGTGGGCCCAGCGGCCGGACGGCGAGATCGCCTGGCGGATCCTCGACACGGACGGCGTGGGCCGGGAGGCGCGGGCGGCGATCGAGGTGGAGGCGGAGCGGCTGCGGGGCTGGGTGGGGGCGACCAGAGTGACACCGCGCATCCGGACGCCGCTGGAGAAGGAGTTGGCGACGTGACAACGGGCGGTGCGGGAGCGGGTCGTACGGCCGTGCGCGGTACGGGCGTTGGCCGTACGGCCGTGCGCGGTACGGGCGTTGGCCGTACGGCCATGGGAGCGGGCGGCGGCCTGCGGCGCCGGGCGCCCTGCGTGCACAGGGCGCCCGGCGCCACGGCTCACCTCGAGTACCGCATCAGCGCCCGCACCATGTGGCACGTGGTGTCCGACGGCGGATGGACACCGACCGTCTCGGCAGCGCTCCGGATCGTCTCGTTGCGTGCCTGGTCGGGCAGGTACACACCCGAGTCGAGCAGGGCGATCGCAAGGCGCATCGCCTTGAGACGCCGGTTGTGGCTCACGTACCACTCACGCGGACGCCCCGGGGGCAACGGCCGCTTCTCCACCGGCCCGTAGGGCAGGTCGAGCAGAACGGCACGCTTCGCGGTGGACTGGGTCGGCAACGGCTTCGGCTTCAGTGCGGCAGCGGGCACAGGCATCCTCCTGTCGCGGTCAGGGCGCCACGCCGGGGACATCGGCGACCCCGGCAACACCCTCGAACACTGCTTCTATTCTACTGCCCGCCACTGACAAAAGGCCCTGGCCACAAGGGCTTTCGGGGTTGCTGTGGCGCAGGTGGAGGACGGGTTTTCGCGTACCGTGGATGGCATGGAAATCTGGATCAACCCGGCCTGCTCCAAGTGCCGCAGCGCGATCTCGCTGCTCGACGCCGAGGGTGCGGACTACACCGTCCGCCGCTACCTGGAGGACGTACCGAGCGAGGACGAGATCCGGGGCGTACTGGAGCGCCTGGGTCTCGAACCCTGGGACATCACCCGGACCCAGGAGACCGTCGCCAAGGAGCTCGGGCTCAAGGAGTGGCCGCGGGACGAGAGTGCGCGCGACCGTTGGATCGAAGCGCTCGCCGCGCACCCGAAGCTGATCCAGCGTCCGATCATCACGGCGGAGGACGGGACGGCGGTGGTGGCCCGCAGTGACGAGGCCGTGCAGGACGCCCTGTCCCGGCGTCAGCCGGCCGGCGCACCGACGGACGGCTCACCGACGGACGACCCAACTCATGTGTGACGTACGTTACTTCAGTGACTCCTGTAACCGCTGAGTAACACCGTTCGGTATCTCGTACATAGCGACGTACGCTCCCCCCCCCGACCTCCCAGGAGGCGCGCATGTCGCGTAGGAGAACTCTCAGTGCCAAGAAGAAGATCGCGCTGCTGGTGAGCGCGGCGGCGGTGGCGGGAGGTGGCGCCTTCGTCATGGCGAGCACCTCGAACGCCGCGGCTCCGCAGACCGCGGCGGAGTCCACCGTCTGCCAGGGGCTTTCCACCGCCCTGGGCAACAACCAGAAGTTCATCGCGGACCAAAAGGCCGCTCCGGACGCCCAGTCCGAGGCCAGGATCGCCAACCGCGAGGCGGTCATCGCCCAGATCAAGGTTCAGCAGGAGGCGTCCGGTTGCGTCGTTGGGGAGTCGGCTCAGGACTCCCAGGCCACGCAGCCGTCGCAGGCCGCTTCGCCGTCACAGGCCGGTCAGCCCGCGACGAGCGCCCCCGCCACACAGCCCCCCGCCGCCGGGAACGGTGACGATGCCGCCGCCACCGGACAGCAGGTGTGCAACGGCTCGACCGTCACCCTGTCCGGCGAGGGCGGCGCCCCCGCCGCGTCCAGCAACCAGTTCCCGGCGGGCACCAAGCTGAAGGTCACCAACCTGGACAACAACAAGTCCACGACGGTTGAGGTCACCTCGGTCTCCGGTAGCTGTGCCCTTCTGAACAACGCGGCCTTCGAAGAGGTCCGTGAGCCCGGCAAGTTCCTGATCCGCCGGGCCCTGATCGAGAAGGTGGGGTGACTAGCCGCGTAGGAACCCGCTGAGGCGGCGGCCCAGTCCGGGCGGCGCGTCCTGCGGCAGCGCGTGGTGCGAGACGTCCGGGACCACGACGATCTCCACCCGCGGCAGCAGCGCCCTCGCCCTTGTCGCCACCTCGTGGGTGACGGGAGTCCCCCCGCTCGAGCGAAGTCGAGAGTGGGGGAGTGCCCTGCTGCTCCCGAGTGTCCTGCTGTTCCCGGCCAGGAGCAGCAGGACAGGCATGTCCAGCCCACGCAGCGCGTCCGGCGCCGGACGCGGACCGGTCACCGGCTTCACTACGGAGGGGAAGCCGGCGGCCGCCTCCTGGAGCCGGAGCCAGTCGGGGTCCAGGACTGCTCCCCCGCTCTCCCATTCCAGGAAGCCGCGGACGCGACGCGGCGTGGGCCGCAGCAGCATCGGCAGGGCGTGCAGCAGGTAGGCCGCCCGGTACCCGGCGAAGCACTGGGTCGGGTCCAGCAGGAACAGCCGGCGCACCCGGGCGGGGGACCGCAGGGCGTGGTGCAGGGCGATCCAGGCACCGTAAGAGTGCCCGCCGAAGTCGGCCGCCGAGACCCCGAAGCCGTCGAGCAGGGCGTCCAGCCATGCGACCAGGTCGGCGACCGTACGAGGATGACGGCCGGCTGCCGGTTCACTGCGCCCGGGAGCGCCGATCAGATCGACGGCGTAGACACGGTGGGCGCGGGCCAGGTCGGCGGCCTGGGCGTACCAGGACGCGGAGGTCGCTCCCCCGCCGCCCGGCAGGAGGACGAGCGGAGGCGCGTCCGCCGGGCCGCACACGTTGACGTACGTCACGCCGAACGGCGTCGGGACGGTCAGCGCCTCCCGCTCGGCGGGCCACTTCGCCATGACCTTGTCGTACGCGGCCCGGAAGCCGTCGCTGTCGTACACACCTCGGACGCGGACACCCATGAGCGACCCCTCCCCTATTATCTCGTTGAGCGAGATACTCGATGAGCGAGATGATAACCGGAGGAACGCCATGCCGAACCAGGGTCCCGAGATGGAGATCGTCCATCTGCTGCGCGCGGTGACCGTCGAACTCGGCCTGCACAGTGCCCGGTTCGCGCACCGCAACGGGATGCACGCCACGGACGTGCGCGCCCTGATCGCCCTCATGGACGCCGCACGCGCGGGCGAGGAGATGACGGCGGGACGGCTCGGGGCCGCGCTCGGGCTCAACTCGGCGGGAACGACCGCGCTGGTCGACCGGCTGGAGCGGGCCGGGCGGGTGCGCCGGGTGCGCGGCGAGAGCGACCGGCGCAAGGTCGTCGTCGAGGTGGACGAGCGGGCGGTGGAGCTCGGACAGTCCTTCTTCGGTCCACTGATCGACCGGACGGTGGGCCTGCTCCAGGGGTACGACGAGCGGGAGCTGGCCGCGATCAGGGGGTTCCTGAAGGGGGTGCGGGACGCGTCCGCGGAGGGTTCCCGAACGGAACGCCGTGAGTCGTGAGTCGTGAGTCGTAACACAGAACAGGCAGGTAACACGGGGTTCACATTCGAGCAATGATCGGGAAATCGCCTGTTGACAAACTGCCGGGCATCAACCGCGGCGTCCCAGTGCCGTAGCGCCGCAGCACCCGCACGTGCGTCTAGACACACCCCCGAAGGAAGTGGCCCGTGACCTTCAAGGCTGAGTACATCTGGATCGACGGCACCCAGCCGACGGCCAAGCTGCGTTCCAAGACGAAGATACTCGCCGACGACGCCAAGGGTGCCGAGCTGGGGATCTGGGGCTTCGACGGGTCGTCCACGAACCAGGCCGAGGGCCACGCCTCGGACCGTGTCCTCAAGCCGGTCTTCTCCTGCCCCGACCCGATCCGCGGCGGCGACGACATCCTCGTCCTGTGCGAGGTCCTCAACATCGACATGACGCCGCACGAGTCCAACACCCGTGCCGCGCTCGCCGAGGTCGCCGAGAGGTTCGCCACGCAGGAGCCGATCTTCGGCATCGAGCAGGAGTACACGTTCTTCAAGGACGGCTACCCGCTGGGCTTCCCCAAGGGGGGCTTCCCGGCCCCGCAGGGCGGCTACTACTGCGGTGTCGGCGCCGACGAGATCTTCGGCCGTGACATCGTCGAGGCGCACCTGGACAACTGCCTGAAGGCGGGCCTCGCCATCTCCGGCATCAACGCCGAGGTCATGCCCGGCCAGTGGGAGTTCCAGGTCGGCCCGGTCTCCCCGCTGGAGGTCTCCGACCACCTGTGGGTGGCCCGCTGGCTGCTCTACCGCACCGCCGAGGACTTCGGTGTCGCCGCGACGCTGGACCCCAAGCCGGTGAAGGGCGACTGGAACGGCGCCGGCGCGCACACCAACTTCTCCACCAAGGCGATGCGCGAGACCTACGAGGCGATCATCACCGCCGCCGAGTCGCTCGGTGAGGGCTCCAAGCCGCTCGACCACGTCAAGAACTACGGCGCCGGAATCGACGACCGCCTGACCGGTCTGCACGAGACCGCCCCGTGGAACGAGTACTCCTACGGTGTCTCCGACCGTGGCGCCTCGGTCCGTATCCCGTGGCAGGTCGAGAAGGACGGCAAGGGCTACATCGAGGACCGCCGTCCGAACGCCAACGTCGACCCGTACCTGGTGACCCGCCTGATCGTGGACACCTGCTGCTCCGCCCTGGAGAAGGCCGGCCAGGTCTGATCCGCACGCTGATCCGCACCGCTTCCTCGCGAGGGGCGCCCACCGTGACGGTGGGCGCCCCTCGCGCGTGCGTTCTCTGTCGTGGACGTCAAGAATCCACGCCGAGGAGGCGTCCAAGCTGTGAGAGAAGGGTCCTCGTGACGCCGTCCGTCTGCTTCAATGGGCTCATGGCCAGCTTCCAGAAGGACACCGCGACGGGTCGCCACGACCTGGAGCCGTTCTGGCCTTCCCGTCAGCATCACGACTTCGACCGGGTGTGTTGCCGCGCGACGAACGCGCCGGCCCTCTAACGCCGTACACCCCGGCCTTCGGCCAGCGCGACACGACGTACGTCCCCTCGACGACTCCTCGCGCGAAAGAGCTGACACCTCATGGCGACCACCCGTTCTCTCTCCACCGCCGCCCGCACCGCCCCCTCCGCCCCGGCCAACGGCTCCGCCCGGCACCGCCTGCGTGCCGTCGACCGGGACGAGGTGGTCGAGATCGCGGACTTCCTGCCGCCGGGTGCCACCTGGCTGCCCGCTCCCCCGCACACCCTGCCCACGCTGCCGGGACAGCCGCCGATGGTCGGCTACCTGGTGCTGGTGCCTGCCGACCAGCAGCCGCCGTTCCTGCCGACGGCGGTGCCCGACCGTCCGGACACGCCGGTGGTGCCGGTGGCGCCTGGGGTGGGCGACAAGGCCGTCGGCGCGGTCGACCCGCTCGTCCGGGTCGACACCGTGGAGCGCACCGCCGCGGTGGCCGGACGTGAACTCGACCTCACCTACCTGGAGTTCGAGCTGCTCGCCCACCTCGTCGGCCACCCGCACCGGGTGCACACCCGCGACCAGCTGGTCACCACGGTCTGGGGCTACGGACACGTGGGCGACGGCCGTACCGTCGACGTCCACATCGCCCGGCTGCGGCGCAAGCTGGGTGCCGAGCACCGCCTGGCGATCCAGACGGTACGGCGGGTCGGCTACAAGTACACGCCGCCATCCGGGCGTTGATCCTCCACCGGTCGGTTCCCGCTGGGTGAGCCTCTGCTGACGGCAGAGCGCTGTTCCGTTCCGCGGGCGATCCCCGCACAGTCTCCGGTATGAGACTTCTCCTGCTGGGTGGGACCGAGTTCGCGGGACGGGCCGTCGCCGAGGCGGCCCTCGGGCGCGGCTGGGAGGTGACCGTCTTCCACCGGGGGCACCACGAGCCGCCGGTCGGGGTGCGGTCGCTGCACGGCGACCGCACCGCGCCCGACGGGCTCGCCGCCCTGACCGAGGCGCACGGCGACGGACACTGGGACGCCGTGGTCGACACCTGGTCGGGGGCGCCCCGGGCCGTGCGGGACGCTGCGCGACTGCTGCGGAACCGCGCCGGACGGTACGTGTATGTGTCGAGCTGTTCGGTGTACGCCTGGCCCCGGGACGCCGGGTACACCGAACAGGCGCCGCTGGTGGACGGCGCGGCCGCCGACGCCGAACAGACCGACTACGCCCGGGACAAGCGGGGCGGTGAGCTGGCCGCCGTCGAGGAGTTCGGGGCGGACAGCTCGTTGCTCGTGCGGGCCGGGCTGATCCTCGGGCCGTACGAGAACATCGGGCGGCTGCCGTGGTGGCTGAGCAGAGCCGCCCGTGGCGGGCCCGTCCTCGCGCCCGGGCCGCGTGACCTGCCACTCCAGTACGTCGACGTCCGTGACCTGGCGGAATGGATCCTGGACTCGGTGGAGCGGGGCGCGAGCGGGCCGTACAACCTCGTCGGTCCGCCGGGACACACCACGATGGGCGCGCTGCTCGACGCCTGTGTCGCGGTCACCGGCGGGGCCGCCGAACTCCGCTGGACCGACCCGGACGTGATCCTCGGCGCGGGCATCGAGCCATGGCTGCACCTGCCGGTCTGGGTGCCCCCGGGCAGCGAGGACCACGCGGCCCTGCACGGCGCCGACGTCTCCCGCGCCCTCGCGTCAGGCCTGCGCCCCCGCCCGGTCACGGACACCGTCACCGACACCTGGCACTGGCTACGAGCCCTCAACGGCCCACCCCCACAACGCCCGGACCGCCCACCGGTCGGCCTCGCCCCTGAACTGGAGGCGAAGGCGCTCGCGGCGGGCGGGGGCTGAACCCGAGCCGGGGCGTCGAGACTGGGAAGGGGGACTCGGAGAGGGAGCGGTGGTGGGCGGGGTGTATCTGGCACCACCCCTGAACGACCGTTCAAGTCCCGTGTTTCGTGGCGGTGCCTCGGCCAGACTGACGGCATGACCATGGAGACGAAGAGCGACAGACCCCGCACCGGGCCGCGGGAGGTCGGGCGGGCAGCCCTGCGGGGGTTCGGGCTGGCACTCGTGGTGTTGCCGGGGGCGGTGGCCCTGTTCACGATCTCGCTGGTGTCGATGGCGCTGATACCGATCGGGGTCGGGATCGTCACCACCCCGTGGGTGCTCACGGGGGTGCGGATGTTCGCGGACTGGCGGCGGGCCCTGGCGGCCGAGTGGTACGGGGTGCGGATCCCGCCGGCGTACCGGCCGATGCCCAAGGACGCCAACCCGTGGACACGCACCTTCGGGATGCTGGGCGACCCCGCGACCTGGCGGGACCTGAGGTGGCTGCCGGTGGACATGACGGCCGGGTTCCTCACCGCGCTGCTGCCTGCCCTGCTGCTGTTCTACCCCGTCGAGGGGTTCGTGATAGCGGCCGGGCTGTGGCGGGTCTTCCCCGACGGGTACTGGTACGGGTTCGTGCCGGTGACCGGGCAGGCCTCCGCGTTCGGCGCCGCCGCCCTCGGCCTGGTCCTGCTCTTCTTCGCGCACTTCCTCACTCCGCGGCTGCTGGAGGTCCACTTCCGGATGACCCGTTCCGTGCTCGCCTCCGGCCAGGGCGAACTGTCCGAGCGGGTAAGGGTGTTGACCGAGACCCGGCGGGACGCGGTCGACACCTCCGCGGCCGAACTGCGGCGCATCGAGCGGGACCTGCACGACGGGGCGCAGGCCCGGCTGGTCGCCATGGGCATGGACCTCGGCACCATCGAGGTACTGGTGGAGAAGGACCCGGAGCAGGCCAGGCGGCTGCTCTCGCAGGCCCGCCAGTCCTCCGCCGAAGCGCTCGCCGAGCTGCGCGACCTCGTCCGAGGCATCCATCCTCCGGTGCTCGCCGAGCGCGGACTGGGCGATGCCGTACGGGCGTTGGCGCTGCGGCTGCCGCTGTCCACCGAGGTGGACGTGGAGCTGTCCGGCCGGGCGGACGCGCCCGTGGAGTCGGCCGCGTACTTCGCCGTCAGCGAGGTGCTGACCAACGCGGTCAAGCACTCCGGCGCCAACCGGATCTGGGTCGACGTGCATCACGCGGAGGGCATGCTGCGGATCTCGGTCACCGACAACGGCCAGGGCGGCGCGGCGATCGGGGCGGGCTCGGGCCTGGCCGGCGTGGAGCGACGACTGGGTACATTCGACGGCGTCCTGGCCGTCAGCAGCCCCGCGGGCGGTCCCACCATGGTCACCATGGAGATCCCTTGCGCGTTGTCCTAGCCGAAGACCTGTTCCTGCTGCGCGACGGACTCGTCCGGCTCCTTCAGGCCTACGACTTCGAGATCGCCGCCGCCGTCGAGACCGGGCCGGAGCTGGCCCGTGCGCTGGCCGAACTGGAGCCGGACGTCGCCGTGGTCGACGTCCGGCTCCCGCCTACGCACACCGACGAGGGCCTGCAGTGCGCGCTCGACGCCCGCCGGGCCAGACCCGGGCTGCCGGTACTGGTGCTGTCCCAGCACGTGGAGCAGCTGTACGCGCGCGAACTGCTCGCCGACGGCACCGGCGGGGTCGGCTATCTGCTCAAGGACCGGGTGTTCGACGCGGAGCAGTTCGTGGACGCCGTACGACGGGTCGCGGCGGGCGGGACGGCGATGGATCCGCAGGTGATCCAGCAGCTGCTGTCCCGGCGGGCGGCCGACGACCGGCCGCTGGGCCGGCTGACCCCACGTGAGCGGGAGGTGCTGGAGCTGATGGCGCAGGGCCGGTCCAACGCGGCGATCGCGGCGCAGCTCGTCGTCACGGAACGGGCGATCGCCAAGCACACCTCCAACATCTTCGCCAAACTGGATCTGGAGGTGTCGGACGACGACAACCGACGCGTCCTGGCTGTTCTCGCCTATCTGGACCAGGGCCACTGAAAACGGACCCGGTCTCACACGTGCCGTAAGGGATCAACAACTCAAGGTATTGCCAAAGCAGTTGGGGCTGAATTGTCTCGCGCATCTCTCATGAATTTCTGTGACGGCTGAACACCCGTGGGGCTCCCTGCGTATGGAAGGGGGCCGCTTTACTCCTGTCGGGCGCCTCGATGCTGCCCCGCAAGGAAGTCTGAGGAGTTCCATGGGACGCAACACACGTAAACGCCGTTCGTCAATGGCCAACAAGGCCATAGCCGCGTCGGCGGCCCTAGCGCTCGGTGGGGGCGGGCTGATCTGGGCGAACTTCTACGCTTCGGCGCACGAGTCAAACAGCGCGCAGAACCAGACCAAGTCCGCCGCCGCGCAGGTCGCGACCATCGCCTGCCCCGATGTGGGCCAGAAGCTGACGGACGTGCCGGACAAGGCGCGCTCCGGCGTGGACAAGGAGCTGGCGAACCTCGACAAGCAGATCACCGAGGCCTACACCCGGCTTGCCTCCACCCGGCAGGCCCAGGCAGGTGACGCCAGCTTCGTCCAGAACTCGATCGTCGGCCCTCTCAAGGAGAAGCGGACCGCGACGATCGACCGGATCCGGCTCGACGTCGAGCGCGTCGGGGGCAAGTTCGACAGCTCCATGAGCCAGCTCTCCGCCTGCACCACGCAGACGGCGGAGCCGCAGACCAACGCCGGTGGGCAGAACGGCGGTCAGCAGAACAACGGTGGCCAGCAGAACGGCGACCAGAACCAGGACGGCCAGAACGGCCAGAACGGCGACCAGCAGAACGGCGACCAGAACCAGGGCGGCCAGGACGACGGTCAGCAGGGCGACAACGCCGGTCAGCAGGGCAACGGCGGCCAGGGCGGCAACGGCCCGGCGGCGGCGGACTTCGTGGACATCACCCAGGTCCAGGGCAACGCCCAGCTCGGTGTCGACCAGAACGGTCTCCCCGCGAACGGCGACAGCGGTTCGCAGGGCACCTTCACGTCGGACTGTGGCACCAACGGGAACGACAACCACAACACGGACAACGTGATCGTCGCCCCCGGTGTCACCAACGGCGCCCACCACCTGCACGACTACGTCGGCAACCAGAACAACGACGCGTTCGCCAGCGACCAGGAACTGGCGGGTGCCACGACCAGCTGCCAGAACCAGGGCGACAAGTCGTCGTACTTCTGGCCGGTGCTGCGTGTGCAGGACGGCACGCAGGACTTCGACCAGAACAACGACGGTGGTGGCAAGGAAGGCAACGTCGGCAAGATCCTCCAGCCGGCCCAGGCCGAGCTGAAGTTCGTCGGCAACAAGAAGGGCGACGTCGTCGCGATGCCGACGGCGCTGCGCATCATCACCGGTGACGCCAAGGCCTTCGTCAACGGCAACGCCAACGCCAACGTGAACTGGAGCTGCACCGGCTTCGAGGACAAGGTGCAGCTGAAGGACCAGTACCCGATCTGCCCGCAGGGCAGCCAGGTGGTCCGGACGACCAACTTCCAGAGCTGCTGGGACGGTCAGAACATCGACAGCGCCAACCACCGGACGCACGTGGCGTTCGCCCAGGCCGACGGTACCTGCGCCAACAATTTCAAGGCGATCCCCCAGCTCCAGGTCCGTCTGACCTACGACGCCCCGGCCCCGCAGATCCAGGACGGGCAGGTCGTGAACGCCTACGCGGTGGACACCTTCCCGGAGCAGCTGCACAAGCCGATCACCGACCACAACGACTTCATCAACTTCTTCTCCCAGGACACGATGAACCAGATGGTCGACTGCATCAACAAGGGAGAGCAGTGCCAGTGACGGCCTGACGGCCTGATCGAACGCTGAAGGCCGGTGGTGAGGATTCCTCACCACCGGCCTTCGCGTTGTCCGGATGCGGCCCGCCCGCGCGCCCTGGTTCAGTGACCGCGGAGTTCAGTGACTGGAGTGCGAGGCGCCGTCGGAAGGCTCGTGCGACCCCTCGTGCGCGGCGTGGTCCGTGCCCTCCTCGATGGTGCCGCCGAGCGTGCCGCGCAGCGCCGTCATGGTGCTGGTCTCGCCCACGGCGACCCACTTGCGGCCGACCAGGTAGTGACCGCCGTAGTCCTTCGCCCCGTTGATCCACTCGCGCTGACCGCGGTCGGTGGCGAAGGTCGCGAGGATGAACTTGCCGTCGGTGTTCTTGCAGATGGCCTGCCGGATCTCGTCGGCGTCGGTCTGCATGTCCGGTGTGCACTTCACCTCGGCGGCCAGGTGCTCCAGACTGCCGGTGGCCGCCTCTGGTACGGCTGCTGCGGCGTCCTTCGTGTCGCCGGAGCCGCAGCCCGCCAGCGCCAGCACCAGCGCCGCGCCGCCCAGCGCGAGTATCGGTCGGGTCAGCCTCATCTGTTCCTCCGGTCGCATGAATCAGACCATGCCTCAGGCGGCCCCGGCGAGGGGCCCGTCCTCTTCGATACGGCTGTGAGGCGCGCCGCACTCAAATCGGATGCCCTATGGGCACGCACATGCCAAGGTGACCCGATGAATCGAGACTGGGAAGATCGCGTGGCCGCCGCCTGGGCGACCTTCGACGACTACGCGGAAGAGGACGCGGCCGACTTCCGCGCCGTGATCGACGCCCTGGTCGCCGAACTGCCTGCTCAGAGCCCCCTCGGCCCCTTCGAGCGGGCCTGCGCGTGGGACTCGACCGGTCACTCGGACAAGGCCGTGCCGCTGTACCAGGACGCGCTCGCTCGCGGTCTGAGCGGCTACAAGGGGCGGCGCGCGAAGATCCAGCTCTCCAGTTCCCTGCGCAACGTCGGACGGGCGGAGGAGGGCGTCAAGCTGCTGACACCCGAACTGGACGCGCCGTCCGACGAGCTGGACGACGCGATACGGGCCACTCTGGCGCTGTGCCTGTCCAGTCTGGGCCGCGACCGTGAGGGCCTGTCCCTCGTACTCGGCGCCCTGGCCCCCCATCTGCCGCGGTACCAGCGGTCGATGGCGAACTACGCCCGGGCCCTGGTCACGCCGGAGGGTTGATTCACCCGGGTTGATTCACCCGGGTTGATTCACCCGGGTGGCGGTGACCATCCACCGATTCGCTCGTTCTGCTGAACGTGCAGTCACAGGATGTCGCCCCGCGCCCCGGCCGCCCCTCCCCCTCCGCAGCCTCGTCAGCCTCGTCGTCCGATCCGCTCGTCGACGTCGAGCAGGCCGAGGCCGCACTCGTCGAGCACTACCCGCGGCTCGTGCGGCTCGCCTATCTGGTGCTCCCGCCGGGTCTCGGGCGGGGCAGGCGCGTCCTGACCGCGCACGCCCTCACCCAGCGTGCCCTGCCCCGCGGCCGCACGCCCGCGCCCGTGATCCCGGCCCAGTCCACCGGCCGCGACGGTGACCCGGGATACGCCCTCGTCCGGCTCCAGGTGCTGCGTACGGCGCTGGAGGCGGGCCTCCCGCTGCGGCGCCGGGCGTGGCCCAAACGCTCCCAACTGCCGCCGGGCCTCCCCCAGGTCTGGGGCCTCAAACTGTTCCCGCGCTCGGGCGGCGCCGACGAACTCGCCCTGGACCAGCGGCTGTCCGCCCTGTCCGGCCCGGCCCGGGCCGCCTATGTGCTGCGCGGCCTGGAGAAGCTCCCCGACAGCGACGTACGCAAGGTGCTGACGGCCGCGGGCGTCGACGACGGGGACGCCGCACTGAGCGAGGCGGACGGTGTCGCCGCGCGGTACGCGCTGCTCGAATCCCCCGAGTTCGACCCCTGTTCGCTGCAGGCGCGGCCCACCGACCTGATGCGGCGCAGACAGCACACCAAGGCGGCGCTCGCCGCGGCGGCCGCCGTCGCCGTGTGCGGGGCGCTGCTCGGTCTGCCCGGCGACGGCTGGGGCCCCGACGGCGCCGCCGCGCCCGCGTACGCGCGCAACCCCGCCGCGCAGGCCGCCCTGGACCCGGGAAGGGTGACCCGGGTGGCCGCCACCGCGTGGAAGACCTCCGCGCGCACCGACTTCTCCGTGTGGCCGGCCCGCGGCGGCCTCACCGGTGACCGGGAACTCCTCCGCCGCGCCCTCGCCGTCTGGGCCCGCCCCGGCGAGACCGTCCAGGTCTCCGCGACCCCCGGCACCCCGTCGGGCGGCCCGGCCGGACCGCCCCAGCTGCTGTACGCGGGGACCGTGGACACCGTGCGCGTGGTGATCCTCTACGACGGTCTGCGCATCGCCCGGTACGCGGAGCCGAAGGACGGCGCGAAGGGGGCCGCCCTCGACTTCGCGCGGGTCGACGGCGCGACCGGGGCCGAGGCGAACGCGGTGGTGCTGGGCCGGGCCGACGGCAACGTCCGCTATCTGACGGCGCCCTGGGTGACGAAGGCGGCCGAGCGGGACCTGCTGAAGCCGGGCTCAGGCGCGATGGACCTCGCCCTGACCGACGGCGTCGCCGCACCGCTGGCCGGCCCCGCCCAGAGCGGCGCGTGCACCTCGTGGAACGTGCTGCAGCTGACGGACACCTCCGGCACCCGGCTGCTGACGGACCTCGGTGAGCTGGTTCCGGCCCACCTCACCACCGGTCGGCCCGGGTCGGCGCACGAGGCGTCCGGTGCCAGGGGGCTGCGTACCTGGGCCCCCTTCGCCTGCTCCCTGGCCGCCGTGCGCGCCGCGGGCGTACGCGGCGTGAACGCCTGGGAGTTCGCCACGCAACCGCTGCCCGACGCGAGCGGCTCGGCCACCTGGGTGTGCACCCGGGCCGAGACCTGGCGGGGCGTCGGCACCCGGGCGCTGGCGCAGTTCCGCACACCGGGCGGGGCGTACGGGGCGGTCGCGGCGAAGGCCGAGAACGTGCCGGCCTGCGGCCCGCGCGAGCCGCATGTGCTGGCCGGGGTGCTGTGGAAGTCGGAGGCGGGGCCCTGGTACCTGCTGGCCGCCGGGAGCCGGGGCACCACGTCGATCACGGCGACGGGCGCGGCCGCCGGATCCGCACAGGGCAATCTGCTGGCCGTGCAGTCCAAGCAGGGCGCTCAGGCCGAGCTGAAGGGGACCCTGCGGGACGGACGGTCGATCGACGGGCTGGGCTAGGGCCTGTCGTTTGGATCAGGCCGCAGGAAAGCAGCGGTGCTTCCTGGCCGACCTGAGCGGGGTGTGGTGCGTGCAGCTGCAAGGCGGAGG